>NZ_JAAMQJ010000003.1 GCF_013523125.1 Pseudomonas entomophila | reverse complement strand
CCTCAAGATTCCCCCCTCCCCAGCCGATACCACCTGTCGATGTCCGACGGAATATCAGGAACGAATCCGAAACGACATGCGGGCAGCGCGCGGTGAGCGCCGATCCCACCCGCTCGAATACCCTGTTCCATCCCCTTGCGGAACCGATTACGCCATGAACAAAAGCTTGAAATTCAGCCACAAGATCCTGCTGGCGGCGTCACTGATCGTCATACTCGCCTTCACCCTGTTCACGCTGTACAACGACTACCTCCAGCGCAACGCGATCCGCGCCGACCTGGAGAGCTACCTGAACGAGATGGGCGAGTCCACGTCGACCAACATCCGTAACCTGCTCGATGGCCGGATCAAGTTGGTGGAAAACCTGGCGCAGAACATCGCGCAGGCACCAGACAGCGCGGAAGTCTTCATGGGCCAGAAGGCCGTCACCTCGAGCTTTCTCACCGCCTACCTGGGCCGTACCGATGGCCGCTTCAGCGTGCGCCCCGACTCGCCGATGCCGGCCGGCTATGACCCGCGCACCCGCCCCTGGTACAAGGACGGCATGAACGCCAGTGGGGCGATCCTCACCGAGCCCTATATCGACCTGACCACCAACAAGATGGTCATCGGTATCCTCTCCAACGTCTCGCGTGACATCGGCGTGGTCGGTGGCGACCTGGCGCTCGACGGACTGGTGCAGATCATCAACGCGCTGGATTTTGGCGGCATGGGCTATGCGTTTCTGGTCAACGACTAGGGCAAGATCCTGGTGCACCCTGATCACGACCTGGTGATGAAGTCCCTGACGGACGTCTTCCCTGGACAAACGCCGCGCCTGACCCAGGAACTGAATGAGGTCGACGTCGATGGCAAGGCTCGTCTGCTGAGCTTCACCCCGGTCAAGGGCCTGCCGAACGCCAACTGGTACGTGGGCCTGTCGGTCGACAAGGCCGATGCCTATGCCATGCTCAGCACCTTCCGCACCTCGGCGGTGATCGCCACGGTGGTGGCGGTGGTGATCATCATCGCCCTGCTCGGCCTGCTGATTCGCGCGCTGATGCAGCCCCTGCACACCATGACCCGGGCCATGGAAGACATCGCCGAGGGCGAAGGCGACCTGACCAAACGCCTGCGCATCCACCACCAGGACGAGTTCGGCATTCTGGGCACGGCCTTCAACCGCTTCGTCGAGCGCATCCACACCTCCATCATCGAGGTGTCGTCGGCCACCGAGCAGGTCAATGAAGTGGCACTGCGCGTGGTCAGCGCGTCCAACTCGTCGATGAGCAACTCGGACGAGCAATCCAACCGCACCAACAGCGTGGCGGCCGCGATCAACGAATTGGGCGCTGCGGCCCAGGAAATCGCCAACAACGCGGCCCAGGCGTCCCAGCATGCCACCTCGGCGCGCCTGCTGGCCGAAGAAGGCCAGCAGGTGGTGGATCGCAACATCCAGGCGATGACGCGCCTGTCCGACCTGATCGTCAGCTCCAGCGGACACATCGAGCAGCTCAACAGCAAGACGGTGAACATCGGCCAGATCCTCGAGGTGATCACCAGCATCTCGCAGCAGACCAACCTGCTTGCGCTCAACGCAGCGATCGAAGCGGCCCGGGCCGGTGAAGCCGGTCGTGGTTTCGCCGTGGTCGCCGATGAAGTGCGCAACCTGGCGCACCGTACGCAAGAATCGGCGCAACAGGTGCAGACGATGATCGAGGAGCTGCAGGTCGGCGCGCGCGAGTCGGTCGACACCATGGGCCAGAGCCAGCGCCATAGCCAGGACAGCGTCGAGATCGCCAACCAGGCGGGCGAGCGACTGGGCAGCGTGACCCAGCGTATCGGCGAGATCGATGGCATGAACCAGTCGGTAGCAACCGCCACCGAAGAGCAGACCGCCGTGGTCGACTCGATCAACATGGACATCAACGAGATCAACCTGCTCAACCAGGAAGGCGTGGAGAACCTGCAAGCCACCCTGCGCGCCTGCACCGACCTGGAACAGCAGGCGGCTCGACTCAAGCAGTTGGTGGGCAGTTTCAGGATCTGAGGCAAGCGGCACGCGAGCGTGAGACGCTTGCGAGGAACTGCACGCCTTTCCTGGCGCAGGCATCGGCTTTCGCGCGTGTACGCATGACGCTGCCGCCGCCGCAACTCGCGGCGTGCAGCCGTCTCGCCGATCGAACAAATCACCCTTCGGGACGGTCAATGGGTAGGCGCGTCATCTCCGGACTGTTACTGCCGGATGACAGACCACCAAGACGATCCCGGAGGGATGCTGATCGTGCACATCGCTGACATCACCATGTTCTACGCCCCGGCCAGCGGAGGTGTACGTACTTACCTCGATGCCAAGCACCGTCGCCTGGGCACCATGCCAGGCGTGCAACACAGTCTTTTGATTCCCGGCCCCAAGCCCAGCGACGCCAATGGCATCTACAAGGTGCCCGCCATGGCCCTGCCCTTCGGCAACGGCTACCGCTTCCCCGTCCGGCTGGCGCCCTGGTGCAAGGTGCTGCGCCGCCTGCAGCCGGACCTGATCGAGGTCGGCGACCCCTATTTCACCGCCTGGGCCGCCCTGGAAGCGCGCCGCCAACTCGATGTACCGGTGATCGGCTTCTACCACTCCGACCTGCCATTGCTGGTCAAGAACCGCATGGGCGGCTGGTTCACGCCCAACGTGGAAGCCTACGTCAGCAAGCTGTACGGCAACTTCGACCGCGTGCTGGCGCCCAGCCAGGTCATGGCGGACAAGCTGACCCGCCTGGGCGTCAAGGACGTGCACGTGCAACGCCTGGGCGTCGACCTGACGACCTTCCACCCCGATCAACGCGACACGCAGCTGCGGGCACGGCTCGGCATCCCGGACACGGCGCGCCTGTTGGTCTTCGCCGGGCGCGGCTCGCGGGAAAAGAACCTGCCGGTGCTGCTCGACTGCATGCGTCAGCTGGGCAAGCCCTATCACTTGCTGCTGGTCGGCTCGAACATGCCTACCGCCGTACCCGACAACGTCAGCGTCATCAACCATTTCTCGCCTGCCCAGGACGTCGCGCGCCTGATGGCCAGCGCCGACTTGCTGGTGCATGCCGGCGACCAGGAAACCTTCGGCCTGGTGATCCTCGAGGCCATGGCCAGCGGCACCCCGGTGGTGGCCGTGCGGGCCGGCGCCTTCAGCGAACTGGTCAACGACCAGTGTGGCCGGCTCTGCCGCCCCAACGATGGCCGTGCGATGGCCGAGGCGGTACGCGAAGCCTTCGAAGAGGGTACGCGCAAGCTGGGCGCACAAGCACGCCGCCATGTCGAGCAGCATTACGCCTGGGATGCCGTGGTCAACGGCTTGCTGGGGCATTACCAGGCGGTGCTGGGTCAGCCATCCGAGGTGCTGGCCCATGCATGACGCTACGCCAAAGACCCGCAGCCTGATGGTGGTGCTGCACGATGTCGCCCCGGAAACCTGGCCGGACTACCGCCCGTTCGTGGAAGCCGTGGACGCCATGGGCGATGTGCCGATGACCTGGCTGGTGGTGCCTGATTTCCACCACCGCAATGCACTGTCGCGCTCGCCAGACTTCTGCAGCCTGCTCGAACGGCGCCTGGCCAAGGGCGACGAGCTGGCGCTGCACGGCTACTACCACGCCGACGATGGCCCGGCCGCTCGCTCGCCGAAAGAGTTCTTCATGCGCCGGATCTACACGCACGAAGGTGAGTTCTATGGCCTGAGCCAGGCCGCCGCGCTCGAGCGCCTGCACGAAGGCATGGCGCTCTTCGAACGCCAGGACTGGCCGCTGGCCGGGTTCGTCGCACCGGCCTGGCTGATGAGCGAAGGCACGCGCGAGGCCCTGAAAACCTTGCCGCTGCGCTACACCAGCACGCCACAACACTTGTACAGCCTGCCCGATTTCACCCCGATCACTGCCCCTGGCCTGGTCTGGAGCGCCCGCAGTGCCTGGCGCCGCGGGCTGTCACGGCTGTTGTGCGACTGGCAGCGCCGCCGCCTGGAGAGCGCCGACAGCCTGCGCCTGGGCCTGCACCCGGTGGACATGCGCCATCAGTCGTCGCGTGAGTACTGGCTCGAGGCCGTGCGCGAGCTGTTGGCGCAAGGCCGCGTGCCCATGACCAAGTCGACCTGGCTGGACCACAGGGTCGCTGCATGAGCCGTTTCGCCTGGCTGGGCGCCGCACTGGCCCTGGCCGTGCTGGTCCCGGCCTTTCTCGGCGGCAGTGAGCTGCTACCGCGCCTGAAAACCTTCCCACCGGGGCTGATGGCCGGGCTGCTGGGCATGATCGTGTTGTGCTGGATCCTCAACGCCATGCGCCTTCGCCTGCTGCTGGGCCAGCAAGGCGCCCACCTGGGCCGGCTCAAGAGCGTGGGCGTGGTCATGGCCACCGAGTTCGCCATCTGCACCACCCCCGGCGGCAGTGGCGGCCCAGTGGCGCTGATCACGCTGCTGAACAAGGAACGCATCGCCCCTGCGCGCAGTGGCGCCGCGTTCGCCATGGACCAGCTCAACGATCTGGCGTTCTTCATCTGCGCCCTGCTGGGGATCGCCGGCTACGCGTTGTTTCACAGCCTGGGCAGAAGTCAGGAGTCGATGCTGGTCAGCAGCGCACTGCTGCTCTGTGGCGTCCTGGCCGTGGTGATCGCGCTGCTGCGCTGGCGTCGTACGGTGATGCGCTTCAATGGTCGCTGCCTGCGGCGCGTGGGCCTCTCCGAAGCACGTCGCCGACGCTGGGCGCGCAAACTGCTGCACTTCCTGGGCGCCCTGGCAGACACCTGGCGGCTGCCCAAACGCACGCTGGCCATGGTCTTCACCCTGACCTGCCTGCATTGGGGCCTACGTTACAGCGTGCTCTACCTGGCCCTGCGCGGCCTGGGGTCGGACCTGGGATGGATTCCGAGCTTTCTGGTGCAGATGCTGGCCTTGAGCGCCGGCCAGTTCAGCCTGCTGCCCGGTGGTGCCGGCGCCGCGGAGCTGACCTCGGCGACCTTGCTGTCGCCCCTGGTGGGCAGCTCGACGGCAGCTGCAGCGATCCTCATCTGGCGGATCGTTACGTACTACTTCTACCTGGCGGCAGGCGGCCCGCTGTTTCTGTATCTGCTGGCCCGTCCCCTGCTGAAGCGCTGGCGTCGGCAGCCGAGCTGAGCTGACGCCACAGCTCGGCGGCGCCTTCGAACGCGGTCCCCAGCGTCTCGTCCATGGCCTCGGGGTCGTAACGCGCCAGACAGCCTTCGCCCAACCGCGGCGGCGCACTGGCCGTCGCCTTGTCGCGTGGGTCGGCCATGGACGCCTCGATCAGTCGAAGACCACGGTCTTGTTGCCGTGGACCAGGACGCGGTCCTCGAGGTGGTAGCGCAAACCGCGCGCCAGCACCATCTTCTCGACGTCGCGGCCGAACCGCACCATGTCATCGATGGTATCGGCATGGCTGACCCGCACCACGTCCTGCTCGATGATCGGCCCGGCATCCAGCTCCTCGGTCACATAGTGACACGTGGCGCCGATCAGTTTCACGCCTCGCAATGCGGCCTGGTGGTAAGGCTTGGCACCGACGAACGACGGCAGGAAGCTGTGGTGGATGTTGATGACTTGGCCAGCATAGTCCTGGCACAGCTGAGGCGGCAGGATCTGCATGTAGCGCGCCAGCACGATGACCTCGGCGTCATGGGCCTCGACCAGACGCGCGACTTCGGCGAACGCCGGTTGCTTGTCCTGCGGGTCGACCGGTACATGGAAGAACGGAATGCCATGCCATTCGACCATGCTGCGCAAGTCGTCATGGTTGGAAATGACGCAGGGAATGTCGCAGTCCAGCTCGCCGGTGTGCCAGCGGTGCAGCAAGTCCGCCAGGCAGTGCGATTCGCGACTGGCCATCAGCACGACGCGTTTTTTCTGAGCCGAGTCGGTGATGTGCCAGCTCATGGAAAAGGCTTCGGCGATCGGCGCGAACGCTTCGCGGAACGCGTCGATACCGAAAGGCAACGAGTCGGCGCGGATTTCATGGCGCATGAAGAACCAGCCGCTCTGCTCGTCGGAATGATGGCTGGCCTCATTGATCCAACCGTTATGAGAGGCCAGGAAATGGCTGACGCTGGCCACGATACCCACGCCATCGGGGCAGGCGATCACCAATCGGAAGGTGCGCATGAACAAGAACTCCGGAACTTGCAAAGGGGCCTAGTCTAGCGACTAACAAGGAAATCTGCAGTAATGATTCAGTGTGGCGCGTAGGGAAAAGACTGCCCACCTGCCGGGCAGGACGGCGGTCCCTGGTCGAGACAGGCATTTTCTCAAACACGGCGTGAATTTTTCTTAATCCAGAAAGTGCATGTTGCAACACATCCGCCGACAACAACGAACGCTTTAATTGTTTACTTGTCGATAAACCCTGTTTATTATCGACGCCACTGTCTCTCTGCACACGCCTCAAGGAATACCTCATGTCGCTGATCAACGAATACCGCGCCACCGAAGAAGCCATCAAAGAACTTCAGGCTCGCCTGACCAATCTGTCGCAAGACGACAAACTGAAGAAAGAGCTGGAGTTCGAAGGTAAACTGCGCACTCTGATGGGCGAATACTCCAAGTCGCTGCGCGACGTGATTGCCCTGCTCGACCCGGAGTCCAAGTTGAGCAAAGGTCCGCGTGCCACCGCTAAACCGGCCACCACCAAGCGTGCTCGCAAGGTCAAGCAATACAAGAACCCGCACAACGGCGAAATCATCGAAACCAAAGGCGGCAACCACAAGACGCTGAAAGAGTGGAAAGCCAAATGGGGCGGTGACGAAGTTGAAAGCTGGTCCAGCCTGCTGGACTGATCGCGGATCCTGACTCCCGATTCATGAAAAACGCCAGCCTGCTGGCGTTTTTTCATGGCCGCCTATTCAAGGCTGCAGCCGGGCTTTCAGAGCTGCCACATAGGCCTGCCAGGCCAGCAGGACCTCGCGTTGAGGCGCACTGGCTTCATGCCATGCGTGCTGCCAGGCCGTTTCGAATGCCTCCAGCGTCAAGGGCGCTCCCCACATCGAATCCGCGAGCCGGTTCTTACAAAAGGCAGACCACCGCTGCCGCTCCTCGCTGTTCAGTGTCTCGGGGAAGTTACGCGCCCGGTAACGGAACAACAGTTCCGGCAAGCGCACGTCATCGAACATCCATTGCCCCCTGGACAACTGCGCAGGGTCCGACACCCGCACCTGCTCGCACACACGGCGGTCACGGTCGCGAATGAACCCTTCATATAACTGTTGTTCCGGATCCTCGGTCGGCGTGAAGTCTTCCTGCGCGAAGAGTTCATCCAGTCCGGGTTGCCACAGGGCCCTCTGTTGTACCAACTGCGAGGCCTTGGTATGAAACAGCGCCAGGTCCACCCCCAATCGCTGTTGATCCGCAGGCCGAATGACCGACAGCGGCGCCACCACCGGACAGCGGTTCACATGGATCAACTTCAACGGCACGGGAAGTTGTCCGTCGAGCAGCGCATCGCGCCGGCAGTACAAACGCTGGCGCAACGCGGTGGCTGATTCGGTGGTCAAGGGCGAAGGGTCCATGTGCAGATCGCACACGATCAAGGCATTGCGATTGCGGGGGTGCCAGGCCAGTGGCAGGACGACGCCCAGATAGTGGCGCGCGGCCGAGAACCGCCCGCTGACATGCACCACGGGCTCCAGCAGCCTGATCTGCTCCATGACGGCATGCTTGCTGCGCAAGGCGAACAGCCAGTCGTACAGTCTGGGCTGGCGCTCACGCAGCAATCGCGCCAGGCCGATGGTGGCGCGCACGTCGGACAGGGCCTCGTGGGCATGGCCATGGTCGATCCCATTGGCCTGGCTCAGCAGTTCCAGACGCAGGCTGGTGCGCCCGTCCTGCTGCGGCCAGACGATGCCCTCCGGACGCAGTGCATACGCCGTGCGCACCACATCGATCAAATCCCAACGGCTGTTGCCGCCCTGCCACTCGCGTGCATACGGATCGAAGAAATTACGGTACAGGCTGTAGCGGGTGACTTCGTCATCGAAGCGCAGGGTGTTGTACCCTGCCCCACACGTGCCCGGGCGGGCCAGTTCGGTGTGCACACGGGTCATGAAGTCGGCTTCGACCAGCCCGTGTTCGGCCAGTTGCCGGGGGGTGATGCCGGTGACCAGGCAAGCGCTCGGGTGCGGCAGGATGTCGTCGGAGGGCTGGCAATAGAGATTGACCGGCGCTTCGATTTCATTGAGTTCAAGGTCGGTGCGTATCCCTGCCAGTTGCAAGGGGCGGTCGCAGCGAGGATTGATGCCGGTGGTTTCGTAGTCGTGCCAGAAAATGCTCGCGCTCACGGGGTCGTCCTGTAACAAGATCGACCAGAGTCTAGGGCCTTGGACGTGCGCGGGCCAGCCTCAGGCGGAGGCGTTGAGCGAGTTGAAGCTGAAGTAGGTGTGCAGGGTGCGCACGAAACCGTTGTACTCCTCGGGCGCCTGCAGGAGCATGAACCCCGAATCGTAATGGCCCGGCATCTGGTCTTCCTGGCACCACAGGCAACTGGCGGTCAGGTTGATGAACTGCCAGCCGTCACCGGGTAGCGGGATGCGCAACTGCAGCTCGAAATCCGGTCCGACCAGGATCGGCAGCTCGCTGATCACCATCAGGCCCGCTTCCGACACGTTGCCCAGGTACCCCAGCAACTGGTCGGTATAACGGTTGTAGACGGTGAGGTAGAGCGGAAGCTGATGACGTTCTATCTGGCGCTCGGTAAACATGATGGCGGTCACTGTCCTTCGCGGGTGGCAATGGGCGTGCAATCGCCTCGATCGTTACATTCATTCAACAGCGTCGTCCAGACCGTTCGGCAGCTGTGTCCCGCTCTGCACCGACAATGGCGCTTACCGCCCAATGGGCGTCGCAAGGGGCACCGTCGCCGCAGGAGTGCCGGGCCGGTAGTGCCCCAGTTGCTCGAGCGTCTGCAGACGGGCCTGGGCACGGAAGGCATATTCGTTGCCGGGCCAGCGCTGCATCAGATACTGGTAGGTCTGCGCGGCATCGACATAGAGCTTCTGGCGCTCCAGGCACTGTCCACGCAGCAGCGCGACCTCCGGATGGATGAACGGTCGCGCCCGGCTGGTACGGTCCACCTGCGACAACTCCAGCATCACCCGCTGGCAGTCGCCCCGCTCGTAGGCGCGGTAGGCAGTGTTCAAGTGATGGTCCATCGACCAACGGGTACAGCCGACGACACTGGTCGCCAGCATCAAAACGATCATGGCACGCATGGGGCGCTCTCCTCTGCTGCACGGTGTATCGGCGGCGGTGGACGAAACTGGAGGTCGAGGGCAGCTGCAAGCTGCAAGCTGCAAGCTGCAAGCTGCAAGCTGCAAGCTGCAAGCTGCAAGCTGCAAGTCAGAGCGTCAGCACCGCCTCGGCGTCCTTTCAACACCTGACCGACCGCACCAACGTCCGCTTGTAACTTGTAACTTGTAGCTTGCAGCTCGCCCCTGCTCCTCCCTCCACGGTAGTGCATCCGAACAATGACTACAGCCCGATTCAGGAGTAGCCTTTCGCTGCGCTTCACTATAGGAGTCTGTGCATGACCATCCGCCGTACCAAAATCGTCGCCACCCTGGGCCCGGCCAGCAACTCGCCGGACGTGATCGAACAGCTGATCCTGTCGGGCCTGGACGTCGCCCGCCTGAACTTCTCCCATGGCACTCCGGACGAGCACAAGGCCCGTGCCCGGCTGATCCGCGAGATCGCCGCCAAGCTCGGCCGTCATGTCGCGCTGCTGGGCGACCTGCAAGGTCCGAAGATCCGTATCGCCAAGTTCGCCAACAAGCGGATCGAGCTCAAGGCCGGTGACCGCTTCACGTTCTCCACGGCTCATTCGCTGACCGAGGGCACCCAGGAGGTGGTCGGGATCGACTACCCGGACCTGGTCAAGGACTGTGGCGTCGGTGACGAACTGCTGCTCGACGACGGTCGGGTGGTCATGCGCGTCGAAACCGCGACCGCCGATGCCCTGCACTGCGTGGTGCTGATCGGTGGCCCGCTGTCGGACCACAAAGGCATCAACCGCCGTGGTGGCGGCCTGACCGCGCCGGCCCTGACTGAAAAGGACAAGGCCGACATCAAGCTCGCGGCGGAAATGGACCTGGACTACCTGGCGGTCTCCTTCCCGCGTGACGCCAAGGACATGGAGTACGCCCGTCAGCTGCGTGACGAAGCCGGCGGCAGCGCCTGGCTGGTGGCCAAGATCGAGCGCGCCGAGGCCGTGGCCGACGACGAGACCCTCGACGGCCTGATCGCCGCCTCCGACGCCGTGATGGTGGCCCGTGGCGACCTGGGCGTGGAAATCGGCGACGCCGAGCTGATCGCCATCCAGAAGAAGATCATCCAGCACGCCCGCCGCAACAACAAGGCGGTGATCGTCGCGACCCAGATGATGGAGTCGATGATCCAGAACCCGATGCCGACCCGTGCCGAAGTGTCCGACGTGGCCAACGCCGTGCTGGACAACACCGATGCGGTGATGCTGTCGGCCGAAAGTGCCGCGGGCGCCTACCCGGTCGAAGCGGTCCAGGCCATGGCACGCATCTGCCTGGGCGCGGAGAAGCACCCGACCAGCCAGAAGTCCAGCCATCGTCTGCACACCACCTTCGAGCGCTGCGACGAAAGCATTGCCCTGGCGGCCATCTACACGGCCAATCACTTCCCGGGCGTCAAGGCGATCATCGCGCTGACCGAGAGCGGCTATACCCCGCTGATCATGTCGCGCCTGCGCTCGCACGTGCCGGTGTACGCCATGTCGCCGCACCGCGCCACCCAGGCGCGCAGCGCAATGTTCCGCAACGTCTATCCGATCGCCTTCGACCCGGCCGCCCTGGCGCCGGACAAGGTGAGCCAGGCGGCCGTGGACGAGCTGCTGCAGCGCGGCTTGGTGCAACAGGGTGACTGGGTGATCCTGACCAAGGGCGACAGCTACCACACCATCGGCGGCACCAACGGCATGAAGATCCTGCACGTGGGCGACCCGCTGGTCTGAGCCTGATCGGTTCGCAGGTGCCGTCCGGCCTGCGACCCGCGCTACCGGGGTGCGTCCAGCACCTCGGTCAGCACCTGCCCCCTGGGCAGCCCCGCCATGAACAGGCGCCGGGCACATCCCTCGACATGCCGCGCATCGCCACAGACCAGGGCCACGGTCCGCCGGTCGAGCCCGCGCATGCTGGCCAAGCAGGCGTCCACCGCCTCGCGCGTCAGCGTTTCGCTGCGCAAGCAAGACCAGACTTCAGCCAAGTGCTGCAGCGGCTCTTGCAGGCAGGACCGCTCGCCTGCGTCCGTGACCTGCACCAGCCAGACATCACCCTCATGCCCCTGCGCTCGCGCCTCATGGGCCAGGCCCAGCAGCGCCCCGATCCCGGCGCCCTGCCCCAACAACCACAACGGCTGCGCCTGCCATTGGGCGTCATAGTGCACGATGCGGGCACGCCGCGCGCTCACGTGCACCTCGGTGCCAGGCACCAGACCACGCAGCGCCCTGACCACTTCATCGGCACCCTGGGCTTCCACGTACACCTCCAGCCAGCGCGCTTCGTCCACCTGGGTCAGCAGCGCCGGCACCGTGTGCGGCCCCACCGTCAGCGCCAGGTCATGACCGGCCTGACGGCGCTGCGACCCCTGGGGCATCAGGCGCAACCGCGCGCCTTGAGGCGTCGGCCACGTCACCTCGATCACGCGGGTGGCCTGGCCTTGTGCGCATTCGGTGTCGAGCACGACGCGCAGGTCCTCCACCACCGCGCACTGGCATGCCAGCCGCCAGCCGTGGGCACGTTGCGCAGGGTCCAGGGCGTCGGGACGCGCGTCGAACGGTTGTCCATGCACGCACAGGACGCGGCACGTCTGGCAGGCGCCTGCCCGGCAACCATAGGGGACAGCCAGGCCAGCGTCGTTCAGGGCATCGAGCAGGTTGCTGCCGAGCGCCACCTGCCAGCAGCGTTCACCGACACTCAATTGGGGCATGGCACAAGCCTCCTCCAGTCAAACCGCCACTCTAGGCGCTCGTGCGTGCCACCACCAGCCGAGGACGCAGAAACGCCGGCCGTTGGCAATCGACCTTGGTCCAGACTACCTGCAGGTGTACCGACCCGGGATGCGCGCTATACTGCCGCGCCTTTTTTCGCGTCGGCCTGACCTGCCGGCGCGCCTTGCCAGGTTTTGCGTCGTGGCCCTGCGCCAGCGCGAGGCCTCCACGAATGTTCCCGGATCCAGAGGAGCGCGCTGCATGACCGTGATCAAGCAAGACGACCTGATTCAGAGCGTCGCCGACGCCCTGCAATTCATCTCGTACTACCACCCCGTCGATTTCATCCAGGCGATGCACGAGGCCTACCTGCGTGAAGCGTCGCCCGCCGCGCGCGACGCCATCGCCCAGATCCTGATCAACTCGCGCATGTGCGCCACCGGCCACCGTCCGATCTGCCAGGACACCGGCATCGTCACGGTCTTCGTGCGCGTGGGCATGGACGTGCGCTGGGACGGTGCGACCCTGAGCGTCGACGACATGATCAACGAGGGCGTGCGCCGCGCCTACAACCTGCCGGAAAACGTCCTGCGCGCCTCGATCCTGGCCGACCCGGCCGGTGCCCGCAAGAACACCAAGGACAACACCCCGGCCGTCATCCACTATTCCATCGTCCCAGGGGACAAGGTCGAAGTGGACGTCGCGGCCAAGGGCGGCGGTTCCGAAAACAAGTCGAAGATGGCCATGCTCAACCCGTCCGACTCGATCGTCGACTGGGTGCTCAAGACCGTGCCGACCATGGGCGCCGGCTGGTGCCCGCCGGGCATGCTCGGCATCGGCATCGGCGGCACCGCCGAGAAAGCCGCGGTGATGGCCAAGGAAGTGCTGATGGAGTCCATCGACATCCATGAGCTCAAGGCCCGCGGCCCGCAGAACCGCATCGAAGAGATCCGCCTGGAACTGTTCGAGAAGGTCAACCAGTTGGGCATCGGTGCCCAGGGCCTGGGCGGCCTGACCACCGTGCTCGACGTCAAGATCATGGACTACCCGACCCACGCCGCGTCCCTGCCGGTGTGCATGATCCCCAACTGCGCCGCCACCCGCCACGCACACTTCGTGCTCGACGGTTCCGGCCCGGCCGAGCTGGAGGCGCCGTCGCTCGACGCCTACCCGGAAATCGTCTGGGAAGCCGGCCCGAGCGCCCGCCGCGTCGACCTCGATGCCATCACCCCGGAAGAAGTCGCCAGCTGGAAGCCGGGCGAGACCATCCTGCTCAACGGCAAGATGCTCACCGGCCGCGACGCCGCGCACAAGCGCATGGTCGAGATGCTTAACCGCGGCGAAGCGCTGCCGGTCGACTTGAAAGGCCGCTTCATCTACTACGTCGGCCCGGTCGACCCGGTCGGTGACGAAGTGGTGGGCCCGGCCGGCCCCACCACCGCCACGCGCATGGACAAGTTCACCCGGCAGATCCTCGAGCAGACCGGCCTGCTGGGCATGATCGGCAAGTCCGAGCGCGGTCCGATCGCCATCGAGGCGATCAAGGACAACAAGGCCGTGTACTTGATGGCCGTCGGTGGCGCCGCCTACCTGGTGGCCCAGGCCATCCGCAAATCCAAGGTGCTGGCCTTCGCCGAGCTGGGCATGGAAGCGATCTACGAGTTCGAGGTCAAGGACATGCCGGTCACCGTGGCCGTGGACAGCAACGGTGAGTCGGTACACATCACCGGGCCTGCGCTGTGGCAGGGCAAGATCGCCCAGAGCCTGGCGGTCGAAGTGAAGTAAGTCGTCGCCTCCCCGCTGCACACGAACGCCCGGTCTTGCCGGGCGTTCGTGTTTCGAGGGCCCGGCTAGCGACAAGCGTCCTAGGCTGTCCTGACGTCCAGACGGCCTTCACCGAACTGGGCTGGCCAATCCTTGTGCGTCCAGACCTGTCCCTGCTCACGCGTGCGGGCCACTGCCTCCCTGTCCAGTGAACAGTGCAACCAACGGCTGACGGTGCCGTGCAGCGTGTCGCTCTGGGCGATCACCCCATCGCTCGGCAGCCCATGGTCCGGTGGCACGAACAACCCCGCACGTCCCACGTTCTCGTCCAATGCCGGCGACCACGGCGCACGGCCCACGGTCGGGCTTTGCAGCACGGCGATCTGGTTCTCCAGGGCGCGGGCCTGGGCGCCGATCCTGACCCGGTGATAGCCTGCCTCGGTGTCGGTGCAGCTGGGCGCGAGGATCAGGTCGACACCCGCCTCGGCCAGGCGCCGGGCCAGCATCGGGAACTCGTTGTCGTAGCAGATCAGGATGCCCAGCCGCCCCAGCGTCGTGTCGAAGACCTGCAGGCCCTGCCCTGGACTGATGTTCCACTGCTCCTTCTCGAAGCGGGTCATCATCAGCTTGTCCTGATGGCCTAATACCCCCTGCGGGCCGAACAGCCAGGCACGGTTGCGGTAGCGACCATCATCGTCGAGCACGGGCAGGCTGCCCGGCTGCAGGTAGATGCCGTGTCGCCGGGCAATGTCCTCGCACAGTGCCAGCCAGCGTGGCATCAGCGCCTGAATCCCCGCGATCGACCCGTCGAGGTCGCTGCGCTGCTCGACCGGCAACTGCCCACTGAGCACAAGGCCGGCGTACTCAGGCAATAGCAGCAGTTGCGCGCCGTCCTGCACTGCCTCGGCGCACAGCGCTTGCAGGTGCGCCGCATAGATGTCCCAGGTGTCGAACAGCTCGATGGCGTATTGGCACGCCGCCAGCCGAATCATGCCGGCAAGGCCTTGAGCCAAAACGACATGATCTTGTCCGAGGCCTCCGTCTCATCCAGGTCGCGCCAGGCATAGCGAGTGCGCAACGAGGGCTCGTGGAGGAAACCGCGATTGCGCCAGAACCCTTGCAGTGGCTTGTAGTCAGCCGGGCGCAAGGGATGGCCCGAGGGACGCTCGACCGCACAAAAGGTGCAGCACTCGAACGCGGCCAGCTTGTGCGCATAGGACTCGCGCTCGATGAAGAAGCGCACGCCCAGCCCCTGGTTGCGGTACTCGGGCAGCACCAGCGATTCGCCGAAGTAGTAGACCGCACCAGGGTCGCGCCCCTGTTCGAGGAAGGGTTGCCGGAACGCCTCGGTCTGGTCGGCCAGCGGCAGGCCGGTGGAGGCGCCGACCACCCGACCCTGGTCGAGCGCCAGCACCAGCAGGCTGCGATCCGAGCGGGCATAGGGGGCCAGGTAGTCGGCTTCGTACGCCAGCGTACCCTCGTAGAGGTAGGGAAACTCGCGAAACACTGTCAAGCGCAGGCGAGCGAGGTCATCGATGTAAGGCGCGATCGCAGCGCCATGCAGCAGGCGGATTTCCATGCGAAGTGGTCGTTTTCCCGATGTGGATGGCGCGCTCGGCTAAGCCGGGCCTGAGGGGAAACCCTATCATCCGGCCCTCGTCCTTTCCTTTCCCGTACACGACAGGAACATTGCCATGACCGCTACGGAACTCGTCCAGGCCTACTACGCCGCGTTCAACGCCGGTGACATGCAAGGCTTTCTCGCCCTGCTCAGCGAAGACGTCGTCCACGACATCAACCAGGGCGAGCGGCAGATGGGCAAACAGGCCTTCGCGGCCTTCATGGAGACGATGAACCGCTGCTACCGCGAGCGCCTGACCGACCTGGTGGTGATGCAGAACGCCGAAGGCGACCGCGCCGCCGCCGAATTCGTCGTCCATGGCCAGTACCTGACCGCCGACGAAGGCCTGCCCGCAGCCAATGGCCAGACCTACGTGCTGCCGGCCGGCGCCTTCTTCTACATCCACGCCGGCAAGATCGCCCGGGTGAGCAACTACTACAACCTCAACGACTGGCTCGAACAGGTGGCCTGAGCGCGCCTAGCTGCGGCGGTCGAACAGGTTCGCCACCAGTCGGTCGAGCCACCCCCACAACCGCTGCTTGGCCCGCCGCCACAGGGGCCGCGCGCGCCAGCTGGCCAGGTCGACCTCCTGGCTCTGGGCGAAATCCCGTTCGAAGCTGGCCACCACCTGGCCGGTCAGCACCGGATCCAGGCTCTCGATGTTGGCCTCGAGGTTGAAGCGCAGGTTCCAGTGATCGAAGTTGCAGGAACCGACGCTGACCCACTGGTCCACCAGCACCATCTTCAGGTGCAGGAAGCACGGCTGGTACTCGAAGATCTTCACCCCGGCACGCAGCAGCCTGGGGTAGTAGCGATGGCCTGCGTAACGCACGGCCGGGTGGTCGGTGCGCGGCCCGGTCAGCAGCAGGCGGACATCCACCCCCCGTTGCGCGGCGCGGCGCAAGGAGCGGCGCACGCTCCAGGTCGGCAGGAAATACGGCGTGGCCAGCCAGATGCGCCGTTCTCCGGTGCTCAATGCGCGCACCAGCGAACGCAGGATGTCACGGTGCTGGCGGGCATCGGCGTAGGCCACCCGACCCAGCCCCTGCCCTTCGGCAGGCTGCCTGGGCAGACGCGCCAGCCCCTCGAACCCCTCCGGAGGCCGCCAGGCAGTGCGCCCTTCGTTGGCATGCCACTGGCGATCGAACAACACCTGCCAGTCGCTGACCACAGGCCCTTCCAGGCGCACCATGACTTCATGCCAGTCGCTGCTCGACTCGCCCGGCCGCCAGAACTCGTCGGTGACCCCGGTGCCGCCTACAACGGCCCAGCGCTGGTCGACCAGCAACAGCTTGCGGTGGTCGCGATACAGATTGCGCACGCCACGGCGCCAGTTCAGCGGGTTGTACAGGCGCAGCTCGACACCGGCCTTGCGCAGACGCTGGCGCAGGCTCGACGAGAAGGCCAGGGACCCGTACCCGTCGAACAGGCAACGCACGCGCACGCCCCGCCGGGCCGCTGTCTCCAGGGCGTCGACCATGGCCTCGGCGCAGGCGCCCGCTTCGACCAGGTACAGCTCCAGGTCGACCTGGTACTCGGCGCGCACGATCGCCAAGATCATCTCCGGGAAGAACGTCGGTCCGTCGATCAGCAGCTCGAACTGGTTGCCGACGCGCCAGGGAAAAACCGGCCCGGGCATGTCAGCGGGCGTTGAAGATCAGCACCGCATTGACCGGTACCGAGGGGCTGATGGAGTTGACGCCGGCCAGCTTGCGCAGCGCATCCAGCCCTGGCACCAGGCCGAAATCCTCGGCATGCAGCACCACGGGCTCGAGCGTCACCACCTGAAAGCGACGCTGGTCCAGGCGGGTGGCCAGCAAGGGCGCCTCGTAGCGATGCTGACGCCCGCGTACGGTGACGGTCAGCGGCAGGCGCAGCTCGACCTGGGCGCCGTTGGCCAGGTCCTGGATCGGTCGCAGGTCGATCCGCGTCTGCACGGTGATATCGGGGTACTGCTTGACCTCCAGCAGGGCGTCACGGATGCGTTCGTCGCGCAGCGGCACCCCGCTGAACACCGAGTCGGCCTCGATGCGCAGCTGGGCGGCACCGGCGTCATCGACCTTGCCGTGCAGCACCAGGAAACGATGCACCAGGGACGTGTCGCCATTCTGGCTGGCGATGAACGACAGCCGCGACGACTCGCCGTCCAGGTGCCAGTCGGCCTGGGCCGGCACGCTCGAGGCACACAACAGGGCAAGCAGGACACGTGACAGCTTGAGCATGGGAAACCCTTCGGAAAGAGGCTGTGAACATTAACCAGCCGTCGGGTTCCCGGCAAGCGTCCATGGCGTCGTGTCGCCAGCCGCCCGGCGCGGCACCTGTCACGCAAGCATCACTCGAGCGTCACTGGCCTGACACCGGGGCTTTCTAGTCTGGCGTTGCCCGCCCAGCACCACTGCGCGCGGCATCCATCCCGGCAGGCTCACGGAGACTCGCATGATTCGGACCGCTCGCTCGATTGGTACCCCCTCCTTGCCACGCCTGCAGGCCGAACGCCTGACCGGCGAGGCAGCCTTGCGCGAGGCCCAGGCACTGCGCTTCGAGGTGTTCAGTCGCGACTTCAAGGCAACCTTCAAGGGCGCAGAGCCGGGATTGGACCAGGATGCCTACGACGTCCATTGCCAGCACCTGGGCGTGCGCGACACCGTCAGCGGCCGGCTGGTCGCCACCACGCGCCTGCTGGATCACCGCGCGGCCGGACGGCTTGGACGCTTCTACAGCGAGGAAGAATTCTGCCTGCAGGGTCTGGGCCAGCTGCAAGGCCCGATCCTCGAGCTGGGCCGGACCTGCGTCGATCCGGCCTATCGCACGGGCGCTACCATCGCCCTGCTCTGGGCCGAGCTGGCCGAGGTGCTCAACGAAGGCGACTATCGCTACCTGATGGGTTGCGCCAGCATTTCCCTGCAAGATGGTGGCGTGCAGGCCCAGGCGATCATGCAGCGCCTGCGCGAGCGCCACCTGTGCCATGACCACCTGCGTGCCGAACCGCGCACGCCCCTGCCGACCCTGGACGTGCCGGCCAACGTCATCGCCGAACTGCCGCCTTTGCTCAAGGCCTACCTGCGCCTGGGCGCCAAGGTGTGCGGCGAGCCCTGCTGGGACGAGGACTTCCAGGTGGCCGACGTGTTCATCCTGCTCAAGCGGGATCAGCTGTGTCCACGCTATGCACGCCATTTCAAGGCCGCGGTCTGATGCTGCGCTGGCGAGTGGCGTTGCGCGCCTGTCGACTGCTTCCGGCACTGGGCCTGGGCGTGGCGCTGGGCTGTGCCGTGGTGGTGGGCGAACGGCTGGGCCTGCGGGTCTCGCTGCGACGGCGGCAGCGTTGGACGCGCCTGTTCATGGGGCGGCTGATGGCGGCATTGCCGTTTCAGGTCCAGGTCAGCGGCCGGCTGCCGACGCGGCCCATGCTCTGGGTCAGCAACCACGTGTCATGGACCGATATCCCCGTGCTTGGCACGCTCGTCCCGCTGTCGTTCCTGTCCAAGCAGGAAGTCCGCCACTGGCCGTTGGCCGGCTGGCTGGCGCACCGGGCCGGGACGCTGTTCATCCGCCGCGGGGGTCATGAGGGGACGCGCCTGCGTCAGCGGATCGCAGGCCGCTTGCAAGGGGGATGTCCGGTGCTGGTCTTTCCTGAAGGCACGACCAGCGACGGCCAGGCGCTGCGTACGTTCCATGGGCGCCTGCTGGGCGGGGCGATCGAGGCGGGCTTGCCGGTGCAGCCGGTGGCGATTGCCTATGTGCGTGACGGAGGGCGCGATACGCTGGCGCCCTTCACGGGCGACGACGACCTGCTGTCGCATGTGCTGAGGTTGCTGGCCCATCCGCCAGGGACGGTGCAGGTTCACGTGCTGGAACCGCTGGTAAGTCTGGGGCGGGAGCGCACGGCATTGGCACGCGAAGCGCAGCAGGCGATCGAAGCGGCCTTGCGCAGGCCGAGTGAGGATGAACAGGCCCAGGCTGCGCGCGGGTCCGTTCTGACGGTGCCTTGAAGAGGTGTCTACTGCCTTGGCAGGGCTGCTTACGCCTCCTCACATCGCAGTGAGGCCGGCTATCACGAGCTTTGTGGGGACTTGCCTGCGATGCAGGCGGCGCCTGATAGGGCCCTATCGCTGGCAAGCCAGCTCCCACCCAGATCTCGGCAGCCTGTCGGTATAGGCATGGCTGCGCGAGCAACCTGTGGGGGCTTGCCCGCGATAGCGTCCGATCCGACACCGCCTCAATCATGGGCAAGCCCATCCTCAAAGGGCCCACAAGGTCTGTACATTCAGAACCCTTCACTCCATGAGCACGCGCGCCTCACACGCCGTTCTGGCCTCGATCTCCTGCCCGATTCGCACCTGTTCCTCCTGTGCGAACCGTTGCAACTGCGGATAGAACGCCCGGAAATCGTCGAGCAGGGCTTCGTACAGCGGCTCCAGCTCATCCATCACGCCCAGCAGGGCTTCTGGCCGCGACAGGCGCCGCCCGATGCCGTGAAACACCAACGCGAGCGTGTCGAACTCGGCGTATGCGCCCAACCAATCGTCCGCCGCCATGGACGGGGCGATCTGCGCCAACCGTCCAGGCAAGTCCGGCTGCGCCAGCAGGATGCGATAGAACCGGCCGGTGAACGCCGCGAGAGGGGGCTGGGCATAGGTGGACCATTCCCGCGCCAGGCAATGGTCGAAGAACACGTCCAGCACGATCCCGGCATAGCGACGGCGCGTTTTGGGAAAGCGCGTCAGCGCCGCCAGCACCTGGGGATGGCTGTCGGTATGGCTGTCGATGCGCCGGTGCAGGCGTATGGCCGCCTCGAGCGCAGGCGCGAAACGGCCCTCCAGCGGGCCTTTGACGAAGTCGCCGTACAGGCTGCCCAGGAGCTGCAACGGCTGGTCGCCGCCCAGATGCAAATGTGCCAGGTAATTCATCCGTGCGAGTCTAGCACCGACGACGCGCCTGCCGTGATCGCTGCACTGAACCCTTGCCTGCGCACCGTCTCGAATGCAGGACCTGCGCCCTGCGCACCCCTGACCCGAGGCCAACCGATGACGACGCTGTTCGATCCGATCACCCTGGGCGACCTGCCCCTGCCCAACCGCATCATCATGGCGCCGCTGACCCGCTGCCGCGCCAGCGAAGGCCGCGTGCCGAACGCCCTGATGGCCGAGTACTACACGCAACGCGCCAGCGCCGGACTGATCCTCAGCGAGGCGACCTCGGTGACGCCGATGGGCGTCGGCTATCCGGACACGCCGGGCATCTGGAGCCAGGCACAGGTCCATGGCTGGCGCCAGGTGACCGAGGCGGTGCATGCCGCTGGCGGGCGGATCTTCCTGCAATTGTGGCATGTGGGTCGCATCTCGCACCCGCGCTACCTCGACGGCCAGGCACCGGTCGCGCCCAGCGCCCTCAAACCCGAAGGCCACGTCAGCCTGGTACGTCCGATCACCGACTATCCGACGCCCCGCGCCCTGGCAACCGAAGAGATCGCCGAGATCGTCGAGGCCTTCCGGGTCGGCGCCGAGCATGCCAAGGCGGCCGGTTTCGATGGCGTGGAAATCCATGGCGCCAACGGGTATCTGCTCGATCAATTCCTGCAGAGCAGCACCAACCAGCGCGACGACCGCTACGGCGGCAGCCTGGAAAACCGTGCGCGGTTGATGCTGGAGGTCACCGATGCGGTGATCGGCGTCTGGGGCGCGCAGCGGGTCGGCATGCACCTGGCACCCCGTGCCGACGCCCATGACATGGGCGACGCCAACCGGGCCAAGACCTTCACCTACGTCGCCCGCGAGCTGGGCAAGCGTGGCCTGGCCTTCCTCTGTGCCCGTGAGCACGTGGCCGAGGACAGCCTGGGGCCACAGCTCAAACAGGCGTTCGGCGGCACCTACATCGCCAACGAAGGCTTCGACAAGGCCAGTGCCACGGCGGCGCTGGCCGAAGGTCGCGCCGATGCGGTGGCGTTCGGCGTCCCCTTCATCGCCAACCCTGACTTGCCCGAGCGTCTGGCCGCCGATGCGCCACTCAACACGCCTCACCCCGAGACGTTCTATGGCCAGGGGGCGGCGGGCTACACCGACTACCCCCGGCGCTGAGACGCCACCGCGCAGGTCACCGCCGTGCGCTAGCGTCCGGTGTTGATCTGCTGCTGCAGGTTCTGCACCTGGCTCTGCAACGTATTGAGGTTACGGCTGACCTGGGTGCGGAAGGCGTCGAACTCCTGCACCGAGGCGCCGCCGGTGGGGCTCTGGGCCGGGCGGTTTTCCAACTGCGCCTTGAGCACCAGCACGTCCTGCTGCAGATCGTTGAGCGCCGTCGTCGGGTCGCCCTGCTTCTTCAGCGCAGCCAGCTCGCCGTCCAGTCGCTTGAGCCCGTCTTCCAGGGCACGCCTGTCGACCTGGGCCGTCTTGAGCGCGACCAGGTCGGTCGCGATCGACTGCACCTGCGCCTGCACACGGGCCTGCGCCTCGCCCAGGGCGGCCTGCTGACGCTGTGACTCGGCCAGCGCCTGCTCCAGGCGCTTGTCCAGGTCACCGGCCTGGCCTGCCACGCCATCCTGCTGCTTGCCTTGCTCGGCCAGCGCGGTCTGCAGCTGGCGAATCTGCAGCTTCAGGGCCTCGGTGTCGGTGCTGACGCTGGACTCGCGCGCCTGCACCCGGCCACTGATGACGTTCAGCCGCCCAGCCGCTTCCTCGCTGATACGCGCGAAGCTCTCCTGGGTCGCGACCAGCTGTTGCTCGAGCAGGGCGATCTGCTGCGTGCTTCACCAGCCCAACCTGGCCAGGGCGATGCACGCCGCCCCCAGCAACGCCCACAGCGGTCCGGTGCTGGCCGCCCGCAGCGGGCGCGAGCGGCCATGGGCGGCGCGCAAGGAGACGTCGTCACGGGCGCCGACATGCAGCGCAGGGACATCATCGGGATCGTCGTGGGTATCGTTACGCATCTGAAGCTTCACCGCAGGGGCCACCAAAAGAGGCGCCAGTATAGACCCTCCAGGCTGGGGGCCGGCAGGGGCGTCTATTGGCCGCTCTGCCCTTTCCACCAAGTGCAGAATTCGTCCAGGGCCGCCCACAGGCTGACCTGGGGACGGTAATCGAGGCGCTGGCGCGCCCGGCTGATGTCCAGGATGAAGTCCTGACTCAAGGCCTGCACGTCATGGCGCGACTGGCTGGGCTGCGGACGTCCCGGCCAGGCTCGGCAGACGGCTTCGCTCAGGGCGCCCAGGCCATAGGCCAGCCCCGGATCGCAGTAACGGGTCACCGGCGCCAGCCCCATCTGGCGCATGACGTAGTTGACCACGTCCCACAGCGGCAGCGGCTGGCCGTTGCTGAGGTTGTAGACGTGGCCCAAGGCCTGCTCCTCGGCAAAGACCGCGGCCAACAACGCCTCGTTGAGGTTGTGCACGCTGGTGAAATCGACGCGGTTCAGACCGTTGCCGATGATCGCCAGGCGACGCTTGCGGTGACGCTGCATCAGGTGCGGGAAGAACCCGGCATCACCGGCGCCCGTCACCCGGTGAGGACGTACAGCCAGGGTTTCGAGACCGAACTCCTGGGCACCGAAGACCTTCTGCTCGGCCAGGAAGCGGGTCAGCGCCTGCGGCCCGCGCAGGCGACGCGGCAGCGGCTCCTCGGGAACCTCGGTGCGATGCTGGCCGGTGCCGTACACCGCTGAAGACGAGACGTAGACCAGCCGCCGGACCTGTTCCTTGAGGCTGCCTTCGACGATGTTCTCGGTGGTCACCACATTGGCCTGGTGAAGCACCTGGTAACCGCCCCACTGGCCCTGCATGCCCGCGCAGTGCACCACGACATCGATGCCCTGGCACACGCGCCGTGCCAGGCGAGCATCGCCCAGGTCGCCCGGCATGAACTGCGCGCCGCGCTTGACCAGGTGCTCGACCCCTTCGGCACGACGGCCATTGACCCGGACGTCGAGGCCCTGCTCGAGCGCAAAACGAGCGAAGCGCCCGCCTATGAAGCCGCTCGCACCGGTGACCAGAATTCGCATGTTTGACCTCGCCTCGCCAGATTCCAGATGCAACAGACGCCCGCCGGGCCTACAACGGCACCAGCCAGTGCGCTGCCGCCTGTCGCAGGTGCTCGGTCAGTTGGCCGAGCAGCATCCCGCCATTGCGCCAATGATGCCAGTACAGCGTTACGTCGATGGGCGTGTCCGGGCAGATCTCCACCAGCTGGCCCGTCTCGAGGTGCGTCAGGATCTGGCATTCGGGCACCATGCCCCAGCCCAGACCGGCTTCGGTCATGCGCAAAAAACCTTCGGCCGAGGGGCACAGGTGATGGACGAACCCGCCTTCGAGCCCCAGCGACGCCAGGTAGCGGTGCTGGAGAAAATCGTCGGGGCCGAACACGATCGCCGGCATTCGGCTCAGCCGTGCCTTGTCGAACCCCTTTGGAAAATGGCGTGTCATGAAGGCCGGACTCGCCACCGCGCGGTAGCGCATGGCGCCTAGCGGCAGGCAGCGTGCACCGGCCACAGGCCGTTCGCTGCCGCACAGACAGGCGGCGACTTCGCCGGCCTTCATGCGCCGCAGACCCACGTCCTGGTCTTCGACCACCAGTTCCAGCAACAAGGATTGTGCAGCGCAGAAGGGGCCGATCGCGCCTGCCCACCAGGTCGCCAGGCTGTCGGCGTTGAGGGCAATGCGCATCCGTTCCGGCATGCCTTCGGCATCCAGCGCCGGAACCTGGCGCTGCAGGTCGCGTTCCAGCAATCGCACCTGCTGGACATGGTTGAGCAATTGACGGCCCACGTCGGTGGGCAGGGGCGGCGTCGCCCGCACCAGTACCGGCTGCCCGACACGCGCCTCAAGCAGCTTGACCCGCTGCGACACGGCCGACTGCGACAGCCCCAGCACCTGCGCGGCACGCTCGAATCCGCCCTGCTCGATGACCGCCGCCAGGGCGGCCAGCAACTTGTAGTCGAACATCGTTTTCTCTAATGCCAGATCAGCGTTATTTGTTTTTCTTATACCGCGTCTACCACCAGAATGCCCGCATCCATCTCGACAATCGCGCTGTCCACAGGACCAGCGCCAGGGGAGCGTTTCTCTCATGTGGCAAAGTTATCTCAACGGGCTGTTGGTCTCCCTCGGCCTGATCATGGCCATCGGCACCCAGAATGCGTTCGTGCTGGCCCAGAGCTTGCGCCGCGAACACCACCTGCCGGTGGCCGCACTCTGCGTGGTGTGCGATGCGCTGCTGGTGAGCGCTGGCGTGTTCGGCCTGGCCACCGTGCTCGCCAACAGCCCGACGCTGCTGGCCGTGGCCCGCTGGGGCGGCGCGGCGTTTCTGGTGTGGTACGGCAGCAAGGCGCTGCTGCGCGCCTGCAGCCGGCAGAGCCTCGAACAGCAACAGGGCCTGGGCCTGCGCTCGCGCCGGGCCGTGTTGCTCAGTGCCCTGGCGGTGACCTTGCTCAACCCCCACGTGTACATCGATACCGTCCTGCTGATCGGCTCGCTCGGTGCCCAGCAGCCCGTCCCGGGTGCCTACGTCGCCGGTGCTGCCAGCGCCTCGCTGATCTGGTTCTTCACCCTGGCCCTGGCCGCCGCCTGGCTCGCTCCCTGGCTGGCCCGCCCGACCACCTGGCGACTGGTCGACCTGATGGTCGCGGCGATGATGTTCGCGGTGGCGGTGCAGTTGGTGGTGGGGTGAGCTGCAAGCTGCAAGCTGCAAGCTGCAAGCTGCAGCGTCAGCGTCGCCCCTGCATCCTGTCAACACCTGACGCACCGCGCTATCGTCCGCTTGTAGCTTGTAGCTTGTAGCTTGTAGCTCCTGGCTTGTCCCCCACTCCCTAGCTCTAACTTGCGGTCTGCCGCGCCCCAGATGCTATGATCCGGCCCCGCGTCGCAAAGAGTACAAACTCGCCGACGCGTCGAAGGCCGCCCGTGATCGGCCTTGCGTCCCCTCGCAAACAGACCTGAACAGGAGAACGACCATGGCTTTTGAATTGCCGCCGCTGCCGTACGCCCACGATGCCCTGCAGCCGCACATCTCCAAGGAAACCCTGGAGTATCACCACGACAAGCACCACAACACCTACGTCGTGAACCTGAACAATCTCGTTCCAGGCACCGAATTCGAAGGCAAGAGCCTCGAAGAGATCGTCAAGACCTCCTCCGGTGGTGTCTTCAACAACGCCGCGCAGGTCTGGAACCATACCTTCTACTGGAACTGCCTGTCGCCCAACGGCGGCGGCGAGCCGACCGGTGCGCTGGCCGAGGCCATCAACCAGGCGTTCGGTTCCTTCGACACATTCAAGGAAGAATTCAGCAAGACGTCCATCGGCACCTTCGGCTCCGGCTGGGGCTGGCTGGTGAAGAAGGCCGACGGTTCCCTGGCCCTGGCCAGCACCATCGGTGCCGGCAACCCGCTGACCAATGGCGATACCCCGCTGTTGACCTGCGACGTCTGGGAGCACGCCTACTACATCGACTACCGCAACGTGCGTCCCAAGTACGTCGAAGCGTTCTGGAACCTGGTGAACTGGGACTTCGTCGCCGAGCAGTTCGAAGGCACGCCCTTCACCGCCTGATCCCGACGTCCCCTGAGCCCGGCGCGTGCCGTGATGCCGTTCGATTCCGAACGTCGTCGCGGCAACCGCCGGGCTTTTTTCGTCCTGGCTTGCGCCAGGACAACTTGCCGCACGCGTATGGCACGCTAACATCAACCAGTGAAAGACGACGACGTACTCACGCCGCGTGAGGGATCGGGTCGCTCGTGTCTTCAGAACCACACCGCTGCGCACGAACGAATCCTGTTGCCGAGTCGCCACCGGTGGATAGTGCGCAGGCCACTTTAATGGCAGTATGCCGTCACGCGCATGGATGAAGGACACCTCCGTTGAAGCTGGAATTCAAGAACAGCTTGTCGGTCAAGCTGCTGAGGGTCGTGCTGCTGTCGGCGCTGGCGGTAGGCGTTGTCCTCAGCTGCGCGCAAATCGTCTTCGATGCCTACAAGACGCGGCAGGCCGTGGCCACCGACGGCCAGCGTATCCTGGACATGTTTCGCGACCCATCGACGCAGGCGGTCTACAGTCTGGACCGTGAGATGGGCATGCAAGTCATGGAAGGCCTGTTCCAGAACGAATCGGTGCGCATGGCCTCGATCGGCCATCCCAACGAAACCATGCTGGCGGACAAGGCCCGCCCGATGAAAGAAACGTCCACGCGGTGGCTCACCGACCCGATTCTCGGCAGCGAGCGCAGCTTCGCCACGCAGTTGGTGGGGCGCGGTCCCTACAGCGAATACTACGGCGACCTGCGCATCACCCTGGACACCGCCAGCTACGGCGAGGGTTTTCTGGTCAACGCGGTGATCATCTTCGTGTCCGGTGTGCTGCGCGCACTGGCCATGGGCCTGGTCCTGTACCTGGTGTACCACTGGCTGCTGACCAAGCCGTTGTCGAAGATCATCGAACACCTGACGCACATCAACCCCGACCGCCCCAGCCAGCACCAGATCCCGCCGCTCAAGGGCAACGAAAAGAACGAGCTGGGCCTGTGGGTCAATACGGCCAACCAGTTGCTGGCGTCCATCGAACGCAACACGCACCTGCGTCACGAGGCCGAGAACAGCCTGCAGCGCATGGCCCAGTACGACTTTCTCACGGGCCTGCCCAATCGCCAGCAGTTGCAACAGCAGCTGGACATGATCCTGGACGATGCCGGCCGCCTGCAGCGTCGCGTGGCGGTGCTGTGCTTCGGGCTGGACGACTTCAAGGGCATCAACGAGCAGTTCAGTTATCAAGCCGGTGACCAGTTGCTGCTGGCGTTGGCCGACCGCCTGCGTGCCCACAGCGGCCGATTGGGGGCGCTGGCACGACTGGGCGGTGATCAGTTCGCGCTGGTCCAGGCCAACATCGAGCAGCCCTACGAGGCCGCCGAGCTGGCGCAGACCATCCTCGACGACCTGGAGGCACCCTTCTCGCTCGACCAGCAACGGATTCGTCTGCGCGCCACCATCGGCATCACCCTGTTCCCCGAGGACGGCGACAGCACCGAGAAACTGCTGCAGAAGGCCGAGCAGACCATGACCCTGGCCAAGGCACGCTCGCGCAATCGCTACCAGTTCTACGTCGCCAGCGTGGACAGCGAGATCCGGCGACGACGGGAGCTGGAGAAGGACTTGCGCGAAGCCCTGGCGCACGATCAGTTCTACCTGGTCTACCAGCCACAGATCAGCTATCGCGACAAGCGGGTGGTCGGCGTCGAGGCGTTGCTGCGCTGGCAGCACCCACGCCTGGGCCTGGTGCCGCCTGACCAGTTCATCCCGCTGGCCGAACAGAATGGCTGCATCATCGCCATCGGCGAGTGGATCCTCGACCAGGCCTGCCGGCAGTTGCGCGACTGGCACGATCAAGGGTTCGGCGAGCTGCGCATGGCGGTCAACCTGTCGACCGTCCAGCTGCACCACAACGAGCTGCCCCGAGTGGTCAACAACCTGCTGCAAGCCTACCGGCTGCCACCGGGCAGTCTGGAACTGGAGGTCACCGAGACCAGCCTGATGGAGGACATCAGCACCGCAGCGCAGCACCTGCTGAGCTTGCGCCGCTCGGGGGCTCTGATCGCCATCGACGACTTCGGCACCGGCTACTCGTCCCTCAGCTACCTGAAGTCGCTGCCCCTGGACAAGATCAAGATCGACAAGAGCTTCGTCCAGGACCTGATCGACGACGACGATGCGACCATCGTGCGGGCGATCATCCAGCTGGGCAAGAGTCTGGGCATGCAGGTGATCGCCGAGGGCGTGGAGACCGCCGAGCAGGAAACCTACATCATCGCCCAGGGCTGTCACGAAGGTCAGGGCTATCACTACAGCAAGCCCCTGCCGGCACGTGAGCTGACGCAATTCATCCGGCACACCCAGCGCGCGCAGGTCTCGGCGCTCTGACGCAGGGCGTCGAGCCTGCGCCGATGACGCGCCTGGTAACGACACCGGTCTTCGAGATTTACGCCAACCCCTTTACACAAAATGCAAATCTTTCGCATTATGTACCGGTTTCGCGTGCCACCGGCACCCAGTCCCACTCCCTTGACGCAGGAAACACCGACCATGATCCGTATGCCCCTGGCCTCCGCCAGCCTGTTGGCCCTCGCCATCGCCCTCGCCGGGTGCGGTGAGAAGGATGACAAGACTGCCGCGCCGAACGCTCAGGCACCTGTTGCCGCCAGCACCCCGGCCGTGGCCCCGGGCGCCGTCGATGAAACGGCCGGCAAGGCCGTGGTCAAGCACTACGCCGAAATGGCCTACGTCATCTATGGCGACTCGCTGAGCACCGCCAAAGCCCTGCAGAGCGCGGTCGACGCGTTCCTGGCCAAGCCGGACGACCAGACCCTGAAAGCCGCCCGGGACGCCTGGATCGCCGCACGCATTCCTTACCTGCAAACCGAAGCCTTCCGCTTCGGCAACACCATCATCGACGACTGGGAAGGCCAGGTGAACGCCTGGCCGCTGGACGAAGGCCTGATCGACTACGTCGACAGCAGCTACGAACACGCCCTGGGCAACCCGGCCGCCAGCGCCAACATCATCGCCAACACCGAGATCCAGGTGGGCGAAGAGAAAGTCGACGTCAAGGACATCACCCCCGAGAAGCTCGCCGGTCTCAACGAACTGGCCGGCTCGGAAGCCAACGTCGCCACGGGTTACCACGCCATCGAATTCCTGCTCTGGGGCCAGGACCTCAACGGCACCGGTCCGGGTGCCGGCAACCGTCCCGCTTCCGACTACCTGGAAGGCGAAGGCGCCACGGGCGGCCACAACGACCGTCGCCGCGCCTACCTGAAGGCGGTCACCGACCTGCTGGTCAGCGACCTGGAAGAAATGGTCGCCAACTGGGCGCCGAACGTCACCGACAACTACCGCGCCACGCTGGAAGGCGAGTCGGTCAACGATGGCTTGCGCAAGATGCTGTTCGGCATGGGCAGCCTGTCGCTGGGCGAGCTGGCCGGCGAGCGCATGAAGGTCTCCCTGGAAGCCAACTCGCCTGAAGACGAGCAGGACTGCTTCAGCGACTACACCCACTTCGCGCACTTCTACGACGCTAAGGGCATCCGCAACATCTACCTGGGCGAGTACACCCGTGCCGACGGCACCCGACTGACCGGCCCGAGCCTGTCGTCGCTGGTGGCCAAGGCCGACCCGGCCACCGACACGGCCCTCAAGGCCGACCTGGCAGCCACCGAGGCGAAGATCCAGGTCATGGTCGACCACGCGCTCAAGGGTGAACACTACGACCAGCTGATCGCGCCGGACAACGCGGCGGGCAACCAGATCGTGCGTGACGCCATCGCGGCGCTGGTCAAGCAGACCGGCACCATCGAGCAGGCCGCGGGCAAGCTGGGCATCACCAACCTGAGCCCGGATACGGCCGATCACGCGTTCTGATCGACCATCGGCCTGAGGCGTCGTTCGCGGCGTCGCAGGCCGATCCCCTCGCGGCTTCATGCACCTGGACTGACGTCGATTTCATCCGGCAAACGCAAATCCCTCTTATTCATACCTCGCCAGCCTGCTAAGCTTGCACCCCTGTTTTTCGCTCGCACCCTCCAGGATTGTCGATGTCCTCGCCGCTGCTTCGTCTCTCGCCCTTGCTGCTGCTCTGTGCGCTGACCGCCTGTGATGACGCATCGCGCCTCACCCAGGCCGAGCCGGGCGAAGCCTTGTCGGGTGGTACCACGACCGTGCAGCGACAGGACCGCCAGGCATTTTCGCTGCCATCGGCCAACCTGACCCCAGAACGCCGGCTGGACTTCAGCGTCGGCAACAGCTTCTTCCGCAGTCCCTGGGTGATCGCCCCGTCGACCACCACGGCGCGTGATGGCCTGGGCCCATTGTTCAACACCAATGCCTGCCAGAACTGCCACGTGCGCGACGGCCGGGGTCATCCCCCAGAGCCCGGCGCGCGCAATGCGGTGTCGATGCTGGTGCGCCTGTCGATCCCCGACCAACCGGCCTACCTTCAGGAGATCGAGCGCCTGGGCGTCGTCCCCGAGCCTACCTACGGCACCCAACTGCAGGACATGGCCGTACCCGGTGTCGCGCCGGAAGGCAAGGTGCGGGTCGAGTACAGCGCCGAGCCGGTCAGCTTCGCGGACGGCTACACGGTCGAACTGCGCCGGCCGCACGTGCGCATCACCCAGCTGGGGTACGGCCCGATGCATCCGGACACGCGCCTGTCGGCACGGGTCGCCCCGCCCATGATCGGGCTCGGCCTGCTCGAAGCAATCCCGGAGGCGGCGATCCTGGCCAATGCCGACCCGGACGACCACGACGGCGATGGCATCCGCGGGCGCCCGAACCGGGTCTGGGACCAGGCGCGGCAGGAGACGGTCCTGGGGCGTTTCGGCTGGAAGGCCGGGCAGCCCACCGTCAACCAGCAGAACGCCCACGCCTTCGCCGGCGACATGGGGTTGACCACGACCCTGCTGCCCCACGACGACTGCACCCCGGCCCAGGTGGATTGCCAGCGCGCCCCCAATGGCAACGGCGCCGACGGCGAGCAGGAGGTCAGCGACAACATCCTGCGCCTGGTGACCTTCTACACACGCAACCTCGCCGTCCCGGCGCGCCGCGACGTCGACGCCCCCCAGGTGCTGGCCGGCAAGCGCCTGTTTCACGAAGCCGGCTGCCAGGCCTGCCACACCCCCACGTTCACCACGGCGGCCGAGGGCGTCGAACCCGAACTGGCCAACCAGGTCATCCACCCCTACAGTGACCTGCTGTTGCACGACATGGGGTCGGGGCTGGCGGACGGCCGCAGCGAGTTCGAGGCGAGCGGCCAGCACTGGCGCACGCCACCGCTGTGGGGTGTGGGCCTGACCCAGGCGGTCAGTGGCCACACGCAATTGCTGCACGACGGGCGTGCCCGCAACCTGCTCGAAGCGGTGCTCTGGCACGGCGGCGAAGCGGATGCGGCCCGTCGTCACGTACTGACGTTCGACGCCGAGCAGCGTGCTGCGCTGCTGGCCTTTCTGAATTCACTCTAAGCGCAAAGGACCCGGGCATGTTCCGACCCAAACTGTTGTTCACCAGCCTCGCCGCACTCGCCCTGGGCGCCTGCGCACCGCAGGACCCACAAGCCGTGACCTCGGCGGCCATCGCCAAGCAGGTGATCCTGCCGACCTACAGCCGCTGGGTCGAAGCCGACCGACAACTGGCCGCCAGCGCCCTGGCCTTCTGCGAAGGCAAGGAAACCCTGGAGGCGGCGCGCAACGACTTCCTCGCCGCGCAGAAGGCCTGGGCCGAACTGCAACCACTGCTGGTCGGCCCGCTGGCCGAAGGCAACCGCGCCTGGCAGGTGCAGTTCTGGCCGGACAAGAAGAACCTGGTCGGTCGCCAGGTCGAGCAACTGGTCAACGGCGACAAGCCGGTCGACGCCCAGACCCTGGGCAAATCCAGCGTCGTGGTGCGCGGCCTGTCGGCCTACGAGTACATCCTCTTCGACAGCAAGCCGGACATCGCCAGTGCCGAGCAGAAGGCGCGCTACTGCCCACTGCTGGTCGCCATCGGCGAGCACCAGAAGGCCCTGGCCGAAGAGATCCTCAAGGGCTGGAACAGCACCGACGGCATGCTCTCGCAGATGACCACGTTCCCCAACCAGCGCTATGCCGACTCCCACGAGGCGATCGCCGACGTGCTGCGCGCCCAGGTCACCGCCCTCGACACCCTGAAGAAGAAACTCGGCGCGCCGATGGGTCGCCAGAGCAAGGGCTTCGTCCAGCCGCTGCAGGCCGAAGCCTGGCGCAGCCACGCGTCGATGAAGAGCCTCGAGGCCAGCCTCAAGGCCGCGCAAGCGCTGTGGGTGGGGGTTGACAACAAGGGCCTGCGCGGTTTGCTGGGCAAGGAACACGCGGCCCTGGCCGACAAGATCGACGATGCCTACGCCACCTCGCTCGCGCTGCTGGCCGACAATCAGAAGACCTTGGGCGAACTGCTGGCCGACGACGCCGGCAAACAGATGCTCGAGCAGCTCTACGACAGCCTCAACGTCGTCCACCGCCTGCACGAAGGCGAGCTGGCCAAGGCGTTGAACATCCAGCTGGGCTTCAATGCCAACGACGGTGACTGATCATGTTGCGAGACCAGGCCAAGCGATTCGGTAGCACCTTGCTCGACGTCCTGACGCTGCGCGGCTGGACGCTGCGCCGCGACAAGACCGCCGGGCAACTCCTGTTGTCGGCACGCGACGATGCCGACGGCAAGCACTACGCCGTCGCCTACCGACTCGACGGCCGTCAGGTGTTCGCCACCGAAGTGGGGCAACGCTGCCATGCCATCATCGACCATCCGACGCTGCCGGTCGCGCTGTTCGTCGCCCGTCGTCCCGGCACCGAAAGCTACCTGATCGACGTGCGTGACGGGCGCCTGCTGCAGACCCTCACGTCCCGACCGAACCGGCATTTCTACGGGCACGCGGTGATCCACCGCGACGGCGAGTGGCTGTACACCACCGAGAACGACACCACCGACCCCGGGCGTGGCGTATTGGGGGTGTACCGGTTCGACGGTGAGCGCCTGGTCCACGACGGCGAGCTGTCGACCCACGGCATCGGGCCCCACGAGGTGTCCTGGATGCCGGACGGCGAAACGCTGGTCGTGGCCAATGGCGGCATTCGCACCGAAGCGGAAAGCCGGGTGGAGATGAACCTCGACGCGATGGAGCCCAGCCTGGTGCTGATGCGACGCGACGGCAGCCTGACCAGCAAGGAAACCTTGTCTCAGTCCATGAACAGCGTTCGCCACCTGGCGATCGGCGGCGACGGCACCATCGTGGCCTGCCAGCAGTTCATGGGCGATGCCGACGAGACCGCCGAACTGCTGGCGATCAAGCGTCCAGGCCAGCCTTTCCAACCCTTCCCGGTGGCCGAGGCGCAGCTGCGATCAATGGCCCAGTACACCGCCAGCGTGGCCATCCACGATGAACTGCGTCTGGTGGCGCTGACCGCACCGCGTGCCAACCGGTTGTTCGTCTGGGGCCTGGACGATGGCCAGGTACGCCTGGATGCACCGATGCCGGACTGTGCCGGGGTCGGGGCGGTAAAGGACGGTTTCGTGGTGACCTCGGGGCAAGGTCGATGCCGCTACTACGATTGCCGCATACCGGCACCGATTGGCCAGCCCCTGCAGATGCCCTCGGGCTTTTGGGACAACCACCTGCATCTGGTCTAGCACCTGGCGACGAGCATGGGGCCGGTCATGACCCCATGCGGGTTACCGGGGCGCGACGCTAGTTTCCGGCGCGTAGCCCCTGGCGCATGCCGAACAGAAACAGCAGCAGATCCTGATCCGGCTCGGCCGCGACGTGTGCCTTGGCTTCACGGGGTGTCAGGCACTGCGGCGTGCTCAGCACCTGCGGTCGGGGTTCATGCCAGGCCGCAGCCGCTGCCGTGGTGACCACCAGCGCGGCCACCAGAAACAAAGCTCGTGCTATTTCTAGTTTCATTACCCTAACCCTTTGATAGCGCTGCCAAACGCTTCTCGATAAAAGTAGAGCAGCTTTTGCCATTCTGCTTCAGTGAGTGACGAATGGCGTTTCAACTGACGCAGGTCGTTGCCCGCCGCACGTTGACGGCTCAGGCGTGTACGGCTCTTCTCCAGATCCAGCAACGCCACCTCGACCGTGGCCTGGGCACCCTCGCCCGTCACGCGGACGAAGACATGCTTGCCATACAGGCACCCATGTTGCCGGTGCCCCTGGTGCAGACGAGCCAGGTTCACCGCCAGCGCCTGCAGCATGGCGTCGTGCACGGCTTGCCCATGGTGCAGGCGTGCATCCTGGGCATGCCAGGTGTCGAGGTCGACGAAGCCGTCGAGCGCCTTGCTCACCAGCAGCGCCCGCCATTGCCGCTGGGGATCGCGCTCCACGCCACAGAACACGATGTCCGGCACCCGGACGCCCAGGCTCTGGCAACTGCGCAGGGCGTCGCGTTCGCGCAACACGGTGGGGCGCCCGAACGGGTGCAGCAAGGTACGGTACACATGACCGATCTGGCGCTTGGCATACAACGTCTGCCCCTGCTCGTCGCGCAGGCGCTGCACACCGCTCTCGCCACCACGACGCTGGTTGGGTTCCTCGACCCATTCGCCCTGCTGTTGCCAGTAGAACTCGAACTGTCGGGATGCCCTGTGGGGTACTGCCATCGTCACTACCTCTTTCTCAATAGATACACGCGCCACATCGCATAGAACGGCAGGAAATCCAGACGCTCCTGGATGGCGAAGCCGGCGGCGGCGAACTCCGCCTCGACCACCTTGGCCGGCAGCACGTAGCGGTTCTGGTAGCGTTCGTCCTGACGCACCGTGTGACGGCGTGCCTCGAGCCGCTTGCGCCGCCAGGCCTTGAAATTGCCATCCACCCACAGCGAAAGGATCACGCTGTCGCGACTGACGCGCTTGAATTCTTGCAACAAGGCCCGCCGATGCGCAGCCTGACCTACATGGTGAAACAACCGCATGCAAAAGATGCTGTCGACGGCATTGTCCGGCAGGTCCAGGGCGAAAGCAGAGGTCTGCAACGGCTTCACCCGCGCCACCACCTGGGGCGGCTGTGCTGCACACGCGGTTTCCAGCATGGCCGCCGAATAGTCGGCCCCAATGATCACCCGGCTGGGCTTCTCCGCCAGCAGTGGCCAGAAACGCCCGGCCCCACTGGGGACATCGAGCACCAGGCCAGGATCGCCCGCCAACGCCAAGGCACGTCTGGCCAGTTGCTCGTCACGCTGGTGCGAGAGCTTGCGGGCCAGGCTGTCCTGGTGCTTGCGCAGGTAAGTCTGGGCATGTTCCCAATCGTATTTGTCGGAAAACTCAAGCTTGATGGGGTCGTGCATCGCGCATCTCCGGAGAAGGTGCGCCACCTTAAGCAGGCGAACGTTAGCATCCGGTCACATCAATGTGAAAAAACCGTCAGCCCTTTCGGGCTTTTCCGACGATTCATGGGGGATCATTTTCGTGGACAGGCGTCACAGGCGCGGTTCCGCCCGTCTTGCTGGGTGCCAGATTGACCTGGAAGCGACACCCGTGAGGCAGCGTCGTCGTCAGCGTCACCTGCCAGCCCTGGTCGTCGCAGATCCGCTGGACCAGCGACAGCCCCAGGCCCAGCCCTTCCCCACGGCGCTCGTCGCCCCGTACGAAGGGTCGGAACATCGCTTCGCGCTGCTCCTCGGGGATCCCGACCCCACTGTCTTCGACACTGAAGCCGCCGGCCTCCAGGCTCAAGCGGATGTAGCCATGATCGGTATAGTGCGCAGCGTTGCGCAGCAGGTTGCCCATCACCGACTGCAGGAAGGTCGCGTTGTAGAGCACCGAACCAGCCTGGGCCCGACCGTCGTAGTGCAGGGTCAGACCTTTCTGTTCGATGGTGTCGCGCCAGACCCCGATCAAATCGTCCGCCACTTCCCGCAACGACGCTCGAGAGGCGACTGCGCCTTCGTCGCGCTGGGCCCTGGCCAGCATCAGGAAGGTCTTGACCAGTTCACGCATTTCCTCGGTGGCCCGGGCAATGCGCTCGACCTGGTTGCGTGCCCGGCTGTCCAGGGCCGGGTTTTCCTGCAGCAGTTCGCACGAGGTGGCCAGCACCATCAGGGGCGTGCGCAGTTCGTGGCTGACGTCGCTGGTGAACAGTCGCTCCCGCGTCAGTGCATCACGCAGGCGCCCCAGGGTGTCGTCGAAGGCCACGGCCAGCTGCCCGACCTCGTCGGCGGCATAGTCCGGCGCCAGGGGCGGCGCCAGGCCCAGCAGCTGGTCGCGGTGACGCACTTGGCGCGCCAGGCGGATGACCGGCGCCATGACCCGCCGCGCCAGGACCCAACCGAGGAACGTCGCCAGGGCCAGACTCAGCACGAAGCCGACCATGACCACCGCGAACAGCAGCCGCTCGCGCTCTTCGAAATCGCTCTGGTCCTGCAGCAGCACGTAGTGGCGACCGTCGACGATCTCGACCATGGCGTGGTAGGACAGCTGGTCACGGAACACTTCGTGAAAACCCGGCGTCAGGTGATGCAGGTCCTTGGGCAAGGCGAAGTCGTCGCGGCCATCGCTGAAATAGAACAACTGGTCCGGGCGTGGCCGGTGGCTCCAGTCACTGACGCTGTCCATGCGCAGCAGCCGCTGCAGGTCGCCGCCGAGCACGGCCGAGATCAGCCGCTCCTCGACCAGGTGCACGGTGGCGACGATGCCGAAGGCAAAGGCCCCGGCGACCAGGGCGCTCATCAGCGCGAAGGCGATGATGATGCGTTGGGCAAGGCTCTGTCTAAACTCCATCACGACCCTCGGCGAGGCGATAGCCGACGCCGTGGACGGTGTGCAGCAGCGGGCGCTCGAAGGGCTTGTCGATCACCTGGCGAAGCTGGTGCACGTGGCTGCGCAGGCTGTCGCTGTCCGGGCAATCGTCGCCCCACAGGGTTTCTTCCAGGACCTCGCGGCGCAGCACGTGGGGGCTCTTCTGCATCAGCACCGCCAGCAGCTTGAGGCCGACCGGGTTGAGCTTCAGTGGCCGGCCTTCGCGGCTGACCTCCAGCGTGTCCAGATCGTAGGTGAGGTCGGCGACCTGCAGCACACGGCGTCCACCGCCCTGGGCACGGCGCAGGACCGCCTCGATGCGGGCGGCCAGTTCCGACAGCGCGAAGGGCTTGAGCAGGTAGTCGTCGGCGCCGGAGCGGAAGCCTTGGAGGCGGTCGTCCAACTGATCGCGGGCCGTGAGCATGATCACTGGCGTGTCGCGCCGTGCATCCTCGCGCAGGCGCTTGCACAGGGTGTAACCATCGATCCCCGGCAGCATGATGTCGAGCACGATCAGGTCGTAGTGCTCGGTGGCCGCCAGGTGCAGCCCGGACAGGCCGTCCTGGGCGCAGTCGACGGTGTAGCCCTTCATGCCGAGGTAATCGGCAAGATTGGCAAGAATATCGCGGTTGTCTTCAACCAGTAAGATGCGCATCGGGTCTCCTGTGCGGCGCTCGGGGGTCTGCGCGGCAGGCGCAGCTTACGGGCATCGCGGGAAGGGCTTCAAGCGGCATGGACAGAAAGCTTTGCAAGAGGCGCACGACGAGGCTGAAGCGCGTGCCCTGCTGCCGGCTCATCGACTCAGCTTCTCCATGGCTGCATCGGCCAGAAAGGAGGAGCGACTTTTGACATTATGATCGCGGACATACTGGTCGATTCGTTGAATGACCTTTCCTGGCAGCCTCAAATAAAAAATCCGGCATCAGAGGACTGATGCCGGATTTTTGAGGGTCTCACCTGCGTAAGCGAGCTCGTGCAGACACTGCTACAGGGTGTGACCCATAGGGGTCATGCAGGCCGGTCGGCTGTTACATCATGCCGCCCATGCCACCCATGCCGCCCATGTCTGGCATGCCGCCAGCTGCAGGCTTGTCTTCCGGCAGGTCGGCGACCATGGCTTCGGTGGTGATCATCAGACCACCGATCGAGGCCGCGGCTTGCAGGGCCGAACGGGTGACTTTGGCAGGGTCGAGAATACCCATCTCGATCATGTCGCCGTACTCGCCGGTCGCAGCGTTGTAGCCGTAGTTGCCCGAACCTTGCTTGACCTTGTCGGCCACGACGCTCGGCTCGTCACCGGCGTTGGCAGTGATCTGACGCAGCGGCGATTCGACAGCGCGACGCAGCAGAGCGATACCGACGTTCTGGTCTTCGTTGTCGCCCTTGAGGTCGACGATCGCAGCCAGGGCACGCACCAGGGCCACGCCACCGCCAGGCACCACGCCTTCTTCGACGGCTGCACGGGTCGCGTGCAGGGCGTCTTCGACGCGGGCTTTCTTCTCTTTCATCTCGACTTCGGTGCCTGCACCGACCTTGATCACGGCAACGCCACCGGCCAGCTTGGCCAGACGCTCTTGCAGTTTTTCACGGTCGTAGTCCGAGGACGTCTCTTCGATCTGGGCGCGGATCTGCTTGACGCGGCCTTCGATGTCGGCGTCGGTGCCAGCACCGTCGATGATGGTGGTGTTTTCCTTGGACAGGATGACGCGCTTGGCGTTACCCAGGTGCTCCAGGGTGGTGGTTTCCAGGCTCAGGCCGATCTCTTCGGAGATCACGGTACCGCCGGTCAGGATGGCGATGTCCTGCAGCATGGCCTTGCGGCGGTCGCCGAAGCCAGGTGCCTTGACCGCAGCGACCTTGACGATGCCACGCATGTTGTTGACCACCAGGGTCGCCAGGGCTTCGCCCTCGACGTCTTCGGCGACGATCAGCAGCGGACGACCGGCCTTGGCGACGGCTTCCAGAACGGGCAGCAGTTCGCGGATGTTGGAGATCTTCTTGTCGACCAGCAGCAGCAGCGGGCTGTCCAGCTCGGCCACCATGGTGTCCGGCTTGTTGACGAAGTACGGCGACAGGTAGCCACGGTCGAACTGCATGCCTTCGACGACGGACAGTTCGTTTTCCAGGCCCGAGCCTTCTTCGACGGTGATCACGCCTTCCTTGCCGACTTTTTCCATGGCTTCGGCGATGATGTCACCGATGGAATTGTCGGAGTTGGCCGAGATGGTGCCGACCTGGGCGATGGCGCGCGAATCGGCGCAGGGCTTGGACAGGTTCTTCAGCTCGGCGACGACGGCGGCGGTGGCCTTGTCGATGCCGCGCTTGAGGTCCATCGGGTTCATGCCGGCCGCGACGGCTTTCAGGCCTTCGTTGACGATGGCCTGGGCCAGAACGGTGGCGGTGGTGGTGCCGTCACCGGCAGCGTCGTTGGCCTTGGAAGCGACTTCCTTGACCAACTGGGCGCCCATGTTCTCGAACGCGCACTTGAGTTCGATTTCCTTGGCGACGGAAACGCCGTCCTTGGTGATGGTCGGTGCGCCGAAGCTCTTGGCCAGGACCACGTTGCGGCCTTTCGGGCCGAGGGTCGCTTTTACCGCGTCAGCCAGCACGTTGACACCAACGAGCATTTTCTTGCGAGCGGAATCACCGAATTTTACGTCTTTAGCAGCCATGATCGTTCAATCCTTAAATGCTGGGGTTACCGGAAATCGGGGAATCAAGCTTCGATGACGGCGAGGATTTCGTTCTCGCTCATCACCAGCAGGTCCTCACCGTCGACCTTCACGGTGTTGCTGCCCGAGTACGGGCCGAACACGACCTTGTCACCCACTTTCACGGCCAGCGCACGCACTTCGCCGCTGTCGAGCACACGGCCGGTACCGACGGCGACGATCTCGCCACGGTTTGGTTTTTCAGCGGCCGAACCCGGCAGGACGATACCGCCAGCGGTTTTGGATTCTTCTTCGCTGCGACGGATGACGACGCGGTCATGCAGAGGACGAAGCTTCATTGTCGATCTCTCCCAAGTGTGGTTTTCATCGGCCGGTGTCGACACCGGCGGGTTTGATACGGTCCGGCGTAGCCGGAGATGACCCGCCTCAGGCAGGTCACCAAAGTTATGTCCGGCGCCAGACGCGCCGGAAACCTTGCGGTGACTCCAACATGAGGCCGCCGACTTCGATTACAAGGGTGTGATCTGGATTTTTTTTCGCGCCGCGATCACCCCTCTACGCAAACGGCCCCTTTCGGGGCCGTCGTGATTGCGCATGACCGGTCTGGTCACTGGTCGCGTCGCTGGTACTCGCCCTCGATGACGTTCGGACGGTGGCCGGGCTGCTGGGGGCGGCCGGCCAGCGGGTCGTCGTTGAACGCGCGCTGACGCATGGTCTGGGCCTCGGCCCGCTGTCGCAGCTTGCGGGCGATCAGGCGGCGGGTGAACGGCAGCAGGCACAGCACGCCGAGCACGTCGCTGATGAAGCCGGGGATCAGCAACAGACCGCCGCCGAGGGCCATCATCAGGCCCTGGAACATGTCTTCGGCCGGCAGTTCGCCGCGCTGGATGCTTTCACGGGCGCGCAACGCCGTGGCCAGACCCGCCAGGCGCATCACCACGATGCCCAGCGCGGAACCGGCGATGATCAGCAGCAAGGCCGGGAAGAAGCCGATGGCGGCGCTGACTCGGACGAAGACGAACAGCTCCAGCACCGGGAAAATCAGGAACAGCAGGAGAAAAACACGCATCAAGGGATCCTCTGCGGAAGACAGCCTTCCAGTAAGACCCCAGATGGATGCAATCAATCGCTATTTCAACCCGCGGCCTTCTGAGCGGTCGGCCAATGGGAAGCGTGGGCCAGGCACACCAAGGCCTCGCGCACTTGTGTCGGCGTGTTGCAAACCATGGGAAATGGCAGCCAGTACAGTGCAGGCCCGATACGCAGGTGCAGCCCTTCGCTGTCCAACCCCACCAGACAGGCAGGCGCCGTGTCAGGCAGGCCGGCCAGACGGACATAATGGGCGAGCGCGTCGGCATGGTCGCTGTTCATGTGTTCGAGCATGCGGGCCTCGACGGCGCCGACGAAGGGATTGGCCAGGGTCAACTGATCGAGCCAGTGGATGGCGCCGAACCCACCGATATAGCGGTGCCGGACGGGTTCGAGAACCCAGAAATCGAACGCATGCGCCTGGTGGTAGCCGGCCGATTCCGGGAAGTAGCGGTAATAGCGCTGGGCAGCGAGGTCCAGCGCCTCGGCACCTTCCAGCTTGCGGGCCTGCGCCAGTATCGTCAGACGTCCTACGGCTTGTACGTCCGCTGCATCGCGCTCACCGACCAGCAGCGAACACTTGGGATCGGCCAGCAGGTTATGGGTGTGCTGGGCGATACGGCTGATCAGGATCAGCGGCTGGCCCTGGGCATCCAGGCAGTACGGTACGCTCGAACCGAAGGGAAAGCCCGGCATGGCCTTGGAATGCGTCGAGAGGACACCTTGATACGCCTTGAGCAGCAGTTCGCGGGCGTTGCGCAGGGGGATGGCGCTCATGGTCGGGTTCCGTGGCAAGTGGCAAGTGTAGGGCGTTGAGAGTCAGGCAGAGGGGAAAGTTAGGCGGGGCTGACTCTGTGGGCCCTGCGGGCCCAATCGCGGCCGGTCCGGCGCCCCGGCAGGGGCCACTCCCACAAATGACCGCGATAGCCTGCAACCCCGCGGTGGGACTACGGGTGTAGGAGCGGCCCCAGTGCCGCGATTGGGCCCGCAGGGCCCACAGAGTCAGTCACCGCGTTTCATGGCTGGACACGGCTGGCCCCACCTCGCTTACCCTTGTAGCTTGTAGTTGCGGCTTACAGCTCGCCCCTCTACTTACCAGGCCACCCCAAACCCTGCCGTGTACCGCGTCTTCTCCAGATCGCTCCCGCTAGTCCCGCTGATCACGTCCTTCTCGGCCTTGAGGTTCAGCGACGCCCAATCGGTGACCTTGTAGCGCAACCCGACCTCGGCATCCAGCGCATAGTCGGCCACGTTGCCCAGCGGCTTGCCCAGCTCACCATTGGTGAACAGCTCGACCTTCTTGCCGATCAGATAGCGGTTGTAGTCCCATTTCATGGCCACGGAATAGAAGTTGTCCTTGCCGCCATCGGCATATTCATAGTCGGTGCGGTTGAGCAGGCTACCCAGCGAGAACGCCCCCAGTTCGTCGTCCCAGAACTGGTAGCCCGGACCGGTACCGACCGTGCGCTGGCGCGCCAGGTCCTCCACGTGGTCGCGTTTGTACTCCAGGCGTCCCTGCCAGAACCACTGATCGGTGAGGAAGCGGTCCAGGGCGTATTCGGCGCTCCAGTTGTCCGTGGTGGTCACGTCATCCTTGGTCTCGCGGTTGTATTCGCCGTCGGCGCTGTGCCGCCAGCGACCGTGCCGTGCGGTGGTCTTGAAGTCGATGTCGTAGTCGTCGGTGTCGTTCTCGGCGCGCTTGTAGTCCAGCGCCAGGTCGACGTTGCCTTTCCAGACCAGATCCTGCACCAGCGGCTTGGGCTTGAGGATCTGCTGGATGGACGCCAGCTCCACGGTCTTGGGCGCTTCGCCATTGGCCAGGGTGACCTTGCCTGCGTCAGCAGCCGTGAGTGCCTTGGCCTTCTCGCCACTGTAGGCATCCTGCTTGACCAGCAGCTCCTGATCGCTTTCGAGGGTCTTGACCTGCTTCCAATCCAGAGCGACAGAACCACCATAAGGTGTGTCGAGCAGCAATTTGCCGCCATCGAACACCTTGATCTTGCCGCTGAGTCGGTCACCGTTCTTCATCCAGACGGTGTCGGCCAACGCAGGCGAGGACAATGCAACAGTGGTGAGGCACAACAGAAGGCGTGAGTACATAAGCGACTATGGGTTAGATTCAGGGACAAAGGCAGGCATTATCCGGCTACCTTTCATTCAAGCAAGGACAGACCACGCCCATGCACCTGAGTTCCGTTCTCATCTTGCCCTGCCCCTTCCTCACTGTCCCGTCTCATCAGGCGTCACGCTGATGGCCAAGGCCGGCAGCTTGACCGCCGAGCAGGCAGAGGCCCGACGAATGGCGCTGTTCCTGGTGCTCGATCAGGTGCCACCTGGCAAGGTGGTCAGCTATGGCCAACTGGCCGACCTAGCCGGACTGGGGCCGATCGCGCGCTGGGTCGGGCGCGCCTTGAGTCAGTTGCCTGACGGCACCCGGCTGCCGTGGCACCGGGTCCTGGGTGCCGGAGGGCGTCTCTGCCTGGCATCCGGTACGGTCTCAGGGGACGAGCAGCGCGCACGGCTGCGTGCCGAAGGCGTGACCGTGCGAAACAATCGTGTGGATATGTTGCGCCATGGCTGGCGCCCGGTGGAGCACAGCGGTTAGAGTGCGCGCTTTGTTTTCGCAACCTTGAGGCAGATGTTGCTCCATGCCCCGTAAAACCTGGCGCGCTGCGCTCGCTGCCTATGCCAGCCCGTCCACGCTGGTGCTACTGCTGCTTGGATTCGCTGCCGGGTTGCCGTACATGCTGGTGTTCTCGACGCTGTCGGTCTGGTTGCGCGAGGCCGGTGTGGCCCGGGAAACGATCGGCTATGCCAGCCTGATCGGGTTGGCGTATGCGTTCAAATGGGTGTGGTCGCCGCTGCTCGACCAATGGCGCCTGCCGGTGCTCGGGCGGCTGGGTCGACGACGTTCCTGGCTGTTGCTGTCGCAGGTCCTGGTGATGGCCGGGCTGATCGGCATGGGGCTGTGCGATCCACAGAAGCATCTTTCCTGGCTGATCGCCCTGGCCGTGCTGGTGGCCTTTGCCTCGGCCACCCAGGACATCGCCGTGGACGCCTACCGTCTGGAGATCGCCGACGACCAGCGTCAGGCGGCCCTGGCGGCCAGCTACATGGCCGGCTACCGCATTGCCGCCCTGCTCGCCACCGCCGGCGCGCTATTCTTCGCCGAGTGGTTCGGCTCCACCGGCTTCAGCTACCTGCACGAAGCCTGGACCGGGACTTACGTCCTGTTCGGCCTGATCATGCTGCCGGCGGTGTTCACCACGCTGGTCATGCGCGAACCGCCGGTCGCCTTGCAGACCCAGCTGTCGGCCGCGCGCTATGGCCTGACCCACCAGCTGGCCTCGGTGTTTGTGCTGATCATCCTGCTGGTCTCGGTGCCGGCGATGTTCACGCAATTGTTCAACACCGACTGGGCCAGCATGGTCTTCGGCAGCGCCACGCCGCTGGACCTGCTGCTCGAGGACCGGGCCTTCCTGCGCGCGATCCTCTACACCAGCCTGACCTGGGCCTGCCTGTCCTCCATGGGCCGGCGCGGCCTGGCGCCGGTGCTGACGCCCATCAACGACTTCATCGTGCGCTACCGCTGGCAGGCGTTGCTGCTGCTGGGGCTGATCGCCACCTACCGGATGTCCGACACGGTGATGGGCGTGATGGCCAACGTGTTCTACATCGATCAGGGCTTCACCAAGGACCAGATCGCCAGCGTGAGCAAGATCTTCGGCCTGATCATGACCCTGGTCGGCGCCGGCGCTGGCGGCCTGCTGATCGTGCGCTTCGGCATCCTGCCGATCCTGTTCATCGGCGGCGCGGCATCGGCGGCCACCAACATTCTGTTCCTGATGCTGGCCGACATGGGGCCGAACCTGCAGATGCTGGTGGTGACCATCTCGCTGGACAACTTCAGCTCGGGGCTGGCGACCTCGGCCTTCGTGGCCTACCTGTCGAGCCTCACCAACCTGAAGTTCTCCGCCACCCAGTACGCCCTGCTCAGCTCGATCATGCTGCTGCTTCCGCGCCTGATCGGCGGTTATTCGGGGGTCATGGTGGAAAAGCTCGGCTACCACAACTTCTTCCTGATCACCGCCCTGCTCGGGGTCCCGACCCTGATCCTGATCGCCCTGCACTGGCATCAGGAGGTCGGCCGCGGCAAGCAGGCACTGAGCGAACCGCAGACCACCGACACGCCCTGATCAGAGCGCGGAAGGCTCGCCTCTGGCGCCCTCGAACGCTCCACGGCTGTCGCGGATCACCCGGCGCAATGGCCACAGGGCCAAGGCGCCGGCCACGCCGGCAATCACGGCGAAGTGCAGCAGACTGGCACCCGCCCCGAGCATGGCCATCAGCACACCCCCCAGCCCCAGCAAGGCGATGGTGATCATGCCCAGCATCGCCGACACCAGCCCTTTGCTCTGATCGCTGGCGAACAGCGTCAGCCGGTACAGCACGGCGTTGGCCACGCCGAGGCCCAAGGCGTAGACCGTCAGCCCGATCACGAGACTGAGCACGCTCGGCCACCAAGCCGTCGCCAGCAGCATGCCCAGCAGGCCGGCCAGGTACGGCCACAGTGCGCCTTGCACCAGCCGGTGCAGCGGGTAGCGATCGGCGATGCGGTTGATGATCAGGTTGCCGCCGATCAGCCCGGCGAAGACCGGAAGCTGCCAGAGCGCATACGCCAGGGTACTGAGTCCTTCGTCGTGGATCAGCAGCACGGGCGACAGGCCGATCCAGCCGATCAACGGCAGGCTGACCAGCCCCAGGGCCACGCTGCCGGCGATGAAGCGGCCATTGGCCAGTAAACGCCCATAGCCTTGCACCAAGGGCAGCACATGGATCGGCGTGAACGGCAGGCGCGATCCATCGCGGCGCTCCACGCCCAAGGTTTCCGGCATCAGTCGGTAGAGCGCCAGCCAGGTCAGCACCGCGCCCGCAGCGAAAGCCACGAACAGCCAGCGCCAGTCGAGCCATTGCAGCATCAGGGTGCCGATCAATGGCCCTAGTAGCGGCGACAGCAAGGCGATATTGGCCAGCAATGCCATCATGCGCACCGCGTCGGCCTCGCTGAACGCCTCGTTCAGCGCGGGGTAGCTGACCGTGACGACGAAGCCCAGGCCGATGCCCTGCAGCAGCCGCAGCAGATTGAACAAGCCGATGTCATGCACCCAGTAGGTAGCCAGGCAGGCGACGGCGAAGCAGGCGCAGCCACTCAGCAGCAAGGGCCGCCGGCCATAACGGTCGGCCAACGGGCCGATCAGCCATTGCAGCACCACCCCGCCGAGCAGGTACAGGTTGAGCGCATGGGGAATGTAGTCAGGGCTGGCCTGGAGGTCGGCGACCACCACCGGCATGGCTGGCATGACGGCATCGCTGGCCAGGTAGGTCAAGAGCTCGAAGAGCGCCAGGATCAGGCCGAAGGCCAGCGCGCGGCGTGGGGTGATGTGCAGAAGAGGCGTCATGACGAGGTTCGAAGGCAGGAAGGTGGCGCGCAGGCTACAGGCTGCGGGGCACCGGCTACAAGCTACAAGCTACAAGCTACAAGCTACAAGCTACAAGCTACAAGCTACAAGCTACAAGCTACAAGCTACAAGCTACAAGCTACAAGCTACAAGCTACAAGCTACAAGCTACAAGCTACAAGCTTCGAGCGGCAAGCTGTCAGTCACCTGGTTCAGCTTGCAGCTTGCAGCTTGCCGCTCAAATCTCAAAGCTCACTGCGCCACCGGCTCCTGCACCACGCGGATCACCCGCTGCGGGAACGGGATGTCGATGCCTTCGGCGCGCAGACGATCGCGGGTCTGTTCGTTGAGCATGAACATCAGGCTCCAGTAGTCCGGCGTCTTGACCCAGACCCGCAGCGACACGGTGATCGAACTGTCGCCCAGCTCCGACACCACGGCGGCAGGCGCCGGATCGGGCAGCACACGCGGGTCCTTGGCCAGGTCGAGCAGCACCTGCCGGGCCTTCTGCAGGTCGGCGTCGTAGTCGACTCCGACGTTGAACACCACCTGGCGCGTCGGCTGACGGTTGTAGTTGGTGATGATGCCGTTGGACAGGCTGCCGTTGGGCACGATCACGGTCTTGTTGTCACCGGTGCGCAGCACGGTGTGGAAGATCTGGATGGTGTCGACGGTCCCGCTGACGCCTTGCGCTTCGATCCAGTCGCCCAGGCGGAAAGGACGGAACAGCAGGATCAGCACGCCACCGGCGAAGTTCGCCAGGCTGCCTTGCAACGCCAGGCCGATGGCCAGGCCCGCGGCACCGATGGCGGCGACGAAGGAGGTGGTCTCGATGCCGATCATCGAGGCCACGCTGACGAACAGCAGGATCTTGAGGATGATGTTGGCCAAGGTACTGATGAACCCTTGCAGCGCCGGATCGGAGTGGCGCAGGCCGACCAGCTTGCCCAGACGGGCGCTCAGGCGGTTGACGATCCACCAGCCGATCGCCAGCGTCACCAGGGCCAGCAGCAGGCGGCCGCTGTATTGCAGGATCAGGGGAATCCAGCTTTGCGAGGTGCGAACCAGATGGTCCACTTCGGCGTTCAAATCCATCTACGTCTCCCGGAATAGAGCGGCAGGAACACAAAAACAGGCCGCCTGGATCGGCGGCCTCGGGAAGCGGTGGACTGTGTCAGGCGGGCAAGGTTCCGGCCCGGCCGGCCATCAATCGCGGAAGTTGTTGAATTGCAGGGGCATGTCGAAGTCCATGCCGCGCAGGGTGGCGATGGCCTCCTGCAGGTCGTCGCGCTTCTTGCCGGTGATGCGCACCTGCTCGCCTTGAATGGCCGCCTGCACCTTGAGCTTGGCGTCCTTGACCTTGGCGACGATCTTCTTGGCCAGTTCCTTGTCGATGCCTTCGCGGAAGATCGCTTCCTGTTTCATCTCCTTGCCGGACGGATAGGCGTCCTTGACCTCCAGGCACTTGACGTCGATCTTGCGCTTGACCAGCGCCAGGCGAAGAATCTCGACCATCGCTTCGAGCTGGAACTCGGCTTCGGCCGTCAGCACGACGGTCTTGTCCTTTTCCTTGAACTCGAAGTTGCCTTTGCCCTTGAGGTCGTAGCGGCGATCGAGTTCCTTGATGGCGTTGTCGACCGCGTTGTGCACCTCGTGCTTGTCCAGTTCCGATACCACGTCGAACGACGGCATGCTGCTCTCCAGATGTAGGCGCCCCTCGCGTCGAGACCGACGATGGAGCGCGTGGGGATTGAGGGGTAAAATGTGCGCTGATTATAACGGGTTGTGAAACGCAGATGAGCAGCACCTGGCACATTCTCGGCGCGGGCAGCCTGGGTACCTTGTGGGCCTGCCGGTTGGCACGGGCCGCCAAGCCGGTCCGGTTGATCGTGCGCGACGCCGGTCGCCTGGCCGCCTATCGGGCGGCTGGTGGCCTCACGCTGGTCGAAGGCGCGTGCTCGACGCGCCACGCCATCCCGGCGCAGACGCCCGACCACGATGAACCGATCCACCGTCTGGTCCTGGCCTGCAAGGCCTACGATGTGGCCGAGGCCGTGCGCCGACTCAAGCCGCGCCTGGCCCCTGGCGCCGACCTGATCCTGCTGCAGAACGGCCTGGGCAGTCAGGACGAGGCGGTCGCGCAGGCTGGCCAGGCGCGTTGTCTGTTCGCCTCCAGCACCGAAGGCGCCTTTCGTGAAGCGCCCTGGCAGGTACGTTTCGCCGGCCAGGGGTCCAACTGGCTGGGCGACCCCGCCGATCCGACGCTGCCGGTCTGGTTCGACGAGCTGCGGCAGGCGGGCATCCCGGCGCAGTGGAGCGATGACATCCTCGGGCAGCTATGGCGCAAGCTGGCGCTCAATTGCGCGATCAACCCGCTGACGGTGCTGCTGGACTGCCGCAACGGCGCATTGCGCCAGCACGCCGACGAGGTGGCAGCGTTGTGCGAAGAGCTCACTGCCCTGCTCGAGCGCTGTGGTCGGCCAGAGGCTGCCCATGGTCTGCTGCAGGCGGTCGAACAGGTGATCGACGCGACCGCCACCAACTACTCTTCGATGCACCAGGACGTCCAGCAGGGACGCCGGACCGAGCACCGTTACCTGCTTGGTCATGCCTGCCGCAAGGCGGCGCACCATGGGCTGCGGGTGCCGCGCCTGGAACGCCTGCAGCAACGCCTGGTCGATACCCTCACGGCGCGCGGCCTGCCCACTGACTGACGGCCCGCCCTCCACCTTGACGGACAGTGCCACGCTCATGACCTTGCGCCAACGCCTGGAAAACCTCCCGGTCGGGCAGAAACTGCTGGCGGCCTTGCTGGTCCTGTTGGTGACCATTCTGGTGGTCGCCAACCTGACCTTCATCAGCGCGGCCTACTGGATCACCCAGGAAAGCATGGCGCCCCAGGCCCTGCAGACCATCGGCCGGCTGGTCGCCAACCCCCAACTGGCGGCGCGTGCCGGTGAGTCGCCCGCCTCTGCCTCTGCCCTGCTCGAGACGCTGCACGACTACGCGCCGCTACGCGCAGGCGCGATCTACGGCAGCGACGGACGCCTGCTGGCGCAGATCCAGCACGGCGAATCGCTGACCCTGCCCAAGCGCTACCGCAACATCGAGGCCTGGCGCCTGACCGAGTTTCGCAGCACGCAACTGATCCGCCTGCCGCGCCCCGGCAGCCCACCGTCGCACCTGCTGCTGGTAGCCAGCAGCGAACTGCCCATGGCTTTCTACACCGGTACCTTGACCGCCAGCCTGGGCATCCTGGTGTTCAGCATCCTGCTCTGGCTGATGGTGGCGCGACAGATCAAGCGCCTGGTCACCCAACCGATTCATCAGCTCGAAGAGCTCAGCCGCCAGGTCACCCGCGAAGAGAGCTACGCCCTGCGCGCCCAGCCCGGCAACGACGATGAGATCGGCAGCCTGGCCCAGGCCTTTAACACCATGCTCTCGCGCATCGAGGCGCGCGAGCAGCAGCTCAAGCGCGCCCGCGACGAGTTCCAGTCGGCTTTCGACCAGGCCCAGGGGCTGGCCGAGGAAACCCGCCACACCAACCGCAAGCTGGAGCTGGAAGTCCAGGTGCGCAGCAAGATCGAAAAGAAGCTCACGGGGTTTCAGAACTACCTCAACAGCATCATCGACTCGATGCCTTCGGCACTGATCGCGCTCGACGAACAGCTCTACGTGACCCAGTGGAACCAGGAAGCCACCGCCCTCTCCGGCACGCGCCTGGAGGAGGCGCTGAACCAGCCGGTGTTTCTCGCCTTCGAGCCGCTCAAGCCGTTCCTGTCGCAGCTCAGGGCCAGCGTGCAGCAGCACCGGGTGGAGAAGATCGAACGGGTCACCTGGCCCAAGCACGACGAGCCGCGCCACTACGCCCTGACGTTCTACCCACTGACCGGTGGCGGTGGTCGTGGCGTGGTGATCCGGATCGACGACATCACCCAGCGGCTGTCGCTGGAAGAGATGATGGTGCAGTCCGAGAAGATGCTGTCGGTAGGTGCCCTGGCCGCTGGCATGGCGCACGAGATCAACAATCCGCTCGGGGCGATCGTGCACAACGTGCAGAACATCCGCCGCCGCCTCTCCCCCGAGCTGCCACGCAACCTGGAACAGGCCGAGACGCTGCAGCTGGACCTGGCCGACATCAACCGCTACCTGGCAGCCCGGGACATTCCATCGTTGCTCGATGGCATCCAGCAAGCCGGTGGCCGCGCCGCCAAGATCGTCACGCACATGCTCAATTTCAGCCGCCGCAGCGATCGACAGCTGGTGCCATGCGACCTGGCGGCCTTGATCGACCAGGCCGTGGAAATCGCCGGCAACGATTTCGACCTGACCATCGGCTTCGACTTCAAGGGCCAGTCGATCGTGCGCCAGTTCGACCCCGAGCTGGGGCCGGTGCCGTGCACGGCGAACGAGCTGGAGCAGGTGCTGCTCAACCTGCTGAAGAATGCCGCGCAGGCGATCCACCAGCGGCCCGACGACGGCGAGCCTGGACGAATCACCGTGCGCACCCGGCTCAACCCGCCTTGGGCGGAAATCCACGTCGAGGACAATGGCGTCGGCATGCCCGAGGCCGTGCGCAAGCGCACTTTCGAGCCGTTCTTCACCACCAAGGAGATCGGCCAGGGCACCGGGTTGGGGCTGTCCGTGTCCTACTTCATCATCACCAACAACCACAAAGGGCAGATGGAAGTGCACTCGGCACCCGGCCAGGGGACCTGCTTCACGCTGCGGCTCCCCTTGGACACGCCAGCGCTGCCTGTGGACACCGAGGAATCATGACATGGGCTTTCGGCTTTCCAAGATCTACACACGCACTGGCGACAAGGGCGAGACGGGGCTGGGCGATGGCCGCCGGGTGCCCAAAGATCACCCGCGTATCGAGGCCATCGGCGAGGTGGACAGCCTGAACAGCCAGCTCGGCCTGTTGCTGGCCGGGCTGGCCGAAGCCGGCCTGGACGAGGTGAGCGCGGTACTGGCGCCTTGTCAGCACCGGCTGTTCGACCTGGGGGGCGAGTTGGCGATGCCCAGCTACCAGGCCCTGGACGCTGTCGAGGTCGAGCGGCTGGAGGCGGCGATCGATCGCTGGAACGAGGAGCTGGGACCCTTGGAGAACTTCATCCTGCCCGGCGGCTCGGCGCTGGTGGCCCAGGCCCATGTGTGCCGCAGCCTGGCGCGCACGGCCGAGCGGCGTTGCCAGCAGCTCAACCAGGTGGAGCCGCTGGCCGGGGTGGGGTTGGCCTATGTGAACCGGCTGTCGGACCTGCTGTTCGTGGCCGCGCGGATCATCGGGCGCCGCCAGGGGGTGGACGAGGTGTTGTGGCAGGCGGCGAAGCGGGCGCCGTGTTGAGGGTTCTGTGGGCCTTTCAGGCCCAATCGCGGCACGGGGGCCGCTCCTACACCCGTAGTCCCACCGCGGGGTTGCAGGCTATCGCGGTCACCTGTGGGAGCGGCCCCAGTGCCGCGATTGGGCCCGCAGGGCCCACACCCTCTGTCAGCACAAACCGCCGCCCGTAGAGCACCTGCACCGCCTGCAGGCGTGTCTTCAATCCGCCGGCCAGAACGCCCGAATGCCCGCCACGCCCTGTGCCCCGATCATACGTGCGCGCGCACTGTCCTGCGGCCCTACGCCTCCGAGCAGAAACACTGGCTGCCCACATCCGTCGATGAGCCGTTCAGCGGTCTCCCACCCCAGCGGTGTCGCCTCAGGGTGGGTCTGGGTCGCCTGCACGGGTGAAAGCGTTACGAAATCCACACCCATCTGCCGCGCCAGGCTCAGCTCCTCTTCATCGTGACAAGACGCCGCCAGCCAGCGGTCGACCGGGAACGGTCGGCCCTTGGCCGCGTACTTTCGCAACTGCTGTGCGGTCAGATGCCAGCCAGCCGAGGGGAAGTCGCCCAGCCACTCCAGCGGCCCCTTGAGCATGAGCTGCGCCTTGCCTGCGCACAGCCCGATGGCATCCACCGCCACGTCACGGTACTTGGGGTCGTACAGGTCCGGGGCGCGCAGCTGGATGAGCTTGCAGCCCTGGGCCACGGCCTGGCGGATGCCTCGCAGCAACGCTGGCACGTCGAGCCCATCGGGCGTGATCAGGTACTGCTCGGGAAGGCGTGCGGCGGCGACGATCGGCTTGTTGGCCTCGGGAAAGGCGTAGTCGCCCAGCGCCCTGGGCGCGACCCAGGCCACAGGCTGACCTTCGGCACCATGGGGCTCGCCTTCGAATGCCATCACCTCGTGCACATCGAGCAGAATCTGCTTGTCGGGGTAATCGTGACGCACCTTGATCAACGGTTGGGCATGCACCACGTGAATGCCCAGCTCCTCGTGCAGCTCACGGGCCAGTGCGGTACTGACGTCCTCTCCCTCCTCGACCTTGCCACCAGGAAACTCCCACAATCCCCCCTGGTGCTGGGTATCGGCGCGTCGAGCGATCAGGATGCGCCCATCCTGGCCACGGACGACTGCTGCGGCGACATGGATCCGCTTCATCGCGCGCCCTCCTCACGGTGCCGGGCATCGCGCGAGGCGAAGTCCGCGCAAGACGTTGAACGACAGGCCAGCGATGAACGCGAAGAGGACGCGTACGGCGCGAGGCCGAGGATCAGGTGATGGCGCATGGGGAACTCCCTGGGATATCGCAGACGATGAGGCAGACGGGCCACAGGCCCGATGCCCGTCGCCGCGCTCGTGGATCACGGGCGGCGGCGGGCGAAGGACGATCGATCAGGTCCGGTATTCGGCGTTGATCTTCACGTACTCGTGGGACAGGTCGGTGGTCCAGATCGTTTCGCTGCACGCGCCACGGCCCAGGTCGATGCGGATGGTGATCTCTTCCTGCGCCATGACCGCAGCGCCCTGCTCTTCCGTGTAGCTCGGGCTGCGCCCGCCCTGGCTGGCGATGCACACGTCACCCAGGTACACGTCGATCAGGCTGACGTCGAGTTCCGGCACACCGGCACGGCCCACGGCCGCCAGGATACGGCCCCAGTTGGGGTCGGAGGCGAACAGCGCGGTCTTGATCAACGGCGAATGCGCCACGGCATACCCGACATCCAGGCACTCCTGGTGGTTGCCACCGCCATTGACCTGCACGGTGACGAACTTGGTCGCGCCTTCGCCGTCACGGACGATGGCCTGGGCCACCTCCATGCACACCTCGAACACGGCGGCCTTCAACGCCTCGAACAGCGCACCGCTGGCCTCGGTGATTTCCGGCAGGTCGGCCTTGCCGGTGGCGATCAGCATGCAGCAGTCGTTGGTCGAGGTGTCGCCGTCGATGGTGATGCGGTTGAACGACTTGTTGGCGCCGTCGAGCATCAGGTCCTTCAGCACGCCTGGGGCGACCTTGGCGTCGGTGGCGATGTAGCCGAGCATGGTGGCCATGTTCGGGCGGATCATGCCCGCGCCCTTGCTGATGCCGGTCACGGTGACGGTGACGCCCGCGTGCTGGAACTGGCGGCTGGCGCCCTTGGGCAAGGTGTCGGTGGTCATGATGCCCGTGGCGGCGTCGGCCCAGTTGTCTTCCGACAGGTCATCCAGCGCGGCCTGCAAGGCGCCTTCGATCTTTTCCACCGGCAGGGGTTCGCCGATGACGCCCGTGGAGAACGGCAGCACCGCACTGGCGTCGACACCCGCCAGGTCGGCCAGGGTCGCACAGGTGCGCTCGGCAGCCGCCAGGCCCGGCGCGCCCGTGCCAGCGTTGGCGTTGCCGGTGTTGGTCAGCAGGTAGCGCACGGAGCCCTGCACGCGCTGCTTGGCCAGGATGACCGGCGCGGCGCAGAACGCGTTGAGGGTGAACACACCGGCCACGCTGGCGCCTTCGGCGCAGCGCATGACGACCACATCCTTGCGTCCGGGACGCTTGATGCCCGCCGAAGCGATGCCAAGTTCGAAACCGGGAACCGGGTGCAAGGTAGGCAGGGGACCAAGACCAACAGCCATGTAAGCGCTCCTAGGTAGATAGATCGCACAGAGTAAGGCGAAGCAGCAGAAGGAACAACGCCGCGACGGTCGAAACCGGCGCGGCGCAGTGTTCAGTAGCGGGGTATCGCGGGGTCAGGACCGATCAGTCGATCTGGCCATGGCAATGCTTGAACTTCTTGCCCGAACCACACCAGCACGGCTCGTTGCGACCCAGTTTCTGGTCATTGCGCACGGGCGCGGTGGCGACGGCAGTATCGGCAGCCTCGCCTTCCACGACCGGCTGCTCTTCCAGACCTGGCGCCTCGGCGTGCTCGAAGTGCATGCGGCTGGCCAACTCCTCGGCATCGCGGCGCAGACGCGCCTCTTCCTCGGCAGGGTCTTCGCGGCGCACCTGAACGTGCGAGAGCACACGGATGGCGTCGCGCTTGATCGAGTCGAGCAGTTCCTGGAACAGGGTGAAGGACTCGCGCTTGTATTCCTGCTTGGGGTTCTTCTGCGCATAACCGCGCAGGTGGATGCCGTGACGCAGGTGGTCCATGGTCGACAGGTGGTCCTTCCACAGGTCGTCCAGCACGCGCAGCACGATCTGCTTCTCGAACGAGCGCAGCGCCTCGGCACCGGCCTGGTCTTCCTTCTCGTGGTAGGCGGTGGTGATCTCGCTCAGCAGCTTCTCGCGCAGGGTCTCTTCGTACAGGCGCTCGTCGTCGTCGAGCCACTGCTGGATCGGCAGCTTGATCGCGAAATCGCTGGCCAGCGCCGCTTCCAGACCGGCCACGTCCCACTGCTCGGGCAGCGACTGCGGCGGGATGTGCTGGCTGATGGTGGCATCGAGCACTTCCTGGCGGAACGCGGTGATGGTTTCGCCGATGTTCTCGGCCGCCAGCAGGCTGTTGCGCATGTGGTAGATCACCTTGCGCTGCTCGTTGGCGACGTCGTCGTATTCGAGCAACTGCTTGCGGATGTCGAAGTTGCGGCCTTCGACCTTGCGCTGGGCCTTCTCGATGGCGTTGGTGACCATGCGGTGTTCGATGGCCTCGCCGGACTGCATGCCCAGGGCCTTCATGAAGTTCTTCACGCGGTCGGAGGCGAAGATGCGCATCAGGCTGTCTTCGAGCGACAGGTAGAAGCGGCTGGAACCGGCGTCGCCCTGACGGCCGGCACGGCCACGCAGCTGGTTGTCGATCCGGCGCGATTCGTGACGCTCGGAGGCGATCACGTGCAGGCCACCGGCTTCCAGCACTTGCTGGTGACGCTTCTGCCAGTCGGCCTTGATCTGGGCGATCTGCTCGGCGGTCGGGTTGTCCAGTGCGGCGACTTCGGCTTCCCAGTTGCCGCCCAGCAGGATGTCGGTACCACGACCGGCCATGTTGGTGGCGATGGTCAGCGCGCCGGGACGACCCGCCTGGGCGATGATCTCGGCTTCCTTCTCGTGGTACTTGGCGTTGAGCACCTTGTGCTCGATGCCTTCCTTGACCAGCAGGTTGGCCATGTGCTCGGACGTCTCGATGGTCGCGGTACCGACCAGCACCGGACGGCCCTGGGCCATGCTTTCCTTGATGTCGGCGATGATCGCGGCGTACTTCTCGTCGGCGGTCAGGTACACCAGGTCGTTGAAGTCCTTGCGCGCCAACGGCTTGTTCGGCGGGATGACCATCACGTTGAGGTTGTAGATCTGGGCGAACTCGAACGCCTCGGTGTCGGCGGTGCCGGTCATGCCCGACAGCTTGGTGTAGAGACGGAAGTAGTTCTGGAAGGTGGTCGATGCCAGGGTCTGGCTCTCGGCCTGGATGTTGAGGTTTTCCTTGGCCTCGATGGCCTGGTGCAGGCCCTCGGACAGGCGACGGCCCGGCATGGTGCGGCCGGTGTGCTCGTCGATCAGCAGCACCTGGCCGTCCTGCACGATGTACTCGACGTTGCGGTGGAACAGCTTGTGCGCGCGCAGACCGGCGTACACGTGGGTCAGCAGGCCCAGGTTGTGCGCCGAGTACAGGCTCTCGCCCTCGGCCAGTAGGCCGGACTGGGTGAGCATCTCTTCGATGAACTGGTGCCCGGCCTCGTTGAGTTCGACCTGACGGGTCTTCTCGTCGATGGTGTAGTGGCCTTCCTGGGTCACCTGGCCTTCGACTTCCTCGATGTGCTGGGTCAGGCGCGGGATCAGGCGGTTGATCTCGATGTACAGCTTGGAGCTGTCTTCGGCCTGGCCGGAGATGATCAGCGGGGTACGGGCTTCGTCGATGAGGATCGAGTCGACTTCGTCGATCACGGCGAAGTTGAGTTCGCGCTGGAATTTCTCGTCCTGGCTGAACGCCATGTTGTCGCGCAGGTAGTCGAAGCCGAATTCGTTGTTGGTGCCGTAGGTGATGTCGGCGGCGTAGGCGGCGCGCTTGTCTTCCGGCGGCTGGAAGGCCGAGACGATACCCACGGTCAGGCCGAGGAATTCGTACAGCGGACGCATCCAGTTGGCGTCGCGGCCCGCCAGGTAGTCGTTGACCGTGACCACGTGCACGCCCTTGCCGGACAGTGCGTTGAGGTAGACGGCCAGGGTACCGACCAGGGTCTTGCCCTCACCGGTGCGCATCTCGGCGATCATGCCTTCGTGCAGCGTCATGCCGCCGATCAGCTGGACATCGAAGTGACGCATGCCCATGACACGCTTGCCGGCCTCACGGGCCACGGCGAACGCTTCGGGCAGCAACTGGTCGAGCGTCTCGCCTTTGGCCAAGCGCTCCTTGAACTCTGCGGTCTTGGCACGCAGTTGCTCATCGGACAAGGCCACCATCTTCTCTTCGAAGGCATTGACGGTGTTCACCGTCTTGAGCATGCGTTTGACTTCACGCTCGTTCTTGCTTCCAAAAAGTTTTTTTAACAAAGGCGCAAACATATCGGCAGGATCTTCCACACGTGGGGATGGAGGGCGGCCCCGTGAAGTCGCCCGTGCAGCCGGAGGCCGCATGCGAACGAGCATTCTACCCGGAAACGATGGTGAGGAAAGTGGCGGATGTCCACGATACTGGCACAGCGCTGTGACGGGGCTCTTGTAAGATAAGGACGATTCCGGGGAGTTCAAGGCATGAGGAAAAAGCGGTGAGCCGTGCGCTTGACGCCGATCAACGAAGTCCACCCCAGGGAAGCCCAGCCGTCGTCCTGGTGCCGCCTGTGGGAACGGGCTTACCCGCGCCCACAAAGGGCTGAACATCGGCCTGCCACGTGCAGCGTGCCACTCCCCGCTTCCCCGTCTGGTAAGCTAACCCCCACGTCCACGTCGGTTGTTCTATCCATGGCCTACAAGCCCTCCCCCGCCCGCCCGCCGTCCGAACTGCTGCGTGGCGCGCGTCCGCTCAAGCTGCTGCTCAACCAGGCCCAGCGTCTGGCGCATTTGCAGCGCCTGCTGGAAAGCCAGCTGCAGCCGGCGGCACGCGCCCATTGCCATATCGCGGCATGGCGCGACGGCGTCCTGTCGCTGGTGGTCACCGACGGGCATTGGGCCACGCGCCTGCGTTATCAGCAAAAACGCCTGCAACGCCAGCTCCAGGCACTGGAGGCCTTTGGCAACCTGCAGAAAATCCGCTTTCAGGTCCGCCCCCCTCTGGTGTCTGCACCCCGGATCAGTCAGCCATTGGTGCTATCGAACGATGCGGCCGCCAGCATCCGTGACTCGGCCGAAGGGATCAGCGATCCGCGCTTGCGGCAGGCCTTGGAGCGTCTGGCCAAACACGCGCCGGCCAAACCCTGACCCCACGAAAAAGGCCGCCCCGGAGGGCGGCCTTTTCAGTGCATCGCAGAACGATCGCTTACACGGCGGCGACAGGCCGCATGTAGGAAATCGGCGCCGTGCTGGCGTCTTCGAACGTCACGACTTCCCAGGCATCGGTCTCGTCGATCAGGCGGCGCAACAGCTTGTTGTTCAGCGCGTGGCCGGACTTGAAGCCATAGAACTCGCCAATCAGGCTCTTGCCCAGCAGGTACAGGTCGCCGATGGCGTCGAGGATCTTGTGCTTGACGAATTCGTCCTCGTACCGCAGGCCATCTTCGTTGAGTACACCGCTCTCGTCGACGACGATGGCGTTGGCCACGCTGCCACCCAATGCGCGATTGTGCTTGCGCATGTATTCCAGGTCGCGCATGAAGCCGAACGTACGGGCGCGGCTGACTTCCTTGACGAACGAGGTGCTGGAGAAGTCGACGCTGGCCGTCTGCGTGCGGTTGCGCAGCACCGGGTGGTCGAAGTCTATTTCGAAACTCACCTTGAAGCCCTCGAACGGCTTGAAGGTGGCGCGCTTGTCGCCGTCGGTGACGGTGACTTCACGCAGAATCCGGATGAATTTCTTCGGCGCGTCCTGCTCTTCCAGGCCGGCCGACTGAATCAGAAACACGAATGGACCGGCGCTGCCGTCCATGATCGGGACTTCCGACGCGGAAAGCTCCACATAGGCATTGTCGATGCCCAGGCCCGCCATGGCCGACAGCAGGTGCTCGACGGTATCGACCTTCACTCCACCGTCGACCAGGGTCGTCGACATGGTGGTCTCACCGACGTTCTTCGCCCAGGCGGCGATTTCCACGACCGGGTTCAGGTCGGCGCGGCGAAAGACGATGCCAGTGTCGACAGGCGCGGGCTTGAGGGTCAGGTAGACCTTTTCCCCCGAGTGCAGGCCGACGCCTGTGGCACGGATGGTATTCTTCAGGGTGCGTTGTCTAATCATGGCTTCGGCCGCTTCAGCGCAAATTGCGAACAGGTATCAACAAAGGCCAGGGATGATAACAGACCCGACCTTTGCTGAACACCAATCACCTGCATAGCCCTGATAAATTCCATCAATCGGCCTGACGGCGCAGGAAGGCTGGAATGTCCAGGTAATCCAGGTCGTCTTGCGGGTTGAGCTTGGCAGCGGCTGCGGCACCTTGGTGCGCCTGGTTGCGCATGACGGTCGGGCGCTCGAGGTCGCGGTAGTTGACCGACGACTGCTCGTTGCGTACGGGCGCCGGTGCCGGGGTCTGCTGGGAGGCCGAAGCGGCCGTCGACTGCAGCGTGTTGTCGATCACCTTGACCGGCTTCTCGATGCGCGCGCCCAGGCCGGTGGCCACGACGGTCACGTGCAGCTCGTCGCGCATGTCCGGGTCGATGACGGTACCGACCTTGACCATGGCGTGGTCGGAGGCGAAGGCCTCGATGATGCTACCAACGTCGGAGTATTCGCCCAGGGACAGGTCGGGACCGGCGGTGATGTTGACCAGGATGCCGCGGGCGCCTTGCAGGTTGACGTCTTCGAGCAGCGGGTTGCGGATGGCCGCTTCGGTCGCTTCGCGCGCACGGTTCGGACCGCTGGCGCAGCCGGTGCCCATCATGGCCATGCCCATCTCGCCCATCACGGTGCGCACGTCGGCGAAGTCGACGTTGATCATGCCGGGACGCTTGATGATGTCGGAGATACCGCGCACGGCACCGGCCAGTACGTCATCGGCCTTGGCGAAAGCGGACAGCAGGCTGGCGTCCTTGCCGAGAATGGTCAGCAGTTTTTCGTTGGGAATGGTGATCAGCGAGTCGACGCTCTCGGCCAGCGAGCGAATCCCCTCGTCGGCGATCTGCATGCGCTTGCGGCCTTCGAACGGGAACGGACGCGTGACCACGGCCACGGTCAGGATGCCCATCTCCTTCGCCACTTCGGCGATGATCGGGGCCGCACCGGTGCCGGTACCGCCACCCATGCCGGTGGTGATGAACACCATGTTGGTGCCTTGCAGCACTTCGGCGATGCGTTCGCGGTCTTCCAGCGCGGCCTGACGACCGACTTCCGGGTTGGCGCCAGCGCCCAAGCCCTTGGTGACCCCGGTCCCCAGCTGCAGGATAGTGCGCGCACCAATGTTCTTGAGCGCCTGAGCATCGGTGTTGGCGCAGATGAACTCGACGCCTTCGATGTTGCTCTTGACCATGTGGTTGACGGCGTTGCCACCGCCGCCACCGACGCCGATCACCTTGATGACCGGGCTTTGCGGGACGTTGTCTACGAGCTCGAACATTTTCCCTCTCCTTACATTCTCTAGTTTTGTGCGCCTGCCACTACTGCTTTTGAAACTTAGAAATTGCCTTGGACCCAGCGCTTGAAGCGCTCAAGCACTGGGGCCTTCGTTTCTTCGCCGTAACTGTTGCCGCCGTGCCCGGCCTGCGGGATGTCGTCGGACTGCTTCTGCAGACCGTAGGCGAGCAATCCCACGCCTGTGGAATAGATCGGGTTGCGCACGACGTCGCTCAGCCCCCGAACGCTATGCGGTACGCCCAGGCGCACCGGCATGTGGAAAATTTCTTCGGCCAGTTCCACGGCACCTTCCATCTTCGCGGTACCACCGGTCAACACGATGCCCGCAGGCACCAGGTCTTCATAGCCGCTGCGGCGCAATTCTGCCTGGATCAAGGTGAAAAGCTCGTCGTAGCGCGGCTCGACCACTTCGGCCAAGGCTTGACGCGACAACTCGCGCGGTGGGCGATCACCGACGCTCGGCACCTTGATCGTTTCGCCCGCGCTGGCCAGTTTGGCCAGGGCGCAGGCATAACGGATCTTGATCTCCTCAGCGTACTGGGTCGGCGTGCGCAAGGCCATGGCAATGTCGTTGGTAACCTGATCACCGGCAATGGGAATCACGGCTGTGTGACGAATGGCACCTTCGGTGAAGATGGCGATGTCGGTCGTGCCGCCGCCGATGTCCACCAGGCACACGCCCAGCTCTTTCTCGTCGTCGGTCAGCACCGAGTAGGCCGAAGCCAGTTGCTCGAGGATGATGTCGTCGATTTCCAGGCCACAGCGACGCACGCACTTCTCGATGTTCTGCGCGGCGTTGACCGCACAGGTCACCACGTGCACCTTGGCTTCCAGACGTACGCCGGACATGCCCAGGGGCTCACGCACGCCTTCCTGGTTGTCGATCACGTAGTCCTGCGGCAGGGTGTGCAGGACGCGTTGATCGGCCGGGATGGCGACGGCCTGGGCGGCGTCCAGCACACGCTCCAGGTCGGCGGTGCTGACCTCGCGGTCGCGGATGGCGACGATGCCGTGGGAGTTCAGGCTGCGGATGTGGTTGCCCGCCACGCCGACGAAGGCCGAGTGGATGCGGCAGCCGGCCATCAGCTGGGCTTCTTCCACGGCGCGCTGAATCGACTGCACGGTCGATTCGATGTTCACCACCACGCCCTTCTTCAGGCCGCGGGACGGGTGGGTCCCGATGCCGACGATTTCCAGCGTCCCGTCTTCACCGACTTCGCCCACCAGCGCCACCACCTTGGAGGTGCCGATGTCCAGCCCGACGATCATCTTTCCGCTATGCGCGTTTGCCATTTGTCCTGCCTCTCTCTAATTCTTGGCAACGGCGGGTTGGGCCGTCGTCGGTGCAATCGGTTCCCGCCAACCAACGGCCAGGCCGTTGGCGTAACGCAGATCGATGCGGGCGATGTGGGTGATCTGCTCTTTGAGTGTCTTGTCGTAAATGGCAATGAAACGGCGCATCTTTTCTACCAGGTGGTCACGTCCCAACAGTAATTCGATCCCCGGCCCGGCGGTGCCGGAGCCGGTGGTGAGGAACCAGCTGCCGCGCTCGCGCAGCTCCAGCCGGGCAATGGAGAAGCCCAGCGGACGCAGCATCTGGCTCAGCACCTGGTATTGCTGCATGACCTGCTGCGGCGCACGCTGCGGCCCGGCCAGCTTGGGCAGGTGTTCGTAGTTGGCCAGCTCGCGCGGCGCGAAGGCCTGGCCCTGGTTGTTGAGCAAGGCGTCGTCGCCCCACCGCGCCACGGGCAGTTGCTCTTCGAGCCGCACCACGACCTCGTCCGGCCAGACACGGCGCATTTCGGCATGGGCGATCCAGGGCATCTGCTCGAGTTCGGCGCGCATCGCGCTCAGGTCGACGGTGAAGAAGCTGGCGGCGACGTACGGGGCGATCCGCTGCTGCACGGCCTGCTGGCTGATGTAGCTCAGGTCGCCCTGCACGGCGATCTTGGTGATGGGACGGTCGGCATAGGGCATCAGGCGAATGGCGCCCTCGTAGGCGCCGAAACCTGCCGCCACCAGCAGCACGGGCCAGAACAGCCGCTTGAAGAAGCCGAAGTGGGTCTTCTTCAGGCGCGCCGCGACCGGCTCCTCAGCCACCAGACGACTGGCACCACGCGGCACCGGCTTGTTGCGGCCGGGGGCGGGTTGCTGCTGACGTACCATCGCGCCTTGCATGGCTCGTTAACCTCGTTTCTCGACGCTGTCCGCCAGGATCGCCAGCACCAGTTGCTGGAAGTCCAGGCCGGCAGCACGCGCCGCCATGGGCACCAGGCTATGATCGGTCATGCCCGGTGCGGTGTTGACTTCGAGCAGCCAGAACCGGCCCTGCTCGTCCTGCATGACGTCGAGTCGCCCCCAGCCTTCGATGCCGATGGCCTCGCAGGCACGTGCGGTCAGCTCGACCAGTTCCTGCTCACGCTCACTGCTCAATCCGCACGGAATGCGGTACTGCGTGTCGTTGGCCAGGTACTTGGCATCGTAGTCGTAGAACACGTGCGGCGTGCCGAGGGCGATTGGCGGCAACACCTGCCCGCGCAATACGCTGATGGTGTACTCGGGGCCGTGAATCCATTGCTCGACGAGTACCTGCGAATCGTACGTGGCAGCCTCCTTCCATGCGGTGACCAGTTCCTGCACGCTGTTCACCTTGGCCATGCCGATACTTGAACCTTCATGCGCGGGTTTGACGATCAAAGGAAAGCCCAGTTCCTGGCCAGCGGAAAAACAATCGTTTTCGCTGCCCAGCACGGCGTGACGTGGCGTGGGAATGCCCAGGCTCTGCCAGACCTGCTTGGTGCGCAATTTGTCCATGGCCAGGGCCGAGGCCAGGATGCCGCTGCCGGTGTAGGGAATGCCCAGGCACTCCAGCAGACCTTGCATGCTGCCGTCTTCGCCGCCACGGCCATGCAGGATGATGAAGGCGCGGTCGATGCGTTCCTGCTGCAGGCGGGTCAGCAGGTCGTCGCCGACATCGATGCCGAATGCATCGACGCCACCGCTCTGCAAGGCGTCGAGCACGGCGGCGCCGGACTTGAGCGATACCTCACGTTCGGCGCTCGTGCCGCCGTACAGCACCGCGACTCGGCCGAAGGCCTTGGGGTCGAGGGTCGAATGCAGGGCTTGGTACTGGGCCGCCGTCATGTCGAATGCTCCTGGTTCACCTGGGCAGCCGCGAACAGCGGGCTGCGCAACAATTGCGGAGCCAGGCCGCCGATGTCGCCGGCGCCTTGGCAGATGAGGATGTCACCGGCACGCAGCATCGGCTTGACCACGGGGGCCAGCTCGGTGCCACGCTCGATGTAGACCGGGTCGAGTTGGCCACGCTGGCGAATGCTGTGGCACAACTGGCGGCTGTCGGCGCCCGGGATCGGTTCTTCGCCCGCCGGGTAGACTTCCATCAGCAGCAGCACGTTGGCATCGCCCAGCACCTGGACGAAATCGTCGTACAGGTCGCGGGTACGGCTGTAGCGGTGCGGCTGGTACACCATCACCAGGCGGCGCTCCGGCCAGCCGCCACGCACGGCCTTGATCACGGCGGCGACTTCGGTCGGGTGGTGACCATAGTCGTCCACCAGCATCACGCTGCCACCGTCCACCGGCAGCTCGCCGTAGACCTGGAAGCGTCGACCGACGCCCTGGAAGCCCGACAGGCCCTGGACGATGGCTTCGTCGCTGATGCCCTCGTCGGTGGCGATGGCGATGGTCGCCAAGGCGTTGAGCACGTTGTGGTTGCCGGGCATGTTCACCGACACGTCCAGCGGCGCACGATCACGGCGCAGCACGGTGAAGTAGGTCTGCATGCCCTGCTGGCGCACGTTGATGGCGCGCACGTCGGCTTCTTCGCTGAAGCCGTAGGTGACCGACGGGCGCTTGACCTGCGGCAGGATCTCGCGCACCACCGGATCGTCCAGGCACATTACCGCCAGCCCGTAGAACGGCAGGTTGTGCAAGAACTCGACGAAGGTCTTCTTCAACCGGTTGAAGTCACCTTCGTAGGTGGCCATGTGATCGGCATCGATGTTGGTCACCACCGCCACCAGCGGCTGCAGGTGCAGGAAGCTGGCGTCGCTCTCGTCCGCCTCGGCGATCAGGTAGCGGCTGGTGCCCAGCTGCGCGTTGGTACCCGCTGCGTTCAGGCGACCACCGATGACGAAGGTCGGGTCCAGGCCACCGGCGGCGAACACCGACGCCAGCAGGCTGGTGGTGGTGGTCTTGCCGTGGGTGCCGGCGACCGCGATGCCATGGCGGTAGCGCATCAGTTCGGCGAGCATCTCTGCACGCGGCACCACGGGGATACGCCGCTCCAGTGCGGTGGCCACCTCGGGGTTGGCCTTGTTGACCGCGCTGGACACCACCAGTACATCGGCCTTGGCGGCGTTCTCGGCGCGGTGGCCGACGAAGATCTCGGCGCCGAACGACTGCAGTCGCTCGGTCACGGGCGAGGCCTTGAGGTCCGACCCGGACACCTGGTAGCCCAGGTTGAGCAGCACCTCGGCGATGCCACACATGCCGACGCCGCCGATGCCGACGAAGTGGATCGTGCGGATGCGGCGCATCTCGGGTTGCGGCATGGCTTTCTGACTTTCAACCATGGGCGACCTCCAGGCAGAGGTCGACCACGGTGCCGGTTGCGTCAGGCGTGGCCAGGCGGCGTGCGGTGCCGGCCATGGCGTTGAGTTTCTCGGGTTGCATCAGCACCTCGTTCAGGCGTTCAGCGAGCTGCGCTGCGCCGGTTGTCGCTTGTGGCATCAGGAAGGCGGCGCCTTCGCGTGCCAGATAATGAGCGTTGTGGGTCTGGTGATCGTCGATGGCGTGGGGCAAGGGCACCAGCACCGACGGCAGCCCGGCGGCAGCCAGTTCGCTCACGGTCAGCGCGCCGGAGCGGCACACCACCAGGTCGGCCCAGCCATAGGCCTGGGCCATGTCCTTGATGAACGGTTCGACCTGGGCCTCGAGCCCGGCCTCGCGGTAGCGCTCGGCGGTGATCGCGGCATGCTGCCGGCCGGCCTGGTGGAAGACCTCCGGGCGCACCTCGCCCGGCACCTTGGCCAACGCCTGGGGCAGCAGCACGTTCAACGGCTCGGCCCCCAGGCTGCCGCCCAGCACCAGCAGGCGTGCACGGCGCCCGCTCAGGGGCACGCGAGCGTCATTCAGGAACAGCTCGGCGCGCACTGGATTACCGGTGGTGCGGCGTTTCTCGCTCGGCGGGAACGTCTCGGGGAAGGCTTCGCAGACACGTGCCGCCAACGGCGCCAGCAGGCGGTTGGCCGTACCGGCGCGGGCATTCTGTTCATGGATCACCAGCGGCACCCCGCACAGACGCGCCGCCACGCCGCCAGGGCCGGTCACGTACCCCCCGAACCCCAGCACGCAGACCGGCTTGATCTGCCGGATGATGCGTCGGGCCTGGGCCACCGCCTTGACCAGGGTCAATGGCGCCTTGAGCAGGGACAGCTTGCCCTTGCCGCGCAGCCCGGTGACCTGGATCAGGTGCAGGGGCAGCCCCGCCTGGGGCACCAACTCGTTCTCGATGCCGCGCGGCGTGCCCAGCCAGTGCACACGGTAACCGCGGGCCTGGAACTCACGCGCACAGGCCAGGGCCGGGAAGACATGCCCACCCGTGCCGCCGGCCATGATCAATACGTTCTTGCCGTCATCGGCCATGGGCAGGCTCCTCGGCAAAATCACTCTCGTTGAATTCGTGCTCTTCGCTGCCCAGGTGCGTTCGGCTTTCCCACTCGATGCGCAGCAACAGCCCGACGCAGGCGCAGCAGATCACCAGCGAGCTGCCCCCGTAGCTGAGGAAGGGCAAGGTCAGCCCCTTGGTCGGTAGCAGGCCGACGTTCACGCCGATGTTGATCAGGAACTGGCCGATCCACAGGAACGACAGGCCGAAGGCCATGTAGGCCGCGAAGAATTGCTTGGCTTTCTCGGCCCACAGGCCGATGTACAGGGCGCGCACGGTGACGAACACGAACAGGGCCACGGTGACCAGCGAACCGACCACGCCCAGCTCTTCGGCCAGCACCGAGAACACGAAGTCGGTGTGTGCCTCGGGCAGGTAGAACTGCTTCTGCACGCTGTTGCCCAGGCCCACGCCCAGCCATTCGCCACGGCCGAAGGCGATCAGGGCCTGGGTCAGCTGGTAGCCCGAGCCGAACTGGTCGGACCAGGGGTCGGTGAAGGTGATCAGACGGGCCATCCGGTAAGGCTGGGCCTGTACCAGCACGAACACCGCCACCACGGCCAGCACCACCATCAGGCTGAAGCGGAACAGCCCCACCCCGCCGAGGAACAGCATGGCCGCCGCAGCGCCCATCATGACCACGGTAGCGCCGAAGTCAGGCTCCATCAGCAGCAGGCCGGCCATGGGCAGCAGCACGATGAACGGCTTGAAGAAGCCCATCCAGCTCTCACGCACTTCCTGCTGGCGCCGGACCAGGTAACCGGCCAGGTAGATGACCACGAAGACCTTGGCGATCTCCGAGGGCTGCACGTTGAAGAAGCTGAAACCGATCCAGCGCATCGAACCGTTGACCTCACGGCCGATGCCGGGCACCAGCACCAGCACCAGCAGCCCGAAGGCGCAGAGCAACATGGTGAAGCCCATGCGCTGCCAGGTGGCGATCGGCACCAGCATGGTCACGCCGCAGGCGCCGAGGCCCAAGGCCACGTACACCAGGTGGCGGAACATGTGGTACAGCGGGTTGCCGGATTGCACGGCCGCCACTTCCGACGATGCCGAGGTGATCATCACCAGGCCCAGGCCGAGCAATGCCAGGCAGCCGGCCAGGAAGGCGAAGTCCAGGTCGATGCCACGGCCGCTGATCAGCGGCGAGGGATATGGCTTGATGACGTTGAAGATCATGCCAGTGCTCCCACGGCCTGGGCGAACAGACGCCCACGCTCTTCGAAATTGCGGAACATGTCGAGGCTGGCGCAGGCGGGCGACAGCAGTACGGCGTCGCCCGGCAAGGCCAGCGCAGCACAGCGCTGCACGGCCTCGTCAAGGGTGGCCACGCGCACCTGAGGAACCTCGTCGCCCAGCGCCTCGGCCAGGCGCTCGGCGTCTCGCCCCAGCAGCACCACGGCGCGGCAATGACGCGCCACCGGGCCGCGCAGGGCCGAAAAGTCGGCGCCCTTGCCGTCGCCACCGGCGATCAGCACCAGCTTGCCGTCGATGTCGGCGCCCAGGCCTTCGATCGCGGCCAGGGCCGCGCCGACGTTGGTGGCCTTGGAGTCGTCGTACCAGTTCACCGCCTCGCGCTCACGTACCCACTGGCAGCGGTGGGCCAGCCCGGTGAAGGCACGCAGGGCTTCGAGCATCGGTGCGAAGGGAAGACCGACCGCATGGCCCAAGGCCAACGCGGCCAGGGCATTGCTCTGGTTGTGGGCGCCGCGGACCTTCAGCTCGCGAACCGGCATCAAGGGCTGGAATTCGAACGCCAGGTGCTTCTCGCCCGCTACCTCGCGTAGCCCGAACGCCTTGAAGTCCGGCGCATTGAGGCCGAAGGTCCAGCAGGGCTGGCCTTCGACCGGCAACGGTCGGCTCAGGGCGTCCTGACGGTTGACCACCACCTGGCGTGCCCCACGGAAGATCCGGTGCTTGGCCAAGTGGTAGGCCGGCAGGCCGCTGTAGCGGTCCATGTGGTCTTCGCTGATGTTCAGCACGGTCGCCACCTCGGCGTCGAGCTGATCGGTGGTTTCCAGCTGGAAGCTCGACAGCTCGAGCACGTACAGCTCGACATCGTCGTCCAGCAGGTCCAGCGCCGGCGTGCCCAGGTTGCCGCCGACCGCCACACGCTTGCCTGCTTGGGCTGCCATCTCGCCGACCAAGGTGGTCACGGTGCTCTTGGCATTCGAGCCGGTGATGGCCACGATCGGTGCCTTGGTCTGCCGGGCGAACAGTTCGATGTCCCCCGACAGCCGCACGCCCCGCGCTGCCGCCGCTTGCAGTGCAGGCGTGCTCAGGGCCAGGCCCGGGCTGACGTACAGCTCGTCGGCCCGACAGAGGAACTCGACGTCCAGTTCACCGCAGCGCACGTCCACGTTCGGGTAGTCGCGGCGCAGCGTTTCGAGCTCTGGCGGGCGCGCGCGCGTATCGGCGACCGCAAAGGCGATGCCCCGGCTCGCCAGGAAGCGAACCAGGGACATGCCGCTCTTGCCGAGGCCGACGACGATGCGGAAGTGGTCAGATGCGATCAATGACACGCGCGACTACCTCAGTTTCAGGGTGGCAAGGCCGATGAGCACCAGGATCACCGTGATGATCCAGAAGCGCACGATCACGCGCGGCTCGGGCCAGCCCTTGAGTTCGAAATGGTGATGGATGGGCGCCATGCGGAAGACCCGCTTGCCGGTCAGCTTGAACGAAGCGACCTGGATGACCACCGACAGGGTCTCCATCACGAACACGCCGCCCATGATGAACAGCACGATTTCCTGACGGACGATGACCGCGATGGTGCCCAGGGCCGCGCCCAGCGCCAGGGCGCCGACGTCACCCATGAACACCTGGGCCGGGTAGGTGTTGAACCAGAGAAAGCCCAGGCCTGCCCCGATCAGCGCGCCGCAGAACACGATCAGCTCGCCGGCGCCTGGCACGTACGGGATGAGCAGGTATTCGGCGAATTTCACGTTGCCCGACAGGTAGCAGAAGATGCCTAGGGCACCCCCGACCATCACGGTCGGCATGATCGCCAGGCCATCGAGGCCGTCGGTGAGGTTGACCGCGTTGCTCGAGCCGACGATGACGAAGTAGGTCAGCACGATGAAGCCTGCGCCCAGGGGCAGGGTCAGGTCCTTGAACATCGGCACGATCAGCGTGGTCTCGACGCTGGTGGGCGCGGTCACGTAGAGAAAGACCGCAGCGCCCAGGCCGAACACCGACTGCCAGAAGTATTTCCAGCGGCTCGGCAGGCCACGGGAGTTCTTCTCGATCACCTTGCGGTAGTCGTCGACCCAGCCGATGGCGCCGAACAGCAGGGTGACGATCAGCACGACCCACACGTAGCGGTTGGTCAGGTCGGCCCACAGCAGCGTGCTGATGCCGATGGCGGACAGGATCAGGGCACCGCCCATGGTCGGCGTGCCGGACTTGGACAGGTGCGATTGCGGGCCGTCATTGCGAACGGCCTGGCCGATCTGGCGGGTCTGCAGCGTACGGATCATCCAGGGCCCCAGCCACAGTGCCAGCGACAAGGCGGTCAGGACGCCGAGAATCCCGCGCAGGGACAGGTACTGGAAGACCGCAAAGCCTTTGTAGAACTGTTGCAGGTACTCGGCCAACAGCAGCAGCATTAATGTTTCTCCCCGCCGGCACCGCACAATGCCGCCACGACGTGTTCCATCGCGGCGCTGCGTGAGCCTTTGATCAAAATGGTGGTGTCGCTGGCGTTCTCGGCGCGCACGGCGTCGATCAGCTCAGCCTGAGTGGCGAAATGGCGGCCGTCGGCCCCGAAGGCCTGCACGGCATGCCGCATGTCGACGCCCGTCGCATACAGCGCATCGACCTTGCCGCGGGCATACTCCCCGACCTCGCGGTGGCCTTGCTCGGCCCAGTCACCCAATTCGCCGATATTCCCCAGCACCAGGACGGTGCGGCCGGAAAAGCCGGCGAGTATATCAATCGCCGCGCACATGGAGGTGGGATTTGCGTTGTAGGTGTCGTCGATCACGCGCGCGCCGCTGGGCGTCACGTGCGCCACCGTGCGGCCCTTGACCGGCTGCAGTGCACCCAGCCCGGCGGCGATCGCGTCCAGCTCGACGTCCAGGGCATGGGCCGCGGCGGCGGCGGCCAAGGCATTGGCCACGTTGTGGGTGCCAAGCAGGTTGAGTTGCACGGCCACCGAACCCTCCGGGCCATGCAGCTGGAAGGACGGACAGCCACGGGTATCGTGGGCGATGTCCGAGGCATGGAAGCTGGCGTGCGGGTCACGCAGCGCGAAGGTGAGAATCGGACGACCCGCGGCGCGCTGTTGCCAGATTGGGAAGGCCTTGTCGTCCAGGTTGAGTACGGCGGTGCCGTCGGCTTCCAGGCCTTCGATGATCTCGCCCTTGGCCTCGACGATCTTGTCCGGACCGCCGAACTCGCCGACGTGGGCGGTCCCGGCGTTGTTGAGGATCGCCACTTGAGGTCGGGCCAGGCCCACGGTGTAGCGGATCTCGCCCAGCCGCGAGGCGCCCAGCTCGATCACCGCGGCAGTGTGCTCGCGGCCGATCTCCAGCAGGGTCAACGGCGCGCCCAGGTCGTTGTTGAGGTTGCCCCGGGTGGCCAGGACCGGCCCAGCGGTGCGCAGGATGCTGGCCAGCAGCTCCTTGACCGTGGTCTTGCCACTGGAGCCGGTGATCGCCACCACGGGCTTGTCGAAGGCCTCACGGTTGAGTGCGCCGAGTTGGCCGAGTGCCAGGCGCGTGTCGTCGACCAGCAACTGGGGCAGGTCGATGCCCGGCACTTCGCGCTGCACCAGGGCGGCAACCGCGCCCTTGCCCTGGACCTCGGCCAGGTAATCGTGGCCATCGAAACGCGGCCCACTCAAGGCCACGAACAGTTGGCCCTGGACAACGCTGCGGCTGTCGATGCTGACGCCGGTGAAGGTGGCGTCGCCCCCGACCAGACGGGCGTGCAGCGGTTCGACCAGTGTGCTCAGGGTGAAGGGGTGAATCATGGATGAGCCTCCCAGGCTGCCAGCGCCTTGTCGGCTTCGATCAGGTCGGAGAACGCGTGGCGTTGGCCTGCGATCTCCTGGTAGTCCTCATGGCCCTTGCCGGCCAGCACGACCACGTCATCGGCATGGGCGCTGGCGATCAACGAGGCGATGGCGTCGCCGCGACCGGCGACGAAGGTGACGTCGGCCGAGGCCGTGAACCCTGGGCGGATGTCGTCGAAAATCTGCTGCGGCGCCTCGCTGCGCGGGTTGTCGTCGGTCACCCACACCTGATCGGCCAGGCGCTCGGCCACTTCGGCCATCAACGGACGCTTGCCACGGTCGCGGTCGCCGCCGCAGCCGAACAGACACAACAGCCTGCCACGCGCATGGGGGCGCAAGGCGTCGAGGACCTTTTCCAGGGCGTCGGGGGTGTGGGCGTAATCGACCACCACCAGCGGTCGCTCGCCGCCGCCCAGGCGCTGCATGCGACCCAGCGGGCCCTGCAGTCGCGGCGTGACGGCCAGGATCTCGTCGAGCGTGTAGTCCAGTGCCAGCAGCGTGGCGACGGCGGCCAGCACGTTGCTCAGGTTGAATCGGCCCAGCAGCGGGCTGCGCAGCGTGCGCTCGCCCTGTGCGGTGACCAGCGTGGCGCGCACGCCTTCATCGCTGAACAGGGCCTCGCGTGCGTACAAGGACGCCTCGGGACGTACCAGGCTGTAGGTGATCAGGCGCGTTTCGACATGATCGCTGGCAGGACGCTGTGCGTAGGCCTGGCATAGCCGCTCGCCGAACGCATCGTCCAGGTTCACCACCTGGCTGCGCAGGCTCGGCCAGGCGAACAGTTTGGCCTTGGCCGCTTCGTAGGCCTGCATGCTGCCGTGGTAGTCGAGGTGGTCGCGCGACAGGTTGGTCAGCACGGCGACATCGAAGTCGACGGCCGCCACGCGGCCCTGCTCGAGCGCGTGGGACGACACTTCCATGGCCACGGCCTTGGCCCCAGCCTTTTTCAAGTCGTTGAGGGTCGATTGCACGGCGATCGGGTCGGGCGTGGTCAGGCGGCCGCTCTGCAAGGCGTCGTAGAAGCCGGTGCCCAAGGTGCCGATCAGCCCGCAGCGCTGCCCCAGCAGGTCCAGCGCCTGCGCCACCAGCTGGGTGACACTGGTCTTGCCGTTGGTCCCGGTCACGCCGATCATCGGCACCTGGCGGCTCGGCTCACCGTAGAAGTGGCCTGCCAGGCTCGACAGCTGGGCGATCAGGCCGCGCACTGGAATCAGGGGCACGTCGGTCAAGGGCAGCACGCTCGCCCCCTGCTCTTCGTAGGCCACGGCGGCAGCGCCGCGCGCCAGAGCGTCGGCGATGTGTGCTCGGCCATCGACCTTGGCCCCGGGCACCGCCAGGAACAGGTCGCCTGGGCGCACCTGCCGGCTGTCCAGGGTCAATTCACGGATCAGCGGATCGCGACTGGCCTGGGGAAACAGTTTGCTCAATGGCATCGTCATCATCCACGCCCTCCCTTGGCGGGGTCTGCGCTGGCCTGCTGCGGCTCGGTCGGCGCAGGCAGGTTGTCAGGCGGTACGTTCATCAGGCGCAGGGTGCCGGACATGACCTTGCTGAACACCGGGGCCGACACCAGGCCGCCGAAGTAGCCGCCCTTGCTCGGCTCGTCGATGACCACAACGACGGCGTAGCGCGGATCGCTCATCGGGCCGAACCCGGCGAACAGCGAGCGGTAGGCGTTTTCGGTGTAGCCCTTGGCGCCGACCGTCGCCTTACGCGCCGTACCACTCTTGCCGGCCACGTGATAGAACGGCACCTGGGCCCGGTAGACGCCACGTGGTGCTTCGATCACCTGCTGCAACATGCCCTGGATCGTCTCGGCCGTCTCTTTCGGCACGACCTGGGTCGACTCAGGCTCCTTGTCCACCTTGAGAATGCTCAGCGGCACCATCTTGCCGTCGTTGGCCAGGGCCGCATAGGCGTGCACCAGCTGCAACGCGGTCACCGAAAGGCCGTAGCCGTAGGACAAAGTCGCCGTCTCGGCCTTGCGCCATTCACGGTGGTTGGGCAGGTTGCCGACACGCTCGCCCGGGAAGCCCAGGCCGGTGTACTGACCCAGCCCCAGCTGCGACATCACCCGGTAGATGGCTTCGCCGCCGATGTCGAAGGCGACCTTGCTCATGCCCACGTTACTGGAGTTGATCAGGATGCCGGTCAGGTCGAGGACCGGGCCCTCGCTGCGCGACACGTCCTTGATGGTGTAGCGGCCGATCTGCAGGCTGCCGGGGTAGACCTCGACCTTGTCGGTCGGCTTCCAGCGGCCGCTTTCCAGCGCGGCGCTCATCGACAGCGGCTTGACCGTCGAGCCGGGCTCGAACACGTCGATGATGGCCCGGTTGCGCATCGCGGCGGGGAACATGCTGCGGCGGTTGTTGGGGTTGTAAGTCGGCTGGTTGACCATGGCCAGGACTTCGCCGGTCTTGACGTCCATGATCACCAGGCTGCCGGCCTTGGCTTCCTGCTCGGCGATCGCGTTGCGCAGCTCGCGGGTGGCCAGGTATTGCAGGCGCAGGTCGATCGACAGCTCCAGGGTCTTGCCGGCCTTGGCGTTTTTGGTGACCTGGATGTCCTTGATCAGGCGACCGCGACGGTCCTTGATCACCTGGCGCTTGCCCGGCACGCCGGCCAGCCATTCGTCGTAGGCCAGTTCGACGCCTTCGCGACCGTGGTCGTCCAGGTCGGTGAAGCCGACCATGTGCGCCGTCACGTCGCCCGCCGGGTAGAAGCGGCGGAACTCCTCCATGCCGTAGACGCCCGGCACCTTGAGGTCGACCACCTGCTGGCCTTGCTCGGGCGTGAGGCCGCGCACCAGGTAGATGAACTCCTTGTTGGCCAGGTGCGTCAGGCGCTCGGTCAGCTGTCGCGGATCCTGCCCCAGCGCACGGGCCAGTTCCGGCCAACGGTCCTTGGAGGCCTGCATTTCCTTGGGGTTGGCCCACAAGGTGGTCACCGGAGTACTGACCGCCAGCGGTTCGCCGTTGCGGTCGGTGATCAGACCACGGTGCGCAGGGATCGGAATGTGGCGCAGGCTGCGGGCATCACCCTGCCCCTTGAGGAAGTCGCGGTCGACCACCTGCAGGTCGATAATGCGCCAGGCGATGGCACCGACCATCAGCGCCAGCAGGGCGATGACCACACGGAAACGCCAGGGATACAGTGCGCCTTCGAGCTTCATCATGGCGCGATCATCCGGATTTCGTCCGCCGCAGGCACGCGCATCTTGAGCTGCTCGGTCGCCAGGCTTTCGATGCGGCTATGGGCAGTCCAGGTGCTCTGTTCGAGGATCAGGCGGCCCCATTCGGCCTGCGCCTTGTCGCGCTCGTTGAGCTCGCCATAGAGGGTATTGAGCAATTGGCGGTTCCAGTGCGCACTGTAGGACACGGCGATGGCCGAGACCAGCACGCCGATGAACATCAGCAGCATGAGAAAGCTCCCACCGGGCAGCGGCTTGGCGAACAGACGGCTCACCTGAGCTTCTCCGCCACGCGCATGACGGCGCTGCGTGCCCGTGGGTTGGCCTTGAGCTCGGCCTCGGAGGCGAACTGGGCCTTGCCATGGACCTTGATGAAGGGCTGGAACGGCTCATGGCGCACAGGCAGGTTGCGCGGCAGGTTGTCGGCCTCGCCCTTGGCCAGCTTGCGCATGAACAGTTTGACGATACGGTCTTCCAGGGAGTGAAAGCTGATGACCACCAGGCGACCGCCCACTTCCAAGGCATCCAGCGCGGCCTGCAGGCCGGCCTCGAGGTCGCCCAGTTCGTTGTTGACGTGGATGCGCAACCCCTGGAACGCACGGGTCGCCGGGTTCTTGCCCTTCTCCCAAGCCGGGTTGGCGACCTTGATCACGTCGGCCAGGTCGCTGGTGCGGGTGAACGGGGTCTGCTCGCGGCGCTCGACCACGGCCCGGGCCATGCGCTTGGCGAAGCGCTCTTCGCCGTACTCCTTGAACACCCGGGCGATTTCTTCTTCCGGCGCGCTGGCGATGAACTGTGCGGCGCTCTGGCCACGTTCGGGGTCCATGCGCATGTCCAGGGGGCCATCGTTCATGAAGCTGAAGCCGCGCTCGGGGTCGTCCAGCTGGGGCGAGGACACGCCCAGGTCGAGCAGCACGCCGTTGACCTTGCCCGCCAGATCACGCGCGGCCAGCTCCTGGCCCATCTCGGCAAAACTGCGCTGCACAATGACAAAGCGGCCGTCTTCGGCCGCCAGCGCTTGCCCCGTGGCAATCGCTTGTGGGTCTTTGTCGAAGCCCAGTAGTCGGCCCTGTGGCCCCAGTCGTTCGAGGATCAGACGGCTATGCCCACCGCGGCCGAAAGTACCGTCGAGGTAGCAGCCATCGGCACGTAGGGCCAGGGCATCGACAGCCTCGTTGAGCAGCACGGTGATATGGTTGAAGCCGCTATCTATGGTCACAGGATCAGATCACGCAAATCATCGGGCATGGCGCCCGGTTGTCGAATAGCTGCAAGGTCGGCGGCCGAGACGGTGTCCCAGGCCTCTTCATCCCACAGCTGGAATTTATTCAGTTGCCCTACCAGCATGGCCTTGCGGTCGAGCCGCGCGTACTCACGCAGTCGGAGTGGCACCAGAAAGCGCCCACTGCCATCGAGCTCAAGATCCACCGCATTGCCGATCAGCAGACGCTGAAGGCGACGGTTCTCTTCGCGCAAGGAAGGCAACGCGCGCAACTTGGCTTCGATATGCTCCCACTCGTCGAGCGGGTACACGCACAGGCAGGGGTCGGAGGCATCGATCGTCACGATCAGCTGACCAGCACACCGCGAATCCAGCTCGTCGCGATACCGACTCGGCATGGCGAGCCTGCCTTTTGCGTCGAGGCTGATGGCATTGGCTCCGCGAAACACGGCTGCGATTCCCTACATTGTGAGCTGGATGATGGCAAAAAAACCCACTTCATCCCACTTTTCGCCACTCGCGCACACTATAGGAATCCGCTCGCCGCACCGTCAAGGCACGTTCATAAGGAAATCCTTTACGGGGCCAAGATTTAGCGTCGCAAACGATCGAAGGACAGGGCTTTTGAAGACGAATCGAAGAGCGATTGGCTGCCCTTTCAAGGACTTGGGCGACAATGCTGAGGCACTGCATCAGGAGTAAGATTTTTTCATCTTACCCAGGACCGCTCGGCGGGCACTGGCCGAGGGAAAAGAGGTGGAGAGTCGATCTGTAAGCCGGGTTTTGTCGAGGACAGTCATTCCTCTACGACGGCCATCACTGGACGCCTCTAGCAACCTACCCGGTTCCAACGCGGGCCGCGCCATATGGAACCCTATTTGGTCTTGCTCCGAGTGGGGTTTACCTAGCCACGCACTGTTGCCAGACGTGCGGTGCGCTCTTACCGCACCTTTTCACCCTTACCGGCGCCGAAGCGCTTAGGCGGTTGTTTTCTGTGGCACTTTCCGTAGGCTCGCGCCTCCCAGGCGTTACCTGGCACTCTGCCCTATGGAGCCCGGACTTTCCTCCCCCAGCCTTCGCGGAACGAATGCTGGCAGCGACTGTCCAATCGACTCTCCGCCGACAAGGGTACCGACAGACGCCACGCGGGACAAGCGCTAGATGCGTCGGATCAGTCGCCCTTCTGTTTTTCCAGCGCTGCCTGGTACAGCAGGTTCTTGCGCACACCGGTGATTTCCGCCGCCAGGGCGGCTGCGCGCTTGAGCGGCATTTCCGCCAGCAGCAGGTCGAGCACGCGCAGGGCCTGGGTGCTGACGGCCTGATCGTCCTCCGGTGCGCTCCAACCCGCCACCAGCACCACGCACTCGCCGCGCTGCTGATTGCTGTCATTTTCCACGAAGGCGCTCAACTCGGCCAACGGCAGCCCCTTGAGGGTCTCGAAGGTCTTGGTCAGTTCGCGGGCCAGCACGGCCGGACGCTCGTCGCCGAACACGGCCTGCATGTCCTGCAGGCACTCCAGGATGCGATGGGGCGCTTCGTAGAAGATCAGGGTGCGCGGCTCTTCCTTGACCTGTTCGAGCCTGGCACGCCGCCCCACGGCCTTGGCCGGCAGAAACCCTTCGAACATGAAGCGATCGGACGGCAGCCCGGCGGCCGACAACGCGGCGATCAACGCACAGGCACCCGGCACCGGCACCACGGCGATGCCGGCCGCGCGTGCCTGGCGTACCAGGTGATAACCCGGATCGGAGATCAGCGGTGTGCCGGCATCGGACACCAGGGCCACGTCGTCGCCGGCCAGCAGGCGAGCGATGAAACGGCTGCCTTCATCTCGCTCGTTGTGCTCGTGGCAGGGCGCCAGCGGTGTCTGGATGCCGAAATGCTGCAGCAGGCGTACCGAATGACGCGTGTCCTCGGCGGCAATCAGCTTCACCGCACCCAGGATCTTCAGCGCGCGCGCGCTGATGTCGTCCAGGTTGCCGATCGGCGTGGCGACGACGTACAACGTCCCGGTCGTGGATTTCGAAGCGCCTGGAACCTCTGTCACTGCGTACACCTGTCTTGATTCGAATCGAAAGCGCCATTGTAGCCCGACCGTCGGTCACAAGGCGCAAACATCTTTGCCCGCCGACGGGCGCATACCGCCTATATTGGAGGATCCACGTCAGCGACATCGCACCCCGGCCACGGCTTGGGTACAATCGTCGACCTATTTGATCAGGTAACAGGACCTTTCCATGATCGCTTGCCTGCGGCTGCTTGCAGCCCTCTGTTTCGCTGCCTTGCTGGCAGCCTGCGCCAGCTCGCCCTCGTCCCGCCTGGGCGAGCTGCCGCGCACCCCGGATGCCAGCATCGAGCAACTGCTCGAACAGGCGGCTGCAAGCCAGTCGCCGGAAGAAGCTGCCCTGTTGCGCCTGAGCGCGGCCGATCAAGCCTATCGCCAGAAAGACTATCCGCGCGCCACGCACATCCTCGAGCAGGTGAAGCTCGACTCGCTCAAGCCGGCCCAGCAGGTCTTCGCCAGCGCCCTGTCGGCGGAGCTGGCCATGAGCCGCAACCAGCCCAAGGCCGCGGTCGACGCCCTGTCGCACCCGAGCCTGCAGTACGTCGGTCAGTTGCCGCCCGAGCTGCAGGTACGTACGTACAGCGTTCATGCGGCTGCTCTGGAAGCCGATGGCCAACCGCTCGAGGCCGCCCGCCAGCGCACGCTGCTGGCGCCCCTGCTGAGCGAGCCGGCGCAAGCGGCCAAGAACCAGGAAGCCCTTTGGACGCTGGTCGCCGCCCTGCCCACCGAACAACTGGAAGGCGCCAGCCAGGGCACCGACGACCTGGCGGGCTGGGCCAGCTTGGCCCTGGCGGTCAAGCGCGCCGGCACGCTGGAAACCCAGCAGGCCGCGATCGACGCCTGGCGCGCGAAGTATCCGAACCATCCTGCCGCCCGCCAACTGCCTGAATCCCTGGCCAAGCTGCGCGAACTGGCCAACCAGCCGCTGACCAGCATCGCCTTGCTGCTGCCCCAGGAAGGTCCCCTGGCCAACGTGGCCAAGGCCCTGCGCGACGGCTTCATGGCCGCGCACTTCCAGGCCACCCAGGCCGGTCAGCCCGCGCCGAAGATCCAGGTGTTCGACAGCTCGCGCATCACCTCGCTGGACGACTTCTACCGTGACGCCCAGGCTGCCGGTATTCAGCTGGTGGTCGGCCCGCTGGAGAAGCCGCTGGTCAAGAAGCTGGCCGACTACCCGCAACTGCCGATCACCACGCTGGCCCTGAACTACGCCGACGCCGGCCAGAAAGCGCCCGCCCAGCTGTTCCAGTTCGGCCTGGCGGCCGAAGACGAGGCCCGTGAAGTCTCCCGCCGCGCCCATGCCGATGGTCGAGTGCGCGCCGTGGCGCTGGTGCCGAGCGGTGAATGGGGCGATCGTGTGCTCAAGGCCTTCCGCCAGGACTGGGAAGCCCGTGGCGGTACCTTGCTGGCCGCCGACCACATCGCCCAGCCCGTGGCCCTGGCCCAACAGATCGCCGACCTGCTGCAACTACGCCAAAGCGAAGGCCGTGCCAAGAGCCTGCAAAGCGCCGTCGGCGGCGATGTCGCCGCCCAGCCGGCACGCCGTCAGGACATCGACTTCCTGTTCCTGGCCGCGACACCGCAACAGGCCCAGCAGATCAAGCCGACCCTGAACTTCCAGTACGCTGGCAACCTGCCGGTGTATGCCACTTCCAACCTGTACAGCGCCAGCGGTGACGTCAACCAGTACAACGACCTGAACGGCGTCGTGTTCTGCGAGACCCCATGGCTGCTCGATACCAGCAACGGCAATGCGCTGCGTCAGCAGGTGGTTCAGCAGTGGCCGCAAGCGGCAGGCAGCCTGGGCCGCCTGTACGCCATGGGCGCCGATGCCTACGCCCTGGCGCCGCGCCTGGGGCAGCTCAAGGCTTTGCCTGACAACCGCATCGATGGCCTGTCCGGCAGCCTGAGCGTCAACCAGAACCAGCGTGTGGAGCGTCAGTTGCCCTGGGCGCAGTTCACCGGAGGCCAGGTTCAACGTCTGCCGGACACCCCACGCTGATGCCCGTGTCGTCCCCCACGTCGCAAGGCCAGCTGGCTGAACGCCAGGCCCTGGCCTTTCTCCAGGCGCAGGGCCTGCAGTTGCTGGCACAGAACTGGCGCTGTCGGGGTGGCGAGCTCGATCTGGTCATGCTCGACCGCGATACAGTAGTATTCGTCGAAGTCCGCTACCGCTTGCACGCGGACTTCGGCGGCGCCCTGGGCAGCATCGATGGGCGCAAGCAGAAGCGACTGGCGCTGGCCGCCAGCCACTTCCTGCACCAGGCACCTCGCTGGGCCAGCTACCCCTGCCGGTTCGACGTGGTCGCCCTGCAGGGCAGCCATCATGCCGGCCAACCGCTTCAATGGCTGAAAAACGCCTTCGAATGCTGAATCCGTTCTATCACTCTGCTCCGTGTTTCGCGGGCTGGTCTCGTGGTGCGCGCCGCGCCGGCCACCGCCCCCTTTAAGGTCTCACCAGATGGACATGCAATCCCGAATTCGCCGGCTGTTCCAGGCCAGCATCGACACCAAGCAACAGGCGATGGACATCCTGGCACCGCACATCGAGCTGGCCAGCGAAGTCATGGTCAACGCCCTGCTCAACGAGGGCAAGATGCTCGCCTGTGGCAATGGCGGTTCTGCCAGCGATGCCCAGCACTTCTCGTCCGAGCTGCTCAACCGCTTCGAGCGCGAACGTCCAAGCCTGCCGGCGATCGCCCTGACCACCGACAGCGCCACACTGACCTCGATCGCCAACGACTACAGCTACAACGAGATCTTCTCCAAGCAGATCCGCGCGCTGGGTCAGCCTGGCGACGTCTTGCTGGCGATCTCCACCAGCGGCAACTCCGCCAACATCATTCAGGCGATCCAGGCGGCACATGATCGCGAAATGATTGTCGTAGCCATGACCGGACGCGACGGTGGCGGCATGGCCTCGCTGCTGTTGCCCGAGGACGTCGAGATCCGCGTGCCCTCGACGGTCACCGCACGTATCCAGGAAGTCCACCTGCTGACGATCCATTGCCTGTGCGATCTGATCGACAGCCAACTGTTCGGGAGTGAAGAATGAGCCCACGACGTTTCGGCCTGATGACCTTGACCCTTTGCCTGAGCCTCTCGGGCTGCAGCTCGGTCATCAACACTGCACGGGAAAAGCCGATCGAGGACGATCGCAGCACCCGCACCCTGGGAAGCAAGATCGACGACTCGCTGATCGAGACCAAGGTCGAGGTGAACATCGCCAAGGCCAGCCCTGACCTGGACAACAACTCGCACATCGTCGTCAGCAGCTACAACGGCGTGGTGCTGCTCGCCGGCCAGACGCCGCGGGCCGACCTCAAGAGCCTGGCCGAGCAGACCGCTGGCCAGGTCCAGCGGGTCAAGAAAGTACACAACGAGCTGCAAGTGATGCAGCCCTCCTCCCTCCTGGCGCGCAACAACGACGCCTGGCTGACCACCAAGATGAAGGCTCAGCTGCTGGGCAATGCCGACGTCCGCAGTTCGCGAATCAAGGTGATCACCGAGAACGGTATCGTCTATCTGCTGGGGCTGGTGAGCCAGCAGGAAGCCAACCAGGCGACCGCTGTGGTCCAGGGCGTGGCCGGTGTGCAGAAGATCGTGAAATTGTTCGAGTACATCGACTGATGAGGCGGGCGCTCACCTAGGACGCCTGAAGAAATGATTTCATGGGCCCTGCGGGCCCAGCATGCCTTGCATGGCTGATCTTATGGGTCCTGCGGACCCAATCGCGGCACAGGGGCTCACACAGACTGCTTGCGAGCCATGCCTACACCGACAAGTTGCAGAGAGCTGGGTGGGAGCTGGCTTGCCAGCGATAGGGCCCTGTCAGGCGCCGCCTGCATCGCGGGCAAGCCCGCCCACACAGATTGCTTGCGCAGCCATATCTACATCGACAAGTTGCAGAGAGCTGGGTGGGAGCTGGCTTGCCAGCGATAGGGCCCTGTCAGGCGCCGCCTGCATCGCGGGCAAGCCCGCCCCACAGATTGCTTGCGCAGCCATATCTACATCGACAAGTTGCAGAAATCTGGATGGGAGCTGGCTTGCCAGCGATGAGGCCCTGTCGGGGCTGCTCCTGCACGCGCAAGCCTGCCTCGTATCAGCCCCGACTCACTGCCCGGTCCGCGCCTCGCTTAGCACCAACCGACCGTTGTCATCCAGCGGGATGGTCGAGCCTGGGTCACGGTCCATCTTCACCTGCCCGGCCTTGTCGCCAATCGAATACTTCACGTTGTACCCCACCACCTCTTCGCTCACGTCATTGACCGTGTTGCAGCGCGTCTGCGTGGTGGTGTAGGTGTCGCCGTTCTGCATGTGCTCCTGCACCTTGTTACCTGCGTAACCGCCACCCACGGCACCCGCCACGGTGGCGATCTTTTTGCCGGTACCGCCGCCGATCTGGTTGCCCAGTAGGCCACCGGCCACAGCGCCCAACACGCTCCCTGCGATCTGATGCTGGTCCTGAACCGGCCGCTGGCGCGTGACGGTCACGTCCTTGCACACCTGGCGAGGGGTCTTGATGGTTTTCTTGATCGGCTGAACGTCGGTCACCTGGGCATACTCAGGCCCCTTGTTGACCAAGCTGTAGGTGGCGAATGCACCTCCGGCAGTCACTGCGACAGCACCCAGGACCGCACCCACGAGCATTGATTTGTTCACCTGAACCTCCTGATCTTGTCTGCGGGTCCGCGCCCGCGCTCTTCCCGGCCTTGGAGCGAAAAAAAAGGCGCGAGTTCAATGCTCGCGCCTTCTTCGTGTCCGCCCAGGGGCGTCAGGGCAGGATCATGGACGGTCGTCCACACCCTCGGCCTTGACCGGCGGAATCAGGTCTTCGCTGTTCAGGTTCAGCCAGATCAGCACCACGTTGGCGATGTAGATCGACGAGTAGGTACCGGCCAGAACACCGATGAACAGGGCCAGCGAGAAGCCGAACAGGTTGTCGCCGCCGAAGAACAGCAAGGCGGCGATGGCCAGCAAGGTCGACACTGAGGTGGCGATGGTGCGCAGCAGCGTCTGGGTGGTAGAGACGTTGATGTTCTCGATCAGCGAGGCCTTGCGCATGACGCGGAAGTTCTCGCGCACACGGTCGAAGACCACGATGGTGTCGTTGAGCGAGTAGCCGATGATCGCCAGTACCGCCGCGAGCACCGTCAGGTCGAAGGTGATCTGGAAGAACGACAGGATCCCCAGGGTCACCACCACGTCGTGGATCAGCGAGATGATCGCGCCGACCGCGAACTTCCACTGGAAGCGGAAGGCCAGGTAGATGAGGATGCCACCCAGGGCCAGCAGCATGCCCAGACCGCCCTGGTCACGCAGCTCCTCGCCCACCTGCGGGCCGACGAACTCGACGCGCTTGACCACGGCCGGGTTGTCGCCGCCGACCTGTTGCAGGGCCTGTGCGACCTTGGTGCCCAGTTGCGGGTCATCGCCCGGCATGCGCACCAGCAGGTCGGTGGTGGCACCGAAGCTCTGCACGACCGCTTCGTGGAAGCCCGACTTGGACAGCTCGTCACGCACCGTCTGCAAGTTCGCCGGGCGCTCGTAGGTCAGCTCGATCAGGGTACCGCCGGTGAAGTCCAGGCCGAAGTTCAGGCCCTTCTGCCACCAGCTGAACAAGGCCAGCACGGTGAGCAGCACGGTAATGGCGAACGCGACGTTGCGTACGCCCATGAAGTTGATGGTTTTCATGGCAGCCCCTTAAACCCACAGCTTCTTGATGTCACGCCCGCCGCAGGTCAGGTTGACCATGGCACGGGTCACCATGATGGCGGTGAACATCGAGGTGAAAATCCCGAGGGACATGGTGACCGCGAAGCCCTTGACCGGCCCTGTGCCCATGGCGAACAGGATGCCGCCGACCAGCAGGCTGGTCAGGTTGGCGTCGATGATCGCGGTGTAGGCGCGGTTGAAGCCTTCATGGATGGCGCGTTGCGCCGACATGCCCGCCTTCAGCTCTTCGCGAATCCGCGAGAAGATCAGCACGTTGGCGTCGACCGCCATGCCCATGGTCAGCACGATACCGGCGATGCCTGGCAGCGTCAGGGTCGCGCCGAGCAGCGACATCAGCGCCAGCAGCAGGACCATGTTGCCCGCCAGGGCGATGGTGGCGATCACGCCGAAGCCGCGGTAGATGGCGATGATGAACAGCGAGACGAACAGCATGCCCCACAGCGACGCATCGATACCCTTGGTGATGTTGTCGGCACCCAGGCTCGGGCCGATGGTGCGCTCTTCGGCGAAGTACATCGGTGCGGCCAGGCCACCGGCACGCAGCAGCAGGGCCAGTTCGGACGATTCGCCCTGGCCGTTGAGGCCGGTGATGCGGAACTGGCTGCCCAGAGCGGACTGGATGGTCGCCAGGCTGATGATCTTCTTCTCTTCCTGGAAGGTCTGCACCGCGACGTCCTTCTCGACGCCGTCGACGACTTTCTTCTCGTAGCGAGTGACCGGCTTCTGCTCGATGAAGATCACCGCCATGCTGCGACCGACGTTGGTGCGCGTGGCACGGTTCATCAGTTCGCCGCCATGGCCGTCCAGACGGATGTTGACCTGCGGGCGACCGTGCTCGTCGTAGCCCGCCTGGGCATCGGTCACCTGGTCACCGGTGATGATCAGGCCACGCTCGACGGCAGCGGAACGACCGCCATCACGGAACTCGAAGACCTCGGTGGTCGCGCGCGAGGCACCGGGTTCGGCGCCGAAGCGGAACTCCAGGTTGGCGGTCTTGCCGAGGATACGCTTGGCTTCGGCCGTGTCCTGCACGCCCGGCAGCTCGACCACGATGCGGTTGGCGCCTTGGCGCTGCACCAGTGGCTCGGCGACGCCCAGCTCGTTGACACGGTTGCGCACGGTGGTGAGGTTCTGCTTGACCGCATAGTCACGAATCTCGGTGACCTTGGCCTGGGTCAGGGCCAGGCGCAGGACCGCCAGATCGTTGCGCTCATTGGTGGTCAGGTCGAAATCGTTGAAATTCTTGCGCACCAGGCTGCGGGCCTGTTCGCGGGTCGCATCGTCGGCGAAGCCGAGCATGATCGCGCCGTCCTGCTGTGGCAGGCTGCGGTAACGGATGCGTTCTTTGCGCAGCAAGGTCTTGACCTCGCCTTCGTACACTTTCATGCGCGCGCTCATGGCCTTGTCCATGTCCACTTCCAGCAGGAAGTGCACGCCACCGGACAGGTCCAGGCCGAGCTTCATGGGGCTGGCGCCGAGGTTGCGCAGCCATTGCGGGGTGGTCGGAGCCAGGTTCAGCGCCACCACGTAGTCATCGCCCAGCACCTTGCGGACTACGTCCTTGGCAGGCAGCTGGTCTTCCTGGTTGGCCAGACGCAACAGCGCGCCCTTGCCCTGCTCGCCCAGGTTGGTGCCCTTGACGGTGATGCCGGCATCGGTCAAGGCCTTGCTGGCACGGTCGAGATCGGCCTGGTTGATCTGCAGCGCCGTACTGGCACCGCTGATCTGCACCGCCGGATCGTCCGGATAGAGGTTGGGAGCGGAATAAATGAAGCCGACCGCCAGTACCAGCACGATCAGTGCGTATTTCCACAGAGGGTATTTGTTGAGCATCACGCCGCCCGTTCAAGACGCGGGGCGCGTTGCGCGCCCCGACTGGAAAAATAAAACCGGTAACTCAGATAGCCTTGAGCGTACCTTTCGGCAGGGTCGCCGCCACGGCGCCCTTCTGGAACTTCAGTTCGACGTTGTCGGACACTTCCAGCACCACGAAGTCGTCGGCGACCTTGACGATCTTGCCGGCGATGCCACCGGTGGTCACCACTTCGTCGCCCTTCTGCAAGGCACCGAGCAGGTTCTTCTGCTCCTTGGCACGCTTGGCCTGCGGACGCCAGATCATCAGGTAGAAGATGACCAGGAAACCGACCAGGAAGATCCACTCGAAGCCGGTACCGGCAGGGCCTGCGGCAGCAGCAGGGGCAGCATCCGCATAGGCGGCTGGAATCAGAAAGCTCATTTGACACTCCGGTTGTTAACTCGTGATCGCGACGTCATCGTCTGCGATGTCACAGGAAGGACAGTCACGCCAAAGGCGGCACGGGAAGCCCGCGTTTGGCATAGAAGGCGTCGACGAAGGCGGCCAATTTACCCTGTTGAATAGCCTCGCGCAAACCAGCCATCAGGCGCTGGTAATGGCGCAAGTTGTGAATGGTATTCAACATGCTGCTCAGCATTTCACCGCACTTGTCCAAGTGGTGCAGATAGGCGCGGGAGAAGTGCGTGCAGGTGTAGCAGTCGCAGGTCGGATCCAGCGGCGAATCATCGTGGCGATGGAACGCGTTGCGGATCTTGATCACCCCGGTGTCGATGAACAGATGGCCGTTGCGCGCATTGCGCGTCGGCATCACGCAGTCGAACATGTCGACGCCGCGGCGCACACCCTCGACCAGATCTTCCGGTTTGCCTACCCCCATAAGGTAACGAGGTTTGTCAGCCGGCATCTGCCCCGGCAGGTAGTCCAGCACCTTGATCATCTCGTGCTTGGGCTCGCCCACCGACAGGCCGCCGATCGCCAGGCCGTCGAAGCCGATCTTGTCCAGGCCTTCCAGCGAGCGCATGCGCAAGTCTTCGTGCATGCCACCCTGGACGATGCCGAACAGCGCAGCGGTGTTGTCGCCATGGGCGTTCTTCGAGCGTTGCGCCCAACGCAGCGACAGCTCCATCGAGGTGCGCGCGACGTCCGGCTCGGCCGGGTACGGGGTGCACTCGTCGAAGATCATCACGATGTCCGAGTCCAGGTCGCGCTGGACCTGCATCGACTCCTCCGGACCCATGAACACCTTGGAGCCGTCGACCGGCGAGGCGAAGGTGACGCCCTCCTCCTTGATCTTGCGCATGGCGCCCAGGCTGAACACCTGGAAGCCGCCGGAGTCGGTGAGGATCGGGCCTTTCCATTGCATGAAGTCGTGCAGGCCGCCGTGCTTCTTGATCACTTCGGTGCCCGGGCGCAGCCACAGGTGGAAGGTGTTGCCCAGGATGATCTCCGCGCCGATGGCCTCGATGTCCCGCGGCAGCATGCCCTTGACCGTGCCATAGGTGCCCACCGGCATGAACGCCGGGGTCTCCACGGTGCCACGGGGGAAGGTCAGCCGGCCGCGACGGGCCTTGCCGTCGGTGGCCAGCAGTTCGAAGGACATACGACAGGTGCGACTCATGCTTGATCCTCTGGGCCGCGTGGCGCGGGATTGCGGGTGATGAACATGGCATCACCGTAACTGAAGAAGCGGTACCCCTGCTCCACCGCCGCGGCATAGGCGGCCATGGTCTGCGGGTAACCGGCGAAGGCCGAGACCAGCATCAGCAGCGTGGACTCCGGCAGGTGGAAGTTGGTGACCAGGGCGTCGACCACGTGGAAGGGCCGGCCGGGGTACAGGAAGATGTCGGTGTCGCCACTGAAGGCCTTGAGCTCGCCATCACGCGCCGCGCTCTCCAGCGAGCGCACGCTGGTGGTGCCCACGGCGACCACGCGCCCGCCGCGGGCACGGCAGGCCTGCACCGCGTCGACCACGTCCTGGCTGACCTCCAGCCACTCCTTGTGCATGTGGTGGTCTTCGATGCGATCGACCCGCACCGGCTGGAAGGTGCCAGCTCCGACGTGCAAGGTCACGAAGGCCTGCTCGACACCCTTGGCGGCGATCTTGGCCAGCAGCGCCTCGTCGAAGTGCAGGCCTGCCGTGGGCGCCGCCACCGCCCCGGCGCGCTCGGCGTAGACGGTCTGGTAACGCTCACGGTCGGCGCCCTCGTCCGGGCGGTCGATGTAGGGCGGCAGCGGCATGTGCCCGACGCGTTCGAGCAGCGGCAGCACCTCTTCGCTGAAGCGCAGCTCGAACAGGGTCTCGTGGCGCGCGACCATCTCGGCCTCGCCGCCGCCGTCGATGAGCAGCACGGTACCAGCCTTGGGCGCCTTGCTGGCGCGCACGTGGGCCAGCACCCGGTGACTGTCGAGCACGCGCTCGACCAGCACCTCGAGCTTGCCGCCGGAGGCCTTCTGGCCGAACAGCCGCGCCGGGATCACCCGGGTGTTGTTGAACACCATCAGGTCACCGGGCTGCAGGTACTCCAGCAGGTCGGTGAACTGCCGGTGCGCCAGCGCCCCGCTCGGCCCATCCAGGACCAGCAGACGACTGCCATGGCGCTCAGCCAGCGGATGGCGGGCGATCAGGGAATCAGGGAGTTCGAAAGAAAAATCGGCGACGCGCATGATGATGTTCGGTTCGACAGGGCCGGGAAGTTTAGCCCAACGCGTGAAAATTCACCATGAAAGCCGATTGACCGGCTCTTGGCGCCTCTCTATACTGCGCCCCCACAAGCCCTGATGGCGGAATTGGTAGACGCGGCGGATTCAAAATCCGTTTTCGAAAGGAGTGGGAGTTCGAGTCTCCCTCGGGGCACCAAGATCCAGAAAAAACCGACCTGATGGTCGGTTTTTTTGTGCCTGCCGCTTTTAGGATGCGATGGCATAGGCTTTACCGGATCTTTCCTACCTATGCGTCAGACGGTCCCGGCAGCGCCAGCGCCCCATTTGCATAAAAAATGTCTTTGGGGCAGATTGCATAGCGTCCTTGATGCTTTTGCTACCCAATGATCGCAACGTCTCGGCAGGTACCTGCTCGCTTCTTGGCCTCGACAGTACAGCATTCAAACCTCTGCATGTGGCGCTCGTTTCATCGATCAGGAGGCAGGAACCATGTCAGTACAGAAAGCCGCCTCCAAGGCGGGCAAGATCCTCGACATGTGTTGGGATGGAAGACTTCCAGTCAACCCAAAGGCGCTGGCGGAAAACTTGCTCGTTAGGGATTATGGGCGAGCGAACGGGGGAAAAATTCCTGTTGTCGTCAAGGCACGATCGTCACAGCATCTAGAAGGTGCTAGCGGGCAAGCCCGTCTTCGCCACGATGACGAAGACGGTTGGTACTACCTGTGCGAGTTCAACCGTGACGAAATCAGTTATCGCACGCGCTTCACCCTTGCGCATGAATTAGGGCACGTCGTGCTAGGCCATGTGACCGATGAACGCTCACCTAAGCGCGACACGACCTTTGCCAACGACGATCCAGACGAACGCTATGCCAATGCGTTTGCCGCTGCCCTACTCATGCCTGAAAAGTTCGTCCGCAAACTGTACAGGTCTGCGCGAGACATTCAACAGCTGGCAGAGGCCTTTGGTGTATCCACTGCAGCGATGCGTTTCAGGTTGAAGAATCTAGGGATTATCTAATGCGCGATGAGGCAGATAATGACCTTGCCATAAAGGATGATCTGGCCGGCCTTTCTGGAAACAGGTGCTCTCACTCTATCGCTGATCGACTGGCCAATGAAGAAATCGAAAAAGACCGGCTGGGGCGGAAGATGGCAATCGTTTTCGCCACGGTCATGGGCGTATTGTGTATCGTCTGTATCGGCTTCGCTTTGTGGACTGGCTACCGCTTTCTTTCAACGTTCGATGATGCCCTCTATCAAGAAACCGTATCCCGACACGCCCGCACATTGATTGACGCCCCTGGGCTCGTGCAGGCCGATCCAAACAAAAATGTCCGTGAAGCGCTATCCAGCGCGGCGTCTATTGACATGCTTGCGTCAGGGAGAAATGAAGCGCCCCTCTCCAGCATAACCTTGCTTTCGCCTCTGATCCCGGCCACCTTTTCTTCAGCATTAGGCCTTCTGATTCTGGTCACGCTTGCCCGATTCATCTCCAACTTCGTTCTTTCGGACAAACACAACCCGCCGAAAGATCAAGAGTATGGTGCCCTTGCCGTATTGATCAAAGAGATTGGGGCCGTTGTCCATACGCTACGAGGAAAAGACAAGTGAATGCATGCCGTTTGGCACCTGCGCAACATTCACTACCTTTCCTTCACTAGGAAACGCACAAGAACCGATCACCACCTGTGTCATGCAGTCATCGGCGAGCCCGTTTCGTAGCCCTGCAAGCTCGACATTACTCCTGTCATTTCAGGACTACCTTAGACAACCGACAGACATGCTGAAGCATGCTTTTTCTTCCTTTGATCTCAGCCTGCTTTCGTCAAATTCGCTCGACCTCGACATCAGAGCTCGCTTTCAGGTGCTTATCTAACCACTCACCCCCGGACACATCACCCGCGCAATCTCATCGAACGTCCGATCCTGGCTCGCCCGCTCGGCCGCGCTCAGGAACCCCTGCTGCTTGACGAACCCGGCGCTCTGCTGGCGAATCGCATCCACCTGCTTCCACAACACGTCCGCCTGCTCGTGGGTCAAGCGTTGTGCCCGGCGCAGGTTGCCGATGTCGGCCTGCAGGATGTTGGCGCGCATCGTGATATGCGCGTGGCGTGGGTCGGAGAGCTCGCCGCCGGGTTGGCCGGCGATCTGGCGCTGCTGGGCCAGGTCGCAGCTGGGCAGGTCAGGCTGAGGGCCGGCGGCCAGCGCGCCGAGGCTGATCGAGGTCAGGAGGGCAGCGATCACACACTTCATGGGAAGCTCCAACGGTTGAGGTCGCACGGGGACGACGGGGGCATGCCAGCTATGAGTGGACCGCTGGCACTTCGTTCCTGGCATGAAGGGTCAGCCAGCCGGCTCATGCCTGCCCTTTCGTGCCTTGATCAGCGCAGCCCATCAAGCGGCACGAAGATCCAGCCTTCACGGGGGTCGATACTCGCGTCAGGCTGTGCCAGCCGGTCCGGCGCATGGCGGAAGGTCCAGCCGATCAGGGCGCAGGTCAGGGCATCGTCGATGTCCTGATGCACCGGCAGCGCCTCGGTATGCGTTGCCTCACGCGCTGTTCGAAACGGCGCCCTCAGCGTCTCGATGTACGCCGAACGCTTGCAGGCCGACGGGTAGGCCTCGATCGCGGTGAGGCCCTGGCCATCGGTCCAGACGCCGCAGCGTTCCACCTGGGCTGCGTAGCGGGCCAGAAAGTGCAGGCCTTTGGTGGCCTGGCTGCCGATCATGTCCTTGAGCGGTGACAACGGTGACAGCCCGCGCTGGAACAGGAAGTGCTCGGTCTTGCGGTGCAGGTACGGGTTGCTGGACGACGCGCCAAGGGTGTCGACGGCACGCCCGTGGACCACCAGGCCGATGAAAGGCGTCGAAAACCCCAGGGGCGTGTCGATGGCGAACAGCAGCGTGGGCCGTTCGCCGATCGCGGTCTCGACCTGGCACAAGTCGAGCACTGCCTCGACCAATTCGGCGCCGGTCGTGGCATCGTTGAATACGGCCCTGAGATTGCCACGCCAGGGCTTGCCGAGGGGCCGTCGCTGGTCGTCGAGCAGCACCAGCGCATCCCGGCTGCTGGGGTTCTTGTCGCAATTCCAACCGCCTACATCCCACCCCACGAACACCATCGCGCTCATCTGAATCCTCGTCCGCTCGAACAGGCCTGCCGGTTCGACCGCGCACGCGCTAGATCATCACGACCCGCTTGGGCTGTTCCCTGAGCGTATGGAACGGGCTGACCAGGCGAATCGGGGTGCCGTTGATCTGGGTCAGGCGACCGTTCCAGGCGTCTTCGTACAGCTGCTTGAGGTCCTGGCGGTCATCGTCGGTCAGCTGGCTGTCCGGGCCGTAGTTCATGATCGACACGGCGTTCTGCGCGCCGTAGGGCGTCGAAGGGAAATCGGCTTCGCGCTGCGGGGCGAACCAGTGGCGCAGGCCGAACACATGGCCCAGTTCGTGGGCGAGCGTCTCGATCTGCTCGGCTTCGTCCTGCCTGAACAGGGTCGGGTAGATGACCAGGTCATGCCGACCGGGATCGGGGAAGAACGCGCTGGCCAGCACGCAGCCACCGCTATCGTCGCAGCGCTCGACGGCCTGCACCACGACCTGGAAGTCCCAGGCGTCGTCGTCGCGGGCGAAACGCACCGGGACTGCCTCGCTCCAGGCGCGCAACGCCTTGCAGAACAGCGCCTCGATGGCGGCCTTGACTGCCTCGGGGTCCTCGAACGGCAACAGCGACTGCTCGCGAAAGCGCCAGCGCAGGATCGAACCTTCGCTCCACAACGGGATGAAGCCCTGGGTGGCGTCGAGTTGCAGCTCGGCGATGTTGCGCACGCCGCCGCGGGACTCGGTGTCGCAGATGATCGAGCTGTGCGGCCCGTAGCGGTGCACGTTCGAGTGCGCCGTGTCGGGCGTGGTGTGGGACTTGAGACGGAAGGGGTCTGCCGTCACGGGCTCGTCGGGCGGCTGCTTGGGGATTCTGGGCGCCATGGTCGCTTACCTGCGTCGAGGGGGATGCTTGAAACCCTAGTCGAGCAGGCGCCGAGCGCAAGGCAGCCCGGGCAGAGGTCGTCCGCCCTGCCTTGTGTCATCCCGCTCGACGCGCGCGCTGCTCGGCATAGGCGAAGAACGCCTGCAGGTCCGGCACCGACAGCAGGGGCGCGATCGACAGCACCTCCTCGTGAGGCCAGGTCCACCAGGCCAACGCCAGCAGGCGCTGGCGGATGTCTTCGGGGAAGCGGTAGCCGATGACCTTGGCTGGCACGCCGCCGACGATCGCGTAGGGCGGCACGTCTCGGGTCACGACCGCGCCCGTGGCGACCACGGCGCCGTCGCCGACGGTCACGCCGGACAGGATCGTCGCGGCGGTGCAGACCCAGACATCGTTGCCGATCACCACATCGCCCGTGGGCGGGGTCGGGTCGGGCATGTCCAGGGACAGGAAGGCGTGGAACGGGTACGAGGTGACCGAGTCGATGCGGTGATTGCCGCCCAGCAGGATACGCGAGGTGCCCGCCAGCGAGGTGTAGGCGCCGACCCTCAGGGTCTGCCCGGCGCGGTAGTCCTGCACCGTCGGCGTACCGTAGGAGCCACGCCCCATGCTGTAGCGGGGATAGCGGGCGAGGAACTCGGCGCGGCCCCGATCAACCTTGGACAGCCCCTTGATGCCCTTTTTCAGCACCTTGTGGAAGCGTTTCTTGGCGGCCGACGGCCCCAGCAGTCGGCGCGTCAGGCGGACCTGCCAGGCGGTGCGCGCGGCGGTCAGGACCTGATCGACCGGATCGTCGACTGGAGAGGGGGTGGTGTTCTGGTTCATGTATCGATCTCTTCGGCTCAGCGTTCCCTGCCCGACGGCAGGGTGTCGATACTAAACGGCCTGGTCTGGCTTGTCCTGTATCCGCACGCGGCGGCACGCTTCAGTCAGGGACTCGCCTGCCCGCGGGTGCTTGCCTGTCGGCACTCAGAAAGCGCTCTTGATCCCGTGCGTCCGGCACCTGGCAGCGCTCGTGCCGGCCAAACCAGCGGTAACGGTGTCGCGCCACGAGGTCATAGACCGCATCGCGCACGGCCTTGGGCACGCACTGAAACACCCTCAGCCAATGCCAGCGCCTGGACAACTGCGGGACGAGTTCGAAGAACGCATCGGAGCGCACCCAGACCTGATCGTCGCGAATGACGGCCACGGTATTGAAATGCTGTTGGGGCAGCCCAGCCCAGGCCAGCAATGACTGACCCTCGGGTGACTGCACGGTGGCCAGGCGCAGGCGTGCCTGGGGATCGTTGCGCAGCAGGAACCGCACGACACCGTTGCAGAGGTTGCAGACCCCGTCGTACAGCACGACGGTTTCACCGGGTCGAAGCAGGGGCGCGGGGGTCGGTCGTCGTTCGGGCACGGGCATCGCGACGGTCTCCAATGGCGGGGCGAGCTGCAAGCTGCAAGCTGCAAGCTGCAAGCTACAAGCTACAAGCTACAAGCTACAAGCTACAAGCTAGCAGTTTTCGCTGACAGCTTGCGGCTTGCCACTTGCAGCTTGCAACTTGCCACTCGCCGCTCAGGCCGCGCTCAACCCGCCGCCTGCTGCGGCTGCCCCGGGGCCGTCATCACGATCCGATTACGTCCAGCGTCCTTGGCCTCGTACAGCGCCATGTCCGCAGCGTGCAGCCAGGCGTCGGCGCTGCTCAGGCGGGGGTCGAACGGCGCGACACCGATGCTCAGGCTCAGGCGCAGGCCGGGCAGCTGCGGGTCTTGCCAGGCTTCGACGGCCTGGCGCAGGCGCTCGAGCACCTCGATGGCGTCGCGGGGCGTCACGTCGGGCAGCATCACGCAGAACTCGTCACCGCCATAGCGGGCGGCCGGGTCGCTCTTGCGCAGCTGTCCGGTGAGCGCGGTGCTGATGACCTTGAGCACTTCATCGCCCACCAGGTGCCCGTAGCGGTCATTGACCGTCTTGAAATGGTCGATGTCGATCAGGGCCAGGGTGTTGACGTGGGCTGCGTCGCGACAGCGTTGGAATTCCAGGCGCAACAGCGCTTTCCAGGCGCCATGGTTGATCAGCCCGGTCAGGCTGTCGGTCTTGCTCAAGTGCGTCAGGGTGCGCTTGTGTGCGCTGAGCTGGGTGGTGATGCGGTAGCAGACCAGGCCGACCGCCATCGGGTAGATCAGCAGGATCGGTAGGCAGGCGAGCATCTGCTGCTGGGTGGTCTCCGGGAACAGCGGCGGCGCATAGAGCCACAGGACCGTCGCGATGCCCACGCCCTGCGCCAGCAGCACCTTGACCAGCATGTGTACGCCACCGGCCGCGATCTTGTCCATGGCGATCATCGACAGGATGATCACGCTCGGCAACGGGTTCAGGCCCATGGCGCCGGCCCAGCAGCCGCCGAGCAGGCCGTCGCAGACCAGGTTGCGCTGCTCGGCGCGAAACGGCTGGGTGGAGCGACGCGCCAGCTGGTAGGCCAGGTGTGGCCAGAGGAAGCCGTGGGCCAGCAACAGCCCCCATAGCCACGGCGCGGGCTGTTGCGGCAACAGGCCAATCATCACGCAGAAGAACCCCAGCCCCGTGCCGAGGGCGCGGGGCACGTACATGCGTTTGACAAAGGAAAGGCCCTTGCCTGTTCGTTCGTTCATCGAGGTTCACCGAATTGTGAGCTGTCCATGGCTACTGCACCGGACAGTCGGCAAGGCAGGCTTGCGGCTCGGCGGTAACATTATTGTGCCACCATTGAAATGCGGAGTTCAAACCTCCCGGACGAGGGACGCCGGAAGCCTTCGCCAGGCATGGCGCCCTTCACCCCAACATTCAGCGAGCAGGCCGTCTAGCACGCGCCGCACGTCGGTATGGCGCGAACCTTGTCCTCTCGGCAACGTCCGAAGCTGATCCGACGCTGCGCGAGACATTTCCTGTGAAAGACATGCTGATCCACAAGTACCGCCTGGTGGTGAAGACGATCGGCTACATCGGCTGGTCGCTGTTCTGGCTGCTGATCTGGGACATCCTGGTCACCATCGACTTCATGCTGTTCTTCGACAGCAAGTTCTCCCTGCCGCTGATTCCGCTGACGCTGCTCGGCTCGGCCCTGGTGGTGCTGGTCAGCTTTCGCAACAGCAGCGCCTACAACCGCTGGTGGGAAGCGCGCACGCTGTGGGGCGCCCTGGTGAACAGCTCGCGCAGTTTCGCGCGCCAGGTGCTGACGCTGATCGACAACGACGCAGACGGCACCAACCCGGTCAAGGCGACCCTGCTGCGTCGGCACGTGGCCTACGTCAACTGTCTGGCCGCGCACCTGCGTCGCGAGCCCTGCCCCCCTGAACTGGTGGCCTTCATTCCGCCCGCGGAATTCGATCGCCGCAACAGCTCGAACAACTTTGCCAACGACATTCTCAGCGGCTCGGCCACGCTACTGGCCAAGGAGTACCAGGCAGGCCGGGTGGACAGTATTCGCCTGGCGCGCCTGGAGTCGACGCTGGTCGACCTGTCCAATGCCCAGGGTGGCATGGAGCGCATCGCCAACACGCCCCTGCCCTACCCGTACGTGTACTTCCCACGGCTGTTCATCAGCCTGTTCTGCCTGATCGTGCCGGTCGGCCTGGTGGAGTCCCTGGGTTGGTTCACGCCGCTGGCCTCCACGGTGGTGGGCTTCATGCTGCTGGCCATCGAGCGGATCGGCACCGACCTGCAGAGTCCATTCCGCGCCAGCGAGCATCAGATCCCGATGGACACCATCTGCGAGACCATCGAGCGCAACCTCGAATCGATGCAGCGCGAAGCCCAGCACGTGGACATGGCGGAGCAGGCGCCGGTCCTCACGCCCGAACGTACCGCTGACGCAACCAGCCACTGAAGGCATCGACCAGCACCACCAGCGCCAGCATGGCCAGGATCACCGTGCTGGCCTGGGCTTCCTGGAACAGGCTCAAGGTGGTGTAGAGCATCTGCCCCAGCCCACCGGCACCGACGAAGCCCAGCACGCTGGCCATGCGGATGTTGTTCTCCCAGCGGTACAGGCTGTAGGCCAGCCATTGCGGCCAGAGGTTGGGCAAGGTGCCATAGCAGAACGCCACGAGCTGCCCACCGCCCTGCTGGCGAATGGCCCGGGCCGGCTCGACCGGGGCGTTCTCCAGCGACTCGGCGAACAGCCGCCCGAGCACGCCCGCCGTGTGCAGCGCCAGGGCCAGGGTGCCGGCATTCGGTCCCAACCCGGCCGCCAGCACGGTCAACGCCGCCCAGACCAGTTCGGGGATGGCGCGCAAGGCGTTGAGCAGCAGGCGCGCCGCGCCCTGCAGGGGCCAACCGAAGCGTCCCGCCGCCGGCAGCGCCAGCAGCACGCCGATGATCACGGCCAGCAGCGTGCCGAGCCCGGACATGGCCAAGGTCTCCAAGGCGCCGTGGGCGACAGCGCGCAGTGCGGCGGCCGAAAGGTCCGGGTGGGCAAAGCGCCCCGCGTAATCGGCCATCTGGCCCAGGCCCCCGTCGCCGATCAGCGCCGGCAGGTCCAGGCCCAGATAGCCGAACGACGCCAGCATCGCGGCCAGGATCGCCACCAGCAGCAGCCCATTGATCACCCGGCTCATGTCAGCCTCCGACGCAGCAACCGGCTCAAGCCGTCGGCCAGCATCACCAGCACGAGGAACGCCAACAGCATGCTGGCCACCTGCGCACCGTCGAACATGCGCATCGACAGGTCGATCTGCTGGCCCAGTCCACCGGCACCGACGAAGCCCATGACCACTGAGGCGCGCACCGCGCATTCCCAGCGATAGACCGTGTAGGACACCAGCTCGGCCATGGCGCTGGGCAGGATGCCGTAGCAGAAGGCGACCAGGCGGCCGCTGCCTGCCTGCAGCAGGGCATGGGCCGGGCGCTGGTCGACCGACTCGAAGATTTCGGCGTAGACCTTGCCGAGCATGCCGCTGTAGGTGATGGCGATGGCCAGCACCCCGGCCGTCGGCCCCAGCCCTACGGCGCGCACGAACAACAGCGCCCAGACGATCTCCGGCACGCTGCGCAGGAAGATCAGCAGCCCGCGCACTGGCCAGCGTGCCAGCTGCGCCAACAACATGGGCCGGCCGCCGCGGGAGGCCGCGCTCAACGACAGGGCACGGCTGGCCAGCAGGCTGGCGGGAATGGCCGGCACCAGCGCCAGGCACAGCCCGGCCGTGGCGACGGCCAGTGTCTGCACGGTGGCGTCGAGCAACAGCGTCAGGAACTCCGAATCATGGGCCGGTGGCCAGAAGGCGCCGACGAATACGGCCATCTGCTGACGGTTGTCGGCCTGCCACAACACGGCCGGGTTCAACTCGCTCAGGTGCACCCCGGGCCATAGCACCAGCAGGGCCACCGCTATCAGCAACAGGCGCGGCAATGCCGCGGGATCACGCGGGTTGGCCGTCAGCATCGTGGCATCTGCACGCCTGGCGTGGGGCCCGAACGCAGCGGCGAGGTCAGCTGTTCATTGGCGTACAACCCTTCCAGCAACGCATCGGTGACGGCGCCGGCCGGGCAGTCGAACGCTACCTGCCCGGCGCGGATACCGACGATGCGCGGAAAATGCGCCACGGCCAGGTCGACCGCATGCAGGCTGGCGACCAAGGTCATGCCGTGAGCCTCGGCTTGCCGATTGAGCAGCGCCAGGCTGTGGGTGGCCAGCACCGGATCCATGGCCGAGACCGGCTCGTCGGCCAGTAACAGCGCCGGGCGTTGATACAAGGCGCGGGCGATGCCCACGCGCTGCAACTGCCCGCCCGACAGCTGGCCGCACTGGACGAACAGCTTGTCGGCCAGGCCCAGCTCGGCGAGCGCCTGGCGGGCGCCGGGGACATCGGTGGGGTACAGCAGGCTGAGCAGGCCACGCAGGCTGCTCCATTGCCCCAGGCGTCCAGCCAGGACGGCCGTGACCACCCGCTGGCGCGGCGGCAACGGCGGTGCCTGGTGCACCAGCCCGATGCGCGCGCGCAGCCGTTGCCGGGCACGGCTGGACAAGGCCCAGGGGTTTTCACCCAGCACCTCCACCTGACCTGCGCTCAAGCGCGTGGCGCTGCCCATCGCGTGCAGCAGGCTGGACTTGCCTGCACCGGACGGGCCAATGATGGCGACCCGCTCCCCCGCTTCGATGCGCAGTTCCACGCCGCGCAGGGCTTCGACCTGGCCATGGCGCAGGCCGGCCCCGCGCAGGTGGATGCTCACTTGAGCAACTCGGCGGCACGCGCGGCCTGCTCGATGCCGTCGTAGTTCTCGGGGCGCGTCTCGATGAAGCGGCTGGCCGCCTGCAGGTCCAGGATCGCCTTCTGCTCCGGCTTGGCCGGGTCGAGGGCGAGGAAGGCGGCCTTGATCTTGTCCTTGAGGGCCGGGTCCAGGCTGCCGCGTACGGTCCAGTTGTAGTCGAAGTAGGTCGGCGTGGTGGCGAACACCTTGACCTTGTCGATATCGACCTTGCCCGAGGCGACCAGCTTGTCCCAGACACTGGAGTTGAGCACCCCGGCATCGACCTTGCCGGCCTGCACCCAGGCGGCAGTGGCGTCGTGGGCGCCGGAGTAGGCGATGCGGCTGAAGTAGCCCTCAGGTTTGATGTGGTCGTGCTTGAGCATGAAGTAGCGCGGCATCAGGCTGCCCGAGGTCGAGGAGATCGAGCCGAAGGCGAAGGTCTTGCCCTTGAGGTCGGCCAGGCTGTGGACGTCGGGATTGGCGGTGATGAAGGTGCTGGTGAAGCGTGCATCCTGCTCCCGTTGGACCAGCGGCGTCACGGTCTTGTCCTTCTGGCGCACCTGGACGAAGGTGAAGCCGCCTAGCCAGGCCATGTCCAGGCGGTCAGTGGCCAGCGCCTCGACCACGGCGGGGTAGTCGCTGACCGGCACGAACTGCACCTTCATGCCCAGTTGCTGTTCGAGGTAGTCACCCAGCGGCTTGAACTTGCGCAGCAGCTCGGTCGGCGCCTCGTCGGGGATGGCGCTGACGCGCAGGGTGTCGGCAGCCTGGGCGAGCACGGCGCTGCACGCCAGCATGAAACCTGCAGCCAGCAGGAGAGGACGTTTGAACATGAAAGCTCCGAATCGAGGATGAGCGAACGAAAGAGGCGGCGCAGGCCGCGATCCCGCGGCCTTGGCATGACACTGGACGGAAAGACCGAAGAACCCGGACCGTAATGGAAAAACCACCGCGCCTGAGGCCCTGTCACCGATTGACACCCGTCGCCGCGTGTCGGCTGATTATAAGAGCCACGGGCGCAAAGGCCAGCTTTGCTACAATCGCACATCAGAACTTCAGAGGTGCGTATGAGCGAGCCGATTCGCCTGACCCAGTACAGCCACGGTGCCGGCTGCGGTTGCAAGATTTCCCCCCAGGTGCTGGACGTGATCCTTGCCGAGAGCGGCACTCAGGCCCTGGACCCCAACCTGTGGGTCGGCAATGCCTCGCGCGACGATGCCGCGGTCTATGCCCTGGACGATGAACGCGGCGTGGTCTCGACCACCGATTTCTTCATGCCGATCGTCGACGATCCGTACGACTTCGGCCGGATCGCCGCCACCAATGCCATCAGCGACATCTACGCCATGGGCGGCGACCCGCTGATGGCGATCGCCATCCTGGGATGGCCGGTCAACCTGCTGGCGCCTGAAGTCGCCCGCGAGGTGATCCGCGGCGGGCGCGCCGTGTGCGCCGAAGCGGGCATCCCGCTGGCCGGGGGGCACTCGATCGACGCCCCCGAGCCGATCTTCGGCCTGGCGGTCACCGGGGTGGTCAGCAAGCGCCACCTCAAGCGCAACGACACCGCCCGCGCCGGCTGCCGGCTGTACCTGACCAAGCCGTTGGGCATCGGCATCCTCACCACCGCCGAGAAGAAGGCCAAGCTGCGCCCCCAGGATCAGGGCCTGGCGCGGGACTGGATGTGCACGCTCAACACGCCAGGCAGCCGCTTCGGCAAGCTGGACGGCGTCCTGGCCATGACCGACGTCACCGGCTTCGGCCTGCTGGGCCACCTGGTGGAACTGGCCGAGGGCAGCGGCCTGACCGCTCACCTGCATTACGACCGGGTGCCCCGTCTGCCCAGCGTCGAGCACTACCTGGTGGAGGGCTGCATTCCGGGCGGCACCCTGCGTAACCACGCCAGCTACGGGCACAAGCTCGGCGCGCTCAGCGACGACCAGAAACACCTGCTGTGCGACCCGCAGACCAGCGGCGGCTTGCTGGTGGCAGTCGCGCCCGAGGGCGAGACCGAGTTTCTCGCGGTGGCGGCCGAACTGGGGCTGGACCTGGCGCCGATCGGCGAGCTGGTCGAGCGACAGCGTCATGCAGTCGAGGTGCTCTGATGCGCGACGACTGCACGGATTTCCGCACGCTGTTCCTGCAAGGCGCGCCGATGATGGACATGCGCGCGCCCATCGAATTCGCCAAAGGGGCCTTCCCTGGCACGGTCAACCTGCCTTTGATGACCGACAGCGAGCGCCAGCGCGTCGGTACCTGCTACAAGCAGCAAGGCCAGGCGGCGGCCATCACCCTGGGGCACCAGCTGGTCAGCGGCGAGATCAAGCAGGCGCGCCTGGACGCCTGGGCGCAGTTCGCCAAGGCCCACCCCGAGGGTTACCTGTATTGCTTCCGGGGCGGCCTGCGCTCGCAGATCGCCCAGCAGTGGCTCAAGCAGGAAGCGGGCATCGACTACCCGCGCATCGCCGGGGGCTACAAGGCTCTGCGCACGTTCCTGGTGGAAACCACCGCCGAGGCCGTGGCGCAGTGCGACTTCGTGTTGATCGGCGGTCTGACCGGCACCGGCAAGACCGATGTGCTGGCGCAGCTGGACAACGTGATCGACCTGGAAGGCCATGCCAACCACCGCGGCTCCAGCTTCGGCAAGCGTGCCACCGGGCAACCGGCGCAGATCGACTTCGAGAACGCCCTGGCGATCGATGTGCTCAGAAAGCGCGACCGCGGTATCGGCCAGTTCGTGCTCGAGGACGAAGGCCGCATCGTCGGCAGTTGCACCGTGCCGCTCGAGCTGCACCAGGGCATGCAGCACTATCCCCTGGTGTGGCTGGAGGACCGCTTCGACAACCGCGTCGAGCGCATCCTGCGCGACTACGTGATCGACCTGAGCGCCGAGTTCGTCGCACTGCATGGGCCTGAGCAGGGCCTGCCGGCGTTCGCCGAACGGCTGCAGCAGAGCATGGCGCGTATCTACAAGCGGCTTGGCGGCGAGCGTTTCCAGCGCTTGTCCGGCCTGTTGCAACAGGCGCTGGACGAGCAGTTGCGCAGCGGTTCGGTCGAGGCGCATCGGGGCTGGATCGAAGGCCTGCTCAATGAGTACTACGACCCGATGTACGCCTATCAGCGCGAGGCCAAGGCCGAGCGCATCGAGTTCATCGGCGACGCCGTACAGGTCAAGGCCTACCTGGAAGCGCGGGCGCCGCGCGACACGACGAGGCAGTGAACGGCTGCAGGTCGGGCGCCACGACGTGATGCAGATCGTGCAGGCCGGTCAGAGCACTGTCTGCACCGGTGGCATGAGCACCTGGTCGCTGTCGAAGCGCAGCGACTCGAGCTGCGTCGCCCCATAGATGAGCCCTGCGATCGCCACCAGCAGCGCCAGGTCTGGCCAGGACCAGCCGGGTACGTCCTGCCGGCCTCGCGCGGTCCAGACCTGCCAGCCCTGCCCCAGGCAGAACACGACCATGGCACTCGACCACAGGTAGAAGCCCAGGCCCAGGTGGGTCACGTCATGGAAGGCGTAGCTCTGATTGTCGGGCAGGCGCTCGATGGTGAAGCTGTTGACTGCCAGGTACAGCGCCCAAAGACCAAAGCCCAACGACAGACGTCGGTAACGGCGATGGATCAGGATGGCCAGGGCGAACAGCGGGTTGGCGAACCATTGGGTCAGTCCGAACGGCACCCCCCAGGGCCCGTAGATCAGCATCTGCACAGCAGGCATGTGCGCACCGCCACGCATGTGCGCGCCGTCGAAGCACAGGCCGACGCCCAGCAGGATCAAGGTAAAGGTCAGGTAACGCGCGGCCACGTTGGCTCTCCAGGCGATGAAGCGAACGCACCGACCTTACCTGACCTGCCACGCGCACGACAGCTACCGCGCCTGGCGTCAGGCCACGGCGATGCCGTCATCCGGCCAGTGCGGCTCGTTGGCCCCGGGCGGCGTGAGCGCTGGCAAGCCATAGGCGGCGCGTGCAGCGTCGCAGCTCGGATTGTGCTCACCGTGCTCCCACGACGCTTCGAACTCGCGACAGGTGCTGGAACGCTGGGCGTAGAGCGTGCAGGCCACCTGCTGGCCCACCTCTCCGCTCAAGGCCGTGCAGCGACAGGGCTTGCTGTCGGTACCGATCATCGCCACACGGCTCGGGCTGATCTGCACCACGGCCTCGTCAGGCACCAGCCCGCCTGCCGACACGCACTCGCCCCAGAAGAAGGACACACGGAAATACCCGCAGCAGGCGCCGCAGTTCAAGCAAGGATTGGTTTCGGACATGATGGGCAGGCTGAAAGAGGTTGGGAGTGGGCGGGTCTGCCCCGCCGCTCTTTGTAATCCAACCGCGCGTGCGTGAGAAGGGGTGCAGGAGGAAAAGTTACGAGCGGCGAGCAGCAAGCTGCAAGCGCTGCATGGCTGTGAATGCAGCGCCTAGCTTGAACACCTGCTTCGCTATCCCGCAGCCCTACAGATCCGCTTGTAGCTTGTAGCTTGCAGCTTGCAGCTCGTCGCTTCCCGCCCTACCGCGCCAACACCCCATCGGCCCGGAACATCTGCCGGATCCCGCGAATGGCCTGGCGGATGCGATCCGGGTTCTCGATCAGGGCGAAGCGTACGTGGTCATCACCATACTCGCCGAAACCGATGCCGGGCGAGACGCACACCTTGGCGTCGGCCAGCAGCTTCTTGGCGAACTCCAGCGAACCAAGATGTGCATAGTGCTCGGGAATCTTCGCCCAGACGTACATCGAGGCCTTGGGGTTCTCGACCATCCAGCCCAGTTCATGCAGCCCCTTGACCAGCAGGTTACGACGCTGGCGATACTGCTCGGCGATATCGCGCACGCACTGCTGGTCGCCTTCCAGGGCCGCGATGGCCGCCACTTGTAGGGGCGTGAAGGTGCCGTAGTCGTGGTAGCTCTTGATCCGTGCCAGGGCGCTGACCAGCTCGGGGTTGCCCACCATGAAGCCGATCCGCCAGCCGGCCATGTTGTAGCTCTTGGACAGGGTGAAGAACTCCACCGCGATGTCCTTGGCGCCCGGCACCTGCATGATCGACGGTGCCTTCCAGCCGTCGTAGACGATGTCGGCGTAGGCCAGGTCGTGGATGACCAGCACGTCGTAGCGTTTGGCGAGCGCGACCACGCGCTCGAAGAAATCCAGCTCGACGCACTGCGCGGTCGGGTTGGAGGGGAAACCGAGGATCATCATCTTCGGTTTGGGAATCGACTCGCGGATGGCCCGTTCGAGCTCATTGAAGAAATCCACCCCGGGGATCAGCGGCACGGAGCGTACCTGCGCGCCGGCGATGACCGCGCCGTAGATGTGGATCGGGTAGCTGGGGTTGGGCACCAGCACCGTGTCGCCCTGGTCGAGGGTGGCGAGCATCAGGTGCGCCAGGCCTTCCTTGGAGCCGATGGTGACGATGGCTTCGCTCTCGGGGTCGATGTCGACCTGGTAGCGATCCTGGTACCACCGCGAGATGGCGCGTCGCAGCCGCGGGATACCGCGGGACGTGGAATAGCCATGCGTGTCTTCGCGCTGCACGACCTGCACGAGTTTCTCGACGATGTGCGGCGGCGTGGCGCCATCGGGGTTGCCCATGCTCAAGTCGATGATGTCTTCGCCACGGCGGCGAGCGGCCATCTTGAGATCGGCGGTGATGTTGAAGACGTAAGGGGGGAGACGATCGATGCGCGCGAAGCGGCGCGGCGAACCTTGTTCGGCCATGATTTCCTCGAAAGACGTAAGCGCCCGGAACCGTCCGAGCGACGTTGGTCACTGCAGTGACCTGATCGAAAGATAATGCCGAATGTAAGCTTCTGTAAAGGTTAAAACCGTGTTTTTGGGATAATTTTCAGGGGCTTTTACAAGTTGACCCCGTGAACGCTCATTCTTGCTGCGCATGACCTCCCCAAACAAAAACCCCGGCACGAAGGCCGGGGTCTTTGGTCAAGCGGTTGCTGAATCAGCGAGCATAGGTCATCAGCACGTCCGTGGCGGTCTGGCTGTCCACCGACATCATCACGCTCAGGGCGGTGACGGTGAGGATGGAGAAGCCGAACACCTTGCGCGCCCACTTGCTGTCGTCCTCGGCCTTGTAGCCGCCCCAGGCCATGTACAACCAGTACAGGCCCATGGCAGCCGCGACGGCCAGGTAGCCCAGGCCGGCATAGCCGCCCAGGGTCAACATCAAGGTCGCGAGCACGAAGGCCAGCACGTACAGCACGATCTGCTTCTTGGCCGCCAAGATACCGCGCGCCACCGGCAGGACCGGAATCTTCGCCGCGCGGTAGTCGTTGAAGCGGAAGATGGCGATGGCGAAGCTGTGGGGCATCTGCCACAGGCTGAACATCACCAGCAGGGTGACGGCTGCCAGGTCGAAGCTGTTGCTCACGGCGCAGTAGCCGATCACCGGAGGCATGGCACCGGACAGGCTGCCAACCAAGGTGCCGTGCACCGAGCGACGCTTCAGCCAGAGGCTATAGAAACCGACGTAGATGACAAAGCCTGCCAATGCGCAGTAAGCCGCCAACGGGTTGGCACGCACGTACAGCAGGCTGAAGCCGACGACGCCCAGCAGCGTGGCATAGGCCAGCGCTACCGGAAGGGACATGGCGCCCTGCACCATGGCGCGGTTCTTGGTTCGTTCCATCTTCTGGTCGATGTCACGGTCGATGCAGTTGTTGAATGCACAACCGGAACCGACGACCAGGGACGTCCCCACCACCACCGCCAGGAACAGCGCGAAGTCCACATGACCCTGCGCGGCGAGGAAAAAGCCCCCCGCCACGGAAAGCACGTTACCGAAGATGATGCCCGGTTTGGTGATCTGGATAAAGTGCTTCAGGGACATGCTGTCTTACCTCACTTGGCCATCATTTCGACGTGGATGCTGAACATGATCCACAGCGACAGACCGACCAGCAGAGCGATCACCACGGTGGTGAACAGGAACGTCGTCAAGTTGTTGCGCTGCTCTTTCGAGCGGTCCATGTGCAGGAAGTAGAACAGGTGCACTACAACCTGGATGACGGCCAGCGCCACGATGACCAGTACGGTCAGGTTCTTCGGCAGGCTCGGGTACATCGCCAGGCCGAAGGGGATCGCAGTCAAGATCACCGACAGGACGAAGCCGATGACATACGACTTCACGCTACCGTGATTGCCTTCGTGATGAGTGTCGTGTGCATTGGCCATTACAGAACCCCCAGCAGGTAGACGACGGTGAAGACGCAGATCCAGACCACGTCCAGGAAGTGCCAGAACAGGCTCAGGCAGCTCATGCGGGTCTTGACGGTCGGGGTGATGCCTTTGGTGTTGATCTGGTACATCAGGATCGCCATCCAGATCAGACCCGAGGTCACGTGCAGACCGTGGGTACCCACCAGGGCGAAGAAGCCCGACAGGAAGCCGCTGCGGTTAGGACCGAAACCTTCGTTGATCAGGTGGTGGAATTCGTAGATTTCCATCCCGATGAAGCCGGCACCGAACAGGAAGGTGATGGCCAACCAGCCCAGCACACCGCTCTTGTTGCCCTTGAACATCTGCAGCATGGCGAAGCCGAAGGTGATACTCGACAACAGCAGCAGACCGGTCTCGACGGCCACGAACGGCAGTTCGAAGATGTCGTGACCCGACGGGCCGCCGGCAAAACTGCCGGACAGCACCGCGTAGGTGGCGAAGAGCGACGCAAACAGGATGCAGTCGGTCATCAGGTAGAGCCAGAAACCGAAGACGGTCATCTGGCCCGAGTCGTGGTGGTGATCATCGTGACCATGGTCGTGACCATGGTCACCAGCATTGATTACATGACTGGACATTGATTAAACCCGTTCAAACGTTTCGACACGAGCGCCACCGGTAGGCACGCCGGCGAGCTGCAGGGCCCGTTGACGTTCACCTTCGATACGCGCCACTTCCTCGGCAGGCACCATGTAGCCCTGGTCGTCACGTGCAGCGTGGCGAACGAAGACTGCGATGGTCGCGACCAGGCTGACGCCGACCAGCCACCAGATGTGCCAGATGAACGCGAAGCCGAAGACTGCCAGCAGCAGGCCCATGAACACACCGGTCGAGGTGTTGTTCGGCATGTGGATCGCTTCGTACTTGGCCGGAACCTTGTACGCGACGCCCGCTTCCTTGGCTTCATGCCAGGCATCCAGACCGACTTTTTCCGGCATGGTGGCGAAGTTGTAGAACGGAGGTGGCGACGAAGTCGACCATTCCAGGGTACGGCCGCCCCATGGGTCGCCGGACACGTCCAGGTTCTGGTTGCGGTCGCGGACCGACACGAAGAGCTGGATCAGCTGGCAGGCGATACCGCAGGCGATCAGTGCGGCACCGACGACGGCGACGTACAGGTAGGGTTCCCACAGTGGGTTGTCGGTGTGGTTCAGGCGACGGGTCATGCCCATGAAGCCCAGCGCGTACAGCGGCATGAAGGCCACGTAGAAGCCGGAGATCCAGAACCAGAACGCTGCCTTGCCCCACTTCTCGTTCAGGGTGAAGCCGAACGCTTTCGGGAACCAGAACGCGAAGCCCGCGATGTAGCCGAACACGGCACCACCGATGATCACGTTGTGGAAGTGTGCGATCACGAACAGGCTGTTGTGCAGCACGAAGTCGGCACCCGGTACGGCCAGCAGGACGCCGGTCATGCCGCCGATCGAGAAGGTGACCATGAAGCCCAGGGTCCACAGCATCGGCGGGGTGAACCGCACGCGACCTTGGTACATCGTGAACAGCCAGTTGAACAGCTTCACGCCGGTCGGGATCGAGATGAGCATCGTCGCCAGACCGAAGAAGGTGTTGACGCTCGCGCCGGCACCCATGGTGAAGAAGTGGTGCAGCCAGACCGCGAAGCCCAGGATGGCGATCGCACCCGATGCGTAGATCATCGCGTGGTGGCCGAACAGGCGCTTGCTGGAGAAGGTCGAGGTGACTTCCGAGAACACGCCGAAGGCCGGCAGGATCAGGATGTAGACCTCAGGGTGACCCCATGCCCAGAACAGGTTGACGTACATCATCGGGTTCCCACCAAGCTCGTTGGTGAAAATGTGGAAGTCCAGATAACGGTCAACGGTCAGCAGGGCGAGCGCAGCGGTCAGGATCGGAAACGAGGCCACGATCAGGACGTTGGCCCAGGTGCAGGTCCAGGTGAAGATCGGCATGTCCATCAGCTTCATGCCAGGCGCGCGCATCTTGGCCACGGTGACCAGGAAGTTCACGCCGGTCAACGTCGTGCCCAGACCCGATAACTGAAGCGCCCAGATGTAGTAGTCGACACCGACCCCAGGACTGTACTCGATTCCCGACAGCGGCGGATACGCGACCCAACCGGTCTTGGCGAACTCACCGACCCCGAGGGAGACGTTGACCAGGATCACGCCAGCGACCAGCAGCCAGAAGCTCAGGGAGTTCAGGAACGGGAAGGCAACGTCGCGCGCACCGATCTGCAGAGGCAGGGCCAGGTTCATCAGGCCGGTGAAGAACGGCATCGCCATGAAGATGATCATGATCACACCGTGGGCGGTGAAGATCTGGTCATAGTGTTCAGGCGGCAGATAGCCTTCGGAGCCGCCGGTGGCGAGCGCCTGCTGGGAACGCATCATGATGGCGTCGGCGAAGCCGCGCAGCAGCATGACCATGGCGACGATGATATACATCACGCCGATCTTCTTGTGGTCGACCGAGGTCAGCCATTCGCTCCACAAGTAATTCCACTTGCGGAAGTAGGTGATGCCACCTACCACAGCGATACCACCGAGCGCGATGATGGCAAGCGTCACCATCACTATCGGCTCGTGGAAAGGTACCGCCTCCAGACTTAATTTACCGAACATCTCTTACTCCTCTGCCCCAGCAGCTGGTTGCATACTCGACTCCGCACCCTTGGTAGTGGCCACGTCCTTGCTACCTTCGTGGCTGAGTGGCTTGCCGCGGTTCATCCCTTCGTACTTGTCGACGATGGTCTGGAACAGGTCGGCCGGCACTTCGCCGTACAGCTCTACCGGGTTGTTTTCGCTAGGTTTGGCCAAGGCTTCGTACTGCGCCTTTTCCAGCTTCTTCGGCGACTGCTTGACTTCGTTGACCCAGGCGTCGAAATCGGCCTGGGACGTTGCAGTGGCCTTGAACTTCATGCCGGTGAAGCCGGCGCCGCTGTAGTTCGCCGAGATACCGTCGAACTCACCGTTCTCGTTGGCGATCAGGTGCAGCTTGGTGGTCATGCCCGCCATCGCGTAGATCTGGCCGCCCAGACCTGGAATGAAGAAGGAGTTCATCACGGCGTCAGAGGTCACGCGGAAATTCACGGGCGTGTTGGCAGGGAAGACGATCTTGTTGACCGTGGCGATGCCTTGTTCTGGATAGATGAACAGCCATTTCCAGTCTAGCGCGACCACGTCGATCTGCACGGGCTTCACGTCGGAATCCAGTGGACGGTAAGGGTCGAGCGAGTGGGTCGTCTTGTAGGTCACCACGCCTAGGGCGATGATGATCAGGATCGGGATCAGCCACACGGCGGCTTCGATCTTGGTCGAGTGCGACCAGTCGGGCGTGTAGGTGGCGGCCTTGTTGGTGGCACGGTACTTCCAGGCAAAGACCAGGGTCATGATGATGACCGGGATCACAACCAGCAACATCAGGCCGAATGCGATCAGGATCAGGTTCTTTTGCTCAATGCCGACCTGACCTTTCGGGTCGAGCAGGGTCCAGTTGCACCCACTGAGTAAAAGCATGCCTAAAAAGGGCAGAATGCCAAACAGTCTGGGGTAACGCTTTTTACTCATCTCACGACCTCTAGATCAGCTTGCTTCAATGCAATTATGTTTTGGTCACCAACACTTCGTCCTGCCAAGCGTCAGCATGTGGTGCGAATGCGCTCGTGCCGGGGTGTTCGACTGCTGAAACGCGGCATCGAGCACAGTTGCGGTGTCATAGGGCTTCGTAGGCTTAGCCCGTACTGCAGACCAAGTCCATTTGGTGCGAGAAAACGCGGAGGGAGATCCGCCCGGTATCGCCGTTGGGCGACGCTTGGCTAAGTCAGCAAAAAGGAGCCTTGGCTTCCTTCATTCCTGCGACTTGCAAGCAGTGCCGAACGGAAATTGGGGGCGATTGTAGATAGGTCGCAAACCCTTGACTATGACTTATTGAGCAACAGTCTCTTGCAGGATCTGCAACAATAAGCCCTGAAAAATCAGGTTCGCGACAGTTTGTCACACCCCTGCGGAACCCCTTCTAGCCCTTCTACTTCAAGGCCTTGGCCCATTCCAAAGGGATTAACCACAGGATTTTCAGGGCCACTTGCCAGGTCACTCGACTTGCGCAAGTGTCGCGCTTGGTCTAGGGGCGGCGGCGGTTGCGAAAGAGGCCGACGGGCACCAGCACGGCGGTCAGCACGAAGGCCAGCAAGGCCCATTGGGCCAACGACAACCCCAGCACGGGAGGATAGGGCGTGGTGCAGAATCCATCGACCTGGAACACCAGCGGCCAGACCTTGGCCAAGGGCAGCTCATCGACGATGGGCTGCAGGACGTCGATGCCGCAGCTGACGTCCGGGTTGGCGAGTATATACGCATGGCGGCCGGCTGCAATCACCCCGCCGATCGCGCTGAGTACCACCAGGCCCTCGAACAGTGTCACACCCCGGGCCGTGGGCATCGCCGCGCCGATGAAGGCGAACAGCGCGATCAACAGCAACGCGTACCGCTGCAGGATGCACAGGGGGCAAGGCGCCTCGCCCAGCACGACCTGCATGTACAGCGCCCCGCCGATCAGCGCCAGGCAGATCAGCCCCAACAGTACCAGAAAGCGCCGTTCACGGTTCAGGCGCGAGGTGTAGTCGTTCATTGCGATTTCCTTCGATGGACAAGACGGCACGGGACGCTGCTGAGTCGCGAACGCTCGTAGGACACCGACGTCCAGTCTGTCCGGGAGGATTCAGACTGGTCTTTGGCCGAACGGTTCACGGCACATCCGCACGAATCGGGCGGCCACGGCACGACGTTGCCACGCGCGGTAGCCGTGGCGAGTGAAGGATACAGGGATTAATCGTCCATTAAAGATGAAACGTGTTCGTATTTGAAACGACCCGATCACCGAGAGCGCACAGCACCCTTTCCCGACAAGGACGGCTGCACCGTCGAGGCAGCGTATTGACCTGACAGGCCCACACGCCTCCCACGCAGGAGCGATTCTACGGTTTCTGCCAAGGCAAAATATGGGCTTGGCAGAAACCATGGAATCTCCTACACCCGACGCAGTGGTAAGGGTAAGAGCCGCCGGACCGCTCAGGCCAGCGCGGCCGCCGGTCCGAAGTGCTCATGGTGCATCCGCGACTCAGGCACGCCCAGCGCCTGGAGATGACGGCGCACGGCTGCCATGAACGGCTGCGGCCCGAGGTAGTACACCTGCGCATCGCGTGGCAGCCAGCGCTCGAGCAGGGCCTGATCCAGCAAGCCGATGGCATCGGCGCCTGGCGTGCCGTCGCTCTCGGCATAGCAATAGAACCGCTTGAGCTGCGGATGACGTGCCGCCAGCGCATCGACCCAATCGCCGAAGGCGTGCACTGCCGCATTGCGGGCGCAGTGAATGAACGTCACTGCTCGCCCCTGTTCGAGCGCAGCTTCGAGCATGGCCAGGGTCGGGGTGATACCCACACCGCCGCTGATGAACACCAGAGGGCCCGGCTCGTCCGTCAGAGTGAAGTCGCCCGCCGGTGGGAACATCGGCACCGTGTCGCCCACCTGCAGGCGATCGTGCAGGTAGTTGGACGCCGTGCCGTCCGGCTGGCGCTTGACGCTGATCCGGTACTGCCGACCATCGCAGCGCGAGGACAGCGAGTAGTTGCGCCGCTGCTCGACCCCATCGATGAACAGCTGCACCCCGATGTACTGGCCCGGCTCGGCCTTGAGCACGGGCTGGCCGTCCACCGGCTCGAAGTAGAACGAGACGATCTCCTGGCTTTCCCGCTCGCGCCGTACCAGCCGGAAGGACCGAGCGCCACGCCAGCCACCGGTGGCTTGTGCCTTCTGCTGGTACAGGTCTTCCTCGGCGCCGATGAGCAGGTCGGCCAGTTGCTGGTAGGCCGCCGCCCAGGCCTCGATGACGGCCGGGGTGGCGATGTCCTCGCCCAGGACCTCGCGGATGGCCCGCAGCAGGCAGGTGCCGACGATGGGGTAATGCTCGGGCAGGATCTGCAGCGCTACATGCTTGTTGATGATCTGCCCGACCAGACCGCCCAGTTGCTCGAGCCGGTCGATGTGACGCGCATACATCAGCACCGCGTTGGCCAAGGCACGGGGTTGAGCACCACTGGCCTGGTGCGCCGGGTTGAACAGCGGGCGTACCTCAGGGTATTCGTCGAGCATCATGGCGTAGAAATGCGTGGTCAGCGCTTCACCGCCGGTTTCCAGCAGCGGGACAGTGGCCTTGATGATCGTACGTTGGTGGTCATCGAGCATGGCAGTACTCCAAAGGGCAAGGTAGACACGAATCGGATACACGAGCGTGTTCAGGAACCGTGCCAACCTTGCAACCCTGCAAACAGGGCGTCTTGATACAGGTCAGGTCATAATGACTGCTGATCCGGTAGAGTCTTACCGACTACCAGGAGTCATTATGACCTCGAATGCCTTGCTGACGGCGATGTTGCCCTTGGTCAGCGACCTGTCCTGCGATCTGCCCGATCGGGAACGCTACCGTCGTCTGTTGCACGCCATGCGCGCGCTGTTGCCATGCGATGCGGCAGCGTTGCTGAAGCTCGAAGGCGAGTGGCTGGTCCCGCTGGCGGTCGACGGCTTGTCGGCCGATACCCTGGGCAGGCGATTCCGGGTCAGCGAACACCCGCGGTTCGCGATCCTGCTCGACAGCCACCAGCCGACGCGCTTCGCCAGCGACAGCGAACTGCCCGATCCCTACGATGGCTTGATCAACGCACCCGAGGTCGACCTCGAAGTGCACGATTGCATGGGCTGCCCCTTGAGCGTCAACGATCGACCTTGGGGGCTGCTGACACTCGACTCGCTGACACCCGGACAGTTCGGCACCGCCGAGCTGGACGCGCTGCAGGCGTTCGCCAGCCTGGCTGCCGCGACCGTCACGGTCGCCCAGCGCATCGAATACCTGGCCCTGCGCGCCGAGGATGCCCAACAGCGGGCCGAGCTTTACCGAGAGGCCGGCGGCCAGCGCCAGGAGATGATTGGCCAAAGCCCGGCGCATCAGCATCTGCTGGATGAAATCCGCCTGGTGGGTGCGAGCCCGATGACGGTGCTGATCACCGGCGAGACGGGGGTCGGCAAGGAGCTGGTGGCACAGGCGCTGCACCAGGCCAGCGACCGGTCGCACAAACCGCTGATCAGTCTCAATTGCGCGGCGCTGCCAGAGACCCTGGTCGAAAGCGAGCTGTTCGGCCATGTGCGGGGCGCCTTTACCGGCGCGCATGGCGAACGGCGTGGCAAGTTCGAGCTGGCCCACGGCGGTACCCTGTTCCTGGATGAGGTCGGCGAACTGTCGCTCACCGTGCAGGCCAAGCTGCTGCGCGTCATGCAGAGCGGCCAGTTGCAACGCCTGGGGTCGGACCGTGAGCACCATGTGGACGTACGACTGATCGCGGCGACCAACCGGGACCTGGCCGAAGCCGTGCGCGAGGGCCGCTACCGCGCCGACTTCTACCACCGCCTGAGCGTGTACCCCCTGCAGGTCCCACCGTTGCGCGAGCGCGGGCGCGACGTGCTGCTGCTGGCCGGCTACTTCCTCGAGCAGAACCGTTCACGCATGGGGCTCAACGGCCTGCGCCTGAGCCAGCCGGCGCAGGCGGCCCTGCTCCAGTACGCCTGGCCAGGCAACGTGCGCGAGCTCGAGCACCTGATCGGACGCTCGGCGCTCAAGGCTTTGGGTCGCCAGGAAAACCGCCCGCGGATCTTGACGCTGGAGGTCGCTGACCTTGACCTGAGCCCGGAACAACCCTCGGCTCCCGTCCTCGCCAACCCCCCCTCCCCTGCCGCGACCGAGGGCGGTCTGCGTCAAGCCCTGGACGACTACCAGCGGCAGGTGATCGCCGCCGCTCTGGCGCGTCAGGCAGGCAATTGGGCGGCAGTGGCGCGCGAACTGCAACTGGACCGGGCCAACCTGAACCGACTGGCCAAGCGGCTCGGCGTGCGCTGAGCACTGCCGCCTGTCTTTATAAAGCACACGCCTGAGCCGGCGTGTTGCCGTGCAGCCCAGCGTCGTTGTCCTGCAATCCTGCGATTCAATGTCGTCGCTGATGTTAAAGCCTGCCTCTTTCAGGTCGATAACCTGACAACCTGTTCAATCGAGCCAGACGATCACCATGCCCACCCGAAACGCCCGTGCGGACGCTCTGTCACTGCTCTTGTTCACCCTGCGCAGTGGCAAGCTGATGGCGATCAACCTGCTCAAGGTCAGCGAAATCATCCCCTGCCCTGTCCTGACCGTGCTGCCGCAGTCGCATCCGCACGTGCGGGGCGTGGCGACTCTGCGCGGCCAGGCGCTGTCGGTCATCGACCTGTCCCGGGCCATTGGCGAGCGTCCGTTGGCCGACCCCCAGGGTGGCTGCCTGATCGTCACCGACATCAGCCGGTCGCGCCAAGGCCTGCACGTGCAATCGGTCAGTCGGATCATTCATTGCAGCAGTCACGACATCAAGTCGCCGCCCCACGGGTCGGGCCGCAGCGCTTTCATCACCGGCGTCACGGAGGTCGACGGGCAACTGGTCCAGGTCCTGGACATCGAAAAGGTCCTGCAGGGCATCGTTCCACCCAGCCAGGACTCACCCGTGGGTGCCCTGGACCACGATCAGTCGATGCTGTTGGCAGCGGCCAACATCCTGGTGGTCGACGACAGCCTGGTGGCATTGCAGCAATCGGTGTTCACGTTGCGCAACCTGGGCATCGAATGCCGCACGGCGCGTAGCGCCCGCGAGGCCATCGACGTGCTGCTGGAGCTGCAAGGCACCGACAAGGAGATCAACATCGTGGTCTCCGACATCGAGATGTCGGAAATGGACGGCTATGCCTTCACCCGTACCTTGCGCGAGACGCCGGACTTCCAGCACCTCTACGTCCTGTTGCATACCTCGCTGGACAGCGCCATGGCCGGTGAAAAAGCCACGCTCTGCGGTGCCAATGCCATCCTGACCAAATTCTCCTCCCCGGAGCTGACCGACTGTCTGATGACGGCCGCCGAGGCCGTGGTCTTCGCCGAGCGCTGAGATCGCGTGCGTCCCTGCAATGGCCGCACAGGACGCAGCGGGCAACGAAGTTTTGAATCGACGGCGCGATTGGCATTACTCTGTGGTCACTGTCATGCCCACGCGAGACCGCCATGAAACGTTTCATTCTTCCTCTGCTGGCCTGCCTGGTGTCGGCCGGCACCGCCCAAGCCTCCAGTGAACAGGCCTGGACCGAACACCGTCAGCAAGTCCTCAAGACCTGCCTGGCCGCCAGTCAGTTCAAGGACGCCCACGTGCGTGGCAAACCGGTCGAGTTCGAAGATCAGGTCGGCTACAGCGCTTTGGTGCTCGAGGGGACCTATCCGCAAAAGCACATGAACAAACGCACCGGCACCGAGCTGTGTCTCTTCGACAAGCAACAGCAACGCGCCTTCGTCAGTGAATGGCAAGCCTCGTCACTCAAGGGTCGGTTGATTCGCTGAACACGACGCGCGCCTCTCGTCGCCCCACCCCCAGGTTTTCCAATTCATGCCAGGATAGGCGTGCCTATCCCGTTCGCGCGTTCGACTCGCTCAAGCGCGCGGCTTCTGAAGGACATGACGACCCATCCTGGGCAAATTGTTACCTTGAATGCAACAGTGATTCTTCAGCAGCCTGCTGTTTCCAGGTGCGTCCCACGCCTACCGTAGGGGTATCCAACCGATACTTGCCTGGCAAGAAGGACGTTACCCATGTCGACCCATTCCACACTCGTTTGTGTCTCCCTCCTGTCGGGCCTGCTGGCGTCGCCTTGGGCGATGGCCGAGGAATCACCCGCATTCGTCGCCCGGAATGCAGCGCTTCAAGCCACTCATCAAGAGGCCCGCGAGGCCCTGACCGCCCACCCTGCCGAAGGACTGCAAGGCGCACAGCAGACGGCCTCCAAGGCCACCGAACAGACTCACGGTGACAGCTGATCCCAGCGTCGGTACAGGCACCGGTACACCGACGGTGCCACGACACGCAGGGTCCGGTATGGTAGTTTACGCAGCCGTTGGCCGACCGGCGGCTTTTCCTTCGTGTGCGGTTCATTCCTTCGCGGTGTGTACGTTCCTGACGAGAAAGTAGCCGGGCCGATAACACGACCTGCCCACCCTCTCGTACAAAAGGAGCCCGTACCGGTGCCCATCGTGTCCCGTTTAACGTCGCTTTTCGTTGCAATGGCTGCAACGATCCCCGCTGCCGTTCACGCTGCTGACGATCAACCCGAAGGCTTCATCGAAGGCGCCTCATTGAACGTCAACGCACGCAATGCCTATTTCAATCGCAATCAGCTCGATCGGGGCAATGCCGACAGCCGTGAATGGGGCCAGGGATTCGTCGCCCGCTTCCAGTCCGGCTACACACCTGGCACGGTAGGCTTCGGGCTCGATGCGCACGCCATGCTGGGCCTGAAACTCGATGGCGGTGGTGGGCATGCCGGGACCAGCATCCTGCCGCTGCATTACCAGGACGACGGCGAACTGGGCAAGGCGCCGGGCACCTTCTCCACGGCAGGGGCGGCAATCAAGCTCAAGGCGTTCGACACCGAACTCAAGGCCGGCGACCTGTTCCTCACCAACCCGGTGATCGCCGGCGGCGAGACGCGCATGCTGCCGCAGACCTTCCGTGGCGTCAGCCTGACCAACAACAGCATCGACGGCCTCGCGCTCGAAGGCGGCCAGGTCAGCTTCACCAAGCCCTACAACCAGAGCGGGCACCGTCGTATCGACACCTTCTACGGCACGCTGGCCGACGGTAGCAAAAGCCATCACCTGAACTGGGCCGGTGCGACCTGGAGCGGTACACCGAACATCACCGCCAGCCTGTATGGTGCCGAACTTCAAGACATCTGGAACCAGTACTACGCCGATGTCGAGTACATCCATGTCATCAACGACCATGTCAGCCTCAACCCTGGATTCCACGTCTACCATACCCAGGACACCGGCAAGGCCCTGCTCGGCAGCATCGACAACAACACCTACAGCCTGCACCTGACCCTGGACGTCAACGGCCATAGCGTCACCGCCGCCTACCAGCGGGTCAACGGCGACACCCCGTTCGACTACATCAACCAGGGCGACAGCGTCTTTCTCGACAACTCGCGCATGTACTCGGACTTCAACGGGCCCAACGAGCGCTCCTGGAAACTGCAGTATGGCTATGACCTCTCGGCACTGGGCTATCCTGGGCTAAGCACGACGCTGTCCTATTCGCGCGGGGAGATCGACCTGACCAAGGCCGATCGCAGCAGCAGCGGCTATGGCAACTGGTACAACCCCGACGGCAAGGACGCGCACCACTGGGAGCGCGATCTGGACGTGCGCTACGTGGTTCAGGAGGGTCAGTTCAAAGACCTGGCCGTACAGCTGCGCTATGCCAGCCATCGGGGTAGTCAAGGGTATTCGTGGGTAGACAACGATGTCGATGAATACCGGGTGATCGTCGATTATCCATTGAACATCTTCTGACCGTAGGACTGCGCACCCGAAACGGAAAGAGGCAGTGCTGTCGGCAGGGCGAAACGTATTCGCACCCGCGTTGAGACACTGCCTCTGTCCGATGATGGCTCACGGCTTGCGACCATGAGCCTCTATGTCGGCCATCCTGTCAGGCACGCAGCCTGCGTTGACCTGACGACACAGGGATGGCCTATGAATCAGGCGTGCTTGGCCTTGGCGATTTCACGATCGCGCAGGGCTTTGACTTCGTCATGATTCTTCTGTACGCCTTCGAGCTGCTTGCGCACCAGCGCGTATGGACCACTACCGGTGGCGGCAGTAGTGGCGGTGCTGGTCAGGCCATCGGTGGCGCCGACATGGGTGGCACCTACGCCGGTGCTGACGGTGGTATGGCCGACGGCGACGTCGCCATGGCCCAGCTTGGCCAGCTTCTCGACGGCGTCTTTGTAGGCCTTCAGTGCGTAGTCTTCACCACGCTCCAGCTCTTCGAAGACCGCCTTGTCTTCCTTGCCGGTCAGTGCCGACTTCAGGTTGACCCAGCCACGGTGCAGGTCACCGGTGAAGCTGGTAGAGGTCTCCGGGTCGCCACCGAGCGACTTCACTTCGGCCTGCAGCTCACGGGCTGCCTGTGCGCAACCTTCGGCGCGCTGACGGGCAAAGGCCTTCAGCTCTGGGTTCTTCAGGTCATCAACAGCCTCTTCGAAACCTTTCTGGCCGTCCTTGCTGTACTCGATCAGGTTGTTCAGTACATCAATCACTTCTTTGTTTGGATTGCTCATGGCTCAAACTCCGTGGCAGTTGATAGTCCCTATATGGGAGAGCAGGCTTCATGCCAGGTTCAAAGAATTTTCGATGTCATTAGAAATCAACAGGTTATCGACAAGAACGGCACCATGGCGAGTGGTGTTCTGCATGATGGCGACTTCAGCCATCATGCAGATTGCAGTATCGTGCGCGCTTTGCCTGGCCGGGAGGCTCATCGTGAAACCTGAAGCGCTTCAATCGCTCGTCGAGCGGACCATGCCATTCGGCAAATACCAGGGCCGCACGCTTGCCGACCTGCCGGGCGACTACCTGGCCTGGTTCGCACGCAAGGGGTTTCCGGAAGGGGAATTGGGACGGCTCCTGGCCTTGATGCACGAGATCGACCACAACGGGTTGGGCGCGCTGCTGGAGCCGTTGCGGCGCAAGCGATGACAGGCACCCCCAAAAGAGCGAAGGCTCTGACGCCACCGCCCTCTCAGGACGTGTAGTGTCAGAGCCTTCGCTCTATTCGCTGGCTACCGTCAGGGCCGTACCGGGCGGCCCTGACGCCCTCCTGAAGAAGGCTGGACTACCTCACGGCGCCGCAGGCGCCACGGTCATCTCGACCTGCTCACTGCGCTTGATCAGCGCGTAGATCACGGCGGTCAACACGCTACCGGCCAGGATCGACAGCAGGTACAGCGCCGCGTGGTTGATCGCGTTGGGGATCAGCAGCACGAACAGACCACCGTGCGGTGCCATGAGCTTGCAGCCGAAGTACATGGTCAGGGCACCGGTCAGGGCACCACCGGCGATGCTTGCCGGAATGACCCGCAACGGATCCTTGGCCGCGAACGGGATCGCCCCTTCGGAAATGAAGCACAAGCCAAGCACCAGGGCAGCCTTGCCCGCTTCACGCTCGCTCTGGGCGAACTTGCGCCGCGCCAGGAAGCTGGCGATGCCCAGGCCGATCGGCGGCACCATGCCCGCCGCCATGGTCGCGGCCATCGGCGCGTAGCTCGACGACGCCAGCAGGCCCACCGAGAAGGCGTAGGACGCCTTGTTGATCGGGCCGCCGAGGTCCACGCACATCATCGCGCCCAGCACCAGGCCCAGCAGCACGGCGTTGGTGGTGCCCATGCTGTCGAGGAAGTGCGTCAGGCCTTCGAGCATGGCAGCCACGGGGTGACCGACCACGTAGATCATCACCAGGCCGGTGAACAGGCTGGCCAGCAGCGGGATGATCAGGATCGGCTTGAGCGATTCCAGGCTGCTGGGCAGTCGCACCCAACGGGCGATCGCCTTGGCGCTGTAGCCGGCCAGAAAGCCCGCGACGATGCCGCCGATGAAGCCAGCCTCCAGGTTGCTCGCCAGCAGCCCGCCGATCATGCCCGGCGCCAGGCCCGGCCGGTCGGCGATGGACCAGGCGATGTAGCCGGCCAGCAGCGGCACCATCAGCTTGAAGGCCGCTTCGCCACCGATCTGCATCAGCGCGGCGGGCAAAGTACCGGCTTCCTTGTAGGCCTCGATGCCGAAGACGAACGACAAGGCGATCAGCAGACCGCCGGCCACCACCATCGGCAGCATGAACGACACACCGGTCAGCAGGTGTTTGTAGACCCCGGCCTTCTCGCTGCTCTTGGTCTCGCCACCTGTCGCCTGGCCGGCACTTTCCACACGACCTTCGGCCAAGGCCTTGTCCAGGGTCGCACGGGCCTGCTTCAGGGCGATGCCGGTGCCACACCGGTAGATGCGTTTGCCGGCGAAGCGCGTGGTCGGCACTTCGATGTCCGCGGCCAGCAGCACCACGTCGGCCTCGGCGATGGCTTCGTCCGGCAACGGGTTGCGGGCACCCACCGAGCCTTGGGTCTCGACGTGGAAGGTGTAACCGGCCTGGGCCGCTGCCTGTTGCAATGCCTCGGCCGCCATGAAGGTGTGTGCAACACCGGTCGGGCAGGCGGTGATGGCGACGATGCGCGGCGTGCTCGTATCCGCTTGAGGCTCGGCGGACGCTGAGGCCTGGTGCACATGGGTGTTGGCGGCCGCCTCGTCAAGGAAGCGCTCGCGGTCGGCTAGGGCTTCGGCCGGTGTCGCCTGGTACAGGCGCTTGCCGTCGAAACGCGCGAGGTCCACAGGGCCAGTGGCCACGACCAGGATCCAGTCGGCGGCCTCGATGTCGGCCGACTCGACCTGTGGGCTGGCATGCTGGGGGTCCTGGATCTCGACGTGGGTATGCCAGCCCCGGACATGAGCGCTGGCGGCCAACAGGCGTGCGCTGAGCACGCTGGACACCTGGCCGTTGGGGCAGGCGGTGACAATGACGATGTTCATCGGCAAGCCTCGTGTAGGGAAGTGAGTTGAACGCCTGCCTGCAGGCGCTCGAGCTGCGGACGGTCGTGGATGCCGAAGCCGACCTGGGTCACCGCCTGGGCGGCGATCGCCGTCGCACGGCGCAAGGTCTGCTCGGCAGGCTCGCCGCTGAGCAGGCCATGGACCATGCCGGCGACCAGCGAATCGCCGGCGCCCACGGTGCTGGCCACGCGTACCGCAGGCGGCTTGGCCTGCAGGGCGTGCCCCGGCGCGAACCAGCTGACGCCCTCCTCGCCCTGGGACAGCACCACGTGCCCGACCCCTTGATCGAGCAGGCGTGCCACGGCCTGACGGCGCGCCGTCGATTCCTCGAGCGGCACGCCGAGCGCGTCGGCCAACTCTTCGGCATTGGGCTTGACCAGCCAGGGCGTCGCTTCGAGCCCGACCCGCAGGGCCTCGCCACTGCTGTCGAGCACCACCTTCAGGCCTTGCTCGCGCAGCTGCACCAGCAGTTGCCGGAACCACTGCGGGCTGACGCCACGGGGCAGGCTGCCAGCGACGACCACGGCGTCGTGGCCGACCGCCAGGCTCTCCAGGCGACGCAACAGCGCCGTCTGCGCCGCTTCGCTCACCTCAGGCCCTTGGCCATTGACGTCGGTGACCCGGCCATCGGCCTCCACCAGCTTGAGGTTGCTGCGCGTCTCGCCGGGCACACGGATGAACCCGTCGGTAAAGCCACGCTGTTGCATCAGCGCTTCGAAGGGTTGCGGATTGTCGCTCCCGAGAAAGCCGCTGACGGTCAGGCTGTTGCCCAGGTCCGCGAGCACCTGGGCCACGTTGAGGCCTTTGCCCGCCGCGTGGGTGGCCTGGCCCTGGCTACGGTTGACGTGCCCGGCGCGCAAGGCGTCCAGGGTGATGGTCACATCCAGCGCAGGGTTGAGGGTAACGGTCAGTATCTTGGCCATCAGTGCGTCTCCACCAAGGCGCGAACGGCCTGCGCACTGTCCTGGGCCAGCGCTTCGCGGGCCAGGACACGCGCGGCCTGGTAATCGGTTTCGCGCACCAGCGCCTTGACTTCCGGAATGCTGCGGGCAGACACGCTCAGCTCGTCCACTTCCAGGCCGAACAGGATGGCGACCGCCTGCGGGTCGGCCGCCAGCTCGCCACACACGCCGACCCACTTGCCTTCGGCATGGGCGGCGCGCACGGTCATGTCGATCAGCCGCAGGACCGCCGGGTGCAGGCCGTCAGCCTGGGCCGACAGGCTGGCATGGCCACGGTCGATGGCCAGGGTGTACTGGGTCAGGTCGTTGGTGCCGATGCTGAAGAAGTCCACTTCGCGGGCCAGTTGAGGGGCGAGCAAGGCGGCCGAGGGCACCTCAACCATGATGCCCAGCTGCAGGTCGGCGACCGGAATCTCCTGGCGCAGGCGCTCGACCATCGCACGGGCTTCGCGCCACTCGTGGATCTGCCCGACCATGGGGAACATGATCCGCAGGGGCCGTGAACCGGCGGCCAGCAACAGCGCGCGCAACTGATCTTCCATCACCTGCGGCCGCTGCAGGGTCAGGCGCACGCCACGCACGCCCAGGAACGGGTTCTCTTCGGCCTCGATCGGCCAGTACGGCAGCGGCTTGTCACCGCCGACATCGAGCGTGCGCACCACCAGCGGACGCCCGCCCAGGCCTTCCAGCACGCGCGCGTACTCAGCCTGCTGCGTGGCCACGTCGGGCGCCTGCGCATGGGCCATGAAGATCAGCTCGGTGCGCAGTAGGCCGACACCTTCGGCGCCGCAGTCCACGACCTTCTCCAGCCCCGTGCTTTCGCCGATGTTGGCGAACACTTCGATGGCCTGGCCGTCGCGACTGACGGCAGGCTCCATGCGACGTTCCCAGGCGGCCTGCAAGCGACGCTCGCGGGCGTCGCGCTCGGCCAGGGCCCGGGCCAGCTCATCTGCGGCCGGTGCGACACTGACCTGGCCGCGCTGGCCATCGAGCAGCAACGCCGTGCCGGGCTCCAGCAACAGCACGCTGTCGCCTGCACCGACCACGGCCGGGATGCCCAATGCCCTGGCGACGATCGCGCTGTGCGCGGTGGCCCCGCCATGGGCGGTCAGGATGCCGGCCACGCGCGTCGGGTCGAGCCGCGCCACGTCCGACGGGCCGACTTCGGCCATGACCAGCACGTAGGGCTCGGCCGGCTCTTCGGGTTCCTTGATGCCGCACAGCTGGGCCAGCACCCGGCGACCGATGTCGCGCAGGTCGGCGGCGCGTTCGGCCAACAGGGCATCGCGCAGCGATTCCTGCTGCTGGGCTGCCGCCTCGATGACCGTCATCCAGGCCGCGGCCGCGCTTTCGCCCTGGCCGATGCGCTGTTCGATCTCGTCGGTCAGCCCTGGGTCCGCGAGCATTTCCTGGTGGGTGACGAAGATCTCGCCGATCGCCCGGTCGCTGCGTTCGATCAGCCGTTGCAGATCGGCATTGACCGCCGTGATGGCCTGTTCGAGCTTGAGGCGCTCCTCGCGAGGTGACTCGCCCCGCTTCGGGTAGTCGATGACACGTTCGATGCGCAGGTGCGCCGGGCCGCTGGCAATACCGGGCGCCGCCGCGACACCTTGAATCCGCGTGCCGGCAGCCGGCGCACGCGCCACGAGTTCGGCCGCGGCGGACGGTGCCGGCTCTGCCACGCTTTCGCTGGCCTGCACAGGCTCGACGGTTTCGCCCAGGCCCTCGCCGATCGCTGCCAGCAAGACCGGCAAGGCATCCGCCGCGATCGACGGCTCGGCGCTCAGCTCCAGGGTCTGGCCACGCTGGGCGCCCAGGCTCAACAGCTTGCTCAGGCTCTTGGCCGACACGGCCGGTTGCCCGCTTTCCACCACGCGCACGCGCACATCGCCCTCGAAGTCCTTGGCCAGTTGCGCCAGCACCTTGGCGGGGCGTGCATGCAGCCCGTGGGCATTGGCCAGCACGATGCGTTCGCTCGGCCAGTCGGCCGGCACCTGCTCGCCCAGGACTTCCAGGACCGCACGGCTGCTGGTGGCCTGGTAGAGCATCTGGCCGCGGCCTTCGATCAGCACCTGGCACAGGCGTTCGAGCAAGGCTTGGTGGGCAGCGCCCAGACTGGCCAGGCAGAACAGGCCGTTGAGCGGCTGTCCGCGGTAGCTCTGCGGCTGTTGCGCGGTGACGAAGGCCAGACCGGGCTGACGCACGTGACGCTCGCTGTGCAACCACCAGAGCCCTTCACCCAAAGGCAATGGCTCGGCCTGCTGCAGTACGCCAGCGAAGCCTTCGTCGGCACAGCCGGCGCGTTGCAGCAGCCGCGCACCCCGCCAGGCCAGCTCCTGGAAATCCTCGGCCGGTTGCTGCAGGCCGATCAGCTGGGCGTCCAGGGCCAGTTCCTTGGGTGCGCCCTGCAACAGCTTGAGCAGCGCTTCGGCAGAGCTGGCGCGGCGCAGCGCTTCGGCCAGGTCGGTCTCGCCCAGGGCGCGGGTCAGCAGCTGCAGCAGGCGAAGGTGCTCGTCCGAGCGTGCGGCGATGCCGATCGCCAAGTAGACGATCTGCCCACCGCCCCAGTCCACGCCCTCGGGAAACTGCATCAGGCGCACGCCCGTGGTGAACACCAGCTCACGGGTGTCCGGCGTGCCGTGCGGAATGGCGATGCCTTGCCCGAGGAACGTCGACCCTTGGGCTTCACGGGCTTCCAGCCCACTGAGGTAACCCTCGGCCACCAGGCCGTCGGCGACCAGGCGGTCCGCAAGCAGGCGCAGTGCGGCGGGCTTGTCGGCCGCTACCTGCCCCATGGCTATCTGCTCTTTGGCGAGCTCCAGCATGACCTTCTCCTTTACGGTACCCGATGCGGTACCCGGTATTTTTTTGAGTACAGGGCAGGAGCGTGTCGTCGACTCCTGGCAGGCGTGAAGACGGTGACAGTAAGCGCCTGCTGAAACGTTTAACCTGATTAACCGGCCACGTTACTCGATATTCGGTCGGCGAAAAAGCCCAGCCTGTCGCCTCTGCAGTGCAATGGCTGGCATCGCCGTGGCTGTAGCCAGTATGGCCCATCCCCGGCGCGCAGCCTCCAGGCCGCCCACGCCTGCCGTCGAGACCTGCCAGACGGCGCCCAGGTCTGACTTTCTCGACGCAACGGCGTTACCATGACGACAGACAACTACGACATTGGTCGCCTGCGCCCGGTGCGGCGGATCGGCAAGACTGTCGAGTACAGGCCGGACTGTCCGGTATGACAAGGAATCTGTGGTGAAACTCAGCGATATCGCTCGACTGGCCGGCGTCTCCGTGACCACCGCCAGCTACGTCATCAATGGCAAGGCCGAACAACAGCGCATCAGCCAGGCCACGGTCGAGCGCGTGCGGGCAGTGGTCGAGGCCCATGGCTTCACGCCCAACCCGCAGGCTGCCGGGCTGCGCAGCCGCCACACGCGCACCTTGGGCTTCATTCTTCCCGACCTGGAGAACCCCAGCTACGCACGTCTGGCCAAGCAGCTGGAACAAGGCGCGCGGGCGCGCGGCTACCAATTGCTGATCGCCAGCAGCGACGACCAGCCCGAGAGTGAGTGGCAGTTGCAGCAGCTGTTTCGCGCACGGCGTTGCGATGCCCTGTTCGTCGCCAGCTGCCTGCCGGCGGACGATGACAGCTACCGGACCCTGCAGGCCCAGGGCCTTCCGATCATCGCCATCGACCGGCAGATGGATGCTGCACACTTCTGCTCGGTGATCAGTGACGATCGGGACGCCAGCCGGCTGCTGACCGCCAGCCTGCTGGCCACTGCCCCTCGGCGCATCGCCCTGATCGGCGCACGTCCGACGCTGGGTGTCAGCCGCGCGCGCCTGAAAGGCTTCGATCAGGCCTTGCAAGGGTATGCCGGACAGGTAGCGCATTATGAGGGCGACGCGTTCAGCCGTGACTGGGGCGAACGCCTGATGCAACGCTTGATCGACGACTTCGGCGAGCTGCCCGACGCCCTGGTGACCACGTCGTACGTGCTGCTGCAGGGCGTGTTCGACGTACTGCGCACCTGCGCCGACGACTCGCGGCACCTGCGCCTCGGGACCTTCGGCGACAACCAGCTGCTGGACTTCCTGCCCCTGCCGGTCAATGCCATGGCCCAGCAACATGGCCTGATCGCCACCACGGCGCTGGACCTGGCCGTGGCTGCCGTCGAGCACAAGCGCTATCAGCCCGGCGTGCATGCCGTGGCCCGCACCTTCAAGCAACGCCTGCTCAAGGCCTGACCATGCGCCTGATCGATACCCACACCCACCTGGACTTCGAGGACTTCGACCCAGACCGGCTCGACGTGCTGGCCCGGGCCCGGTCAGTCGGCGTGGAGCGTATCGTGGTGCTAGGCGTCCATCAGGCCAACTGGCAGCGGGTCTGGGGCCTGGCCTGCACCCATGATGCCGTCCATGCTGCTTTTGGCCTGCATCCGGTCTACCTCGACCAGCATCGCCCCGAGCACTTGACCGAGCTGCGCGACTGGCTCGAACGCCTGCAAGGCCAGACGCGCCTGTGCGCCCTGGGCGAGTTCGGCCTGGACTATTACCTTCCCGACCTCGACAAGGTCCGTCAACAGACGCTGTTCGAAGCGCAATTGCAGATGGCCGTGGATTTCGAACTGCCCCCCTTGCTGCATGTCCGACGCAGCCATGCGCAGGTGATCGCCACGCTCAAGCGCTACCGATTGCCCAGGCCCGGGATCATCCATGCGTTCGCCGGGAGTATCGAGCAAGCCCGCGAATACATCCGGCTGGGCTTCAAGCTGGGGCTGGGCGGCGCGGCGACCTGGCCACAGGCGCTCCGGCTGCAGCGCACCCTGCCCCAGCTGCCATTGGACAGCGTGGTACTGGAAACCGACGCCCCGGACATGGCTCCCTCGATGTTCGCCGGCCAGCGCAACAGCCCGGACCACTTGCCGCAGATCGCCGCGGCGCTGGCCCAGGTCATGGGCATAGAGCACGAGACGCTGGCACAGGCCAGCAGTCGCAATGCCGAGGCCGTGTTCGGCTGGTAGCCTCAGGTCACAGCCCAGGCACGAACGACGGTCGACTCAGGCCAGCACCACGCCCAAGGCCAGAACGACATACCACAAGACGGCACTGCGCTGCAGCAACGCCCACTGACTGTCCAGGTAGTCCAATCCTTGCTGGCCAGCGCCCGGTTCGAGCGGTGAATTCGCTGCCTGGCCTGCGCTGGCCAGCAGCGTCGTCGCTGAGGTGCGCCAGGCCAGCACCTCGTTCAATAGCAGGCGCATGACCGCCACGAAATGGCCGACCAGCGCGAAACTGACGATCAGCACCCTGGCGGGCACCCAGTCCAACGCATGGCGGATCCGTTCGGCGTACAGGACCACGGTGGGTCGACGGCTGTGCTGCTGGCACAGGGTCAGCAGCCGGAAGCCCAGGGCCCCCACCGGTCCGAACAGGGCGTACCAGAACACCACCGCGAAGAAACCGTCGTACACGCGCCAGACCAGGTAGCCCTGGACCTGTGCCAAGACTGACGCAGTCTCTTCACCGCGAACGTTCAGATCGCGTTCGGCAGCGTACACACTGCCCTGGTAGTCGCCACGGCGCCAGGCATCGCGAAATGGCCCAAGCGCGCCTTTGGCCTGCCCTCGCCCCAGGCTGTAGAGCAACACCAGCACATGAACGGGCAAGGCCAGCAGGCCGTACGCCACCGGTTCGAGGGTATGCAGTAGCACACCCAGCAGCCCCATGGGCACGACGACCAGGATGGCCAGCACCCCGAGGGACGACCGCCTGCCCTCGCATTCGAGACGCGCCAGCTCGCGCAGGAAACCCCCGTCGTGCTGGAGCCGCGAGCGCCAGGCGGAACAGGTCTCGATCACCAGGATCAGGACCAGGGCCAGAAAGCTCATGAAAGCCCCCCTTCGATGAGATCGGCCTCGAACCGTGCCCAGTCGAACGACGCACCCGGGTCGGTCTTGCGCTGGGGCGCGATGTCACTGTGGCCTTGGATGCGCTCGAAGTCGATGACCGGCCACACGGCCTGTATCGACCGGGTCAACCTGGCCAGCGCCTCGTACTGGGCCTCGGTGTAGGGAAGGTCGTCGGTGCCCTCGAGCTCGATACCGATGGAGAAGTCGTTGCAGCCTTCGCGGCCGTCGAAGCAGGACACGCCGGCATGCCAGGCACGGTCGAGCAACGAGACGAACTGGGTCACCTGCCCCGTGCGCTCGATGAACAGGTGCGCCGATACGGTCAGCCCGCGCAGGCCGTCGAAATAGGGGTGCTCGGTCAGGTCCAGGCGGTTCTGGAACAGCGCCTGGACTCGGCCTGTGCCGAAGCGGCCGGGTGGTAGGCTGATGTTGTGGATGACCAGCAGAGAAATCTGTTCGTTCGCCGGGCGCGCATTGAAGTTGGGCGAGGGGCATCGCACGACGTCCGTGAACCAGCCGGTCGCGAGGTCCAGTGGCATGATCGTTCCTGCATCACGAAAAGGAAGCGCCAGTATGCCGCGAGCGCCTGGCGCTTGCATGAAGATTCAGTGCAGGGACTGGGCGCGCAGGCAGGTCAGGACACGTTCCCAGCACCGCTCGAACACAGGGCCGTCTTCCAGCAGCCGGACCTCGCCACGGCGCACGGCCATGGCCAGCCCAGCCCGTGTCCACTCGCGGACTTTGCGTCCGGCATGGTAGGTGAAGACCAGTCGATCGACCTCGTCCAGCGACGCCACCAACTTGCAGCGGGCCGATTCGCCATCGTCGGTGACGATCCAATGGCCCATGCGCAGCGCGCGAACGCTCAACAGCGCGGGATCGTCCGCCGCCGGCTGCCACAGGGGGCCGCAGACGGTTTCCTGCGGAACCGCCAGGACGATTTCATCCTGGACATGCACCAGCGCTTCCTGGGCGCTCTCGCCGTCTTCCGACTGGCTGCATGCACACAGGTGCAACTGCTGCAGGTGCTGAAAGAACGCGCTCATGGCCGTCGACTCCATGGCCACGCCCGCCAGCCCTTCACGCAATGCCTTGAGCAACCCAGGTACCCGTTCGAGCAGCTCTTGCCGGGCCAGCGCCTGCCGATGCGGGGTGACGCTGAGCAACAGCGAGTCCATGGTCGCCAGGGCCTTGGACCACGGCAGGGAGCGCTCGCCATGCTTGAGCCAGGTCATCAGCAGTACCTGGCTCCAGCCGGTGACCAGCATGTCCACCACCCTGTGCGGCACGAAACGGCCATGCAGGCGCAGGTTGAGCTCGCGCTGCACGCTCTGCCGGGCCTGCAACCAACGCAGGCGGCCCTCCTCGGCGTCACGCACACGCTGTTCGAGCCTGGCGGCACGCTGGCGCTCTTCTTCGACCCGCGCCAGGCACTCGTTCGTCACGGCGGTGAACAGGCCCATGTCCTCGGTAAAATCGGCCAGCAGGCGATGCACCATGTGCTCGAGCATGACCTGCACACCGTCAGGGGACGCCTCGCCCTGGTCGTCCCAGCCCATACCGGCATCGGCGATCGCCTGGACCAGGCGCCGGGCCGGGTGGCCGGGATGATCGAAGAACCCCGCCTCCATCAACGCCGCCTTCATCACCGGGATGCGCACTCGGCCGATCAGCGTCTTGAGCGACTGCGGCAGATTCGGATCTGCCAGGACCTGGTCGAACCATAGCCCTACCAGGTCGATCACCGCTTCATCCTGCTCGGTGATACGGCACGCCACGGCGCCGCGCTTGGCGATGTGGGCCAAGGCGCATTCAAGGGGCCCCAGGACATCGGAGGTGTCTGGCGCCTCGGGAGCGAGCACGCGCTGCTGCAAGGACGTGAGCACGCGTAGCAGGTCATGCCCCTCGATCGTCTGCACGCCACGTCCTCCCGACGTCCTCGACGACAATCGGCCACGACGATCGCCCAGCAGGCCGCAGGCCGTCGCGAAACCTGCACCGTCGACACCCTTTTCCGGCGCCAGGTGGGCATCGTCCTGATTGGCAGGCAGAACGCTGGTCATTCGCGGAGCGTCTTGCGCACGTCGCCGCGGCGCCGGCTTGAGCGCGCCCAGGACACCGGCGGCCATGAGCATTTGGTTGCTTTCGGCATACATCAAGTCCACATCGCGCAAGACGCAACGATCGAAGAGTTTCACCAGAACACGCTTGACCGTGGCGCTTACCTCCAGCATGTGCACGACACGCAGGAAGTAGTCGGCAAGGCATCGCGGGCCCAACGGATTGTGCTGCATGTCCAGGGGCGCTTCGAGCAGGTGATGAAAGCGCACGTTCAGGTGATGCAGGGCCTGGCTGTCGCGGGCCATCGTCCGCTCGACCATGGCCTCGAGCACGAGGGCCGAGTCGCGGTAGTCCAGTGGGTTCCAGCTCTGGTCCATGGAACGCGTGGGCCAGGTCGCGGCACGGGAACGCCCGATTTGATCGAACGCGTCATGGAACATCTCCATAAACAGGCGCTCTAAATGTTTGCGCTGCTGCCGAACCTGGTGCATGGCGTCGAGCATGAGACGCCGGTCATGCTCGCAGAAGGCCTTGTCTGCAAGCTCGAACAGGGTGTCGTCGGCAATGTCGAACAGCGTGCGCAAACCCTGATGCACCTGCAAGGCCGCCTTGTCGCGCACTTGCACGACCAGCATGGGCAACCCAGGCTCGACGGTGCGAACACCCTGCCGCATGGCATGTGCCAGGTTCACAACATTGCTGTCCTTGTACATCCCGATCTCCTTGACAGGGCGCGTCATCGACGCCGCTGCGGGTCCGTATCCACGAGGCCAATCGGCTTGGCCTCGACCATGACGTCTGCATTCGTTGCACGGGGGCGCGGAAGCGGTCGTTACCACAGACCGTGAAAGGTCGACAAAGCTCCCCACCGCCTGACGGAAGGCAGCACGCCGCGTGCCTGTACAGGGACGCCACCTGCCCTATAATCGCCGGCACCCTGCTTTGGAGCACGACATGCCGAACCTACGCCTTGCCGACCTTTCTGCCGAAATCGAAGCCAATGTACGCCGCGCCTTGCTCGAAGACGTCGGCAGTGGCGACATCACCGCCCAGCTCATTCCGGCCGAGCGCCTGGCCAAGGCCACGGTCATCACCCGCGACGCCTGCGTGATCAGTGGCACGGCGTGGGTCGATGCCGTGTTTCGCCAGCTCGACCCGCGCGTGGCGGTGCATTGGCAGGTCATCGACGGTCAGCAGGCGAGCGCCGGCCAGGCCCTGTTCCACCTCGAGGGGCCGGCCCGTTCGCTGCTCACCGGCGAGCGTTCGGCACTGAACTTCCTGCAGATGCTGTCGGGTGTGGCGACGCGGGTTCGGCATTATGTCGACCAGGTGGCCGACACCTCTGTGCGCCTGCTCGATACCCGCAAGACCCTCCCCGGCCTGCGCCTGGCGCAGAAATATGCCGTCACCTGCGGCGGCGGTCACAACCACCGCATCGGTCTGTTCGACGCCTTTCTGATCAAGGAAAACCACATCGCCGCCAGCGGCGGCATCGCGCAGGCAGTGGCTGCCGCACACCGCATCGCCCCGGGCAAACCCGTGGAGGTCGAGGTCGAAAGCCTGGACGAACTGAGCCAGGCACTGGACGCTGGGGCCGACATCGTCATGCTTGACGAGCTGAGCCTGGACGACATGCGCGAAGCGGTGCGCAGGACGGCGGGCAAGGCCAAGCTCGAAGCCAGTGGCGGGGTGAACGAGACGACCTTGCGCGAGATCGCCCTGACCGGCGTCGACTTCGTCTCGATCGGTGCCATGACCAAGGAAGTCAAGGCCGTCGACCTGTCGATGCGTCTGAGCCTCTGACACACAGACATGAAAAAGCCCGGGATCGCGCTCGCGACACCGGGCTTTTTCACCGCGCCTGGCGCACACCGGACGCGGTCATGCCTGTCGGCTCAGAACGAGGCGTTCTGCAGGCCATCCAGGTAGCGTTCCACGTCCAGGGCCGCCATGCAGCCGGCGCCGGCCGAGGTGATCGCCTGGCGGTAGACATGGTCAGCCACGTCGCCGGCCGCAAACACACCCTCGACGTTGGTCGCGGTGGCATTACCTTCACGGCTGCCGCTGACCACCAGGTAGCCGTCCTTGAGGGTCAGCTGGCCTTCGAACAGCGAGGTGTTCGGCGTGTGACCGATGGCGATGAAGACGCCGTCGACCTTGATCTCTTCGCTGCTGCCGTCGTTGTTCTTCAGCCGTGCGCCTGTCACGCCCATGTTGTCGCCCAGGACCTCGTCCAGGTTCGCGTTGAGCTTGAGTTCGATCTTGCCCTCGGCCACGCGTGCGTGCAGCTTGTCGACCAGGATCTTCTCGGCGCGGAAGGTATCGCGGCGGTGGACCAAGGTCACCTTGCTGGCGATGTTGGCCAGGTACAGCGCTTCTTCCACGGCGGTGTTGCCACCGCCGATCACGGCGACCGGCTTGTTGCGGTAGAAGAAGCCGTCGCAGGTGGCACAGGCCGAAACGCCCTTGCCCATGAAGGCCTCTTCCGAGGGCAGGCCCAGGTAGCGAGCACTGGCACCGGTGGCGACGATCAGGGCGTCACAGGTATAGGTCGCGCTATCGCCGGTCAGGGTGAACGGCTTGTTGGCCAGGTCCACGGCATTGATGTGGTCGAAGACGATCTCGGTCTCGAAGCGCTCGGCGTGCTCCTGCATGCGCTGCATCAGGGCCGGGCCGGTCAGGCCATGGGGGTCGCCTGGCCAGTTGTCGACTTCGGTGGTGGTGGTCAGCTGGCCACCCGCCTGCATGCCGGTGATCAGCAGCGGCTTGAGGTTGGCGCGTGCGGCATAGACGGCGGCGCTGTAGCCGGCAGGGCCCGAGCCGAGGATGATGACGCGCGAGTGACGTGATTCGGACATGATGCACTCCTGTCGACGCGGCCCCGCAGGACCGTCGTCGTGACGCCGGCGTGGCCGGCTGGATGGTGAAGACCACGGCCCGGCGCCTGGAGCGCCGGCCGCGGTGAAGCAGCGCCGCGTGTTACAGGCTGCTGGCGTTCTCGGCCAGGTAGTCGGCGACGCCCTGGGCATCGGCCTTCATACCTTTCTGGCCCTTGCGCCAGCCGGCCGGGCAGACTTCGCCATGCGCCTCGGTGAACTGCAGCGCCTCGACCAGGCGGACCATCTCGTCGACTTCGCGACCCAGCGGCAGGTTGTTGACGACCTGGTGCTGCACCACACCCTGCTGGTCGATCAGGAACGACGCCCGCAGCGCGACGCCGGCTTCGTGCTCGATGCCATAGGCACGGGTGATCTCGTGCTTGACGTCGGCGACCATGGTGAACTCGACCGCGCCGATGCCGCCCTTCTCCACTGGCGTGCTGCGCCAGGCATGGTGGGTGAACTGCGAGTCGATCGACACACCGACCACCTCGACGCCCAGCTCGCGGAACTTGTCCATGCGGTTGTTGTGGGCAATGATTTCCGATGGGCAGACGAAGGTGAAGTCCAGCGGCCAGAAGAACAGCACGACGTACTTGCCGCGCAGCGAGGACAGCGTGAAGCTGTCGACGATCGAGCCATCGCCCAGAACGGCGGCTGCATCGAAGTCCGGGGCCTGCTTGTTGACCAGAATGCTCATGGTGACTCCTTGTTAAGTCGAGATCCGAAGGGTTGAAAAGAGTGAGGGCACTGTAGCGAGGTCGCAGAGAGTAAGGAAATATCCATCGACAATCCACCTCATAGCCCGGCTCTATGCCTGAGGCGCGTTTCGCCGCCAGGAAACCTGACCCGTCATGCCTCGTCACAGGCAGGTCGCTTTCGCCTGCCGTGCAAACTCGGTAAGGTCGGCGCCTCTGTCGACCCTGGAGTGCTTGAGATGCCTGTTCCCGTTCTGTCCGGCCCTCGCTACCTGCGCGAGGGGCTCAGGCTGGTGTTGAGCCCTGGCCTGCGCCTGTTCGTGCTGTTGCCGCTGCTGATCAACCTGCTGCTGTTCGGCGGCCTGGTGTATTTCGCCTGGCACCAGTTCGACCTGTGGGTCGAGACCCTCATGCCCAGCCTGCCGGACTGGCTGGGCTTTCTCAGCTACATCATCTGGCCGCTGTTCGTGGTGCTGGTGGCGCTGATGGTGTTCTTCACCTTCACGCTGGTCGCCAACATCATCGCCGCGCCGTTCAACGGTTTCCTGGCGGAAAAGGTCGAGGTGGTGGTGCGCGGCGAAGATCACTTCCCCGCCTTCAGCTGGGGCGAGCTGGCCGCGATGGTGCCGCGCACCTTTGGTCGCGAGATGCGCAAGCTGGGCTACTTCCTGCCCCGCGCGCTCGGCCTGTTCGTGCTGTCGCTGATTCCTGTGGTGAATGTGATCGCCGCACCGCTCTGGTTGCTGTTCGGGGTGTGGATGATGGCCATCCAGTACATCGACTACCCGGCCGACAACAACAAGATGAGCTGGCAGGACATGCTCGCCTGGCTGCGGCACAAGCGCTGGCAGAGCCTGGGGTTTGGCGGCGTCACTTACCTGGCACTGCTGATTCCGCTGGTCAACCTGCTGATGATGCCAGCGGCAGTGGCCGGGGCGACGCTGTTCTGGGTGCGTGAGCGGGAGCGCTAACTATGTAGCGCTGGCCTGGCGCGGATTCGATTTTCAATGGCGATGAGGCCGCAGTGGTTGCGACCTCACCACCTGGAGATCACCCATGGACTTCTACGACGTCAAATCGAAAGACTTCATCGAACTGGCCGGTGTGCCCGAGCATCTACAAGGCACCGTCATCGCCACCCACCGCGTCAAATGGCGCCTGCGCGAGATACTCGAGGCGCACGCCATCGCTGAACCCTACGACCAGCTGTTCTACACCACATGGGGCAAGGACGGTGTGGTGAACTACAGCGAGTCGCTGGTCGATTTGCTGACCCGTGCCGTGCTGGACAGCGAACGCCCCTCCATCGGCCCCCATGGCGGTTTGTTCAGGGTCCGTAGCCAGACCAGCCAGCACCTGTACGCCAGGGCCGACATCAACCTGGTCAGTGAGGCCCTTGGCGTCGTCTACGACCATATCAAGGAGACCGAGCAGGCCGGTTGATCGAGCGTGCCCTGGCCGGCTTGTGTCCGCTCGCTCAGCGACCCAGTTGATGCGCGAACTGGCCCACGGCGCCGACCACCTGGCGCGCACCGTCCTGGATCTCGGCGATCACCGCATCGGTCTGCCCCGCCAGCGTCAGGCTCTGCTCGGCCTGACGCTTGCTGGCATCGATGATCGCCACCGCCGCCTGTGCAAGTTTCTCGTTCTGTTTCACCACCTGGGCGATTTCCTCGGTGGCGCCGCTGGTGCGCGACGCCAGCTGACGCACTTCGTCGGCCACCACGGCGAACCCCCGTCCCTGCTCGCCTGCGCGAGCGGCTTCGATGGCCGCGTTGAGCGCCAGCAGGTTGGTCTGCCCGGCGATGTCGCTGATGGTCTTGATGATCGCGCCGATGACCCGTGACTGCTTGTCCAGCGCCTCGATGCTCTCGGCCGCCTGCTGCATGCAGGCTTCCAGCTCGCGCATCACCCCCATCGACTGGCTGACCACGTCGCTGGCCTTGCGCGCACTGGCGTCGGTCTGCACCGACGTCGAATGCGCAATGTCCGCCGCCCTGGACACGGCGTGTTCCTGATTGACCTGATCGGTGATCACGGTGGCGAACTTGACCACTTTGTAGAGCACGTCATGGGCATCGAAGATCGGGTTGTACGAAGCCTCGAGCCAGATGGTGCGACCGCGCGAATCGACACGCTGGAAGCGACCGGCAATGTACTCGCCGCGGCGCAGCTTTTCCCAGAAGGCCTGGTAGTCGGTCGAACGGGCCTGTTCGGGATCGCAGAAAAGGCGGTGGTGCTTGCCGCGAATCTGCTCCAGCGTATAACCCGTCGCCTCCAGGAAGCGCTCATTGGCGGTCAGCACTTCGCCGTCGAGGTTGAACTCGATCACCGCCGTGGAACGCTGCAGTGCCTTGATCAGGCTTTCGTGTTCGCGGGACGCCTTGATGGTGCGAGTGAGGTCGCTCGAGTGGAGGGTGAAACACGTGATACGCCCCGTCGCATCCCGCACCGGCTGCAAGATCGAACGCAGCCAGGCTTCCTCACCGTCCCCACGCAGCAGTCTGAAGGCACCGTGGTAATGTTCGCCATTGCGTATGGCACGGCTCATGCGCTGGTGAAACTCCAGGGTCTTGACATGCGGCGGTACGATGTCCTCGACGGATCGCCCCACCAGTTGCTCGGCGCGGTAGTGCATGTCCCGTTCGAAATTGCCGTTGACCGACTCGATGCGTCCCTGTGGATCGAGCTGAAGTACCAGCATCTCGTTGTCGAGACTCGTCTTGATCTGCGAGACCAATAGCAGGTCATCGCGCAGACGCTGGAGTTCTTTCTTCAGTTTGTTGTGGAACATTACCGCTCTCCTGGAGGGCATCGAGGGTTCGTTGACAAGCCATCGGCCAGGTGCGAGCGATTCTTGAGTGGGGTGAACAAATATTCACGCGTAACGCAGACCTGCCGACCTGCTTTCATGCCTTGGTCACGACGATGACACACCCTTGCAACCCGCTGGCCGCACACTGCAGTGCATGAGCACATCCTCCCTGCGCATCACACTGGTCAGCGAAACCTTCCCACCCGAAATCAATGGCGTGGCCACTACCCTTGGGCGCCTGGCCGAGGGGCTTCGGCAACGTGGCCATCGCGTTCAGGTGCTTCGCCCGCGGCAGGCGGTCGACACCACGACGCCACCAGGGCCGGACGTCATGCTCGCGCGCGGGTGGCCACTGCCTGGCTATCCGGGCCTGCAGTGGGGCGAGATCTCCGTGCAGACCCTGACGCGTCACTGGCGTCGACAACGGCCGGACGTGTTGTACATCGCCACCGAAGGGCCCCTGGGGCTCAACGCATTGCGTGCCGCTCGACGGCTGGGCATCGCCGTCGTCAGCGGCTTCCACACGAACTTCGCGCACTACACCAGCCACTATGGGTGTGGTCTGTTGACCCGCCCGGTGACCCATTACCTGCGCTGGTTTCATCGGCGGACCGCCGTGACCCTGGTGCCGAGCGTCAGTCAGCAGGTCGAGCTGGAGCGTCGTGGGTTCGAGCGCCTTGCCCTCATGAGCCGTGGCGTCGACGCTGCATTGTTCACGCCCTGTCGACGCAGCCAGGCGCTACGCGACAGCTGGGGCATGGGCCCGGACGATGTCGTGGTGCTGCATGTGGGCAGGCTGGCGTTGGAAAAGAACCTGGGGCTGTTGCGCCCGTGCCTGCTGGCTTTGCACCAGGCCCACCCACAGCGTCGCATGCGCCTGGTGATGGTCGGCGACGGGCCGCAGCGCGCCGCCCTGGAACGCCTGTTGCCAGACGCCGTCTTCTGCGGCGCGCAGCAGGGCGAGGCGTTGGCAGAGCACTACGCCAGTGGCGACCTGTTCCTGTTCCCGAGCCTGACCGAGACCTTCGGCAATGTCGTGCTCGAAGCCATGGCCTCGGGCCTGGGGGTGGTGGCCTATGACCAGGCCGCCGCTGCCCAGCACATCCGTCATGGTGACAACGGCGCACTGGCCATGCCGGGTGATCAGGCTGCCTTCATCGAAGCGGCCAGCTGGTTGCTGGAAGAAAACGAGCATTTGCGCCGGGTACGGCTCAACGCACGGTGCCACGCCAGCCGACAAGGCTGGTCGATGATCGTCGAGCAGTTCGAAGGTTATCTGCGCGAGGCGTGCCAGTCGTCGAGCATGGCGCTGGGCGCATTGCCCGAAACGAGCCTGCCCCCTGCGTCGGACCTCGCGACGTCGTCCGCCGCAAAGTCCCTGTCACCGGAGTGACCCGGCCCGGCGTCGTGCCTGAGGCCTGCCCTCAGGCCAGGGCTTTTTCGATGGCCTGGACCACCGACGGATCATCGGGCGAAGTGCGTGGGGAAAACCGCGCCAACACGCGGCCATCCTTGCCTACCAGAAACTTCTCGAAATTCCAGGTGATGTCGCCCGGGAATTCGGCACCCTCGCCGGCCAGCAGGCGGTACAGCGGATGACGGTGGGGGCCATTGACCTCGAGCTTGGCGGCCATGGGGAAACTGACCCCATAGGTAAGGCTGCAGAACTGCCGAATGTCCTGATCGGTACCAGGCTCCTGCCCGGCGAACTGGTTGCACGGCAGGCCCAGCACCGTCAGACCACGTTCCTTGTAGCGTTGGTAGAGGCCTTCCAGCGCTTGATACTGCGGCGTCAGCCCACACTTGGAGGCGACGTTGACCACCAGCGTCACCCCGCCCTTGAACGGTGCCAGTGGTAACGGTGCGCCCTCCAGGGTCTGCAAGGTGAGGTCGTGAAACGCACTCATGGTGAAGTCCCCCCGGCTATCGATTATCGCGACAAGACACGTCGCCCATCAAAAAGGCGCCGGGCGCGCCGGTCATGCGTTCCAAGCGCGCATGTCCGGCGTACCCAGCGCCTCGTTCCTGCTTCTGAGCTTAGCGCAGAAATCAGTGGTGATGGCCACCTTCGCCATGGATGTGGCGATGAGCGATCTCTTCTTCGGTGGCGTCACGCACGTCGACGACCTTGACCTTGAAGTTCAGGCGCTGACCGGCCAGGGGGTGGTTGCCGTCGACGGTCACGTCGTCGCCATCGAGGTCACGGATGGTGACGATTTGCATCTGGCCGTCCGGCGCCGACGCGTGGAACTGCATGCCGACTTCCAGCTGGTCGACGCCTTCGAACATGCTGCGGTTCAGGGTGCTGACCAGCTCGGCCATGTATTCGCCGTAGGCCTCTTCAGGTTCGATGGCGACGTTCAGCTCGTCACCGGCCTGCTTGCCTTCCAGGGCCTTTTCCAGACCCGGGATGATGTTGCTTGCACCGTGCAGGTAGACCAGCGGCGCACCACCGGCGGAGCTGTCGATGACCTCCCCGGCGTCGTTGGTCAGGGTATAGTCGATCGAGACAGCCTTGTTGGCGGCAATCAGCATGGGGAGGAGACCTTTGCAAAAGAATGTAGAACGGACAAGTGTAACCAAGGCACCGCGCGATTGCGAACGCACCTCCGAAGATGTCGCCTCCACCAGTCGGATGGTCGCTTTTCGTCAGGACGAGCAGGGCCACTGGGTGGTCGAGCTGTCGTGCGGGCACACCCAGCACCTGCGCCACCAGCCGCCCTGGCAGGTACGCCCGTGGGTGCTCGATGCCGCCCGACGCGCTGCGTGCCTGGGCCAGCCATTTGATTGCGGCTGGTGCGCTGGAGGGGTCGATGGGACTACTCTTGAGCCCTGACTTTTCCATTCGCTGCGCTCGAGAGCCTGCATGCAGACATTCTTCATCGCACCAACCGACTTCGGCGTCGGCCTGACGTCCATCAGCCTGGGCCTGGTCCGTGTGCTGGAACGCGCCGGCCTGAAGGTCGGTTTCTTCAAGCCGATCGCCCAGCCGCACCCTGGCGATACCGGTCCGGAACGCTCCACCGAGCTGGTGGCGCGCACCCATGGCATCAAGCCACCGATACCCCTGAGCCTGTCCCACGTGGAGCGCATGCTCGGTGAGGGCCAGCTGGACGAGCTGCTCGAACAGATCATTCGTCTCTACCAGCAAGCCTGTGTCGACACTGACGTAGTGGTGGTCGAGGGCATGGTACCGACGCGCCATGCCAGCTATGCCGCACGGGTCAACCTGCACCTGGCCAAGAGCCTGGACGCCGAGGTGATCCTGGTGTCGGCCGCCGAGCACGAGGCGCTCGGCGAGTTGTCCGGCCGGGTCGAGTTGCAGGCGCAGCTGTTCGGCGGCCCGCGTGATCCCAAGGTGCTGGGCGTGATCCTGAACAAGGTGCGCAGCGAAGAGAGCATGCCGGCCTTCGCCAATCGCCTGCGCGAGCATTCGCCGCTGCTGCGAGGCGATGATTTCCGGCTGCTGGGTTGCATCCCGTACCAGGCCGAGCTCAACGCCCCACGTACCCGCGATGTGGCCGAGCTGCTGGGCGCGCAGGTGCTCAATGCCGGCGACTACGAGCAACGGCGCATGAACACGACGATCATCTGCGCACGCACCGTGGCCAATACGGTGCCCCTGCTCAAGCCGGGCACCCTGGTGGTGACACCGGGCGACCGCGACGACATCATTCTGGCGGTCAGCTTGGCGGCGATCAACGGGGTACCGCTGGCGGGCCTGCTGCTGACCAGCGACAGCAAGCCCGACCCGCGGATCCTCGGCTTGTGCCAGGGGGCCTTGCAGGCGGGGTTGCCGCTGCTGTCGGTCGGCACCGGCTCGTTCGAGACCGCCAACCAGTTGCACCAGCTGAACCGGGAAATCCCGGTGGATGACCGGGAGCGTGCCGAAGTCATCACCGATTTCGTCGCCAGCCACCTGGATGCCACCTGGCTGCACCAGCGCTGCGGCACACCCCGGGAGCTGCGCCTGTCGCCAGCGGTGTTCCGCTATCAGTTGATCCAGCGCGCACGCCAGGTCGACAAGCGCATCGTCCTGCCGGAAGGCGCCGAGCCGCTGACCATCCAGGCTGCAGCCATTTGCCAGGAGCGCGGCATCGCACGCTGCGTGCTGCTGGCCAAGCCCGACGACGTCCAGGCGGTGGCGCAGGCCCAGGGCATCGTGCTGCCGCCGGGGCTGGAGATTCTCGACCCTGATCAGATCCGGGCGCAGTACGTCGAACCGATGGTGCGCCTGCGCAAGAGCAAGAGCCTCAACGCCCCGATGGCCGAGCAACAACTGGAAGACCCGGTGGTGATCGGCACCATGATGCTGGCGCTGGACGAGGTCGATGGACTGGTGTCGGGGCTGGTGCACTCGACCGCCAACACCATTCGTCCGGCCTTGCAGTTGATCAAGACCGCACCGGGCAACAGCCTGGTGTCGTCGGTGTACTTCATGCTGTTCCCCGAGCAGGTGCTGGTCTATGGCGACTGCATGATGAACCCGCACCCCGATGCCGACGAGCTGGCGCAGATCGCCCGGCAGAGCGCAGCCTCGGCACAGGCGTTCGGCATCGCGCCCCGGGTGGCGATGCTCAGCTATTCCAGCGACCAGGCGGTGACCGACGATGAGGTGGAGAAGGTCCGCGAAGCCACGCGTCTGGCGCAGCAGGAGCAGGCGTCACTGGTGATCGACGGTCCATTGCAGTACGACGCTGCGGCCAACCCGGCCATCGCCCGTCAGCTGGCCCCCGACAGCCCGGTGGCGGGACGCGCCACGGTGTTCGTGTTCCCCGACCTGAATACTGGCAACACGACACACAAGGCCGTGCAGCGCAGTGCCGATTGCGTGAGTCTGGGGCCGATGCTGCAAGGATTGCGCAAGCCGGTGAACGACCTGCCGCGTGGGGCGCAGGTGGATGACATCGTCCATACCATTGCCCTGACGGCGATACAGGCGAGTACGGCCTGAGAATGGGGGGCTGGCATGTGCGAGGAGCGATGGACGGGCGGTTGTGACGGCGCTATCGCCATCGCTGGCAAGCCAGCTCCCACAGGCTGGTTTTGCCACCTGGGCAGGTCTGCCGGCACAGCCTGCATGGACCCACAGGAACCGGCTTGCATGGACCCGCAAGAACCGGCTTGTCAGCACAGCCTGCATCGGCATGAGACCAGGGCTGATGCGGTAGTCTGGCCTGATCTGGCCCCTGTGGGAGCGGGCTTGCCCGCGATGACGGCCTGACCGGCGCCCTCCTCCTCGAAGGACGACGCCAGCCCGGCCCACCGTTTACTGCTGTCCTTGCTGCTGGTAGTCCTGCCCTGGGATCGGCTTGAGATTCACTTCGACGCGACGGTTCTGCGCACGCCCATTGGCATCACCGTTGCTGGCGATCGGTTGGTCTGGCCCCAGACCACGTGCCGAGACACGGGAAGGGTCCACCCCTTGCGAGGTCAGGTAGCTGCTGACCGCCTGGGCGCGGCGCTGGGACAGGTCCATGTTGTGTTGACGGCTGCCGGTGCTGTCGGTGAAGCCAACGACCTCGATGGTGTTCTGGTTGAACTGCTTGAACGAGCCAGCCAGATCATTGAGCGGCTTGTAGAAGTTGGGCGAGATGTTCGCCGAATCGGTGGCGAAGGTGATGTTCCCCGGCATGATCAGCTTGATCTGATCGCCCTCACGCTGCACTTCGACGCCCGTGTTGGCCATGCTTTCGCGCAATGCCGCTTCCTGGCGATCCGCGTAGTAGCCGTAGCCCGCCGCCGCTGCGCCCACGGCCGCCGCGCCGATCAGCGCCCCCTTGCCACGGTGGTTGTGGTCGATGGCCGCGCCTGCCACGGCCCCTGCCAGTGCGCCGAGCCCGCCATATTTGGCCGTCTTGCTCACGCCGCTGGAGGCCTGGCCCTGGTCGGTGTAAGGGTTCTGGCTGGCGCAACCGGACATCACGGCCGCGGCCGTGACTGCGATGACAAGACGCTGCATGTTGAACATGGGCAAGCTCCTACTCGATTCAAAAAGTGCGTGGGACCTCTGGCAGGCCCGTGCCGGTTTGGATCGTGATCGCGGAGAAAAATTCCTTGCCAGGCCGGCCCCTACGGCAGGAACAGCCGGAATACCCCGCCGCCCAGGGTGCCGCCATTGGCGATCTCGATGCGACCCTTGACGCCATCGCGCTCGTGCAACGCGGCAATGCGCGAGGCGAAATACAGCCCCAACCCCGTGCTGCCACTGCTCTGGTCGATGCCCTGGATGAATTCCTGCTGGCGCTCGAGCATGGCCTGCGGATAGCCAGGACCGTCGTCATTGATGCTGATGACCAGTTGCTCGTCCTCTTCGTCGATGGTCAACAGCAAGGCGTGGCCGGCATGGCGCACGGCATTGTCGATCATGTTGCCCACCACCGAGGCCACCAGTTCGCGGTCGAAGAACCCGAGCGGGCTGAAAGCGTCCACGCGCCACGAAGCCAGGATGTCACGCTGCACCAGGACGTCCTGGTGCAACGCCAGCTGCGCCTCGATGAAGTCGTCCAGCTCGTGGTAGTCCGGGCACACCGGCAGCTGGTTGACGCCCAGCTTGTACAGCCCCAGCAGTTGCACCAGCATGCTGTTGAGGTGAGCGAACTCGTGCTCGATCACGCCGTGCTCGACGCCCGTACGCAGGTCCTCCGGCATTCGCCCGACCCACTGGCCATGGGCCTGGATCAGCGCGGCCAGGGAATTCTTCATGTCGTGTACGGTGGAGGCGATCACCGTGGAGAAATCCAGCCCCTGGTTTTCCTGATTCATGCGCCAAAGACTCGAAGGTGCAGTTTACGGTAGCGTTCGTAGCGACTGTCGCTGCTGGGAATGCCCGACACGCCCTGGAGGCTGCTGCGGCATTCTTGCAGGATTTCATCGGAAAGCTTGTCGCCAGCGATCCGTAGCAGGGCCTGGGTGGTGTTCAGGGCGATGCTGATGTTCTTCGGTTGCATGCCGAGCGCGCGCCGGAAGGTGTCCAGCGCCTGCGGCACGGCACCGGCCTGGTAGCTGCGCACGCCCTGGCGGTTGAGCTCGACGGCCTGGGTCACGGCCGTGAGCACACTCGGGTCGTCGGTCAGTTGCGAGACGCTGTCCATGACTTTCGGGTCGTCGCCGTAGGTCTCGACGCAGCTCTTGAGAATGTTGTTGGCCGCGTCGCCCTGCCCCAGCTGCTGCAACTGCCTGGCCACGGTCAGCGCGGCGTCCACGGAGAAGAACTGGTCCATCTTCTCCAGCCGCTGCACGGCCTGCTCGGTGAGCTTGAGCGCCGTGTCGGGGTCGCCGACCTGCTGCAGGCTGGCGGCCTTCATCATGCGCGCGCGTACCTGGATGCCCGGGTCGTCGGCGTTTTCCTTGGCCACTTCGCTGAGTGTGGTGTTGATCTCGACCCGAGCCCGCGCATCCAGGCCTTGGTGCTCGCCCCGGCTCATCAACGCCTGGGCCAGCCCCAGGTTGCATTCCGGGTCCTTGTAGCGCGAACTCTTGCCCTGGTTGACCGCCTGGCGGAAGGCCCTGGCCGCGCCATCGAAGTCGCCGTTCTCCATCGCCAGCTTGCCCAGCAGCGACTGGCGACGTACCGCCAGGGGGGACAGGCGCACGGCTTCCTCGAGCAGGGTCTGCGCGCGCTGGGTATCGCCCTGCGCCACCAACGCCTCGGCCATGCCGTCGTACAGGTTGGGCATGATCGGGAAGGCCTTGAGCGCCTGCTCGAAGACGCCCTGGGCCTGGCCGTACTTGCCCCGCTTGTGCATGAGGTTGCCCAGTGCGGCATAGGCCCACGGCTGCGGACGGCTGGCCAGGATCGCCTTGAGAAACTTCTCCAGCTCCTCGAAACGGTTCAGGTCACGCATGGCATCGGCGCGATAGCGCAGACACAAGGGCGCGAACCGAGGGTCCTTCTTGCACAGCTCGGCGCAGGCGGCCAGCACTTCGCCTGGGCGACCGCGGTCCAGCGCCTGCAGGATCGGCTTGAGCAGGGCCTTGCGCTGGGTCAGCTTTTCCAGCCGCTGCGCCAGCCCCACCCGGTTGAACGGCTTGGTGAGGTAGGCGTCGGGCTCGTGCTCGATGGCACTGAGCACGATGGCCTGGCTGCTTTCGGCCGTGACCATGAGGAACACGCACTCATGGCTGATCAGCTTGTCGATGATCAGGTCCTCGAGCACCTGCTGGCCGTTTTTCTTGCCATCGCCCAGGTGAAAGTCCTGAAGCACGAAGTCGTAGCGCTTCTGCGCGCACAGACGCAGCGCCTGTTCGCCACTGTCGGCGGTGTCCACATCGCGAGCACCGAGCTCGCGCAGCATGGAGCGCGTCGACGTCCGGAAGTCGGTGTAGTCGTCGACGATCAGAAAGGATTTTTGCCCGTACTGCAGCATCTACGCGACCTGTCCTGGTGTAGAAGGGAAATGGCGCATGCCGTTGCCAGACGCCATGCAGGCTATCGACCGCCATCGGAAAAAGATGAGCCGGATTTCACCACAGGCGCCTGATGGCGTCGAGCCATCGTTTGGATCGCGGGCGTTTAGAACGTCACGCTCACGCTCAGCGTCAGGAAATCGCGGTCGCTCAGCGTGCTGTAGGCCCCATCGAAGAAGTTGGTGTAGGCCACGCTGGCCCTGTAGGTGTCCTGGTATTCGGCGTCCAGCCCCAGGCTCACGGCCTTGCGACCTTCCTCGAACGTCGCCTGCGGGCCTGGTGAGTAACCCGATACGTCGTGCGACCAGGCGATGCTCGGGCTGAGGTCGACACCTGCGAAGACATTGTCGTAGTCCCAGGCCGCGCGCGCGCGATAACCCCATGCTGCACGGGTGGTATAGCCTTCGTTTTCGCAATGACGGCCAGGGTCGGCGCTGCTTGCGAAACCGGAACCTTCGTAGGTGTCGCCATTCAACCGAGCGCAGCTGTCTCCGCCCCCTGCCTCGGGCAGAGGACCAGGGCCGAACACGGCATCGCGGCCATAGCGCGCCTGGCGTGTGCTGTCCAAGCCGCCCACGTAGGTGACGCCCAGCTCGCCCATCAGAGTGAAACGGCGCGCGCCCATGACCTGGTCGAACACCTGAGTCAACGAGGTCTGGAACTGGGTGACGTCCTTGCGCCGGTAGCCAGGGGTCGCTTCCCCGACGGCCCCGTCGAGCAACGACGCATTGGCCAGGACGCCACCTGCAGGACGCAGGCTGGCGAACAGGACGTCATGGGTGTTGAGCTGCACGGGCGCATTGGGCCGGTAGCTCAGTTCGCCGCGCCAGGCCATGCCCGTGGAGAGCGTCGTGGCAAAGCTCACCCCGTACAGGCGGATGTCTTCCGGGTACTCCACCGCATAGCGGCTGTTGCCGGCCACGGCCAGGGGGCGCAACGCTTCGGGCAAGGCCTGACTCGCGGCCAGCGCCGATGCAGAGGCGCCCTGGGCGTTCAAGAACGGCGATCGACTGTGGTAGTTCATGAAGTAGGCGCCGAACTCGGTATCCAGCGGCTCGAACAGGTAGTGCAGCGCCAGCCCGAACTGGCCCGCGTCCCGGGCGTCGCGGTCCACGCCCCGAGCGACCTTGACGCCCTCGTCGTCGACAGCCACCCCCTGCCCGGCCAGCAGAGACCGGTCGGCACTCGACAGGGTGCGACGGCTGTCGAGCAGGCGCAGGTTGTCGGTGCAGCCATTGGCCAGGAGATCGGACTGCGAAAAGAACGTGCCGCAATTCTCGCCATCGGTTTGCGCCCACTCGAGCTGATAGAACGCTTCGGCCGACACGGTATCGGTCAGTTGCTGGGACACGTAGAACAGGTTGACGGGCGCCTGACCGTCCTTGAGCTCGGTGCCAGGTCGGCGCAAGGCGCTGACGTCGGTGCGGTTGATGGCATTGATGCCGCCGCCGATGAACAGACCCTCACCCCAGTTCACCACCTGCCGCCCCAGGCGGACCGTGCCGGGCTGCGCGCCGAGGGTGTAATGATGGTAGGCGAACGCTTCGAGCAGTTCGCCGCCAGAGGATCGGGCGCTGCGCGCACGGTGCGAATCGTCGATGTCCTTGAACGGACGGCCTTCGTCCTTGAGTTCGAAGTCGTACCAGTAGCGGCCCCGCAGGTACACGCCGCTGTCGCCATACTTCAGTTCCAGGCCATGCAGGCCGGTGAAGACCTTGGAGAAGGTCTCGCCACGCGTGAAGTTCTGTCGCCCGTCGTCGCCGATCGACGAAAACCCTCGACCGCCATTGTTGGCCCCGATCAGCCCCTTGTCCGGCTTGGCCGTGGACCAGCCGGCACCGATCGACAGCGTGGTGTCCAACTGGGCTTCCACCTCGCCGATGTTGAAGCTGACGCCGAACGCGGGTGTGGCGAGCGAGGATGCCAGGCCGATGGCCATGGGCAGGCGGGCGCGTCGCCAACGGGCGGGGGCGGATGTCATCGACGGTTCTCCAGATCAAGGTGTGTACGCAGAGTGGCGCGGCCGAGTCGCCGCCGCCAGAGGTCCGTGCGGCGGACGTCGCCCGCGCCCGGTGGTCTGACCACGGCAGGCGGCGGGCGTTGCCGGACGCAGTGTAGCGGGAGTGCCGTCAGACTGGCTTGGCCATTTTGGCCTGGGCCATGATCGGACTGGCGGGGCCTGGGCCAACGCACGCCAGACACCGGACTTGTCAACCTGCCCTCCGTTGGGCCACTGTCCACCTCTGCCCTCACGCTAGCGGAGTCTTCATGCCCAGCCCACGCCACGCCGTGTTCCTCGACCATCACTCGCTCGACCTGGGGGATCTCGACCTGTCGCCCCTGCAGCGATTGTTCGATACGTTCACCTTGTACGATGCCACGTCTCCCGACCAGGTTGCCGAGCATCTGCGAGGCGCCTCGGTGGTGGTCACCAACAAGGTCGTGCTCGACGCCGCCACCCTTCAGGCCAACCCGCACATCGATCTGATCCTGGTGGCCGCCACCGGGACCAACAATGTCGATCTGCCAGCTGCACGTGCCCAAGGCATCACGGTGTGTAATTGCCAAGGCTACGGCACGCCTTCGGTCGCGCAACACACGCTGGCACTGCTGCTCGCCCTGGCCACGCGCCTGTGCGACTACCACCAGGCGGTCGCCGAGGGCCGCTGGGCACAGGCCAGCCAGTTCTGCCTGCTGGATTTCCCCATCCTCGAACTGGAAGGCAAGACACTGGGCCTGCTCGGCCACGGTGAGCTGGGCGGGGCGGTGGCACGGCTGGCCGAAGCATTCGGCATGCGCGTGCTCAGCGGCCAGGTACCGGGCCGTCCAGCGCGCGCGGACCGGCTGCCGCTGGACGAACTGCTGCCACAGGTCGATGCACTGACCCTGCATTGCCCCTTGAACGAACGTACCCGGCACATGCTCGGCGCCCGTGAACTGGCCCTGCTCAAGCCAGGCGCACTGGTGGTGAATACCGCACGCGGCGGGCTGATCGACGAGCAGGCCCTGGCCGATGCCCTGCGCAACGGGCATCTAGGAGGAGCGGCGACCGACGTGCTGAGCACCGAACCGCCGGTGGCAGGCAACCCTTTGCTGGCTGCGGATGTGCCACGCCTGATCGTCACACCGCACAGCGCCTGGGGCGCCGTCGAGGCGCGCCAGCGCATCGTCGGTCAACTCGCCGAAAACGCCCAGGCCTTCCTTGCCGGGCAGCCGCGCCGCGTCGTCTAGCTCGACGGCTCTGCTAAACTGCGCCCTTTTTGCCAGGAGACAATCCCCATGGACCCGCGCAGTGAAGTGCTGCTTCGTCAGGCCGAGCTTTTCCAGGGTCAGGTCCTGTTGGCCGGCCTGCCTTCCGACGATCTGCTCGGTCGGCTGCCCCAGGCCCATGGCTGGACCTGGCATGCCGGCGATCTGACACGACTCGAACAGCGCTTCCCCGGACGCGTCCACCATGGTGTCGCACCAGGCGAGCAGGCCTTCGACAGCGCCGTGCTGTTCCTGCCCAAGTCCCGTGATCTGTCGAGCTACCTGCTCGACGCACTGGCGGCCCGGATGAACACCGGCATGCTCTACCTGGTCGGCGAGAAGCGTGGCGGCATCGAAGGCGCGGCCAAGCAGCTGCAACGCTTTGGCACGCCGCGCAAGCTCGACAGCGCCCGGCATTGCCAGCTCTGGCAGGTGCAGGTGAACGACGCGCCGGCGACCACACCACTGGAACAGTTGGCAGAGCGTTTTGCGCTTTCTCTGGAGGATGGTCCGCTGCAGGTGGTCAGCTTGCCGGGCGTCTTCAGCCACGGCCGCCTGGACAAGGGCACGGCGCTGTTGCTGGCGCACCTGGACGGCCTGCCGTCCGGCAAGGTGCTCGATTTCGGCTGTGGTGCAGGTGTGCTCGGGGCGGTGATCAAACGGCGCTATCCGGACAGCGACGTGACCTTGCTGGACGTCGATGCCTTCGCCGTGGCCAGCAGTCGCCTGACCTTGGCGGCCAATGGCCTGGAAGGCGAGGTGCTCAGCGGTGATGGCATCGACGCCGCGCCGCGCGAGCTGACGGTGATTCTCAGCAATCCGCCGTTCCACAGCGGAGTCCACACCCACTACGCCGCAGCAGAGAACCTGCTGCAAAAGTCTCACGAATACCTGCGAAAAGGCGGCGAACTTCGCTTGGTCGCCAACAGCTTCCTGCGCTATCAGCCGCTGATCGAGCAGGCCCTGGGGCAGTGCCAGGTGCTGGGCGAAGGCCAGGGCTTCAAGGTCTACAGCGCACGGCGCAGCTGAAAACAACACTTGCCCAACGCTCTGCAACTCGGCAGAATCCGCCCCGTCCTAGGGGAGTAGTCTCCGCGAGCACCCTGCTCGCCCGGTACGCGTCAACACACTTGGCCCACAGGCCATGGCGCGTACGACCCACGGTCCGCGCAGACGGATCCGGGGTTTGACAAGACCTATGACACGCACACCTTACCCGGGGCGGGGAGGCTGTTCGTGTCATAGCCGTGTCGACCCGCCCCTGTAGGAATCCTGATGTTGGAATCGTTGCTTGTCCCCACTGCCATCGTGGCCCTCGCCGAGATCGGCGACAAGACGCAGCTGCTCGCGCTCGTGCTCGCCGCCCGCTTTCGCAAACCTTGGCCGATCATCGCCGGCATCGTCGCCGCCACCTTGGCCAACCACGCGGCAGCAGGCGCGGTAGGCGCCTGGGTCGGGGATTTCTTCAGTGACACCGTGCTGCACTGGATCCTGGCAGCCAGCTTCGCCGCCACGGCGCTGTGGACACTGGTGCCGGACAAGCTCGACGATGACGAAGCCTCCACGGCACGCCGCTTCGGCCCCTTCCTCACGACCTTGATCGCGTTCTTCCTGGCCGAAATCGGCGACAAGACGCAGGTCGCCACGGTCATGCTGGCCGCGCAATACCCCTACCTGATCATGGTGATCATCGGCACCACCGTGGGCATGCTGATCGCCAACGTCCCCGTGGTACTGGCCGGCAACTTCGCTGCCGACCGGCTGCCGCTGACCTTGATTCGCCGGCTGGCCGCCGCCGCGTTCTTCGTGCTGGCGGCGGTGGCGGTCTATGCGGCGCTGCAGAGCAGTGGGTGGGTGTAGCGGCAAGCTAGGAGCTACAAGCTAGCGCCCTGGAGCATGTCATGCTCGAGGACGCCTAGACGCCACGTTTCAGCTTGAAGCTTGAAGCTTATAGCTTGCCCCTCACCTACTTCTTGGCCGCCTGATAGAGCGGCATGACCTTGGGAATGGCCGCCTGCAACGAGGCGATGCGGCTGCTCGAGGCCGGGTGAGTGCTCATGAACTCAGGCGGCGCGCCGTTGGAGGCCTGGGTCATCTTGTTCCACAGGGTGATGGCGGCGTTCGGGTTGTAACCGGCGCGGGCCGAGAGCTCCAGGCCGATCAGGTCGGCTTCGTTCTCGTTGGAACGGCTGTTGGGCAGGGTCAGGGAGTACTCGACGACCTTGTCGGCCAATGCCAGGCTGGTTTCGCCCAGGCCGAAGATCGCACCCGCGCCCTGGCGTGCCATCTGCACGCCATAGGTCTTGGACATGGCTTCACGGCCGTGCTCGCGCAGGGCGTGGGCGATTTCGTGGCCCATTACGGCAGCCAGCTCGTCATCGGTGAGGTTGAGCTTTTCGATCAGGCCGCTGTAGACGATGATCTTGCCGCCTGGACCGCAGTTGGCGTTGAGCTCGTCGCTGTCGATCAGGTTGACTTCCCACTTCCACTGCGCCGCATCGGGCCGGAACAGCGGCGCCTGGGCGATCAGGCGATCGGCGATGCGCTGGACCCGCTTGGCGTTGACACTGCTCTTCTCCAGCACGCCCTTGCCCGAAGCCTCGCTCAAGGTCTGCTGGTAGGACTGGGCGTACATCGTGTTGACCTCGTCGGTCGACAGCATGCTGAACATGTACTGCTTGCGCTCTACCCCCACGGCTCCGCCGCTGGTGGTGTTCACGGCCTGACAGCCGGCGAGCAGGATGCTAGCGCCCAAGGCGCTGGCGACGAATGACTTGCGCATGAAAACACTCCCTTTTTACGTGCCGCGTATCCTAGGCGTAACGCCGATTTCAAGCCAGCGCCATGCAGCGGTTTGCCTCGTCCGTGCGACGTGCATCACGAAGCCGGGGTCAGGCACTCGGGGGCGTCCAGCGCCGGATCGTTGACGAAGTTGGCGAGCAGCCGCTCGCGCAGGCTGGCAGGTGGCTGGGCGAGCAGTTCATGCAAGCGTGGCATCGGCGTCTGCGGATCGAGCCAGGCGGCTTGTGCGGCCGTGTCGAGCAGCAGCGGGCGGCGCTGGTTCATGACAGCCTGGGTGACCATCGCGCAGCTCAACCAGACCTGATCCTGTACCGGATAGGCCTCCCAGACCGCGGCGAAGGCCAGCAGACCGCCCTGCCCATCCGTCAACCAATAGGGCCGTTTGCGTGCAGTACCGCGCCATTCGTAGAATCCATTGGCCGGCATCAGGCAACGGCGCTGGACGAACGCGTCGCGAAACATCGGTTGATCGGCCAGGGTTTCGGCACGGGCGTGGGCCGGTGTGCGCGACAGATCGGTGAGCCAGGCCGGTGTCAGCCCCCAACGGGCCTGCGTGACGTGCAACTGGCCTTCGAGCAGCCGCTGGATGAGCACCTGCGCGCCGGGTGCGATGTTCCAATGCGGCGGCTGACCGCTGGGAAAGCCTGGCAGCGCCGTGAAGGTGGGCGGCCAGCGAAACAGTGCATAACGTCCAGACATGGGGCGTGGGGGCCTAACAGATCAAGGTGGTGGAAACCGGCTCTGGCTCGTCACCGGCCAGGGGTTGCGCGGTAGTGTACGCGGCGATCAGCGCCCGTGCGCGTTCGGCGTCATCGTCGACCACCATCAAGGCCAGCAGGCCGTGCACTGGCAATTCACCGAGTGCGCCGGTCAAGTGTCGCCCGGCCAGGTGCGCGACCACGCCCTCGCTGGCCAGCACGTCGATCAGCAATTGCGCTTGCATGAGGCTTTCGGGGGCGTAGATCCGTTGCATCAGGCGTCGTCCTCGCTGCGCGTCTCAAGGCTCCACGCATCGCCCTGCACGTGCAGACTGAACACGATCGGGCGGCAGCAGACCTGGCAGTCTTCGATGTAGGTCTGATCGCCGCCGGACAGGTCGACCGATGTGGTCACCGCCTCGCCACAATAGGGGCAGTCGTAGAGCGCTTCTTCGAGCATCGCGGCCTCGGGGATGACTTATGCGTATAATTGCCGGTCTGCCTGTAGACCGCGCCGTTTCGCATCCGTTTGCCGGCAGCGGTGATCACCTTCTACCTTAGTCGTTTCCAACAAGAGAGCATGATGGGCGAATTCGATGCCATCCGACCCTACGACGACGCCGAGGTCCCTGCCGTGCTGGCACGGTTGTTCAGCGACGCGGCCTTCCTCGACATCCTTACCCACTTCCGCTTCCCTCGGGCGGCAGGCGCCTTGGGCTGGCTGCTCAAACCCCTGATCGCTCGCCGCCTGCGCAAGGAATTCGCGGGCGTCGACAGCGTCGCCACCTTGCAGGACAAGGTCGAGCACTACGTCGACAAGACCATCGAGCGTGCCACCGATGGCGTGACCTATACCGGCGTCGAGCAGCTCAAGTCCGGGACGGCCTACCTGTTCCTGGCCAATCACCGCGACATCGTGATGGACCCGGCTTTCGTCAACTATGCGGTCTACCATGCCGGTTTGCCGACGCCACGGATCGCGATTGGCGACAACCTGCTGCAAAAGCCCTTCGTCAGCGACATGATGCGCCTGAACAAAAGCTTCATCGTGCACCGCTCGCTCACGGGTCGACGTGAAAAACTGGCGGCGTATCAACTGCTGTCGGCCTACATCAACCATTCGATTCGCCACGACTGCGTGTCGATCTGGATCGCCCAGGCCGAAGGGCGCGCCAAGGACGGGGACGACCGCACTGATTCGGCGATCCTCAAGATGTTCCACATGAGCCGCAAGGACGAGCCGTTCGGCGAAGTGTTCCAGAGTCTTCACCTGACACCCGTTTCGATCAGCTACGAATACGACCCCTGCGACCTGGACAAGGCACGCGAGTTGTACATCCGGGCAACCACCGGCAGCTACACCAAGGCGCCTGGCGAAGACGACTCGAGCATTGCCAAGGGCATCACCGGCTACAAGGGCCGAGTGCACATCCACTTCGCCACGCCGATCACGGCAGCGTTCGAGGACACCAAGCAGCTGGCGCAGGAAGTCGACCGTCAGGTCCTGTCCGGATACCGCCTGTTCCCGGCGCACTACCTGGCCTATGCCATGTGGTCACAGGCTGAACCCGCCCTCGACGTGCCGACGGCCGACAGCCTGTTCCCCAAGGAGGAGCTGGCGACGGCCCAGGCCGAGTGGCAGCGTCGCCTGGACGCCTGCCCGGTCGAGCACCAGCCGTACCTCATCGAGCAGTACGCGACGCCGGTCCGCAATCAATACCAGGTCAAGGCGACGCTGGAACGCTGAGCAGGCGTGGCAGGCACCACGTACAGCGCCGGACGGCGGTCAGATGGGCGACCGTCGCCCGGTGAGGGTAAAACGCGGTGTCATACGCTCGTCATGCAAAGAGGCCACGCTGTCGGCCTTCTTCGCATGGGAGCCCATCATGTTGCACGCTGAAACCCAGGATCACCTGTACCGGGTCGCGCACAGCGACGAGCAGTCCGCCTTGATCGACGGCTTTTCCATCAACGTTCACGATCGCCGCTGGCTGACGTATTGCGCTCTGGGCGGACATGCCCATCATGATCTGCCAGATGTCGATGCGCAGACGGGCATCAGCTTGCTGGACTGGTCCTTCGAAGCGGCCTGACGGACTGGCGAGCGTCCGCCCGGCGCCGCGCTGTCGTGCAGAGAGCATGGCGATGACCAGCGAGCTCAGAAGCTTTACCGCTGATCCATTCCCAAGACTGCTCATCCATGAGCACGCCGCAGCAGGACCGGCTGTCGCGGACCCTGTGGGAGCGGGCTTGCCCGCGATAGCGTCCGGTCCGTCACCGCCTGCATCGCGGGCAAGCCCGCACAACAGGTCGCGTCGGCCTATCGGACTCGCAAAGCAGTTCAACGTATGCAGCCTATGCCAGACCGGCTGCGGCTAGGCCCTCAAGGCTATGAAAAGCGTGTCGATCACCGCCACGAGACCGGGCGGCGATCGACACCTGGACGGGCGTGGTCGTTACTGCGCCAGTACCTGACCGATGGTCGGATCCTTGAACAGACGCGTCAGCGCATCGCTCAGCACATCGCTGACCAGCTTGGTGTTGGTTTCCTGGTTCGGCGCCATGCCGAAGCGCTGATCCAACGACGCGCCGTAGCGACCGTTGTAGCGACGACCGGCATTGTTCACGTCCGCACGGAAGGTGGCGCCGATGGTGGCTTCGGTCACGTACATCTTGTCCTTGGGCGACTGGTACTTGAGCTCGGCCAGGGTCACGGTCAGCTGGGGCGCGTTGTAGGCGTTGGCGGTTGGCGTGAAGCCCAGCAGACGCACAGCCGCTTCGGCCTGGGCCTGCAGCTTGGGCACGACTTCGTTGCCGCTGACGCTGATGGTGCTGGTTTCCGGGTACAGGCCACCGCGGGTGCCCAGGGACTGGCTCGGACGCCCGTCCACCACGCGCACGACCACCGGCTGGCCACGGCCGACGGCGGCCAACTGGGCATTGAGAGTGGGCTGCGGGCTGAGCTGTTGCGGACTGTGGGCACACCCGACCAGGCTCACGCTGGCCACCGCGATCAAACCGAACAACAGACGTTGCAACATGGGCGATTCTCCAGAAAAGGCCGCAAAGGCCGCAGTATACCCAGCCGCCCGATGAGCGGCCATCGGCCTGCACGGGCTGTCATACAGGGTTCATGGTCGAAGGGTTACCGTGCTCGCACACCCGCTCGCTCAAGGACCGACCGCCATGCTCGCTTTCTGGAACCTGCTGACCCGCCGCCCGGCCTTGCGCGCCTATGCGTACCTGGACGTCCATGGGAACTGCCAAGCCTTCAAGCACTGCGCCGAGCGCCCCGTCGGCGGCGGCTGGGTGGAAATCACGGAAGCGCGCCTGAGCTGGCTGGGCCTGCCGTTGCCCGCCAGTGCGCGGGTGCCGGCGCATTCGCAGGCGAACGGCTGGCGGCGCGGACTGCCGGCCTGAGGCCCTTGGAAAACGACAATTAAACCGCGAATAACGACCTTTCTGCCCGCGACATCGTTATAATCTCCCCCCGATTACAAGGACGTCTCCTGATCGGGCCCCGCAGTACGCCGCTTCCTCGCGAACGGCACCTCCTGACTTCGCCCACAGGGAGCCTTCCACGACAGGTCTTGCATCGGCCCTCGCGCGCGTTTTCACGCGTTCGGCCCCGCTCGACGCTGCGGGTCGTCATCGCACGGCCCACTTTCAGAGGTTCACGCATCCAGAAGAGCGTGAAAGAACGGGTAATTCACAACTTCACAAGAGTGTGGCGAGCAGAATGAACAGTCTGGCAAGTGCAATAGCTGTCGAAGTCCGCAGTAACGCCTTTTTCGACCGATGCACCAGCGCGTCCGGTGGTGCCGCCTGAGGGCGGACCATGACGCATTTCGGACATCTTGACCATTGGTCGAATTGCCGCAGGGCGGCAGGCAGCGTTCAATGCGAAGGCGCTGTGACTGATTGGCGAGTGTCCGTGGCAATGGCAGGCATTGCGAACAATCGGACATGGCGATCCCAGGCACCCCAGGGATCCTGTGCTGTCAATTAGGCTGTAGAGTGTGGAGACGCGGAATGTCGCAGAACGAATCGGTTGATGTGGTACTGGTAGGCGCGGGCATCATGAGTGCCACCCTGGCCGTGCTGCTCAAGGAACTCGACCCCTCGATCCGGCTGGAGGTCGTCGAGGCGATGGACTCCGGCGCGGCGGAGAGCTCCAACCCCTGGAACAACGCAGGCACCGGCCATGCCGGCCTGTGCGAGCTGAACTACACGCCGCAGGCGGCCGATGGCAGCATCGACATCAAGAAGGCCGTGCACATCAATGCCCAGTTCGAGGTGTCCCGGCAGTTCTGGGCCTACTTGAGCCAGCAGGGCCATTTCGGCTCGCCCCGCGACTTCATCAACCCCGTCCCGCACCTGAGCTACGTCGAAGGCGACAAGGGCGTGGCATTCCTGCGCAAGCGCTTCGAGCTGCTCAGCCAGCATCACGCCTTCGCCGACATGGAATACACCGAAGACAAGGCGACGATGAACGCCTGGATGCCGCTGATGATGCCTGGCCGCCCTGCCGACCAGCACATCGCCGCCACCCGCGTGGCCCGCGGCACCGACGTCAACTTCGGCGCCCTGACCAACAAGCTGCTCACCCTGTTGAGCGCCATGCCCGATGCCCAGGTCAAGTACAGCAAGAAGGTCGTCGGCCTGCACCGCAACGGCAGCGGCTGGACCGTCGCCATCAAGGACGTCAACAGCGGCAGCAGCCGCGAAGTGAACGCCCGCTTCGTCTTCCTCGGTGCCGGTGGTGCCGCCCTGCCCTTGCTGCAGGCCTCGGGCATTCCCGAGAGCAAGGGCTTCGGTGGTTTCCCGGTCAGCGGCCAATGGCTGCGCTGCGACAATTCCGAGATCGTCCGCCAACATCAGGCCAAGGTCTACAGCCAGGCGGCCGTGGGCGCGCCGCCCATGTCGGTGCCGCACCTCGACACCCGTGTGGTCGATGGCAAGAAGTCGCTGCTGTTCGGCCCCTACGCAGGCTTCACCACCAAGTTCCTCAAGCATGGTTCGCTGCTCGACCTGCCGCTGTCGGTACGCCTGGGCAACATCGGCCCGATGCTCGCCGTGGCACGCGACAACATGGACCTGACCAAGTACCTGGTCAGCGAAGTGATGCAGTCCATGGAGCAACGGCTCGAGGCGCTGCGCCGCTTCTATCCCGAGGCCCGTGCCGAGGACTGGCGTCTGGAAGTGGCCGGCCAGCGCGTGCAGATCATCAAGAAGGATCCGAAGAAAGGGGGGGTGCTGCAGTTCGGCACCGAACTGGTCTCGGCCGCCGATGGCAGCCTGGCCGCCCTGCTGGGCGCCTCGCCGGGAGCGTCGGTGACGGTGTCGATCATGCTCGACCTGCTGCAGCGCTGCTTCCCGGAGCAGGCCAATGGCGCCTGGAAGCCCAAGCTCGACGAGATCTTCCCGGCACGCGAAAAAGCCCTGGCGGTGGATGCCGAACTGTACCGCAAGGTCAGTGCCTACAACGATGAGGCCCTGCAGCTGGTGCCGCAGGACCACACCGTTCAACCGGCCTGATCGCCGCCGCCGGCCTCCACGCGCGCGAGGCCGGCGGGTTCACGGCATCAGCCGCGCGCGCGCTCGATGACCTGGATGTACTCCGGCGCGTTGCGCTGGTCGGCGATGACCTCGACGAACGTCTTGCCGTGCTCGTCCTTGCCGTCCAGGTCCAGACCGGCCTCCTTGAAGAACCCCACGAACCGTTCGAAGTCGTCGATCCGCAACCCGCGATAGGCCTTGACCAGCTTGTGCAGCGACGGCGACGTCAGCTCGTCGGCAGGTTCGAACACCAGGAACGACTTCACGTAGTCGTCACTGATCTCGTCGCCAATCACCTGTTTCTTGTCTTTACGCATTGCGGGCTCCCCTTGGCCATCGGACTAACACGAAGCCCGGCAGTGTACCTGCGGCCGGTCACGCCGCTCAACGCGCGCGTACGGCTCCCGTGTGCAGGTCAGCCCAAACATGGCCGTTGGCATAGGTGAGGAACTGCACGTAGACGATGTCGTTGCGCAGCAGGTCCATGATCACCCGGTAGTCGCTGATCGGGTAGTTGAGGCTGAGAGTGCGGGTCTTCTCATCGTAGACGGGCTTCTTCAGGCTCTTGCCGCCTTCGCCATCGAAGCTGAGCAGCACCTGCGCGACGGTCGCGCCCTTGCTCAAGGGCTTGCCCTTCAGGCGCAGGGTCACCGACGAGGTGATCGGGATCGGTTGCTGGTCGGACTGGCGCTGCGTGCCGACGACCACCGAGTACTCGGTGACCTGCAGCAACTGTTGGCCCTCGGGGGCCTGCTGCCGGACGTTGAGGTCATCCGGCGGCAGGAACTGGCCGTGCAACGGGGCGGCGGACAGGGGGAGTGCCACGGCCATCAACAAGGGGAGGAAAACGCGCATGAGGGACTCCTTGGCAGAGGGAGTCGCACTCTAGCATGCGCCTTCAGGACGAATGGACGTGGAAATCCTGGACGCACGCCCAGCCCGGCATGACGCCTGGGAACCGATACGCCACGGCGCTGCGCCTAGAGCGGGTTCAGAGCCCCTTGACCGCGAAGATGCCGTTGGCGTTGCGCCAGTAACCCTTGTAGTCCATGCCATACCCGAAGATGTAACGGTCCACGCACGGCAGGCCGACGTAGTTGGCCTTCAGGTCCGGGCTGGCCTTGCGGTCGTGGTCCTTGTCGATCAGCACGGCGGTGTGTACCTCACGCGCGCCGGCATGGCGGCAGAAGTCGATGATCGCGCTCAAGGTATGCCCCTCGTCGAGGATGTCGTCGACGATCAGCACGTCGCGATCGATGAACGAGATTTCAGGCTTGGCTTTCCAGAACAGCTCCCCGCCGCTGGTCTGATTGCGGTAGCGCGAGGCATGCAGGTACGACACCTCCAGTGGGAACTGCAAGTGCGTCAGCAGTTTGCCAGCGAAGATCAGGCCGCCGTTCATCACGCAGAAGACCACGGGGTTCTTGTCGGCCATGACCTGGCTGATCTGCTGGCCGACCTGGGCGATCGCCGCCTCGACCTCAGCTTCGGTGTACAGGCAGTCAGCTTCGCGCATGACGTGATTGATGTGCTCGAGGTCGACGGACATGACGGTCTCCAGGGGGCGCGGATGAGAAAAGCGGGCAAAGGTACGCACCCGTCGACGCCAGATCAAGCGTTTATGGACTAACGTGCAGAATGACTGCGACATGCCGTGCTGAATAGATTAATCTAGCGCGGTTTTTTTGCCCGCCTTCCGGAGCTTACCTTTTATGCCCATTCGTGAGATCCGCCATCCGCTGATCCGCCACAAGCTCGGCCTGATGCGCCGTGCCGACATCAGCACCAAGAACTTCCGCGAACTCGCCCAGGAAGTCGGCGCGCTGCTGACCTACGAAGCCACCCAGGACCTGCCGCTCGAGACCTACGAGATCGACGGCTGGCACAGCAAGGTGTCGGTCGAGAAGATCGCCGGCAAGAAGATCACCGTCGTGCCGATCCTGCGCGCCGGCATCGGCATGCTCGACGGCGTGCTCAGCCTGATCCCCGGCGCCAAGGTCAGCGCCGTGGGCGTTGCCCGCAACGAGGAAACCCTCGAGGCGCACACCTACCTGGAAAAGCTGGCCCCGGAGATCGATCAGCGTCTGGCCCTGATCATCGACCCGATGCTGGCCACCGGCGCCTCCATGGTCGCCACCATCGACCTGCTGAAAAAAGCCGGTTGCCGCGACATCCGCGCCATGGTCCTGGTGGCCGCGCCGGAAGGCATTGCCACGGTCGAAGCCGCGCACCCGGACGTGCGTCTCTACACCGCCTCCATCGATCAGTGCCTGAACGAGGACGGCTACATCATCCCTGGACTGGGCGATGCGGGCGACAAGATCTTCGGCACCAAGCAGAAGGACGCCTGACATGCAGGAGGGTTTCAACGACCCGCTCTGGCGTCAGGTCGTCTCCGGCGCGCAGATGCTCTTCGTGGCCTTCGGCGCGCTGGTGCTGATGCCGCTGATCACCGGCCTGGACCCTAACGTGGCGCTGTTCACCGCCGGGTTGGGTACCCTGCTGTTCCAGGTGGTGACCGGCCGTCAGGTGCCCGTCTTCCTGGCATCGAGCTTCGCCTTCATCACCCCCATCATCCTCGCCAAGGGCCAGTTCGGCCTGGCCGAGACCATGGGCGGCGTGATGGCGGCCGGGTTCGTCTACACCTTCATGGGCCTGGCGGTGAAGATCAAGGGCACCGGCTTCATCGACCGGCTGTTGCCGCCCGTGGTGATCGGCCCGGTGATCATTTCCATCGGCCTGGCCATGGCCCCCATCGCCGCGAACATGGCCATGGGCAAGTCAGGCGATGGCAGTGTCCTGCTGCCGTACAAGACCGCCATGCTGATCTCCATGCCCGCGCTGCTCACCACGCTGATCGTGGCCGTGTTCGGCAAGGGGATCTTCCGCCTGGTGCCGATCATCGCCGGCGTGCTGGTCGGGTTCGCCCTGTCGTTCGCCTTCGGCGTGGTCGACACCGCCAAGATCGTTGCGGCGCCCTGGCTGGAGCTGCCGAATTTCACGGCACCGGCCTTCAACTGGCAGGCCATCCTGTTCATCGTGCCTGTCGCCCTGGCGCCTGCGATCGAGCACATCGGCGGCGTGATCGCCGTGGGCAGCGTGACCGGACGTGACTACCTGAAGACGCCCGGCCTGCACCGTACCCTGCTCGGTGACGGCATCGCCACCACGGCAGCCGGCCTATTCGGCGGCCCGCCCAACACCACCTACGCCGAAGTCACCGGTGCGGTGATGCTGACCAAGAACTACAACCCGAAGATCATGACCTGGGCAGCGGTGTTCGCCCTCGTCCTGGCCTTCATCGGCAAGTTCGGCGCGCTGCTGCAGAGCATCCCGGTGCCGGTCATGGGCGGCATCCTCTGCCTGCTGTTCGGCTCGATCGCAGCGGTCGGCCTCAACACCATGATCCGCCACAAGGTCGACCTGGCCGAAGCGCGCAACCTGGTCATCGTCTCGGTGACGCTGGTCTTCGGCATCGGTGGGGTCTTGGTCGGCAGCGGCGATGGTCCGGACGACTGGGGCCTGAAAGGCATCGCGCTGTGCGCGGTGGTAGCCATTGCCCTGAATCTGCTGTTGCCAGGCAATGACAGCTGGAAGCACAAGGCCGCCGACGACTGATCGGCGCCTCGTGCACCGACGACGTCAGCGACGCCCTGGCCCTTGCGGCCAGGGCGTTTTCGTTTCACACCGCCCGGCACATCCCGGCCAACGTCCTGGCCCACGCCGGATCATCGTTCAGGCACGGCACCAGCACCAGCTCCTCGCCGCCGGCCTCGACGAACTGCTCACGTCCGCGATCACCGATCTCTTCCAGCGTCTCGATACAGTCGGCGACGAACGCCGGGCACATCACCAGCAGGCGCTTGACCCCCGCCTTGGCCAGTTCGTCCAGTCGTGTTTCGGTGTAGGGCTCGATCCACTTGTCGCGCCCCAGGCGTGACTGGAAGGACACCGACCATTTGCCATCCGGGATGCCGGCCTGACGCGCGAAGGCCTTAGCGGTCGCCAGGCACTGGCCCCGATAGCACACCGCTCGCGTCTGCGCATCCGCGTCCTGGCAACAGTCCGGCGCCCGCAGGTCGTGCTTGACGCCTTTGGCGAACAGCTTCTTGAGGTGCCGCTCCGGGAGACCATGGAAACTGAGCAGCAGGTGATCGTAAGGCTGTTCCAGGTGAGGCCGGGCACTGGCCGCCAGCGCCTCGATGTACACGGGCGCGTCGTAGAACGGCTGCAGCACGCGCAGACTCAGCGGCAGCTGCTTGGCCTCGACGGTCTGGCGCGCCAGCTCCACCACCGTGGTCACGGTGCTGTCGGCGAACTGCGGGTACAGCGGGGCCAGGGTCACCTGACGCACACCCTGCGCGGCCAGCCGCTCGAGCACGTCCGGCAGGGCCGGTTGGCCGTAGCGCATGGCGAACTCGACCGGCCCGTGCGGCCAGTGCTCGACCATCGCCGCTTGCAGGCGACGGGTCAGCACCACCAGGGGCGAGCCCTCCTCCCACCAGATCGAGGCGTAGGCATGGGCCGACTGCTCGGGGCGCTTGATCAGAATCAGCGATACCAGCAGCCGCCGCAGGGGCCAGGGCAGGTCGACGACGTAAGGGTCCATCAGGAACTGGTCGAGGTAGCGCCGCACGTCGGCCACCGACGTGGAGTCCGGCGAACCCAGATTGACCAACAACAACGCATGATCGGTCATGCCGTATCCTATGTCAGAGGCGCTCGGACAGGGCGTCCAGCGCCGATTTCAAGTCAGTGAAGCGAAACACGAAGCCCGCTTCGCGCAGGCGCTCCGGCATCGCGCGCTGCCCGCCCAGCAGCAGGTTCGACATCTCGCCCAGGCCGGCCTTGAGCAGGAACGCCGGTACCGGCAGGCAGGCCGGTCGATGCAGCGCACGCGCCAAGGCCTGGGTGAAGTCGCGGTTGCGCACCGGCGCCGGGGCGCAGGCATTATAGGGACCGCGGCAATCGCCGTGCTGCACAAGAAAATCAATCAAGGCGATCTGATCGTCGATGTGCACCCAGGGCATCCACTGCCGACCATCGCCGATACGGCCACCCAGGCCCAGCTTGAAGGGCACACGCAAGCGCGCCAGCATGCCACCGTCCGACGCCAGCACCAGGCCGGTGCGCACCCGCGCCACGCGAATGCCCAGCGCCTCGGCGCGCTGCGCGGTTTCTTCCCAGGCGATGCACAGCTGGCTGGCGAAGTCCTCCTTGACCGGAGGCGACGCTTCGGTCAATTCCCGCTCGCCGCCGTCGCCGTACCACCCGACCGCCGACCCGGAGACCAATACCGTCGGCAAGGTGCTGCCCGCCTGGCGACGACGCTCGAACCAGGCCAGCAACTGCTCGGTGATGCCGATGCGGCTGGCCCAGAGCAGTTGCCGTCGCGCTGCGCTCCAGGGGCGGTCGGCGATCGGCGCGCCGGCCAGGTTGATCACCGCATCGACAGGGTCATCGGACGCGATGTCATCGAGCCGAGCGACACCTCGCACGGCCTGTCCACAAGCACGCGCCACCTGGTCGGGCGTGCGGCTCCAGATCGTCAATCGATGGCCCTGGGCCAACCAGTGGCGGCAGAGATGGCGGCCGATCAGACCGGTCCCACCGGTCAGCACGATATGCATGGTTTGCATCCTCTTCGGTTCAGCCATGGTCTATCGTCAAGACCAAGGCACTTTTCGGGGCATACGTTCTCCGATAAACATAGGCCAACCTGTTGCATCGAGCGGATCAGACCTTATACAACGCCGCAGGATTGTACAGGTATGCCCTGGCGGCACCGACCGCCCTCACGCACGGTTCGAAGAGGCCAACATGACCTTACCCATCGCCATCATCGGCGCCGGCATCGCCGGTCTGTCCGCTGCCCAGGCCCTGAAAAAGGCCGGGCATTCCGTCCACCTGTTCGACAAGGGCCATGGCAGCGGTGGCCGCATGGCCAGCAAGCGCAGCGACGTCGGCGCGCTCGACCTGGGGGCGCAATACTTCACTGCCCGTGATCGTCGCTTCGTCGATGAAGTCCAGCAATGGACCCAGGCCGGCTGGGCCAAGCTCTGGTCACCCCAATTGTTCCAATACCGCCATGGCGAGCTGAGTCCTTCTCCCGACGAACAGCCACGCTGGGTCGGCGTACCCCGCATGAGCGCCATCACCCGCGGGCTGCTCGACGGCCATACCGTCAACTTTGGCTGCCGGATCACCGAAGTGTTCCGTGGCCAGGCGTACTGGCATCTCCAGGATGCCGACGGCAACAACCACGGCCCTTACAGCCGCGTCGTGATTGCCGTGCCAGCGCCCCAGGCCACGCCTCTGCTGGCGGCCACGCCCAAGCTGGCCGCCGTGGCCGCCAACGTGCAGATGGAGCCGGTCTGGGCCATCGCCCTGGCGTTCACCCAACCGCTGGAAACCCCCATGCAGGGGTGCTTCGTGCAGGACAGTGCCTTGGACTGGGTGGCACGCAATCGCAGCAAGCCAGGGCGCGATGAGCTGCTCGACACCTGGGTACTGCACGCGGCCTCGGCATGGAGCAAGCAGCACATCGACCTGCCCAAGGAGGCCGTGGTCGAGCAACTGCGTGGCGAGTTCGCCGAACTGCTGCAGTGCACGGTGCCCGAGCCGGACTTCAGCGTCGCCCATCGCTGGCTGTATGCACGGCCCGCAGGACACCATGAATGGGGCGCCCTGGCCGACGCCGACCAAGGGTTGTACGCCTGTGGCGACTGGTGCCTCTCGGGCCGGGTGGAAGGTGCCTGGCTCAGCGGCCTGGAAGCAGCGCGCCGCCTGCTGGAGCACCTGGAGTGAGACTCGCCTGCGCAGCGGTGGCATGAAGCCGGTTTTTGCAAGGGAATTGCCCTGTACACGCGCTGTCCCCTGTACAGGTATTTTCCGGAGATGACGATGAACACGTCCGTGCCTTCCCGCAAGCCCCGCATCGGGGTCAGCGCCTGCCTCGCGGGCGATGAAGTCCGCTACAACGGTGGACACAAGTCGTCCTCGCTGTGTCACACGCTGTTCGACGAGCATTTCGACTGGGTCACCCTGTGTCCCGAGATGGCCATCGGCCTGGGCGTGCCCCGCGAGCCCATCCGCTTGATCGGTGACCCGGAGGCGCCGAACGTAGTCGCCACGCGCGATCCTGATGAGGATTACGGCCCTGCCCTGCGTGATTACGGCAAGCGCATGGCGGGGGAACTGGGCGATATCTGTGGCTACATCTTCATGCAGAAATCGCCCTCCTGTGGCCTGGAGCGAGTCAAGGTCTACCAGGAAAACGGCCATCCGGCCCTCAAGGGCGGCCGAGGTGCCTATGCGGCGGCGTTCTGTGCCGAGAAGCCCGACCTGCCGGTGGAAGAGGAAGGACGCCTGCATGACGCCGTGTTGCGCGAGAACTTCGTCAGCCGCGTCTATGCCTACGCTGACTGGCAGTCACAGTTGGCCCAGGGGCTGGACCGCGGCGCGTTGATCGCCTTTCATTCGCGCTACAAGTACCTGCTGATGGCCCACAACCCCCAGGCCTATCGCGAACTGGGGCGTCTGCTGGGTACCATGACCCGCGACGACGACCCTCAGGCGGTCGGGACGCGCTATTTCAGCCAACTCATGACGGCTCTGCGCCGTTGCGCCAACCGGGGCACGCACAGCAACGTCCTGCAGCATCTGGTCGGCTACCTGCGCCCCGTCATCTGCAGCGATGACAAGGTCGAGCTGCAGCGCCTGATCACCCAGTACCAGCAGGGCATCGTTCCGCTGGTCGTGCCGATGACCCTGCTCAAGCATCACCTGCACAACCATCCTGACCCTTACCTGCTGCAGCAGGCCTATCTCAACCCTCACCCGGAAAAGCTGGGGCTGCGCAATGTCATCTGAAACCTTGCTGCCCATTCGCGACGTCGCCCGCCTGACGGGCGTCAATCCCGTCACGCTGCGTGCCTGGGAGCGACGCTATGGGCTGATCGTTCCGCAACGCACCGCCAAGGGGCACCGGCTCTACTCACAGGAACAGCTCGGCCGTGTCCGCGTCATCCTCGGCTGGCTCGACCGGGGGGCGTCGGTGGGTCAGGTGCGCGCCCTGCTCGAACAGCAATCGACGGTCTTGCCTGAGCTGGAGGGCGAGTGGCAGACGCGCGCCAGGCAACTGATCGACGCCATTGGCCGCCTGTCACAGCGCGCACTCGACCAGCAGCTCAACCAGGCCATGGCCCTCTACCCGGCCATCACCCTGTGCGAGCGCCTGCTGCTGCCGGTGCTCGAGCACCTGGCCCAGCGCTGGCAACCACCGTTCGAAGCCGAGCTGGAGACGGTGTTCTTCCACGGTTGGCTGCGCAGCAAGCTGGGCGCCAGGGTGTACCACGACGTCCAGTCCCTGGAAGGTCCTGCCGTGCTGCTGGCCACGGACAACCGTGAGCCGTTCGATGCCCATTTCTGGCTGGCGGCCTGGCTGCTCAGCAGCAGCGGACAGGCCGTGGAAACGCTTGAGCAACCGGTGACCGGCCGGCAGTTGCAACAGGCCGTGGAGCGCCTGACGCCTTGTGCAGTGATGCTGCACCTGGGCCGCTCACTCGACGTGTCGACACTGCGCCGGACGCTTGAGGGTATCCACGTGCCCGTGTTGCTCGGAGGGCCATCACTGGCCCTGCACCGGACTGGACTCCAGGACCTTGCCGAGACAGGACGCTCGCTGTTCGACACGCCTCACGCCGCGTTGCGGCACTTTCAAGCCATCAAGCATGCCAGCAACTACCTTTCTCTGCCTGACGAAGACCACCCATGCAACTGACCTGGCTGCGCAGCGACCTGCGCCTCGACGACAACACCGCGCTGCAGGCCGCCTGTGAACGAGGCCCGACCGTCGCGCTGTGGCTGGTCACGCCAGGGCAATGGCAGGCGCACGACGACGCGGCGTGCAAGGTCGATTTCTGGCTGCGCAACCTGGCGGCCTTGCGCACGCGTCTGGATGCCATGAACATCCCGCTGTTGATTCGTCATATCGACACCTGGGCCCAAGTCCCGGAGACCGTGCTGGCGCTCTGTAATCAACACGTGATCGAGGCGGTCCACTGGAACGCCGAGTACGGCGTCAACGAAGAAACCCGCGATACCGCCGTACGCACCGCGCTGGAAGACGCCGGTATCGAAGCGCACGATCACCTGGACCAACTGCTGTTCAAGCCTGGTTCGGTGCTGACGCGCAACGGGCACTACTTCCAAGTCTTCGGTCAATTCCGCAAGGCCTGCATGGAGCGCCTTTTGGGCAGCCTGCCCGCCATTGTCCCGTCGGTTCGCAAGCAGGCTCCCTTGTCCATCCCGAGCAGCCAGCTGCCCAAGCACGTCGACGGCTTCGCCCCACCCGCTGAGTCGCTGCGTACGCTCTGGCCTGCTGGCGAAGCCGAGGCCCAGCATCGACTGGCCCGCTTTCTGGACGAGATCGCTGAAGACTATGACCACCTTCGCGACCTGCCGGCAAAACAGGGCACCAGCCAGTTATCGGCCTACCTGGCCGCAGGCGTGATTTCGGTACGTCAGTGCCTGCATGCCGCCCTCGGCCACAACCGGGGTGACCTCGACAGTGGCAACCAAGGCGTGCAGACCTGGATCACCGAGCTGCTCTGGCGCGAGTTCTACAAGCACATCCTGACCGGTTACCCCCACGTGTCCCGTCATCGAGCCTTTCGACCGCAGACCGAGGCCCTGCCCTGGCGTCATGCGCCTGACGAGCTAAAGGCGTGGCAAGAAGGCCGTACGGGCTTTCCATTGATCGATGCAGCCATGCGCCAGTTGCTCGCCACCGGCTGGATGCACAACCGGTTGCGCATGATCACCGCCATGTTCCTGACCAAGAATCTGTTGATCGACTGGCGTGAAGGCGAGCGCTACTTCATGCGCCACCTGATCGATGGCGACTTGGCCGCCAACAATGGCGGCTGGCAATGGAGCGCCTCCACAGGCACGGACTCGGTGCCGTATTTCCGTATCTTCAACCCCGTCACTCAATCACGGCGATTTGATCCAAATGGGCGCTTTATCGGCCAATGGATACCGGAAATTGATCATCTGTTCAAAAACGTTCATCTCCCGCCGCTCACTTCTGACATAGTTGAAAACCATGGGTATCCACGACCCATCGTGGAGTTGAGCGAGAGTCGAAAACGCGCCTTGGAGGCTTTCAAAGGGCTGCCTCGTATTCAAGGCTAAGGAGTTGAAGTGGGCGAATCGCTGGTCGTCTGGGTCACTGGCGCTTCCAGTGGTCTTGGGTACGCCTTGATCAATTACTTGCTGAAAAAAGGTCATCGCGTGGCCGCAAGCGTCAGGCCTGATGTCTCTCTCACGCCCTTCTCAGGACATGAGGATGTGCACAATTTGTTGCTGGTGCCCCACCTGTTGACCGATGCGCAGGCCGCGGTTGAGACGAGCGCCATGATCGAGGCACGTTGGGGTAGCCTGAACCTGTGCATCCTCAATGCGGGCACCTGCGACTACGTCCCTGCCCAGATCACGGCCAATACGTTGTTCGCTAGCATCATCCAGACCAATCGGCGCGCCGCCAGGCACGTTCTCGAGGCTGCCATGCCCTTGTTGGCGAAAGCGCGCAAGCCCCTGGTGCTCGGTCTTTTCAGTCAGGCTTCAGCCGCTCAGGAAGGGGATCCGGCCCTGCCGCTCTCGACCAGCAACAGCCTGGTGCAGTGGTTCAGGGAGCAACGTCAACCTCTCCAGGCCCAGGGCGTCGGCCTGTCGCTGATCGCGCCCTCGTCGATCAAGCTGCCCGTATTCGGCCGACCGATGCCGCCCGGCGAGTGGACCGCGGAGAAGGCGGCTCATCGGATCGTCGAGACGCTGCCAGGCCGGCACCCTGAACTGGTTCTGGAAGCGTTGAACGTGGACGCGCTGTGGCCCCTCTAGCGGGTCGACTTCGGGTATTCGGCGGGCTTGGCGAGCAAGGCGGGTTTCACCGCGCCAAACGCCGAACCTCATCGGGAGCGCCCCACAACACAGGCAGCGTTCGCGCGAAGGCCACCGGATCCCCGCTGGTCCAGAAACGTGTGGCATTCGCAGGAGGGGCGGCGAGCAGCGCACGCTCTTCCAGCAGCCGGCGCACCTGTCGCGCCACCGCAGTGCCCGTGTCGATGAGAATGACCGAAGACGGCAGCAGATCGGCCAGCAACGGCTTGAGGAAGGGGTAATGGGTACAGCCCAAGATCACGGTATCGCAACCGGCGGTGATCAGCGGCTGCACGTAGCCTGCCAGCAACGCTCGCAATGCCGGGCTGTGCAGATTCCCTTCTTCGATCAGCTCGACCAGCCCTGGACAGGGCTGGGTGATGACCCGCACGTCGCTGGCGAAGCGGTCGAGCAAGGCGGCGAACTTGGCGCTCTGCAAGGTGCCGGTGGTCGCCAGCACGCCGACCACGCCATTGCGGGTGGCCGAAGCTGCGGGCTTGACCGCAGGCTCCATGCCGACCAGTGGCCAGCCGGGGTAGGCCTCACGCAGGTCGGCGACCGCGGCGGCCGTTGCGGTGTTGCACGCCAGGACCAGGGCCTTGGCGCCCTGCTCCCGAAAGAAGTCGGCGATGATCCGGCAGCGCTGGCGAATGGCCTCGGGGGATTTTTCCCCGTAGGGCACGTGCCCACCGTCGGCCACGTACAACAGACTTTCCCAGGGCAGCAAGCGTCGGATCTCGGCCAGCACCGACAACCCGCCCACACCCGAATCCATCACGCCGATCGGCGCGTTGCGCTCATTCATGGCGATGGCCACACACGGCACACCCTGGATCACGCTTGACCCGAAGTTCGCGCAGGCGCGTGCCGAGCGCGTCGATCAGCAGCAGCCGGCCGACCAGGGTTTCACCAAAGCCAGCCAGCAGCTTCAGCGCCTCGAGCGCCTGCACACTGCCGACCAGCCCCACCAGCGGGCCGAGTACGCCGGCCTCGCTGCAGGTCAGCTCGGCCTCGCTGCCATGTCCGTAGAGGCAGTGGTAGCACGGGCTGTGCACCTGGCGGGTGTCGAAGACCGTCAACTGCCCCTCCAGGCGAATCGCCGCGCCGCTGACCAAGGGTTTTTCCTGGCGTACGCAAGCCCGGTTGACCGCTTCGCGGGTGGCGAAATTGTCGGAACAGTCCAGCACCAAGTCGACAGCGCCCACGGCCTCGACCAGGGCCTCGTCATCCAGGGCCTGCCGATGGGCCACCAGACGCACCTCAGGGTTGAGCGCCGTCAGCCGCTGCAGCGCGGAGTCGACCTTGCTCGCACCGACGCTGAGCGTGTCATGCAGGATCTGGCGCTGCAGGTTGGTCACGTCGACGTCGTCGAAGTCGGCCAGGTGCAGCTCGCCGACACCGGCGCCCGCCAGGTACAGCGCGACCGGCGAGCCCAGCCCGCCCAGGCCGACGATCAGCACGCGGCTGCGCTGCAGGCGCAGCTGGCCCTTGATGTCGACCTGCGGCAGCAGGATCTGGCGACTGTAGCGCAGCAGCGCCTGGTCGCTCAGCATGGCAGGCGGCCCAGGCTGACGCGCGGATGGCCTGCCAGATCGGGAACATTGTCGACCGCTTCGAAGCCGTGGCGCAGCAACAGCTCGCGCACGGCGGGGGCCTGATCGAATCCATGTTCGAGCAGCAGCCAGCCGCCTGGCACCAGGTGCGTCGGCGCCTGGACGATGATCGTGCGCAGGTCGTCCAGGCCATCGGGGCCGGCGACCAGGGCGCTGCTGGGTTCAAAGCGCACATCGCCAACGGCCAGGTGCGGATCGGCGCTGGCGATGTAGGGCGGATTGCTCAGGATCACGTCGAAGCGCTGGTCGGCCAGCGCCTCGAACCAGTGGCTGGCCAGGATATGGACATTGTCCAGGCGCAGTCGCTGACGGTTGCGCTCGGCCAGGGCCACAGCCGCCTCGACACGGTCCACGGCCATGACCTGCCAGGCGGGGCGCTCGCTGGCCAAGGCCAGGGCGATGGCGCCGGTGCCCGTGCCCAGGTCCAGCACGCGTGCCGGTCCTGCGGGCAGGCGCTGCAGCGCGGCCTCGACCAGCAGCTCGGTTTCCGGGCGAGGAATCAACGTATGGGGCGCGACTTCCAGGTCCAGTTTCCAGAACCCTTGCTGCCCGAGAATGTAGGCGATGGGTTCACCGGCGCGGCGGCGCGCCAGGTAGCCGGCGAAGGCCTGCGCCGCCTCGTTGGGCACGATGCGCTCGGGCCAGGTGTGCAGGTAGCTGCGCGACTTGCCCAGGGCATGGGCGAGCAACAGCTCGGCATCCAGGCGCTCGGTGGGCGAACCCGGCAACTGCGCGGCGCGCAGCAGGCTGGCGATGATGGTCATTCAGTCTCCCAGTGCGGCCAGTTGATCGGCCTGGTATTCGGCCAACAGCGGCTCGATCACGGCATCGACGCCGCCGGCCAGGATCTCGTCGAGCGAATACAGGGTCAGGTTGACGCGGTGATCGGTCACTCGGCCCTGTGGGTAGTTGTAGGTACGGATGCGCTCGGAACGGTCGCCCGAGCCGACCAGCAGCTTGCGCTCGCTGGCCATGGCGTTCTGCGCGGCGCTGGTCTGCATGTCGTTGAGCTTGGCCGACAGCCAGGCCATGGCGCGGGCGCGGTTCTTGTGCTGCGAGCGCTCTTCCTGGCACTCGACCACGATGCCGGTGGGCAAGTGGGTGATGCGGATCGCCGAGTCGGTCTTGTTGACGTGCTGGCCACCGGCACCGGAGGCCCGGTAGGTGTCCACCCGCAGGTCGGCCGGGTTGATCTCGATCGCCGCCTGCTCATCGGGCTCGGGCAGCACCGCGACGGTGCAAGCCGAGGTGTGGATGCGCCCTTGGGACTCGGTCTCCGGGACACGCTGCACGCGGTGCGCACCGGACTCGAACTTGAGCTTGGCGTAGACGTTGTCGCCTTCGACTCGGGCGATGATCTCCTTGTAGCCGCCGTGCTCGCCCTCGTTTTCCGAGAGAATTTCCAGGCGCCAGCCGCGCTTTTCAGCGTACCGCGAATACATGCGGAACAGATCGCCGGAGAAGATCGCCGCCTCGTCCCCACCGGTGCCAGCGCGGATTTCCAGGAACACGTTGCGCCCGTCGTTGGGGTCCTTGGGCAACAGCATGCGTTGCAGGCCGCCTTCGAGCGCCTGCAACTGCTGCTTGGCCTCGCCGACTTCCTCGACGGCCATCTCGCGCAGGTCCGGATCGCTGTCCTTGAGCAGCGCTTCGGCGCCCTTGAGATCGTCCTGAACCTTGCACCATTGGCGGTAGGCGGCGATCACCGGCTCGACTTCGGCGTATTCGCGCGAGTAGGTCCGGAAACGTGCCTGGTCGGCGATCGTCTGCGCATCGCCCAGCAGGGCGGTCAGTTCTTCGAAACGGTCCTGGAGCGTGTCCAGTTTGTTGAGCAGCGACGCTTTCATTGCGGAGTCTTGTCCGTGGGGCCTTCGTTGAGGGCAAACAATTCCTGAGCCATGGCCAGCGCATCGACGCGGCCTTCGGCGGACAGCTTCTTCAACTGCACGCTCGGGGCGTGCAGCAGCTTGTTGGTCAGACCTCGAGCGAGCTGGGCCAGCACCTCTTCCGGGTTGCCGCCGTTGGCCAGCAGCCGCTGGGCCTTTTGCAGCTCGTCGTCACGCAGGCGTTCGCTCTGCTGGCGGTAGGCCTTGAGCACGTCCACGGCCGCCAGTTCGCGCAGGCGCACCATGAAGTCCTCGGCCCCGGCGCCGACCAGCTCTTCGGCGGCCTGCGCGGCGCCCTGGCGGCTCTTGAGGTTTTCCGCCACCACGTCGTGCAGGTCGTCGACGGTATACAGGTAGACGTCGTCGAGTTCGCCGACTTCCGGCTCGATGTCGCGGGGCACGGCGATGTCGACCATGAAGATCGGCTTGTGCCGCCGCTGCTTGAGGGCGCTTTCCACCGCGCCCTTGCCGAGGATCGGCAACTGGCTGGCCGTGGAGCTGATGACGATGTCGCTGTTGGCCAGCTCCTGAGGGATGTCGGCCAGCAGGACGGCATGGGCCCCGAACTGCTCGGCCAGCAGGCTGGCACGCTCGAGGGTCCGGTTGGCCACCACGATCCGGCGCACGCCCTGCTCGTGCAGGTGGCGGGCCACCAGCGTGATGGTTTCGCCGGCACCGATCAGCAGCGCCTGACTGCGTCCGAGGTCGCTGAAGATCTGCCGGGCCAGGCTGACGGCGGCGAACGCCACCGACACCGGGTTCTCGCCGATCGCGGTATCGGTGCGCACCTGCTTGGCAGCGCTGAAGGTGGCCTGGAACAGCCGGCCCAGCAGCGGGCCGATGGTGCCGGCTTCACGCGCCACGGCATAGGCCGATTTCATCTGGCCGAGGATCTGCGGCTCGCCCAGGACCAGCGAGTCGAGGCCGGAGGCCACGCGCATCATGTGGCGCACGGCAGCGTGCTCTTCGTGCACATAGGCGCTGGCCCGCAGTTCGTCCAGGCTCAGGCGGTGATAGTCGGCCAGCCACAGCAGCACGTCGTCGGCCGACAGGTGCTCTTGCTCCAGGTACAGCTCGCTGCGGTTGCAGGTCGAGAGGATCGCGGCTTCACGGCTGGCGGTCAGTCGACACAGTTGCTGCAGGGCATCGACCAACTGTTCGGGCGTGAACGCCACGCGCTCGCGAACGTCCACCGAAGCGGTCTTGTGGTTGATGCCAAGTGCGAGAAAGGCCATGCAAAATCGCTGGTGATGACAGGAAGCCGATAATTGTCCTACTTCGCAGGTTCCAGAACAACCACCGTTCACTATTGTCTCAATAGGCCTTGGCCATCGCAGGTGGGTTTGCCCCAGCGCTTGTGTCATGATTGCCACGACTGCCGGTGAGCCCTCCAAAGCCTCTTCTATGACCAGATCCCACGCATTGCTACTCGCCTTCGCCCTGCTCCAGGGCTGCCAGAGCCTGCCGTCGCAGACGCCGCAGAGCGCTGCGCCCGTGGCCGAGGCCGCGCCTGCCGAACCGGCCAAGCCGGTGGTGTATGGCTCCTTCGCGCCCGAGACGCTGTACAGCCTGCTGGTGGCCGAACTGGCCGGTCAGCGCAACCGCTTCGACCTCGCGCTGGACAACTACGTCGACCAGGCCGAGAAGACCCAGGACCCGGCCGTCTCCGAACGGGCCTACCGGATCGCCGAATACCTGGGCGCCGACCAGCCGGCACTGGACACCGCCCTGATCTGGGCACGGCATGCCCCCGATAGCCTGGACGCTCAACGCGCCGCCGCCATCCAGCTGGCCCGCGCCGGGCGCTACGACGACGCCATGACCTACATGGAGCGCGTGCTGCAGGGCCAGGGCGACACGCATTTCGATTTCCTCGCGCTGTCGGCGGCCGAGACCGACCAGGCCACCCGCGACGGCCTGCTCAAGAGTTTCGACCGGCTGCTGGCCAAGCACCCCGACAACGGCCAGTTGCTGTTCGGCAAGGCCTTGCTGCTGAACCAGGACGGCAAGACCCAGGAGGCCCTCGACCTGCTCGAGGCGCACCCGGCCCAGGGCGACGACATCGCCCCGATGCTGCTGCGCACCCGGCTGCTGCAGGCACTCGACCGCGGGCCTGAAGCGCTGCCCCTGCTGCAGAAGGCGATTCGCGAGAACCCCGACGACAAGCGCCTGCGCCTGACCTACGCGCGCACCCTGGTCGAACAGGACCGCCTGGCCGAAGCCAAGGTCGAGTTCGCCAGCCTGCTGCAGCAGTACCCGGACGACGACGAGCTGCGCTACTCCCTGGCGCTGGTGAGCATCGAGACCCAGGACTGGCAGGAAGCCGAGGGTTACCTGCAGGAATTGATCGACCGTGACAGCAACGTCGATGCCGCCCACCTCAACCTCGGGCGCATCCGCGAGGACCGTGGCGATGCGGCTGGCGCCCTGCGCGAATACGCCTTGGTCGGCCCTGGCGAGCAGTACCTGGCCGCTCACCTGCGTCAGGCGGCCATCATGATCACCCAAGGCCGGGACAAGGAAGCCTCGCGCCTGCTCGACCAAGCGCGCGAAGCCCAGCCGGACCTGGCCGTCCAGCTGTACCTGGTGGAGGCAGAGGCCTTCAGTAACGACGGCAAGGACACCCAGGCCGAGGCGGTGCTGACCCAGGCGCTGAAGCATTACCCGGACGACCTGAACCTGCTTTACAGCCATGCCATGCTGGCCGAGAAGCGCGGTGACATCCCGCGTCTGGAGCGCGACCTGCGCGCCATCCTGGCCCGCGAGCCGCAGAACGCCATGGCCCTGAACGCCCTGGGCTACACCCTGGCCGACCGCACCACCCGCTACGCCGAAGCCAAGGCGCTGATCGAGCAGGCGCACCAGTTGACGCCGGACGACCCGGCCGTGCTCGACAGCCTGGGCTGGGTGAACTACCGCCTGGGCCATCTGGACGAAGCCGAGCGCCTGTTGCGCCAGGCCTTCGCGCAGTTCCCCGACCCTGAAGTCGCGGCCCACCTGGGCGAAGTGCTCTGGGCCAACGGCAAGCGCCGTGAAGCACGCCAGTTCTGGGCCAAGGGCTTCGCTGCCCAGCCTGACAGCCCCCTCCTGCGCAAGACCGTCCTGCGCCTGACCGGATCCGAGAGTCTTTGACCATGTCCATGCTGCGCCACTGCACCACCTTCTTCCTGATCGCCCTGCTCGCCGGCTGCGCCGGCACCGGTTCGCGCGAGGCCCTGCAAGGGCACGGCAATCCACAGCAGTGGCAAGCCCACAAACAGCAGCTGTCGAACCTCGACGGCTGGCAGATCAACGGCAAGATCGGCATCCGCGCCCCGAAGGACTCGGGCAGCGGCACCTTGTTCTGGCTGCAACGCCAGGATTACTACGACATACGCCTGGCCGGCCCGCTCGGTCGCGGCGCAGCACGCCTGACCGGTCGTCCGGGCGGCGTGGTGCTGGAAGTCGCCAACCAGGGCCGCTACGAATCGCCCTCGCCCGAGGCCCTGCTGGAAGAACAGCTGGGCTGGAAGCTGCCGGTCTCCCATCTGGTCTGGTGGGTCCGCGGCCTGCCGGCACCGGACACCAAGAGCCAGCTGACGCTCGATGGCGACAGCCACCTGGCAAGCCTAAACCAGGACGGCTGGCAGGTGCAGTACCTGAGCTACACCGAGCAGAACGGCTTCACCGTGCCCGAGCGCATCAAGCTGCACGGTCAGGACCTGGACGTCACGCTGGTGATCAAGGACTGGCAGCCGCGCCAGCTGGGGCACTGATCCATGGCGCGCCTGATCTTGCCGGCCCCGGCCAAGCTCAACCTGTGGCTGCACATCCTCGGCCGTCGGGCCGACGGCTACCACGAACTGGAAACCGTGTTCCAGTTTCTCGAGCATGCCGACCAGCTGAGCTTCGAAGTCCGCCAGGACGGTGAGATCCGCCTGCACGACACCCTCGCCTCGGTGGCCCACGACAGCAACCTGATCGTGCGCGCGGCGCGCGGCCTGCAGCAGGCGTCGGGTTGCACGCTGGGTGCGGACATCTGGCTGGACAAGGTCCTGCCCATGGGCGGCGGCATCGGCGGCGGCAGCTCGGACGCCGCGACCACCCTGCTGGCGCTCGATCATCTCTGGCAACTGCACTGGAGCCATGATCGCCTGGCCGAACTGGGTCTGACGCTGGGCGCCGACGTGCCGGTGTTCGTGCGCGGGCACGCGGCGTTCGCGCAGGGAGTCGGCGAGCGGCTGACCCCGGTCGATCCAGCCGAGCCCTGGTACGTGGTGCTGGTGCCGCAAGTGTCTGTCAGCACTGCGGAAATTTTTTCACATCCACAGTTGACACGTGATTCCCTCCCCCTTAAGATGCGCCCCGTTCCCGAGGGAAACAGTCGAAATGACTGCCAACTTGTGGTAGAGCACAGTTATCCAGCCATTCGCGCAGCATTGAATGAACTGGGCCAGTACACTGAGGCTCGACTCACCGGGACTGGAAGTTGCGTGTTTGGGTCCTTCCCAAGCAAAGCCGAAGCTGATAGAGTTCTGGCCCTCCTTTCAGAGACCCAAACAGGGTTCGTCGCCAAGGGCAGCAACGTTTCGATGCTGCACCGAACGCTTCAAAGCCTGCTCTAGGTATCGAGTATCGCACTCGAAAGCAACAGATACAGGGGCGTCGCCAAGCGGTAAGGCAGCAGGTTTTGATCCTGCCATGCGTTGGTTCGAATCCAGCCGCCCCTGCCATTTTCCTTATACTCATCCAGGTATACCCTCAGCCTTCAGGTACTGCGCGTGTCCAAGATGATGGTCTTTACGGGGAATGCCAACCCCGATCTGGCTCGGCGTGTCGTACGTCAGCTGCACATCCCTCTGGGTGATGTTTCTGTCGGCAAGTTCTCCGACGGCGAAATCAGCACTGAAATCAATGAAAACGTCCGCGGTAAGGATGTCTTCATCATTCAGCCTACGTGCGCGCCAACCAACGATAACCTGATGGAACTGGTGGTGATGGCTGATGCCTTCCGCCGCTCCTCAGCCTCCCGAATCACCGCCGTGATTCCCTACTTCGGATACGCCCGCCAGGACCGCCGTCCGCGTTCGGCTCGTGTTGCCATCAGTGCCAAAGTGGTCGCTGACATGCTCACGGTCGTGGGTATCGACCGTGTACTCACCGTCGACCTGCACGCAGACCAGATCCAGGGCTTCTTCGATATCCCCGTCGACAACATCTACGGCTCGCCCGTACTGGTCGACGACATCGAGGACCAGCGCTTCGAGAACCTCATGATCGTGTCCCCGGACATCGGTGGCGTCGTGCGTGCACGTGCCGTCGCCAAGTCCCTGGGCGTCGACCTGGGGATCATCGACAAGCGCCGCGAGAAGGCCAATCACTCCGAAGTGATGCACATCATCGGCGACGTCGAAGGGCGCACTTGCATCCTGGTAGACGACATGGTCGATACCGCCGGCACCCTGTGCCACGCGGCCAAGGCCCTGAAAGAACACGGCGCTGCACGGGTCTATGCCTACTGCACGCACCCTGTCCTGTCGGGTCGCGCGATCGAGAACATCGAGAAGTCCGTGCTCGACGAGCTGGTGGTGACCAACACCATCCCGCTGTCGGCCGCGGCTCAAGCCTGCGACCGTATCCGCCAGCTGGATATCGCGCCGGTGGTTGCCGAAGCGGTCCGCCGCATCAGCAACGAAGAATCGATCAGCGCGATGTTCCGCTAACGCGGACGTCACGCTGATACATACGCCCCGCCCCGACGTTCGCGCCGGGGCGGGGCTTTTTTGCCCTCTCCGGTCCGGTGCTGGTCGCAAGCACCCTCCGGAAGGCTTATTTGGAGAAACAACATGACCGATTTCATCCTGAACGCCCAAGCGCGTACTGACCTGGGGAAAGGTGCGAGCCGCCGCCTGCGTCACTCCGCCAACATCCCTGCCGTCGTCTACGGTGGTAACAAGGACGCCGAATCCCTGACCATCGTGGCCAAGGAAATCGCCAAGCTGTTCGAAAACGAAGCGGCCTTCAGCCACGTGATCGAACTGAACGTCGACGGCGCCAAGCAGAACGTCATCGTCAAGGCGATGCAGCGTCACCCGTCCAAAGGCTTCATCATGCACGCCGACTTCGTTCGCGTCGTCGCTGGCCAGAAGCTGACCGCCAAGGTTCCGGTTCACTTCATCAACGAAGAAGCCCCGGTCAAGAAAGGCGGCGAAATCTCGCACACCGAGAACGACATCGAAGTCTCCTGCGAAGCCAAGGACCTGCCTGAGTTCATCGAAGTGGACCTGGCCAACGCTGAAATCGGCACCATCATCCACCTGTCGGACCTCAAGGCTCCTCAGGGCGTCGAGTTCGTGGCCCTGGCCCACGGCGACGACAAGGCGGTTGCCAACGTTCACGCGCCACGCGTCGAAGCCGCAGACGAAGCAGAAGGCGCTGCCGAGTAATCACTCGCACGCCGGCGTTGACCGGGTCACCCTGCCCTGCGCACGGTGACCCACCAACTCCAAGGAAGAGCCCCTGACGTGACCGCCATCCAGTTGATCGTCGGCCTGGGTAACCCCGGCCCCGAATACGAACAGACCCGGCATAACGCAGGGGCTCTTTTCGTTGAACGCATTGCCAGCGCCCAGCGCGTCACCTTGACCGCTGACCGCAAGTATTTCGGCCTGACGGCTAAATTCAGCCATCAGGGCCATGACGTTCGTCTGTTGATCCCCACCACCTACATGAACCGCAGCGGCCAGTCCGTGGCGGCCTTGGCGAATTTCTTCCGCATCAAGCCGGAAGCGATCCTGGTGGCCCACGACGAACTCGACCTGCCCCCCGGCGTCGCCAAGCTCAAGCGCGGCGGCGGACACGGCGGGCACAACGGGCTGCGCGACATCATCGCCCAGCTCGGCAACCAGAACGACTTCCACCGCCTGCGGCTCGGCATCGGCCACCCGGGTGACGCCAAGCTGGTGTCCAACTTCGTCCTGGGTCGTGCGCCGCGCGCCGAACAGGACAAGCTCGACGCCAGCATCGATTGTGCCCTCGGCGTGCTGCCGGACGTCCTGGCCGGCGATTTCGCCAAGGCCATGCGCGAACTGCACAGCCAGAAGGCCTGAATTCACCAAGAGGGGAATACCCATGGGTTTCAACTGCGGCATCGTCGGCCTGCCCAACGTGGGCAAATCCACCCTGTTCAACGCCCTGACCAAGTCGGGCATTGCGGCGGAAAACTTCCCCTTCTGCACCATCGAGCCGAACAGCGGCATCGTACCGATGCCCGACGCCCGCCTGGATGCCCTGGCCGCCATCGTCAAGCCCAACCGCGTGCTGCCGACCACCATGGAGTTCGTCGACATCGCCGGCCTGGTGGCCGGTGCCTCCAAGGGTGAGGGCCTGGGCAACAAGTTCCTGGCCAACATCCGCGAGACCGACGCCATCGCCCACGTGGTGCGCTGCTTCGAAGACGAGAACGTGATCCACGTCTCCAACAGCGTCGACCCCAAGCGCGACATCGAGATCATCGACCTCGAGCTGATCTTCGCCGACCTCGACAGCTGCGAGAAGCAGTTGCAGAAGGTCACCCGCAATGCCAAGGGCGGTGACAAGGAAGCCCTGGCGCAGAAAGCCATTCTCGAGAAGCTCATCCCCCACTTCACCGAAGGCAAGCCCGCGCGCAGCCTGATGAAGGACATGGGCGCCGACGAGAAGGCGGTGATCCGTGGTTTTCACCTGCTGACCAGCAAGCCGGTGATGTACATCGCCAACGTGGCTGAAGACGGCTTCGAGAACAACCCGCACCTGGACGTGGTCAAGGCCATCGCCGAGGAAGAAGGCGCGGTCGTGGTGCCGGTGTGCAACAAGATCGAAGCCGAGATCGCCGAACTCGACGAAGGCGAAGAGAAAGACATGTTCCTCGAAGCCCTGGGCCTCGAAGAACCCGGCCTGAACCGCGTGATCCGTGCCGGCTATGGCCTGCTCAACCTGCAGACCTACTTCACCGCCGGCGTGCAGGAAGTCCGTGCGTGGACCGTGCGCATCGGTGCCACCGCGCCCCAGGCGGCCGGCGTCATCCACACCGACTTCGAGAAGGGCTTCATCCGTGCCGAAGTGGTCGCCTATGACGACTTCATCCAGTACAAGGGTGAAAGCGGCGCCAAGGAAGCTGGCAAGTGGCGCCTGGAAGGCAAGGACTACATCGTCAAGGACGGTGATGTGATGCACTTCCGCTTCAACGTCTGATGTACAAACAGTAGTGCAGATGATTACGCACGCACGCTGTGCGTACGCCGGATAGATCCCTCCAGAAAGCCCCTTGTTTGGGGCTTTCGCGCTTTCACGCGTTGTCCATGGCTGCATTATGGTCGTCAGCTCAGGGCCGCTTTGCCGCTGCACCGGGAGACGACCAACAGGTAGACTAGTGCTTTAAGCACTGGCTTGGAGTTCTCATGGGCGCGCAAGAAAACACGGCAAGTGCCGAAACAGATTCGCTTCGGCTTTCCCGATTGCAGCTGCATGATTTCCGTTGCTTCGAAATGATCGACATAGACTTCCATCCGCGCTTGACCGTACTGGTTGCAGCTAACGGTGTCGGCAAGACGTCCATTCTGGATGCCATCGCTGTAGCTTTCGGACCCTATGTAGGAGCGTTCGACGAGGCCGTGGGCAAGCACCTGGAACCCAGTGACATACGCCAGTTCCGCGCCCGACGAACCCATACCAATGAGATGGAACATGCGCCTCAAGGTGCGCGGATCGAGGCGACCGGGATCATTCCTGGCCGTTCGCCCGATCAATTGGCTCATGATGTGCTGCCTTCCGTCTGGCACCGTCATCTATCGAGCACCACGAAAACCAAGACGTCGGTCAAAGATGCCAAGGTGTTGGTAAGCTACGGCAAGCGCATGCAGGAAGCAGCGCGTACACAAGGTGCTGACACTGTCCTTCCGTTGATCGCTTACTACGGCACAGGTCGACTATGGCAGCAGAAGAAACTGACAGACGCAAAGCGTATCCAGCGTACGTCCAGGACCGTAGGCTATACCGACTGCCTGGACCCAGCCTCCAGCTACAAATCGTTCGTGCAGTGGTTTCGTTATTGGAGTCTCAACGCCAAGGAAGCCCAACTCAAAGCACTGGAAGCAGGCGTCAATGCTATCGAGACTGAATTCCATGGCTACCTTCACTCAGTGAGTCGTGCTGTGGACACCTGCATCCAACCCGCCGGCTGGAGCGGCATTCAGTATTCTTTCACGCGCGACGCTCTGGTCGCCCGTCACGAACAGCTTGGGGAACTGCCGGTAGAATGGCTTAGCGACGGCATTCGCAACATGATCGGTATGGTGGCCGATATCGCATTCCGGGCAACCAAGCTCAATGGACACCTTGGGGCACAGGCTGCGCAAAAGACGCCTGGCGTGGTGCTGATCGATGAAGTCGACATGCATCTTCACCCCGAATGGCAGCAAGTGGTATTGCTCAACCTGGCTGAAGCCTTTCCGGCCATGCAGTTTATCGTCACGACTCACAGCCCTCAGGTATTAAGTACAGTAGCCTCGGACAACGTTCGGATACTGCGCACCGAACTGGACCCTACGACGTCCAGTCGATTGACCACCGTCACCACGCCGCAGTGGCAGACACGCGGTGTTGCCAGCTCCGACCTGATGGCTCGAATCATGGGCGTAGACCCCGTGCCTCAGGTGCCTGAAGCCATGTGGGTGTCCGACTATCAGGCGCTGATCCAGCAAAATCTGCATGAACAACCTGAAGGACAGGCGTTGAGAAGCAAGCTAGACGCTCACTTTGGCGCAGAACATCCAGTGCTCCGCGACTGTGAACGACAAATTCGTTTGCAGCTCATAAAGCAGCGCCTCCCGCACCCTCTTGGCAAGAGAGAACACTGAGTGCGCCGCCTGCATCGGATACACGAGCCGCGCTCGGGTTTGAAGCGTTATCGACACGGTCAGGATAAGTGGAGTCATACCTGCCCGACGCAAGAGGAACGCCAGGATATCTGGACAGCTCTGGAACTCATGCAGGGTGATCGATGCGCCTACTGCGAAGGGCCGATGGGCACGGACAACCGTCACATCGAACATTTCCGCCAACGTCGAACCTATCCTGAGGGCACGTTCGACTGGAGCAACCTGTTTGGCTCGTGCAACCGCGCAGGCAGCTGTGGGAAAGCCAAGGATCAGTGCGGATCCTATCGACCAGACGTTCTGATCAAGCCAGACGTGGATGACCCGGATGCTTTTCTGGTGTTCACCCCCAGCGGTACGGTGGAGCCCCGGGCAGGCTTGAATAGGATTGATCGTCATCGAGCATGTGAAACCATCCGGATTCTCGGATTGGACGGGGCGTTGAATGAGATTCGTCGCGCAGAGTTGTGCGGTTATCTTCAAACACTGGAATACTTCGTTGAGTACGCCGAGGCGTTTCCCGAAGACGAGGAATGGGTCAAGGAGCTACAGCGAGAAGTCGACAACACCTCGCACTTACCGTTTGCGACTGCTATCAGGCATGTGCTGACGCGCCAAAGTGAATGAGCAAAAGAGAAACGCCCCATGGTGTAACTGTTTTGCTTTCTCGATATGAGCGGTGAAAGCATCCGCCACGCCGCACATCTCTCCTTCCTCAAGAAATTTAGCCAGGTGTCGATCCAATGGCACCAGCGCCCCTGAACTGGACATGGACGGCCTGGACAAGAAAAGACCGATCAACACGATTCGGTCACTCTGCCCTTTCGCCAGGAGCCTTGCATGCCCAGCCCCCGCACCCATATCGCCTCTCAGCTTGGCGTCGCTCTCGCCGTCGTGCTGGCCGTCGTGATCACCGGCAGCACCCTGTTCGCCTTGCATGCGCTGAACGACGCCAACCTCGAAACCCGCCAGGAACATCTGCTCAGCGAAGCACGGCTGCTGGCCGACCAGCTCGACACCTTTCACGGCTCGCTCAAGGACAACACCCAGCGCCTGAGCGGCCTGTTCGAGCGGCGCTTCGCCACGGGCCTGGCCTTGCGAGGTGGCGAGACGGTGACGGTGGCCGGAGAAGCCACGCCCGCGCTCTACCTGAACGACCGGTTGCTGAACAACGACGTGCAGCAGGTCGATGACTTCAAGGACATGACGGCAGGCGTGGCCACCGTGTTCGTGCGCAGCGGCGACGACTTCGTGCGCATCAGCACGTCGCTGACCAAGCAGGATGGCAGCCGCGCCCTGGGCACCCGGCTCGATCGTCAGCACCCCGCCTACGCGCGCCTGCTGGCAGGTCAGACCTACGTCGGTCGTGCCGTGCTGTTCGAGCGCAACTACATGACCCGTTATGTCCCGGTACGCGACAGTGGTGGGCATGTGATCGCCGTCCTATTCGTCGGCTTCGACTACACCGACGCGCAGAATACCCAGTTCGCCAACCTGAAGCGGTTTCGCATCGGCCAGACCGGCTCGCTGGCCCTGCTCGACGAACATGGCACCTGGCTCGTCGCACCGGCCGAGGTGAACGACCTCACGGCAGCCAGCCAGGCCTTTGCAGGCATGGACAGCCAGCCGGGGCACTTCTGGCAGGACGGCAAGCGCATGCTGTTCAGCGTCACGACACCCTTCGCCGAAGGTCCATGGACGGTGGTCGCGAGCATGCCCGAGACCGAACTGGAGGAAGTGACCTGGAGCGTCGGCCTGCGCCTGGCCATCGGCAGCCTGCTGGCCATGGCACTCGCCATCGCCGCTACGCTCTGGCTGCTGCGACGCAAGCTGCGGCCACTGGCCGGGCTGGTGACCCAGGCCCAGGCCTTGGGCGCGGGCGACCTCGGCGCACGCTTGCCGGTGACCAGCCAGGACGAGATCGGGCAACTGGCCGGCAGCTTCAACCAGATGGCCGATGCCCTGGCCACCATGGTCGAGCACATTCGCCAGGCGTCCGGGCAGGTCAGCGAGCGGGCGCATGCCTTGGCCGGTCTCTCCGCCGCGGCCTGCGAGGGCATGGAGCGGCAGTCGGGCGAGATCACCAGCATGGCGGGCGCCGTGGAAGAGTTCAGCGCCACGTCCCTGGACATCGCCGACACCATGGCGGGCACCGAGCGTACCGCGCGGGACAATGCCCAGCAGACCCGGGTCGGACGCAGCGCCATGGACGAAGCCTCGACCTCGCTGCGGCAGATCGCCGACGCCTTGGGCGGCACAGCGGCGGCAATGGACACGCTGGGTGCGCGCTCCCAGGAGATCGGTGGCATCGTCGGGGTGATCACCGCCATTGCCGAGCAGACCAACCTGCTGGCGCTCAACGCCGCCATCGAAGCCGCACGCGCGGGCGAGCAGGGCCGTGGCTTCGCGGTGGTGGCCGATGAGGTCCGCAGCCTGGCCGGGCGCACGCGTCAGGCGACCGACGAGATCTCAGGCATGATCGCCAGCATCCAGCAGCAGACCGAGCAAGCGATCGGCACCTTGGCCCAGGGTAACCAGCTGATGCACGAAGGCCTGGCCCGCAACGACCAGGTCGCCCAGGCGTTGGCCCAGATCGACGAGCAGAGTCGTGCGGCGGGGGAACAGTTCACGCTGATCAACACCGCCACTCAAGAACAGAGCAGCACGGCGACCGTGCTCAGCCGCAACCTGCAGAGCATCGCCCAGGCCAACGGGCAGCAGCACGAGGTGGCCAACGACCTGGCCGCGACGGCCAAGGAACTCGAAGGGCTGGCCGCACAGTTGCGCCGGGAAGTGGATCGCTTCAGGGTCAACGCCTGATCCAGGGCAGCACCAGGCGCCGTGCGAGCGCCCGGTTTCGGGTCAATGGCTCATCAGTTCCTTGACCCGCATGGCCAGGGCATCCACCGCGAACGGCTTGGTCAGCACCTGCATGCCGGGGCCGAGGTAATTGTCGTCGAGCGCCGCGCTTTCGGCATAGCCGGTGATGAACAAGGTGCGCATGCCAGGCCGAAGCTCGCGCCCGGCGTCGGCCAGTTGCCGTCCGTTCATGCCACCTGGCAGCCCGACGTCGGTGACCAGCAGGTCGATGTGCAGGTCCGAGCGCAGCAGCTGCAGCCCTGACAGGCTGTCGCCTGCTTCGAGCACGGTGTAGCCCAGATCCCCCAGCACATCGGTGAGCAGCATGCGCACGGTCGGTTCGTCGTCCACCACCAGGATGGTCTCGCCCGACTCGGTGGACGCAGCCGGGAAGTCGCCGTCCTGGTCTTCGTCGCGCACCACGTCACCCAGGTGCCGTGGCAGGTAGATCGACACCGTCGTGCCCTGGCCGACGAGGGAGTGGATGCGCACCTGGCCGCCGGACTGCTTGGCGAACCCGTAGATCATCGACAGCCCCAGGCCGGTCCCCTGCCCCAACGGCTTGGTGGTGAAGAACGGGTCGAAGGCCTTGGCGATGATGTCCTCGCTCATGCCCGTGCCGGTGTCGGCGACCGACAGGCACAGGTAGTGCCCGCTGACCAGGTCGAGGGCCATGGCCAGCTCGTCGCCGATGCGCCGGTTGCTGGTCTCGATGATGATGCGTCCACCCTCGGGCATGGCATCCCGGGCATTGATCGCCAGGTTGAGCAAGGCGTTTTCCAACTGGCTGGCATCGACCCGGGCCGGCCACAGCCCGGCCGTCGGCACGGTTTCGACCTGGATACCCGGGCCTACCGAGCGCTGGATCAGCTCGCTCATGCCTGCGACCAGGATGTTCACGTCGGTGGGCCGGGGGTCGAGGGTCTGGCGTCGGGAGAAGGCCAGCAGACGGTGGGTCAGCGAGGCGGCGCGCTTGACCGCCCCCTGGGCCGCGTGCAGGTAACGGTCCACCTCGTTGGCGCGGCCCTTGGCGATGCGCGCGCCGATCAGCTCCAGGGAACCGGAGATGCCCGCCAGCAGGTTGTTGAAGTCGTGAGCCAGGCCGCCGGTCAACTGCCCGACCGCCTCCATCTTCTGCGACTGGCGCAGCTTTTCCTCGGCCTGCATCAGGGCTGTGGTGCGCTCGGCGACGCGCTGCTCGAGGGTGTCGTTGAGCGCGCGCAAAGCGTTGGTGGCCCGGTCGCGCTCGGCTTCGATGGCACGGCGCTCCTGCACGTTGATCAAGACGCCTGGGAAATCCGTGGGGGTGCCGTCTTCGGCACGATCGACCCGGCCATTGGCCTCGATCCAGTAGTAGTGCCCATCGGCGCGGCGCACACGGTACTGGTGCGCGTAGGCGCCACCCCGGGCGATGGCATCGTCGATGGCATCGATCAGGCCCTGGCGATCGTCGGGGTGCACGGTGGTGATCACCTGCTCCAGGCTGAGCCCGCTGCGGCCCAGGGCCGGATCGAGGCCGAAGGCGATGGCGAAGGCTTCGTCGACGGTGAAGCAGTCGGTCGGCAGGTGCCAGTGCCAGGTGCCGATGATCGCGCCGGCGGCCAGGGCCAGCTGCACACGTTCGACGTTCTCGCGGGCCAGGGCTTCGCTGGCCTGCAGGCGGTCCTGAGCGTTACGCCGAGCCGTGACGTCGTTGAAGACGATCCCGATCTGCCGCTCGGCTGGATCGCCCACCCGTGTGGCACGCACGTCGAACCAGCGTTCGAAGGCTTCGGCATAGTTCTCGAAGTTGGCCGGCTCGCCTGTCTTGGCCACATGACCATAGGTTTCGAACCAGAAGGGCTCCAGGTCTGGCGCGTACTCGGTGACCCATTTGCCGCGCAGGTCCACGCCGGACTCGCGGGCAAAGGCCGGATTGACCTCGATGAAGCGGTAGTCTATCGGCTTGTCATCATCGTCGAACTTGACCTGGACGATGGCGAAGGCCGCCTCGATGGTGTCCACCACGGTGCGAAAACGCTCCTCGCTCTTGCGTAGGGCAGTCTGGGCGTGACGCATGCTGGTCAGGTCGAGCATCGCGCCGATCATGCGGATGGCACGGCCTTCACCGTCACGGATGAGGTGACCGCGGTCGAGGACCTCGGCATAGGAACCGTCCTGGCGGCGGAAGCGGTACTCATCGCTCCAGGCGCTGCCCTGGCCATCGATCACGCCGTGGATCGAATCGTGGATGCGCTGCCGGTCCTCGGGATGGATCTGCGAGAGCCACCATTGCCCGGTGGTCTCGATCTGCGCCAGCGGATGCCCGTAGGCCTGTTCGAGGGCGTCGTTCCAGAGCACGTGGTTGCCGACCAGGTCCCAGTCCCAAATGGCGTCGTTGGTCGCCTTGGCGGCCAGTCGATAACGCTCGCGGGTCTGCGCCATGGCACGTCCGGCCAGGTGCTCGCGGGTGCGATCACGCAGGATCTTCATGAACCCCAGGTGCGTACCGGACTCGTCGAGCAGCGGCATCATCTCGCAAGAGCCCCATAGACGACGATCGCCCTCACCCTGGTACCAGCGTTCGTCGCTGGCGCGCCCTTCGTGCAGCGCCATCTGCATGTCCTGCTCGATGTGGCCCTGCGTGCGGTCCTGGGTCGTGAAGATGCGGGCGATGTGCTGTCCGCGCATCTGCGCCGCGCTCCAGCCCATCAAGTGTTCGGCACCGGCGTTCCAGTCGGTGATGATGCCATCGGGGTCGGTGAGGACAATGGCGAAGTCGATGGCGCTGTCGAACACCGCACGTTGCCGTGCGGCGTCGCGGACGCAGGCCAACTGGCCCTTGCGACAGGAGGCGGGCATGGGCGCAGGGGGTTGCGGGTCGATCCCTGCCTGCTCGAGCCGTGCACGCAGGCGCATGACCTCGAGCTCGAGCGCTTCACGGGTAAGGTCTTTCAGGATCTGTCCTCTCTGCACTTCAATATTGCCGCTGGCGGCCGGTTCACGCTGCGAGCGCCGCGTAGCGCACAGTGAGGCCCGCCAGGGCGGGCGTCAAGCCTGCAGCGGGCTTGGGACCACGGCCATGGCTGGAATGCTCACGTTCCTGTACGTGCGCTGTCCCCGTCAGCCTGTCTGCCCCTTTGGCAATGCTCATTCTGTTCCTATACTCCACTCTTGCAATGAACCACCAAGGGAGCTTGCCATGCAGTACGACGAAGCACGTATCGACGACGCGGTCCTGGCCCTGCTGGAGACGTTCTCGTTCCAAGGAGGCCGCAGTTGGAAGAGCTATGACTGGGACGTGATGGACCGCCTGCACGAGCGCGGTCTGATCACCCAGCCGGCAGGCAAGCGTAAATCGATCCATCTGACCGAAGAAGGCGAGGCGCTCGGTCGTCAAGTGGCCGAGCGCCTGTTCGGCGTGTCCGAACCCGAATCGGCACCTGGCGACCCGCACCGGTCGTGAGACCAGTACGGGTCGCCTGACTCAACCTTGCGTGGGTGCAGGCGTCGCCGTCGGCGCAGGCGCCGGGCCGACTGCTTGAGTGCCATCGCTGAGCAAGACCATGCTCTGCGGCGCCGACAAGGCGATGCCCTGCTCGCGCAGGCGCCCCAGAATGGTGAACAGCAGGTCGCTGCGGGTGCCGCCCACCACCCGTGGCCCGGTCACATACCCGCTGACGGCCAGCACCATCCCCGTGTTGGTGAGGTCCTTGAACGACACCGAGGGCGCTGGTGTATCGAGGATCGCGTCGTGTTCGGCGTAGGCCTGGAGCAGCAACTCACGCACCTGCTGGGCGTCGGTGTCCAGTGGCAGCGTCAGGGTGATACCGACCACGCCCAGGGCATTGGCCATGGTCACGTTGCGCACGTTCTGCGAGATGAACTGGGAGTTGGGCACGATCACCGTGGAGCGGTCGGACATCTGGATCTCGGTGGCGCGCACGTTGATGCGCCGGATGTCCCCCTCCACGCCCGCCAGACTGACCCAGTCGCCGACCTTCACCGGGCGCTCGGTCAGCAGGATCAGGCCGGAGATGAAGTTCTGCACGATGGCCTGCAGGCCGAAACCGATCCCCACCGACAGCGCGCTGACCACCCAGGTCAGGCTGCTGAGGTTGATGTGCAGGACCGACATCACCAGGCTGGCCAGGAACAGGAAGCCCAGGTAGCCGACCAGCGTCACCAGCGAGGCGCGCATGCCGGCGTCCATCTCGGTCTCCGGCAGCAGGCGCTCGCCCAGCCAGCGCTTGAGCACGCGGATGGCGAACAGGCCGATGAAGAACATCGTCACGGCCAGGAAGATGTCGCCAGGCACCAGGTTCAGGTTGCCGAGGATGCGCCCGCCGCTGCCATCCCATTCGGCCAGGCTCATGACCAGTTCGCCCGGGCTGGTGCCCGATGGCAGGAAGGCGAAGAGCAGCGCGGTGAACAGCAGCAGGGTCTTGCCCACGCCCATGAGCAACGTGCTGGCCTGTGCCTGATGACGCTGCGCCAGGCCCAGGGCCGATGCCAGCGCCAGGCCGCCTGGATGACGCGGGGACAGCAGGGTTTCGCACAGGTCGACGAAGACGCAGGTCAGCAGGTAGGCGCAGGTGGCCACGAGGCTGATCCACAACAGCTTGGTCGCGAGGAAGTAGGCCAGCGCCAGGTAGCCGGTGAGCAGCGCTGCGAGGATCACCACTACCCAGACCGTCAGCACGAACGGTACCAGACCGGCCAAGCCGCTCGGACGTTGCAACTGATGCTGACGGCGGGCACGTCGGTAACCGATCAGCGCAGCGGCATACAGGACCGCCAGGGCCAGTGCGGTCAGGCCGTTGGTGGCCACCGTCAAGGCCAGGCTGGTGCCGATCACGCTATTGATGCGCTCCTGGGTCAGCAACAGCATCAGCACCAGCGCCAGCACCTGCGGGAACCAGGCCAGCGCGCTGGCGACCTGGTCCGGGATCGGCGGCAGGCGCCAGGACGGCCGCTGCAGCATCAGCATGGCGCGGCCCAGGCCGGCGATGAAGGCGGTGAGCACCACCAGGGTGAGGATGTGATCGATCAACGCCGAGGTGTTGTCGCCCAGCGTGGCACTGTTCTCCAGCCCCCAGCGCACCAGCGAGACCGAACCACCGATGGTGGTCAGGGTGGCCACGGCCACGCTCAAGGCCAAGGCACTGCGCCGCAACCGGCCTTCGGGGATCCAGCGCAGCATGGCGGCCGCGAGCAGGCGCTCGAAGACACGCCGCACCAAGGTCCAGACCAGGAGCGCGGCCACCAGGCTGACGATGAACAGCGTGCGGTGCTCCGGGCTCCAGGCGCTGGCCAGGGCATCGGCGGCTTCGCTGCGCAAGGTGCGCAGGCGCGTGAGGTCTTCGTCGGTCGGGCGGATCAGGCTGGACCAGAACGCCGGGCTCAAGGGGCTGGCGGCACGGCTGCTGACCTGCGAGTTGAACTGGCTGCGGCGCAGGTTGACGATCTGCATCGACAGGTCGGTGGCCGATTGGGCCAGCTGCGTGGCCTGGGTCTGTTCGGCCACCAGCCCCTTGCGCTCGGCAGTGAGGTCACGGCGCTGGCGCGTCAGGGTATCGGCTTCGTCGGCCTGCACCGGCCCCAGCACGTTGAGCTGATCGTCCAGGCGGGCGATGTCGGTGGTGCGTTGCGCGGCCAGCGCGCTGGCCTGACGCTGCACCTGCAGGCTCGCCTGACGCAGCTGGGCCAGCAGGTCGTCGTTGGCATTGCTCGAGACGCCCTGGCGAATCAGGTCGAGCCGGTCGCTCAACTGGGCCAGGCTGGCGTCTTCAGCCAGCACCGGCAGTTCGCCGCTCGCAGTGCGTGCCGGTGCCTCGGGGGCCGACCAGGCCGGCAGCGCGACCCACAACAGCAGGGCCAGCAACCCTGCGCAAAAACGGTCAAGGCGTAGGCGCCTCATCGAAGTGTCCTCTCTGTCCATCGTCATTCGATCGACGGATTCTACGCTGCTTGCCTGGCTCAGGGCGCCTCGGCTTCACGCTCGAGCAAGGCACGCTTGCGCGCAAGGCCCCAGCGATAGCCACTGAGCGCGCCGTCGCTGCGCACCACGCGGTGGCAGGGAATGGCCACGGCGACTCGATTGGCGGCGCAGGCCTTGGCCACCGCGCGTACGGCGCTGGGTGCGCCGATGCGCGTGGCAATGTCGCGGTAGCTGACCCGGGCACCCACCGGCAAGGCACGCAGCGCCTGCCAGACACGTTCCTGGAAGGCCGTGCCGCGAATGTCCAGGGGCAGGTGCAGGCCGAGCGCCGGCTGCTCGACGAAGCCCACCACCTCGGCGACCACTTGCTCGAACGCCGCATCGCCACCGACCAGCTCGGCCTGGGCAAAACAGTCCTGCACCTGGCGCAGCAGGGTATCGGCATCGTCCTCCAGCCAGATGGCGCAGATCCCCTGCTCGCTCTGCGCCACCAGGATGGCGCCCAGGCTGCACTGGCCGATGGCGAAGCGCACGGTCATGCCAGCCCCCTGGCGCTGCACCTGACGTGGCTGCATGCCCAGGCGCTGCTGGGCGCGCTCGTAGACCCGACTGCTGGAACCGTAGCCGGCGTCGTGGATCGCCTCGGTCACCGAGCCTTGCCGGGCGATGAGCGCCTGGTGCAGGCGCCGCGCTCGACAGGCGTCGGCATAGGCTTTGGGGGTCAGCCCGGTGTCGGCCTTGAAGCGTCGCTGCACGTGCCCGACGCTAAGGCCGAACCGCGCGCTCAGCGCATGCAGACCGAGAGGCACCTCATCGGCCTCGAGCAGGCGGCACGCTTGGGCGACCCAGTCCGCCGGCGCCTGGCGGGGCCAGCAGCGCTGGCAGGCCCGGTAGCCGGCCTGGGCAGCGGCGCCAGAATCATCGAAGAACACCACGTTGTCACGCCTGGGCGTACGGGCCGCGCAACCAGGCAGGCAGTAGATGCCGGTGCTGAGCACGGCATAGACGAACTGCCCGACAGCGGCCTGGTCACGGGTGACCACCGCCTGCCAGCGTTGACTGTCGGTGGGGTAGGCAGAGGGAGATGGCATGCTGGGCACCTCGGGATGTCAAGGGTGACAGTCTGGCAGGCCCTGACAGCGTGGGCACTCCGATTCTGGCGCGGCAATTGGAAAAAGACGCGCTCGCTTTCGCTCAGGCGATCAGGCCCGCCACAGGTACCAGGCCGCCACGGTCCGGTAAGGGCTCCACGCCTGCCCCAGAGCACGCATCTGCGCGGCTGTCGGGGCCTTGTCCAGCCCCTTGAGACGGCGATAGCCCTCGCGCACCCCGTAGTCGTCCACCGGCAGCACGTCCAGACGCCCCAGGCCATAGATCAGCAGCATCTCGACCGTCCAGCGGCCGATACCCGGCAGCGTGACCAGGCGTGCGATCAAGGCCTCGTCGGTCAAGGCCTGGGCCTCCTGCCGGGTCGGTACCTGCCCCGTCAACCGCGCCTCGGCCAGCGCGTGCAGCGTCGCCAGCTTGCGCGCCGAGAAGCCACAGGCGCGCAGACGCTGCGGGTCGGTCGCGAGCAGGGCTTGCGCGCTGGGGAACGTCACATCGGGAAACAAGGCCAGCAGGCGAGCGAGAATCGCCTCGGCGGCACGCGCATGGAGCTGCTGGTAGGCCACCGACCTGACCAGCGCCTCGAAGGGTTCGCGGTGCAGGGTCGCCCGGTGCTGGCAGGGGCCGATGGCGGCGATGTGCCGGGCCCAGTCGGCATCCTGTACGGCCAGGTGCAGGCTGGCCTGGTGGTAGCCATCGGGCTCGTTCGCCGTCGGGTCGCTGTCGTGCTCAGGCATCACTGCCCTCCCCGGCCCCATGCGTCAGGCTCGAGCGCCGTTCGGCGCGCCGGTAGGCCGGCCACGCCGCGCACACGAACAACCCGGCCATCGCGGCCAGGGCCATGGGCAGGCCATGAGGGGCCATGTCCATGGCCACACCGCTGACCAAGGGGCCGATCAGGCTACCCACCCCCCAGAGCAATCCGACGCTGGCATTGGCGGTCACCAGGTCGCGGCCCTTGAAGCGCTGCCCGATCAACACCAGGGCCAAGGTATAGATGCCCCCTGCCACGGCTCCGAGCAGGACCAGCAGTGGCCAGAGCAGTGCCTGGGCCTGCATCAGCCACGGCAGGCCCATGCCGATCGCCAGCACCACCAGCCCACAGGCCAGGTGCAGGCCCGTGCGTTCCACACGGTCGGCCAGCCAGCCCAACGGCAACTGGAACAGCATGTCGCCGGCGAACACCACGGTGACCATCAGGGCGGCCACGCCGACCGCGAAGCCCAGGCCGGTGGCATACACCGGCAGCAGCGACAGCACCACGGCGTCGAAGAACGAGAAGAACAGCACGCCGATGCACAAGGCCGGCGCCACCCGCAGGAAGCCGCCCAGGGTGAAGGTCTTGGTGTCATCGCCCTCGTGGCGCACCCGATCGTTCGGCACGGTGAGCACGATGCACACCAGCGCCAGCAGGTAGGCCACCGAGACGATCGCGATCAGCCAGGGACCGTGGGCGCCGAGCAGCGCCAGCAGGGCCGGGCCGAGCACCTGGAAACCGGTGAAGCTGGTGGCGTACAGCGCCATGATCTTGCCGCGGTTGTGCTCCGGGCTCAGTTCGTTGACCCACGACTCGCCCAGGATGATGGCGATGCCCATGCCGAGCCCGAGCGCCAGGCGCAGGGCCGCCAGCCAGGCGATGGAGGCGAAGCCCCACTCCAGCAAGGCGATGCTCGCCGCACAGAGGCTGAAACAGCCCAGGTAGATGACCCGTCGGGTCAGGTAGCGGCAGCAGGCATCGACCAGAAAGGCCGACAGCATCATGCCCGCTGCCGGGATCGCCGAGACGATGCCGATCTGCAGGGTACTGGCGCCGGCATCGAGCAGGCGCAACGAGACCAGCGGCAGGCTGGCGCCCAGGCTGAAGCCGACGACCGAGACGGCGAACAGCAGGCCCGCCAGCAAACGTGTGTTCATGTCCACTCCTGAAGGTCGGGACGCCTTGGCGCCTGCTCGACCGTGATCCTGCGACCGGCAGGACCCTAAGCCAGTCCCTTGGCTTCGTCAATCGACCGCTCAGCGCTTACCGGTGGACGGCAGAAATACCGCCAGCACGCCGAACAGCGGCAGGAACGAGCACAGGCCGTAGACGTATTCGATACCGCGCAGGTCGGCCAGGTAGCCCAGCAGCGCGGCGCCGATCCCGCCGAAACCGAACATCAGGCCGAAGAAGATCCCGGCGACCATGCCGACGTTGCCGGGCACCAGCTCCTGGGCATAGACCACGATCGCCGAGAACGCCGAGGCCAGGATGAAACCGATGATCAGGCTGAGCACCGTGGTCCAGAACAGGTCCGCATAGGGCAAGGCGAGGGTGAACGGCGCCACGCCGAGGATCGAGAACCAGATCACTGCCTTGCGCCCGATCCGGTCGCCGATCGGCCCGCCGAAGAAGGTCCCGGCCGCCACGGCGCCGAGGAACAGGAACAGGTGCAGCTGCGAGCTGGCCACCGTCACGCCGAACTTTTCGATCAGGTAGAAGGTGTAGTAGCTGGTCAGGCTGGCCATGTAGAAGTACTTGGAGAACACCAGCAGCCCGAGCACGCCCAGCGCGAGCAGGACCCGCTGGCGCGACAGACCGTGGCTGGCCTGCTGGCCCTGACGGGCCTTGAACTGGTTGAGGTGGGCCTTGTACCAGCGGCGCAGCAGCAGGGTCACGCCGAAGAAGAACAGCGCGGCCAGGCCGAACCAGGCCACGTGGGTCTGCCCGAACGGAATCACGATAGCGGCAGCCAGCAAGGGGCCGAACGCGGAACCGGCGTTACCGCCGACCTGGAAGCTGGACTGCGCCAGGCCGAAGCGGCCACCGGAGGCCAGCCGGGCGATGCGCGAGGTTTCCGGATGAAACGTCGACGAGCCGATGCCGACCAGGGCCGAGGCCAGCAGGATCATCGGGAAACTGCCGACGAAGGCCAGCATGACGATGCCGACCAGGGTGCACAGCGTGCCCAGGGGCAGCAGGTTGGGGTTGGGTCGCCGGTCGGTGTAGAAGCCCACCCACGGCTGCAGCAGCGAAGCGGTGATCTGGAACGTCAGGGTGATCAGGCCGATCTGGGCGAAGCTCAGGTCGTAGCTGGCCTTGAGCATCGGGTAGATCGCCGGCAGCACCGACTGGATGAGGTCGTTGATCAGGTGCGCCAGGGCACAGAAGGTGATGATGCGCATCACCAGCGGGCTGGCGGCGTTCGCCGTACCGGTGCTGGCGGTGGAGGTGCTGCTGGTGGCCATTGGCGTGGATTCCCGGCGCAGGTGTGGAAGCGGATTATCGGGAATCGACCGGAGACATCGCTACTGTTTTCTCGCGTGCGCGGCCTCTGGGCGGCGGCGCGTGTCCCCTCTGGAGGGTGCCCGGCCTCGTGCTGTTCGTCGGCCAACCCTCGCCTGGGCCGCTAAGCATTTGAAACCGTGCAAATTTTTTTTGAGGTGAGTGTTGACACAGGTCCTGCACGAGGGAATAATGCGCGCCATTGGCTACATAGCTCAGTTGGTTAGAGCATAGCATTCATAATGCTGGGGTCCGGGGTTCAAGTCCCTGTGTAGCCACCAAATCCGAAAAGGGCTTACCGCAAGGTAGGCCCTTTTCTTTTGCCTGGAAAAAACGGGCACAGGCTCGGCATCACGCAATGTCTTTCTCATCACTCGCAGCACGCTTGCCCTTCTCAACGACAAGCGCCCTGCCCCAGTATGAGTGCGACCGCCCAACCGGGCGGTCCTGACAAGGAATCGAGCATGACAAAAACCGCCTTACCGGGCCTCGCCGCCCTCGCCTTCTGCGGCCTGGCCATGGCCGACGCGAACATCGACCTGGGCGACGCCCAGCGTGTCACGCGCCTGTTTGGCTTTCCCAACAATTGCCATGTGATCTGCTACCGCAACTGGACGCTTGAGCAGACCGTCGAGCACTACCTGACCCAGAGCGTACGCCGCGACGGCTATGCCAACGCCCAGGTGCAGGTCCGTCGTGATCACGACCACCTGCACGCCACCTTCAGCGAGGTGCCCGCCGGCTACGCCGAACCGCTGCGCAGGCTGCTCGACAGCGGTGAACTGGCCTACGACGGCGCCACCCGGCTGAACAAGGACGGCAAATGGTCCTATGACTGGTACCTGTTCCTGCCGCTGGGCATGGCCCTGCAGAATCGCCGCAGCATCGAGCTGTTGCATTTTCCGCCCGACTATTCGCTGACCCAGGCCCAGGACTACCTGCGCTCCAGCACCACCGACCGCTGGGCCGAGCTGTTGACCTTCAACGGCGTGGAGGCCGAGCAGACGCCGGCGTACCAGACCATCGTCGACATCGCCCCGATCGCGGCGCCCGCCAGCGCAGGTGCCGCCCTGGCGGACACCTACGGCTACTTCAAGGACTATCAGGTGCGCATGGTCCGCGAGATGACTCTGCAGAGCGCTGCCCACCCGTTGCCGATGGTCGCCTTCGGCGCCCCGGTGCACACCTGGATCGAGCAGCAGTACGGGGCCAAGGTCGGCGTGCTGGACCTGGTCAGCATCAGCCCGCAGCCCGGTGCGCAGGTGCCGGTGCTGGGCGCCAATCACCCCAGTGCGATCTGGTATGCGGCGAACAAGAACAGCCACGGTGGCGATCAGGACGCAGCCGACGTGGCGGGTCTGAAGATGATGGGTCAGGACCTGACCGCGGCCTGCTGGCAGGCGGGCATGGGACGCGATCTCCAGGCCGATGCCAGGCAGACGCTGGAGTCCTGCTCGACCCGCTGGCAGGTCACGCAGAAAAAACAGACGTGCGAGCTGTTCTTCCGCACGGTGCGCACGTACACGCCCGAGCAGGCGGCGGCCAAATGCAACACGGGCGAGATGACGCGACGCCTGCGCGAGCTGCGCAAGCCGATCTAACGTCCAGTCGTCCTGTGGAAAGCGAGGCCTGACCGAGACGCGTCAAGCCTTCGTGCCTGCCTCCACCGGCCGCAACCGGTACTGCGCAGGCACTTGCTCGATCCCCTCGATGGTCGTGTCCAGACTCTTCCAGCGGCCATCCTTAATGCCGTAGATGCACCCATGGATCGACAAGGGCTGACCGCGGTGCCAGGCGTTCTGGACGATGCTGGTGTGCGCCACGTTGGCCACCTGGCGGATCACGTTCAACTCGCACAGGCGATCGACGCGGGCTTCCTCGTCCTCGAGCACCGCCAGCTCGCCACGCTTCTCGTAGTACAGGTCGCGGATCGAGCGCAGCCAGCCATCGATCAGGCCGAACTGGCGATCCTGCATCGCCGCGCGTACGCCGCCGCAACCGTAATGCCCGGTCACCAGGATGTGCCGGACCTTGAGCACGTCCACCGCGTACTGGATCACCGACAGGCAGTTGAGGTCGGTGTGCAGCACCACGTTGGCCACGTTGCGGTGCACGAACAGGTCGCCCGGCAGCATGCCGACGATCTCGTTGGCCGGCACCCGGGCATCGGAGCAGCCGATCCAGAGAAATTCCGGGGTCTGCTGGCGCGCCAGCTTGGCGAAGAACTCGGGGTCGCGCGCGTTGATCGCGTCGGCCCAGCGGGCGTTGTTGTCGATCAGTTCCTGCAGGTCATGCATGGTCGTGCCTCGTCAGTGCAGCGGCATCGTCGGATCAGGCTTCGAGCAAGGTGCAGGCCATCACCAGCGCATCCTCGCGGCCACCTGGCGCGGGGTAGTAGTCGCGGCGGCGCCCGATCTCGTTGAAGCCATAGCGTTCGTACAAGCGGTAGGCCGACTGGTTGCTGGCCCGGACTTCGAGAAAGCACTCGCGCCCGTTCAGCGCCCAGGCCCGCGCCATCAAATGCTCGAGCAGGCGCAGGCCGAGGCCACGCCCCTGGTTCTCGGGCTTGACGGTGATGTTCAACAGGTGCGCCTCGTCGATGATCACGTTGATCACGCCGTGCCCGACCTGCTGCTGGCCATCGAACATCAGCCAGACCTCGTACGACTTGAGCGCATCCTGGAAGATGCCGCGGGTCCAGGGGTGACTGAACGCGGCATATTCGATCTTCAGCACGGCATCCAGATCCGCCTCGGTCATCGGGCGGAAACTGATCGATTCACTCATTCAATGCGTTCCAGCGCGCCATCAGCTGGCGCATGGCTTTCCAGACGTCCGCCTTGCGCTGCGGCTCGTCCATCAACACTTCAAGACCCGGCAAGGCCCAGGCATCGCCCAGGCCATCGATCGGTACTTCACGGTAATACGCCTGCTCGTCGGCCTGCCCGGCGAACCGGATCGCTGGCAGGCCGATCAGCCACAGGCATGCACAGGGCGACTCCTCGAGGCGTGCCTGGATGAACCCCTGGACGAAATCCTGCGCCGCCTCCGGCCCCTGGTCGAGGTTGCCGCGCATCAACAGCGGCCAGCGCACCGGCTCGCCGATGATCTGTGGCGCGTCCGACAGGCCGGCGGCGCGCAGCATGTCCTTGAGCAGCAGGTAGGACGGGTCGCGACTCTGGAACGGCTGACCGGTGGCCAGCTCCACCAGCAGCAGGCAACGCCCTGCGCGCAGCAGTTGCAGGGCGAAGCGCGGGGGTGGCACCTGCACCGGGCGCGGCGCGGGGCTGGCGGCCTCGGCGGGCGCGGCCGCTGTGGGCTTGGCGAGCGCGGCCGGGCGCGGGATCTCGATCTTCGGCCGCTCGCTGCCACGGGCCTGCGGCGCCGCAACCGGGCGCGGTGCAGGCGACGCCACTGGGGAAGGTTCGACGCTCGGCAAGACCGTGACGTTCGGCGGTGCCACCGGCTGCAGCAGTTCGGGCCGCGAAGGCGCCGCGAACGGCAGTTCGGCGCGCGGCAGCCAGTGCACCACCTGCATGGCGTTCAAATAAGCGCGGCGGCGAGACTCGGTCAGCACGGCACGGGTCATCCAGGGTCAGCGAACGGTCGGCCATTCTACCGCCGTTGCCACGCGCGCGCCGCACTGGATCGATGGGAAACCCGCCGTAACGACCAGGGAGGTGAAACCCTGCCCCTGCGATACAGTACAATTGGCGCTTTTGACCTGGCAGCGAGCCGACCGTCGATGATCGAACCCAAGCGCGTCCTGCGCGCCCTCGCCGAGCACTGGGCCCTGCTCGAACCGCTGTGCGCCCGCTTCGACCAGGGCACCCTGAGCCTGGTGGAACTGCGCCAGCACCTGGCCCGCCAGGCCGGCGAAGCGACGCCACAGGACATCACCCACCTGCTGGACCTGTGGATCCGCCTGGACATCCTGGTGCCCGTGGCGAAAAGCCCCAACCGCTTCGAGCTGAACGCGCAGATCCATGACTTCCTGGCCTACCTGCGCCGCGAGCATCGGCTGGGCCTGTGCCTGGAGATCGAGGCCTACCTGCGTCACCTCGAACGCCTGGCCGGGCACATCCAGGATGCCTTCGAGACCCGCGACCGCGACGACCTGGCCCGGCAGCTGCGCCTGCTCGACATGCGCGTGCGCGACGTGCTGAAGAAGCTCGACAACGACGAGCAGGCGCTGGTGGCAGTGGCCGAGCGCGCCAAGACCCGCGACCGGCAAATTCCGCTACGCCAGCGCTATGCCGAAGTGCTGGCGACCTGGGACGAGTACGTCGAGCCGATGATCCAGCTGGTCAACGCCGACGGCGCCTTCGAGCAGGGCGTGCGCAAGGTCGAGACGGTGCTGCTGCACCTGCTGAGCGAACAGGCGCGTCTGGGCCAGCTGGTCGACGACGACCGACTGCTGCGCACCCATGCGCGGATCCTGGAGATGCAGACCAGCGCGCAGCTGACCCTGCGTCATGCCCGCGAGCTGCTGCTGCCCCTGCGCGAAGAGGCGCGTCGGCACAACACGGTGACCCGTGGCGCGGCGCTGGCCCTGGCGGTGATCCGGCGCAAGGGGCTCGACGCCCTGCCCCACGCCGCCCTGCCGTTGTTCACCCGGCCGCAGAGCACCTTTCTCGGCAGCGCCAGCCAGGTCGAGGCCTACGTCTATGCCCTGGCGCGCTTCGAGCCCAAGCCGGCGCGCTTTCCCAAGGCGCACAAGACCGACAAGGACGCCCCGTCCAAGGCACCGCGCACGGTCAAGGAAATGCTCGACCGCTGCGAGCAGGCCCTGCCACTTCCCGACCTGATGAGCTGGCTGCTCGAGCAGGAGCCGGAGGGCGACACCGACGAGCTGCTGTACTGGTTCTCGCGCCTGTCGCGCGAAAAGCGCTTCCAGCGCGAGCGGCTCGAGCGCCGCGACTACTTCACCCATGAACACAAGGTCAGCCTGCGCTCGTTCGCCCTGACCTCCCGTCGCGCACCTTCGCCCGACGTCACGCCAGGCCCTGCCCATGCATCTTGATCTTTCCGAACTGTCCCAGCTCGCCCCGCTGTTCCGCGAGCTCTACAAAGGCTTCCACATCAGCCGCCGCGACCCGGAGCTGTACGCCCAGCTGTCGACGTTCCAGGACGCCTACCGGGCCTTGTTCAAGGCCCTGGGCTTCGAGCTGGTCTGCGACACCCGGGGGTTCTACTATTTCGTGCCGGAGCAGGCTGCCGCCCATGTCAACAAGACGGCCCAGCGCCTGTCGCTGATGACCTTCATCCTGGTCGAGCACCTGGCCGACCAGGGTCGTGACCCCATCGCCGTGCTCGACGGCGGCAGCCTGGGCCGCGACGAGCTGCCCGCGCTGCTGGACAAGTACCGCGACCTGTTCGTCCAGGCCGAGGTGCAGAGCGTCGACGACCTGGAAGAGAAGATCCTGCGACGCATGACCCAGCTGGGCTTCGCCCATGAGGAAGGCGGCCTCTACCGTTTCCTGCCGCCGATGCACCGCTTCCTGGATGTCTGCCTGTCGGTGCAGCAGGACCGTGACCTGGCGGCGACGCTGCACAGCGACCTGCCGCTGCCAACCCCGACCCTGGCCGAGGATGACGGAGCGACCGGCTTCGACGCCCTCGATGACAATGACGACGAGGCCCTGGCCCGCGCCATCGCCGACGAACAGCAGGAGGCCTACCCGTGAGCCAGGAACGCTACGGAATCCGCCGCTTCGCCCTGCTCAACACCGCCGGCTACAGCCTGGGGGTGTTCCCGCTGGAGGAACCGCTGTCGGTGTACGGCGCCAACAACCTGGGCAAGTCGGCCTCGATCAACGCGCTGCAGTTCCCGATCCTGGCGCGCATGTCCGACATGAGCTTTGGCAAGTACAGCCTGGAGCAGTCGCGCCGGTTCTACTTCGCCAGCGACACCAGCTACATCCTCTGCGAGCTCAACCTGCCCCACGGCCCCCATGTGATCGGCGTGGTCGGGCGTGGACCAGGGGGTGGTTTCGGCCACCAGTTCTTCGCCTACGCCGGCGAGCTGGACCTGGCCCACTACCAGCGCGACGACACCTGCCTGCGGCAGAAGGAACTGTTCGCCAACCTCGACCGCCACGGCCTGAAGGCCTACGAGCTCAAGCCCGACGAGCTGCGCCGCCTGCTGGTCGGCGGGCACACCTCGGTGCCGCTCGACCTGACGCTGATCCCGCTGCGCTCGACCAGCGAGCACAGCCTCAAGACCTTCCGCGCGCTGTTCATCAACCTGCTGCACATGCGCGAGATCACCGCCGCCAAGCTCAAGCAGCTGTTTCTGGACGCGTTCGAGCACAGCCTGCGTTCGGGCAGCATCGACTACATCGCTGCCTGCGAAGAAGCGTTCCGTGACGTGCGACGCATGGAGCAGGACTACAACGCCCTGGTCGCCGCCGGGCCGCTGGTCGAGTCGCTGGCCAGTGGCGTCGCCCAGCGCGATGCCCTGCGCGGCAAGCTGCATCGGCTCTCGCCACTGCTCGACCACTTGCTGGGCACCTGGCAGGACTACGGCACCGCCCGCAAGGAAGAGCTGGTCATCCAGGCCGAGCATTACCAGCAGGAACAGGACAACTTGCAGAACACCCAGCGCAACAGCACCCAGGAGCTGATGCGCCTGGAACGCGAGCTGACCGGTGTGCAGCGCTGGCTGGGCGAACTGTCGGCGCTCAAGCACCGCTTCGCGCTGGTGGACGACGTCAGGGTACTGGAGCAGCAGTTGCTGGCCGCCAAGGACGCCCACGACGAACTGGCCGGTGCCCTGGCGCAGTCGCGCCAGTTCAGCGCCGAGGATCTCGATCAGCGAGTGCAGGATGTACAGGCGCGGCTCAAGTCCGTCAGTCAGCAGCTCGACCATGCCGACAACAACAGCTATGCCCGTCTGCGTGAGGAATTCTCCCAGCAGGACCTGGAGCGGTTGATGCGCTTGTTCAACGGCGCGCTGTTCAGCCTGCCCCTGGGACCGTCCGGCCTTGCGCTCGATGCCGACGATCAGTGGGTCAAGACCCTCGAACGCGTGCTGGAAGGGTTCGATGGCGAGCGCTTCGAGGCACCTGGCCTGTCGATCGACCTGTCGCACATCGACCCGCCGGCCCTGCGGGCGCTGGTCGATCGTGCGGCACTGCGCGAGCAGAAGGACCGCCTGGACAAGGAACTGCGCCAGTTGCAGACCCAGCAGTCGGTCAGCGCCGACCGGATCGCCAGCAAGACCCAGAGCGACGCCTTGTACCAGGCGGTGCTGGATGCGCAGAAGGCCCTGGAAGACTATCGCCGCGCCCAGACCCTGGGCGCCGAGGAAGCCCAGAAGCTGGAACAGCTGGCCCAGCTCGAGGCGGCCCAGGACGAGCTCAAGCGCTCCAGCGATGCCTTCACCGAGCGCGTGCAGCAGTTGTCGAGCAAGCTGCAACTGGTCGGTCGACAGCTGGCCGACCTCGAGGCACGTCAGCGGACCCTCGACGATGCCTTGCGTCGTCGCCACCTGCTGCCAGCCGACCTGCCCTTCGGCACGCCGTACCTGGAGCCGGTCGATGACAGCCTGGACAACCTGCTGCCGCTGCTCAACGACTACCAGGACAGCTGGCAGGGCCTGCAGCGGGTCGACAACCAGATCGAGGCGCTGTACGCCCAGGTGCGCCTCAAGGGCGTGGCCAAGTTCGACAGCGAGGACGACATGGAGCGTCGCCTGACCTTGCTGATCAATGCCTACGCCCACCGCAGCGACGAGGCGCTGACCCTGGCCAAGGCCCGCCGCGCGGCGGTCACCGACATCGCCAGGACCCTGCGCAACATCCGCAGCGACTACGACAGCCTCGAGCACCAGCTGGCCTTGTTCAACCGCGAGATCAACAAGCGCCAGGTATCCAACCTGCAGAGCTTCCGCGTGGTACTGGCCCCGAACAAGGAGGCGCTCAAGCACATCGACCAGATCATCCACAGCGCCGGCCAGTACGAGGAAGGCGAGACGCTGTCGGTGTTCGACCTGAGCCAGACGGCCGAGCAGGACCACAAGAACGAGGAGGCCAAGGAGTACCTGGCCCGCCTGGTCGCGGCCAACCACAACCAGCTGGGGCTCAAGGACCTGTTCGAGCTGGCCTTCGAGATCACCAAGGTCAACGGCCAGCCGGTGATCCACGCCGACATCGACGGCGCGGCCTCCAACGGCACCACCATGACCATCAAGGCGCTGACCAACATGTACCTGTTGCTGCACCTGATGGACCGCGACCTGGCCGGGCGCGTGCGCCTGCCCTACTACCTCGACGAGGCTGCGGACATCGACGAGCGCAACCAGACGGCGCTGCTGGAGACCAGCCAGCAGCTGGGCTTCGTGCCGATCCTGGCCAGCGTGAAGCCGCAGGTGTCGGCGCGGGTGGCGATCGACTTGGAGGGCGGCAGTGGGCCGAACGGGATCTATATCGATGAGGCGGACTGGAAGTACATCAGTCGGCTGGAGGCGCAGGCGGGTGAAACAGAGGACGTGCGGGACGTCGAAGAAGAGGCGATGCCAGGCTGATGGGACGCAGGCGCCTGAGAAGGCGCCGTTCTTCGGCGTGATCCCGTAGTCGCACCACGGTGTTGCAGGCCATCGCGGTCACCTGTGGGGGCTTGCCCGCGATGGCGGCGGTAGCGTCGCCGCTTCGTCAACAGGTCGAGCGCTGTCCTGTCGACTTGAGGAGGGTGCAGGGTCCCTATCGCTGGCAAGCCAGCTCCCACAGGAGCCAGTGCAGCCTGCCAGCTTTTCCAGCACTGGCGAGGATGCAGCGCTGACGCGTAGGCAAAGCGGCGCCAACGGGCGGCATCGGCCCCGCTGGGGCCGCGGGATCCGCTACCTTGGCCTAGCCCGGTACGCTCACTGCTGCGGCCACGGCACGATCGGGATCGCCGTCACGGCGTTCTGCGGGCTGCCCTCGACGACGCGGTCGCTGTACACCAGGTACACCAGCGTGTTGCGCTTCTTGTCGAGGAAGCGCACCACCTGCATGGTCTTGAACACCAGCGAGGTGCGCTGCTTGAAGACTTCGTCGCCGTCCTTCAGGTCGCCTTTGAAACGAATCGGCCCGACCTGACGGCAGGCGATGGAGGCCTCGGCGCGGTCCTCGGCCAGGCCCAGTCCGCCTTTGACGCCCCCGGTCTTGGCCCGCGACAGGTAGCAGGTCACCCCCTCCACCTTGGGGTCATCGAACGCTTCGACCACGATCCGGTCGTTCGGGCCGACCATCTTGAACACCGTCGAGACCTGACCGATCTCCTCGGCACCGGCCATCGACGACACGCCAGCCAACAACGCCAGGGCAAGCAGGGATCTACGCATGATGACCTCCTCAGACCAGGACCAGGTTGTCGCGGTGTACCAGTTCCGGTTCAGCCGCGTAGCCGAGCACGGTCTGGATGGCATCCGACGGCTGGCCGATGATCTTCTGTGCCTCGACGGCGCTGTAGTTGGCCAGGCCCCGGGCGACTTCCAGGCCGTCGGCATCGACGCACACCACCATCTCGCCCCGGCGGAAGCTGCCCTGCACGCCTTTCACGCCGACCGGCAGCAGGCTCTTGTTGGCTTGGCGCAGGGCCTGTACGGCGCCCGCGTCGAGCACCAGGGTGCCGCGTGTCTGCAAATGCCCGGCGAGCCACTGCTTGCGCGCGGCAAGCATGCCGCGCTCTGGCGACAACAGCGTGCCCAGACGTTCACCGGCCTTCAAGCGATCGAGCACGCGCTCAAGGCGACCGCCGACGATGAGGGTGTGGGCACCCGAGCGAGCGGCCAGTCGCGCGGCGCGCAGCTTGGTCTGCATGCCACCGCGCCCCAGGGCGCCGCCCGTGCTGCCGGCCACCGCATCCAGGCTCGGGTCGTCGGCACGGGCTTCGTGAATCAGTTGGGCATCGGGGTTGTGGCGTGGGTCGGCGGTGAACATGCCGTCGCGGTCGGTGAGGATCACCAGCAGGTCGGCCTCGACCAGATTGGCCACCAGCGCCGCCAGGGTGTCGTTGTCGCCGAAGCGGATCTCGTCGGTGACCACGGTGTCGTTCTCGTTGATCACCGGCACCACGCCCAGCTCGACCAGTGTACGCAGGGTGCTGCGCGCGTTGAGGTAGCGCTTGCGGTCGGACAGGTCGTCATGGGTCAGCAGGATCTGCGCGGTGTGCTTGCCGTGCTCGCCGAAGCTCGATTCCCAGGCCTGCACCAGACGCATCTGGCCCAGCGCGGCGGCAGCCTGCAACTCGTTCATCGCGCTCGGTCGCTGGGTCCAGCCCAACTGGCTCATGCCGGCGGCCACGGCCCCGGAGGACACCAGCACCAGCTCGACGCCCGCTTCGCGCAGGGCGACCATCTGTTCGACCCAGACAGCCATGGCGCCGCGGTCCAGTCCCTTGCCATCGGCGGTCAGCAGGGCACTGCCGATCTTCACGACCCAGCGCTGCGCGCCCGTCACCTTGTCTCGCATCTTCTTCCAACCTATGTCGTGTAGATACCAAAACGCCGCGCCTGGGCGTGGTGTCGGTGCGAGGATTCGAACGGCCTACCCTCGCGGATACGTTCCGCAGGGCCAGCCCACCTCGACCGAGCACCACGCACCAAGGCGCGGCGTTCAGTGTACTGCAACCGGTCAGTCGCGCACGTAAATGATTTCCGGGCCGTCCTCGTCGTCTTCGAAGTCATCCCAATCGTCATCGTCGCCGATATCGTGCACGCTCTTCACGCCGGTACGGCGCAGGGTGCGGGCATCGTCCAGGGCCTGCAGCTGGGCGCGGGCCTCGTCTTCGATGCGCTGGTCCAACTCGGCCATTTCTTCGGCATAGGCCGGGTCGTTGGCCAGGCGGTCGGCACGGTCTTCGAGGTAGCGCATCAGGTCGTGGCTGAGCTGCTCGGTGCCCTGCTTGGCGATGGCCGAGATCACGTAGACCGGGCCTTCCCACTGCAGGCGCTCGACCACGTCCTTGACGCGCTCGTCGCGCTCGTCGTCCATGAGCATGTCGGTCTTGTTCAGCACCAGCCAGCGCTCACGCTCGGCCAGCGACGGGCTGAAGCGGGTCAGCTCGTTGACGATGACTTCGGCGGCATCGGCCGGGCTGCTCTCGTCGAGCGGCGCCAGGTCGACCAGGTGCAGCAGCACGCGGGTACGCGCCAGGTGCTTGAGGAAACGGATGCCCAGGCCAGCACCGTCGGACGCACCTTCGATCAGACCTGGAATGTCGGCAATCACGAAGCTCTTCCAGCGGTCGACACTGACCACGCCCAGGTTCGGCACCAAGGTGGTGAACGGGTAGTCGGCGACCTTCGGCTTGGCGGCCGAAACGGAGCGGATGAAGGTGCTCTTGCCGGCATTCGGCAGGCCCAGCAGGCCGACGTCGGCCAGCACCTTGAGCTCCATCTTCAGGTCGCGCTGATCGCCTGGCTTGCCGGGCGTGGTCTGACGCGGCGCGCGGTTGGTGCTGGACTTGAAGCGGGTGTTGCCCAGGCCGTGCCAGCCGCCCTGAGCGACCATCAGTTTCTGCCCCGGGGCGATCAGGTCACCGATCACTTCCTGGGTGGTGGCGTCGATCACCGTGGTGCCGACCGGCACGCGCAGGAACAGGTCCTCGCCCTTCTTGCCGGTGCAATCGGTGCTGCCGCCATTGGAGCCGCGCTGGGCCTCGTGGTGGCGGGTGTAGCGGTAGTCGACCAGGGTATTGAGGTTTTCGTCGGCGACCATGTAGACCGACCCACCATCACCGCCGTCGCCCCCGTTAGGGCCGCCGTTCTCGATGAACTTCTCGCGACGGAAGCTCATGCACCCATTACCGCCGTCGCCGGCTTTGACCCGAATCGATACTTCGTCAACAAACTTCATAAAAACCGCCTCTCGTCGGTGGACGAGGTGAAATGACTCAAGAACATGAGGCTCTTGCAAAAATGAGCGCGGCGACCCCCGTCAACGACCGTGGTGGCCTGTGTGGTCACACTCAGCGCCGGCAGCCCATACAAACAGCTTTGCAAGAGGCTCCGCAGAAACGAAAAAGCCCCGTCGCGTGACGGGGCTTTTCCAGCGACAACGCGATCAGGCCGCGACGACGCTCACGTAACGACGATTGAACTCGCCTTTCTTCTCGAACTTGATCACGCCTTCGATCTTGGCGAACAGGGTGTGATCCTTGCCCATGCCAACGCCGTAGCCGGCGTGGAACTGGGTGCCGCGCTGACGCACGATGATGTTGCCGGCCTTGATGACCTGGCCGCCATACATCTTCACGCCAAGGCGTTTCGATTCTGAGTCGCGACCGTTACGGGTACTACCACCAGCTTTTTTGTGTGCCATGGTTCAATTCTCCAAACAATTCAGGGTTCGAGGCGATTAAGCCTGAATACCGGTGATTTTGATCTCGGTGAACCACTGGCGGTGGCCCATGCGCTTCATGTGGTGCTTACGACGACGGAACTTGATGATGCGAACCTTGTCGTGACGGCCTTGCGAAATGACTTCGGCAACGACCTTGGCACCGGCGACAACGGGTGCACCGATGGTGACGTCGTCACCGTTGGCAACCAGCAGAACGCGATCGAAGGTCACGGATTCGCCGGTGGCGATCTCGAGCTTCTCGATCTTCAGGTATTCACCTTCGGCGACTTTGTATTGCTTGCCACCGGTAACAATTACTGCGTAAGACATGGTATTTCTCCGATAATCCTGCTCACCCAGCGCTTTATAGGATAAGTATTGGCTGGCATGGCTGCACGGGGCTGGAACGACCCGGTGCAATTGCGTAAGGCAGGTGCTGCCCAGGAAAGTTAGGGTGCGCGATTGTACGCAACCGGCGCCCGGCACGCAAGTCTCGCCCTGCCGCCCTGCCCCGCGTGCCTTGACACACCGGGACCTGCGACCTAGCATGCCGCGCAACCTCAATGGAGCAACCGATGCAACCCCAGACCTTCTATCGCGCGGTGGCCGAAGATTTCAGCGCCGTCGATGAGATCATCAAGCAGCAGCTGACGTCGCGCGTGCCGCTGGTATCGAAGATCGGCGACTACATCACGTCGGCCGGGGGCAAGCGTCTGCGGCCCTTGCTGGTGCTGCTCTGCGGCAAGGCCCTGGGCCGCGAGGGCGACGACCTGCGCCTGCTGGCGGCGACCATCGAGTTCCTGCACACCGCCACCCTGCTGCACGACGACGTGGTCGACATGTCCGGCATGCGCCGTGGCCGTTCCACCGCCAATGCCCTGTGGGGCAATGCCCCCAGCGTGCTGGTCGGCGACTTCCTCTATTCGCGCTCGTTCGAGATGATGGTCGAGCTGGGCTCCATGCCGGTCATGCAGATCCTCTCCCGCGCCACCCGGGTGATCGCCGAGGGCGAAGTGCTGCAGCTGTCGCGGGTACGCGATGCCAGCACCACCGAAGAGGTCTACATGGAGGTCATTCGCGGCAAGACCGCGATGCTGTTCGAGGCCTCCACCCACAGCGCCGCCGCCCTGGCCGGCGCCACCGCCGAGCAGTGCGAAGCCCTGCGCACCTTCGGGGATCACCTGGGCGTGGCCTTCCAGCTGGTCGACGACCTGCTCGACTACAAGGGCGACTCCGACACCCTGGGCAAGAACGTCGGCGACGATTTGGCCGAAGGCAAGCCGACCCTGCCGCTGATCTACACCATGCGTGAAGGCTCGGCCGAGCAGGCTGCGCTGGTCCGGCAGGCGATCCAGAAGGGCGGCATCGAGGACCTCGAGCGCATCCGCGCCGCGGTGGAAGCTTCCGGCGCCCTGGACTACACCGCACGCATGGCGCGCGACTACGTGGCCCGCGCCATCGCCTGCCTCGAAGTGCTGCCGGCCAGCGAGTGCCGCGATGCCCTGGTGGAACTGAGCGAGTTCGCCGTCGCCCGTACGCACTGACCTCCTGCGTCCCGGCCTGTCCGGGACCGCATCCTACGCCTGGTCCAACACGACGGGCATATCGCTTCACGGTCAAAACCTCATATAATGTGCGCCTTTTTTCGCCCACTTCCGAGGAACCCCTGTGAGCACCTTGCCACCCTGCCCCCGCTGCAACTCCGAATACACCTACGAGGATGGCACCCAGCTGATCTGCCCCGAGTGCGCCCACGAGTGGTCCGCCGTCGCGTCCGACGAAGTTTCTGACGAGGTGGTGAAGAAGGACTCGGTCGGCAACGTCCTGCAGGACGGCGACACCGTCACGGTGATCAAGGACCTCAAGGTCAAGGGCTCTTCCCTGGTGGTCAAGGTCGGCACCAAGGTCAAGAACATCCGCCTGTGCGACGGCGACCACGACATCGACTGCAAGATCGACGGTATCGGCGCCATGAAGCTGAAATCGGAGTTCGTGCGCAAGGTCTGAGCCCTGTGCCAGCCAGGGCTGCCCACCTGGCAGCCCCTGGTCGTCCCGCAACGGGCAGCCGGCAAGGCGACATGAAAACCGCCGATAGGGGCTTGCTATTTAGATAATAAGAATTATTCTCATCGAAACCTGCTTTCGAGGAGACGCCTCATGACCTACCTGATCGACGCCTGGCTGGACCGCCCCCACCCCTATCTGCGCATCCTGCACCGAGAGACCGGGCGCGTGTGCGCCGTGCTCGAAGAAGAAGCGCTCGATGAGCTGCGTGACCAGGGCGACCTGGACCTGGGTTGCCTGAACTCCAGCGAACCGAGTGTCCTCAAGGAAATGGTCAGGAACCTGTTCCTGTTCAGCTATGCCCGCGCACTGCGGCCGGGTGGCCGTGAGTGGCACTGACCGCTGCGGCGAGCCGTGAGCTACAAGCTACAAGCTACAAGCTACAAGCTACAAGCTACAAGCTACAAGCTACAAGCTACAAGCTACAAGCCAAAGCGAGTCCGCACTGGCTGTGCGTTCTCGCTCGATGACTCACCGCGCGCTGCTTTCGCTTGAGGCTCGAAGCTTGCCGCTTGCCGCTTACCGCTTACCGCTTACCGCTTACCGCTTACCGCTTACCGCTTACCGCTTACAGAACGTCGAGCAGCTCGACGTCGAACACCAGTACGCTGTGGGGCGGAATGCTGCCCGCGCCCTGGGCACCGTAGGCCAGCTCGCTCGGCACGTGCAGACGCCATTTGCTGCCAGCGTTCATCAGCTGCAGGGCTTCGGTCCAGCCGGCGATGACGCCCGTGACCGGGAATTCGATCGGCTGACCGCGCTCGTAGGAGCTGTCGAACACGGTGCCGTCGATCAGGGTGCCGTGGTAGTGGGTGCGTACGGTGGCTTCGCGGCCCGGCTTGGCGCCGTCGCCGGTGGCCAGCACTTCGTACTGCAGGCCCGATGGCAGGGTGATCACGCCTTCACGGGTGGCGTTGTCGGTCAGGTACTGCTTGCCCACGGCAGCCGCGGCTTCGGCCTTGGCAGCGGCCTCGGCCTGCATGACTTCGCGAATGACCTTGAAGCTGGCCGACAGATCGGCTTCGCTGACACGGCTGTCCTGACCGTTGAACGCATCGGTCAGGCCCAGCAGGATCGCCTCGAGGCTCACACCCGGTGGTGGGTTGTCGCGCAGCTGGCCACCCAGCTGACGGCCGATGCCGTAGCTGACGCGGGATTCGTCGGTGGACAGGTTGATTTCGGACATGAACGTGCTCCGCTGCGGGGCGTCAGCACGCTGCGCCCCTGATGAAATGGGTCCGCAGCCTAGCACACTGTGGGTGGCGCATCAGCTACCAGGCCGAGCGCTGCGAGATCGGCACCTTGAGCACGTTGCGCGGATGTTCGCCCAGGCCGCACATCTCGTCGTAGGCCGACGGGTGGACCAGGTGCATGGGGACCTCGGGCAGCGTCTGCACCAATTGGCGGATGTGCTCGACCGAGCGCGCGCGCAAGCGGATGCCGTCGGCGTCCTTGATCGGGCAGACACGCTCGCCGATCAGGGCCTCGAGCAGGTAGTCGCCACCTTCGATGGAGATCACGTTCAGTTCCTGGACGCGGCCGGCCTGGATCTCGAGGTCGAGTTGCTGAAGGTTCATGGGACGGCCTCGCTGGATGGAGAGACGCATTGTGGGCAGGATTCGCGGGAAAGGACAACGGTCGTGCGTGTTGCGATGGGAGCCCGCCTGGGATCGCTCCCCCATGGCCGCAGTGAAGCCAACTGTCATAGACCTTGTGGGGCTTGCCCATGATGCAGGAGGCGCCTGACAAGGCCCTATCGCTGGCAAGCCAGCTCCCACCCAGACTTCTGCAGCCTGCCGGTATGACCACGGCTGCGCAAACATCGTGTGGGAGCAACTGTCTTCAGCGACCGTCTATCGGACTGGATCATCCATCCAGTCCTGGTCGTTTTTGATCATGGCGTTGAGGCGTACAGCCAATACCCGCATGCAGGCCACCATGGCAACTTTGGCGCATTTGCCTCGTGCTCTAAGGGCTGCATACCTGGCTTTGAATACTGGGTTGAATCGAGTCATGCTCAACACGCACATGTACAACGCACGACGTAGCCTGCCGCGACCACCATAGATATGTCGCTCACCCGTCTTGTCGCCGCTGTCATTGTTGAAGGGTGCTACACCGACAAGTGCAGCGATATGCTTCCCACTCACTGATCCAAGTTCAGGC
>NZ_JAAMQJ010000039.1 GCF_013523125.1 Pseudomonas entomophila | reverse complement strand
CCTGCAGGGGGCGCGTTGCGGGTGGAGCGGCCTCTGCCGGGGCGCCGGACCGGCCGCGATGGGCCGCAAAGCGGCCCCCGACATACACAAAATCAACACAGAAGCCTGCCCTTTTCAAAAATCCCCATCCAACGCCACTCGCCACTCACCCCCTGCGCCCCGTCAGAATCGCCTGCGCGACCAACCCCGCCACGATCCCCCAGAACGCCGATCCCACCGAAAACAGCGTCAGCCCCGACGCCGTGACCATGAAGGTGATCAGCGCCGCCTCGCGCTCGCGCGCCTCGGCCATGGCCATGCTCAACCCGTTCATGATCGAGCCGAACAGCGCCAGCGCGGCGATCGACAGCACCAGCTCCTTGGGCAGCGCCGCGAACAGGGCCGCCAAGGTCGCACCGAACACCCCGGCCACGGCGTACAGCAGCCCGCACCACACCGCCGCGACATAGCGCTTGGAAGGATCCTCGTGCGCATGGGGCCCGGTGCAGATCGCTGCGCTGATGGCCGCCAGGTTGACGCCATGGGCCCCGAACGGGGCGACCAGCAACGACATCAGGCCGGTGGCGCTGATCAGGGGTGACGCCGGTACGGTGTAGCCATCGGCGCGCAGCACGGCCATGCCCGGCATGTTCTGGGAGGTCATCGCCACCACGAACAGCGGCAGGGCGATGCTGATGGTCGCCGCCAGCGAGAAGGTCGGCGTGGTCCACACCGGTCGGGCCAGTTCCAGGCTGAAGCCGCTGAAGTCGAGCAGGCCGAGCGCGCCGGACAAGGCGGTGCCGACCACCAGTGCCGCGAGCACGCAGTAACGTGGCGACAGGCGCTTGACCAGCAGGTAACTGAAGAACATGCCCAGCACCAGCAGGGTGCGGTGCTCGGCCGCCACGAACAGTTCGCTGCCGATCTTGAACAGGATTCCGGCCAGCAAGGCAGAGGCCAGCGACGCCGGGATGCGCCGCACCAGCCGCTCGAAACTGCCGGTGAGCCCGCAGACCAGCACCAGCAGTGCGCTGACGATGTAGGCGCCGATCGCCTCGCTGTAGGCGACGCCGCCCAGGCTGGTGATCAGCAGCGCCGCCCCAGGGGTCGACCAGGCCACGGTGATGGGCATGCGATAGCGCAGCGACAAGCCGACACTGCAGATCGCCATGCCGATCGACAAGGCCCAGATCCAGGACGAGATCTGCACGCTGCTCAGCCCGGCGGCCTGGCCGGCCTGGAACATCAGCACCAGCGAACTGGTGTAGGCGGTGAGCATGGCGATGAAGCCCGCGACCAGGGCCGAGGGCGAGGTGTCGGCGAGCAGGTGACGGGGGATGGGGGTGACGCTGGACATGAGGGTAGATCCTTTACGCGGCGAACATGAAGGTGACCGATCAGGAGGCGGGCACTTGTCGTCAGCGTCCATCCCCTTGCGCGATCACCTTCGAAGCCTAGCGCGCCCTCAGGCAGGCCTTGCCATACAGCCAGGGCTGCAATCGACCGTACAGTCGGTCGAAAGGCCTGCCTTATTGCATGGCCGGCAGTCTGGCCTCGTTGCGCACCTCGTTGCGCGCGACCGCTTCGGCCGGCAGCACGATCCGCTGCTTGCTCAACAGGTCGCCCATGGTCGCCAGCACGCGGTACTTGGAGTATTCGCCGGTGTAGCGCACTTCGTTCAGGCGCAAAGCCGCGGTGTACAACTCGTTCTCGCTGTCCAGCACGTCGAGCAGGGTCCGCTGGCCGATGCCGAACTGCTCCTGATAGGCCAGGCGCACGCGGGTGGTGGTCTCGGCGTACTCGCGGGCCTTGGGCAGCTGCTTGATGGCGTTGTTCATGGCGTTCCACGACAGGCTCAGGTTCTCGTTGAGCTGGCGCAGGGCGTTGTTGCGGATGTCCAGCGCCTGGTTGACCTTGTACGCGTCCGACTGCACGCGCGCCCGGTCGCTGCCGCCGCGGGAGATGTTGTAGTTCAGCTCGACGCCGGCCTGCCAATCATTGCTGGTGTGGCCGCGCTGGCCGCCCAGGTTGTCGGTGGTGCCGGTGGCCAGCACGGCGTCCAGACGTGGGTAGAGCGTCGAGCGGGCGACCTGGTACTGCTTCTCGGCCGCGTTGACGTCGGCCTGTGCCGACTTCAGGTACGGGTTGTTCTCCTGCAGCTCCTGGCGGGCCTCGTCGAGGGTGGCCGGCAGTTGCGGCTGGATGTCGATCGGCGTTTCCAGCTCGTCGGGCATGCGGCCGACGGCGCTGAAGAAGTTGGCTTCGGCATCGGCCAGGTCGACCTCGGCGGTGTCCAGGTTGGTCTGGGCCAGGGCCAGACGCGCGCGGGACTGGTCCAGGTCGGCGGTGCTGCCCACCCCACGCTCACTGCGCAGGCCGATCTGGTCGTTGACCCGCAGGTGCGCCTGCAGGTTGTTCTTGGCCAGGGTCACCGCCTCGCGACGGCGCAGCACTTCCAGGTAGACCTCGATGGCACGCAGGGCGACGTCCTGGGCGATGGCCTGGGTGTAGTAGGCGCGCGAGTCGACCACCGCCTGGGTACGACCCACTTCGTTGGAGGTGCCGAAGCCATCGAAGATCAGCTGGCGCAGGCGCAGATCGATCTGGTTGTAGGTCAGGGTTTCCTTGGCGCGGCTGGTGGTGCCATCGGTATTGAGGCGACGGGTGTTGGCGTTGTCGGAACGCTGACGCCCATAGCCACCGACCAGGTCGACGGTCGGGTAGAAGCCCCCTTTGGCGAATTTCACGTCCTCATCGGCGGACAAGCGGTTGTTGCGGTTGGAGCTGACCTCCGGATGTTGGTCGACCGCGGTCTGAATGGCCTCGGTGATCGACATCGCCTGAGCGTGCGTACACAGGCTGGCCAGCAGCACGGCGCTGGCGATGGGGGTCATGACGCGCATGGGGTTGCTTCTCCCTGGAATAAGTGACGTTCTTCAGTCGCCAAAAAATTGGCTATCGGGCGGATCGATGCGGCTCTGCACCGAAAGACTGTCCAAGCGTGCCTGCCGTGCCCATGGGATCAGGCACCGCGAGCCCTATCGGAGAGCCTCCCGACAGGCGATGTCCTGATCGAGTGCCACACTGCGATAGGTAGGCGGGATGGAAGGTTCCGCGCACTCTTATTGTTGAAACCCAGTGTAGTGTTACTTGGCTGGTACAGTACGACAATATTTTGTCAGGTGAATAATGGCTTTTTTCTATCACCTTGTACAAAGGCAACTGAAGTCCGGCAGGGCGAGCTGACAAACGGCCAGCGCCTCAACGGTGGCCTGCCGTACGTTCACCTCGGATCAGCGTGCGCAGAGCAAACCGGTTAGGGTGGCAGGCCTGCGCCACCTCACGTGGCACCGGAAGCGGCTCTGCCGTCACCCAGGCGGCGACCAGTTCCCCGCACAAGGGCGCCGTGATCAGGCCTCGAGAGCCGTGGCCACTGTTGACGTACAGGCCTTCGAGCCAGGGGCAGGGCAGGTCGGGTACTTGGCGGGCGTCCTTGCGCACGGCGCCGTACCGGTCATCGAAGAGGCCGCGGTCGGCCAGGGGGCCCACGATCGGCAGGTAGTCGGGGCTGGTGCAGCGAAAGGCCGCACGGCCTTGCAGGCGATCGGGCGACGCGCCGTCCCCGAGCAAGCGCGTGTGCACGTCGTCGGAGATCTCGTGCAACAGGTCCAGGTTGCCTTGGTGCTCCTGGACGGTGGGCGTGAGGTCCTGGTTATGGAAGTCGAAACTGGCGCCAAGGGTGTGTTCGCCGGCACGAGGCGGCGCCACGTAGCCGTGTGCGCACAGTACCGTGCGCAGTGCCTGACTGCCTTCGGTGGCGGGCAGCCGGGTGATCTGTCCACGGATGCGCTTGAGCGGCAAGTCGGCGCAGCCGTCGAAACGCCGGACGTCCGCGGCACCGGCCAGCACCACCACCGGCGCACTGGCCAGCAGTCGCTCGCCGTCCCAGGCCTGCCACAGGCCGTCGACCCGCGCCAGGCGCAGGACCTGGCGATGGGCACGGACCTGGATCCGTGGGTGCGCCAGCTGCGCCTGGCACAACGCCGGTGGATGCACCCAGCCACCCTCGGGGTAGAACAGGCCGCCCGTCGACAGCGCCACCCCGGCGATCGCTTCGGCCTGCGCGCGCGATACCGTCGCCAGCAGGCTGGGGTCGAAAGCGTCGGCCAGCTTGGCCTGACGGGCAGCTTCCGCGGCATCGAACGCCAATTGCAGCACACCGCAGGCGTCCCAGTCGTGGCCGCGTTGCAGGTGGGTCAGCCAGCGTCGGGTATAGCCGAAACCGGCCAGGATCAACCGGGACAATGCCGTGCCATGGGCCGACAGCTTCAGGTACAACACCCCCTGGGGGTTGCCGGAGGCTTCCTGGGCCACGTCCGTGTGGCGTTCCAGCACCTCGACCTGCCAGCCACGGCTGGCCAGGCTGCGGGCCGTGGCGCTGCCCGCCAGCCCGGCACCGATCACCAACGCCTGACGCGGGCCTGGCACGGCAGGGGGGCGACGGTACCAGGGTGCGATGGGATCCGTCGGTACGCCATCGGTCGACGCCCCGGTGAACGTGCCGCCCATGATCTCCCACTTCTTGCCCAGTCCCGGTACCTTGCGCAAGGTGAAGCCTGCCGCCATCAGCGCACGCCGTACCCAACCGGTGGTGGTGAAGGTGCCCAGCGTGGTGCCGGGCACCGAGAGCCGCGCCATCTGTTCGAACAGCGCCGGGGTCCACATGTCCGGGTTCTTGGCCGGTGCGAAACCGTCCAGGAACCAGGCGTCGATCCGGGCGTCGAGGGTCGGCAACTGCTCGAGCACGTCGCCGATCAGCAGGGTCAAGGTAACCCGACCCTCGTCGAAGCTGAACTGTTGGAAGCCGGGGTGCACCGCGACGTACTGCGCCAGCAGCGGTTCGGAAAACGCCGCCAGGCTGGGCCAGAGGCGCGCGGCCCGCTCCAGGTCAACACCGGTGAGCGGGAATTTCTCCACACTGATCATGTGCAGCCGTGCTTCGGCCGGGGCGTGTTCAGCGAAGCACTGCCAGGCGCAGTAGAAGTTCAACCCTGTGCCGAAGCCGGTTTCGCCGATCACCAGGCATTCGTGGGGCGCCAGGGCCGCGAAGCGCTCAGGCAGCCGATTCTGCTCCAGAAACACGTAGTGCGTTTCGGCGATGCCCTGTTCGCGGGAGAAGTAGATGTCATCGTAATGACGCGAATGGGGCAGGCCCTGATCGTCCCAGTCGATCTGGGCGTGCAGTGGGGCGGGGGAAGCGGGAGAGTCTGACATGAGCGGCTCGACGGCAACGAAGCGATCATTTTAAGGGGCTTCTGGCGCGAATTCACGCAAGACGATCTAACAACCGACACGATTGGCGTGTCCAACCGCCAACGACCCAGGCCGAGGCGTCGGCCCTGTTCATCATCGAAGGAGCCAGACATGTTCGAATCCGCGGAGATCGGCCACTGCATCGACAAGGCGGTGTTCGACGCCGAAGAGCCGGCCCTGCGCGAAGCGTTGCTGGAGGCGCAGTACGAACTCAAGGCGCAGGCCCGCTTCCCGCTGATCATCTTGATCAACGGCATCGAGGGCGCCGGCAAGGGCGAGACGGTGAGGCTGCTCAACGAATGGATGGACCCTCGACTCATCGAGGTGCGCACCTTCGACGAGAAGACCGACGAAGAACTGGCCCGTCCACCGGCCTGGCGCTACTGGCGGGCCCTGCCGCCCAAGGGGCGTACCGGGGTGTTCTTCGGCAACTGGTACAGCCAGATGCTGCAAGGACGCGTGCAGGGCGACTTCAAGAACGCCGTGCTGGACCAGGCGATCGCCGGTGCCGAGCGCCTGGAGCAGATGCTCTGCGACGAAGGCGCGCTGATCATCAAGTTCTGGTTCCACCTCTCCAAGCAGCAGATGAAGGCCCGGCTCAAGGCGCTGGCGGACGACCCGTTGCACAGCTGGCGCATCAGCCCGTTGGACTGGCAGCAGTCGCGGACCTACGACCGCTTCGTGCGCTATGGCGAGCGCGTGCTGCGTCGCACCAGCCGCGATTATGCGCCCTGGCACATCATCGAAGGGGCGGACCCGTACTACCGCAGCCTGGCGGTCGGACGCATCATCCTGGAGGCCTTGCAGAATGCGCTGGCCAAGGACGCCCCGCCCACCTCGACCGGCCATAGCGCACCTCCGGGGCGCAGCCTCGACCAGCGCAGCCTGTTGGGCAGCCTGGACCTGACCTTGCGCCTGGACAAGGACGATTACCAGCGTCAACTGATCGCGGAGCAGGCGCGCCTGTCGGGGTTGCTGCGGCACAAGAAGATGCGTCGGCACGCGCTGGTGGCCGTGTTCGAAGGCAACGACGCTGCGGGCAAGGGCGGCGCCATTCGTCGTGTGGCCGCCGCGCTGGACCCGCGTCAGTACCGCATCGTCCCGATCGCCGCGCCGACCGAGGAAGAGCGCGCGCAGCCTTACCTGTGGCGGTTCTGGCGACACATCCCGGCCCGGGGCAAGTTCACCGTCTTCGACCGTTCCTGGTATGGGCGGGTGCTGGTGGAACGGGTGGAAGGCTTCTGCCCGCCGAGCGACTGGCAGCGCGCCTACGGCGAGATCAACGACTTCGAAGAGCAGTTGCGCGACGCTGGGGTCGTGGTGGTGAAGTTCTGGCTGTCGATCGACCAGCAGACCCAGCTGGAGCGGTTCGAGGCGCGTGAAGCGGTGCCGTTCAAACGCTTCAAAATCACCGAGGAAGACTGGCGCAACCGTGAGAAATGGGACCAGTACGCCGAGGCGGTCGGCGACATGGTCGACCGCACCAGTACCACGATCGCACCGTGGACCTTGGTGGAGGCCAACGACAAGCGCTGGGCCAGGGTCAAGGTGCTGCGCACGATCAACGACGCCTTGGAGGCGGCGTTCGAGGGGTAGAAGCTGGTGGGCGCTGCAAGCTGCAAGCTGCAAGCTGCAAGGGGTGGGTGAAGTGCGTTTGGCCGCTGGGGGTGTCAGGCAGCTTCAAGGCGATGCTGGCAGGACACGACAGCGGCCGTCGAAGCCGAACCGTCTTCCTGCCGGCCAGGGCTGAACTTCTGCAGCCAAAGGCGCTCTGATCCCGGTAGCCATTGGTGATGACCGCCTGCTAAGCTCGCGGCTTTACCCTGATTGCCCTTATGGCGCATGAACAAGGATCTAGCATGAAACAGCATCGTTTGGCGGCCGCGGTTGCCCTGGTCAGCCTGGTTCTCGCCGGCTGCGACAAGCAGGCCAGCGACGTCGAGCTCAAGACGTCTTCCCAGAAAGCCTCGTACGGCATCGGCCTGAACATGGGCAAGAGCCTGGCTCAGGAAGGCATGGACGATCTGGATTCCAAGGCCGTGGCCCTCGGGATCGAAGACGCGGTCGGCAAGAAAGACCAGCGCCTGAAGGACGAGGAGCTGGTCGCCGCCTTCAGCGACCTGCAGAAGCGTGCCGAGGAGCGTCAGGCCAAGGCCAGCGAAGAGGCCTCTGCCGCCGGCAAGAAGTTCCTCGAGGAAAACGGCAAGAAGGACGGCGTGGTCACCACCGCCTCGGGCCTGCAGTACCAAGTCATCAAGAAGGCCGACGGCCCGCAGCCCAAGCCGACCGATGTCGTGACCGTGCATTACGAAGGCAAGCTGATCGATGGCAAGGTGTTCGACAGCTCCGTCGAGCGCGGCAGTCCGATCGACCTGCCGGTCAGCGGCGTCATCCCAGGCTGGGTCGAAGGCCTGCAACTGATGCACGTCGGCGAGAAGTACAAGCTGTTCATCCCAGCTGAGCTGGCCTACGGCGCCCAGAGCCCGAGCCCGTTGATCCCGGCGAACTCGGTCTTGGTGTTCGATCTCGAACTGCTGGGCATCAAGGACCAGGGCCAAGCCCCGGTCGATCCGGCCCAGGCACCGGCTGAAGCACCTGCCGACGCCCCGGCCGAGACGCCTGCTCAGTAAGCAGCCAGACGCACTCCGCCTGAAAATGCCCCGTTCCGACGGGGCGTTTTCGTTTCAGGGAGCAGCCTCGATCGGTCTGCGCGAATGCCTTCAAGTCCATGCGCCTATCTTGTGGGAGCCGGCTTGCCGGCGATGACGGCAGTGCAGCCACTATCGCCATCGCCGGCAAGCCGGCTCCCACAGTCTGCCCCTTGCAGGGCAGAGACCCGAAGCCCTGCCTGCTGCTCAGTTCTGGGGGCGGTGACAGGCATGGCAGTGCCAGTCTCGATCGATTCGCACAGACGTCTTCAAGCCCATGTACCCGCCCCTGTAGGAGCCGGCTTGCCGGCGATGACGGCAGTGCAGCCACCATCGCCATCGCCGGCAAGCCGGCTCCCACAGGCTGCCCCTTGCAGGGCAGAGGCCCAAAGCCCTGCCTGTCGCTCAGTTCTGGACGGTGACCAATTTGCGCAAGTCCTATCGTGCACGGCAGGCCTCCAGCTCGACAGGCTGGGCGAACCCCGCTCACCTTCCAAGGTCGACATGCAGTCGGCACCTGCGACCTCGACCCCTGTCACACACCTTGGCTGGCTTTGAAACAAGTGTGTAAAAAACGCCCGATTCGAGTGCGACCCTTGCCGTGCAGGGGCCAAACCGTGGAAACGCCCCCCTGTTCACAAGGTTATCCACAGTAAATGTGGATAACCTACCCGTTCCTGCTGGAGGTTCAATGAACGCACCGTGGAATTTCAGTCGCTTCCTCCCCCTGGCCGAGCGCCTGCTCAGCCGTGGCCGTCTGCCGGCCTTGCTGTTCGCCGTGGCGCGCAAGGGGCCGAAGCTCGGCCAACTGCGTCATGACGTCAAGCTCATGCAGTCGCTCTGTCTGGCCTGGTGGCGTGGCGAATACCGCGACATCAGCAAGAAATCCATCATCACGATCGTGGCCGGCCTGCTGTACTTCGTCAGCCCGCTCGATGCCATTCCCGACTGGCTGCTCGGCGTGGGCTTTCTCGACGACATCGCCGTGCTGGGCTGGGTCATCAAGACCGTTGGCGACGAGCTGACCAAGTTCAAGACCTGGCGCGATACCCAGGCGCCCGAGAAGCTGCGCGTGGTGGAATGCCTGCCCGACACGCCCGAGGCGCTTCGCCTGGAGCGCGGCCAGCCGTAGGCATCCGTATCGCCTGATATACTTGCCACCCAGTCGTACCGAAGCGCCACACGCCGTGGCGCGCGGAGAAAAGGGGTTTTCGTCATGGATGTACAGGTCATCATTCACGAAGGCAAACCGCAGTACGCGGTGTTGCCCTGGGAGCACTACCAGGCCTTGCTCAAGGCCGCCGGGCATGCAACCGAACGCGAGACGCCGCTTGCAGCGCAGGCTGATCCAGCGCCTGAAACCGTTGCCCAGCCCACCCTCCAGCCTCTGACCGAACTGCCGCGCCTGCGCGAAGCCAAGGGTCTGGCCCGTGAAGCGCTGGCACGCAGCGTCGGCATCAGCCCGGCCTATCTGGCGATGATCGAGTCCGGCGAGCGTCAACCGGATGCTGCCATCCGCCGCAGCCTGGCGTGGGAGCTGGGGCTGCCGGGATGGAGCGAGCCCTCTTGAGTCAGGTCAGGATCAGCCGCCAGCATTGGCAAAGCCTGCTGGATGCGCTTGACCTGGCCCGTCGTCAACGTCACCTGTTGACCTACCGTGCGTTGATCGAGCGCCTGCAACTGCCCACGCCTGCCATGCAGACGCTTACCGCTGCGCTGGAGCACCTGGCGCTGATCGACGCTCGGGCCGACCAGCCTCTGCGCAGCGCGCTGGTGATCAGCCAGGGCGCCAGCCGTCTGCCGCGGCCTGGGTTCTTCGAGTGTGCCGAACGGCTCGGGCGTTTCGCCGGGCCGGCCGATGGGCTGGAAGCCGCGGCCTGGCATGCGTCGGAAGTGGTACGGGTGTTCGAACATGCCTACCCGGACGAGACGTGAGCCGCACCGGACGATGACCTGACGGGCATTCATGCCGCAGACGGTGAGGGGGTAGGGCCCGTCTACATCGAGGGTTCATGACCCATGAAAAAGGGGCCGCAAAAGCGGCCCCTTGGGTCAAGCACGCACGTTCAGCGCTTCACCGGCTTTTGCTCAGGCTCAGGTAGTCCAGCAGGATCCGGCCAGTCTCTGCCAGGTAGGCATCGTCTTCCGGCTTGGTGTCTTCCGGCTCGCTCGGCAAGGCGTCCTCGTCTTCCTTCTTCAGCTCCTTGAGCGGCTCTTCGCCCTTGGCCTTGCGGCGCACGTTCTCGAGGGCCAGTTGCTTGGCATCGATCTCGTCGTGGCGGGCGCGGCGCTCCTGCTCGTTCAGGCTGACGGTCTTCTCGTTCATCAGCTGTTGGGTCAACGCCAGGCGATCGCGGATGTAGGCGAACTCCGGATCCTTCAGGCTGCGCGCCTCATGACGCGCCTTGAGCTGCGCCAGGTACGGCTTGAACGGATCGGAAGCAGGCTTCACGACAGGACGGATGGTATCCCAGGGCATGGCCTCGGGCAGGGCGCTTTCCCCGATCTCCTTGGTATCGATGATCGACGGGTAGGCGATGTCCGGCAGCACGCCCTGGTGCTGGGTGCTCTGCCCGGACACCCGGTAGAACTTGGCCAGGGTCAGCTTGAGCTCGCCGTGGTTCAGCGGCTGGATGGTCTGCACCGTCCCCTTGCCGAAGGTCTGCCCACCGATGATCAGCGCACGGTGATAGTCCTGCATGGCGCCGGCGAAGATCTCCGACGCAGAGGCGGACAGGCGGTTGACCAGCAAGGTCAGCGGGCCTTTGTAGAACGCGCCCTTGTGCTCGTCTTCCAGTACGTCGACGCGGCCATCGCTGTTGCGCACCAGGACCGTCGGGCCCTTGTCGATGAACAGGCTGGTCAGTTCGGTCGCTTCCTGAAGCGAACCACCGCCGTTGTTGCGCAGGTCGATGACCACGCCGTCGACCTTCTCCTTCTGCAGCTCGGTCAGCAGCTTCTTCACGTCGCGCGTGGTGCTCTTGTACTCAGGGTCCCCGGCACGGTAGGCCTTGAAGTCCAGGTAGAAGGCCGGGATCTCGATGATCCCCAGCTTGTAGTCACGCCCGTCCTGCTTGAGGTTGAGGATCGACTTCTTGGCCGCCTGCTCTTCGAGCTTGACCGCCTCGCGGGTGATCGACACCACCTTGCTGGTCTGGTCGTTCGGTGCGTTGCTGGCCGGGATGATGTCCAGGCGCACCACCGAGCCCTTGGGCCCGCGGATCAGCTTGACCACTTCGTCCAGGCGCCAGCCGACCACGTCGACCATTTCCTTGTCGCCCTGGGCGACGCCGATGATCTTGTCCGCCGGCGACACCTGCTTGGTCTTGGCCGCAGGGCCCGCCGGCACCAGGCGCACGATCTTCACCTGGTCGTTGTCGCTCTGCAGCACCGCGCCGATGCCCTCCAGCGACAGGCTCATGTTGATGTCGAAGTTCTCGGCGTTGTCCGGCGAGAGGTAGTTGGTGTGCGGGTCGTAGGACTGCGCGAAGGTGTTGATGTAGGCCTGGAAGATGTCCTCGGCACGGGTCTGGTCGAGGCGCGCCAGCTGGTTCTTGTAGCGCTTGGTCAGGGTCTCCTGGATCTGCTTGAGGTCCTTGCCGGCGATCTTCTGGCGCAGCACCTCGTCTTTGACGCGCTTGCGCCACAGGTCGTCGAGCTCGGCGGTGTTCTTCAGCCAGGGCGCGTCCTTGCGGTCGACCAGCAACTGCTCGTGGGTGGTGAAGTCGATCTTGTCGACGCCCTTGTCCAGTTCGGCCAGGGCGAAGTCCAGACGCGCCTTCACCCGATCGAGGTAGCGCTTGTAGATGATGAAGCCCGGTTGCAGCTCGCCCTTCTTGAGGAAGTCGTCGAACTGGGTCTTCCACTTGTCGAATTCGGCGATGTCGCTCGCGGTGAAGTAGCTGCGCGAGGGGTCGAGCAACTTCAGGTAGCTGTCGTAGATGATGACCGAGCGTGCATCGTCCAACGGCGGCTTGCTGTAGTGGTGGCGCTTGAGCAGCTCGACCACGTTCAGGCTGGCGACGATCTCGTCGCGGTCAGGTTGCAGGCCATCCCACTTGTTGGCGGCCGCGACATTGCCGGAGAGTGACAGGCTGCCGAGGCCGAGCATCAGGGCGAGGGCGGTGCCGGGCAGAAAGTGCTTCATGCTGATTCGACTCTGGGGCAATTGATCACGCATAGTAGGCCGTCTTTTCCTTTGGCCGGTTCCATCTGACCGGTCGCATACTGCAAAAAAAGCCTGGTGCAAACGTGCCCAGGCTCATTCATCGGTCAACTATGGAGGCACTGTGAAGGCATTGCAAGGCGTTGAAGGGCAACTGAGCTGGGTCGAGGTGCAGGCCCCGGAATGCGACGCGGGCCAGGTGCGCATCCGTGTGACGGCGGCTGGATTGAACCGCGCCGACCTGTTGCAGATCGCCGGCGCCTACCCACCCCCGCCAGGTGCCAGCCCCTACCTGGGCCTGGAGTGCGCGGGTGTGATCAGCGAGGTCGGTGCCGGTGCCGATTGGCGCGTGGGCGATCGCGTGTGCGCGCTGCTCGCCGGTGGTGGCATGGCGGACGAGGTGGTGGTCGATGCCCGTCATGTGCTGCCGGTGCCGGAGGGCGTCACGCTGGAGGAAGCGGCTGCCATCCCCGAGGTGTACGCCACCGCCTGGCTCAACCTGTTCCAGCTCGGCGACCTGAAAGCGGGTGAAAAGGTGCTGGTGCACGCGGGCGCCAGTGGTGTCGGTTCGGCAGCGATCCAGTTGTGCAAGGCGTTCGGCAACCCGGTCTGGGTCAGCGTGGGCTCGGCCGAGCGCCTGGCCTACTGCCAGGACCTGGGCGCCGCAGGCGGCGTGCTGCGCGGTGAGGACCTCCAGGCGCTCGAAGCCCATGGGCCGTTCGACGTCGTGCTCGATCCGGTTGGGGCCAGCTACGCGGCGCTCAACCTCAAGCTGCTCGCCCGTGACGGTCGCTGGGTGATCATCGGCCTGATGGGGGGGCGTAGTGCCGAAGTCGACCTGGCCCAGGTCCTGGCCAAGCGTCTACAGGTGACCGGCTCGACCCTGCGCAACCGTGATGATGGGTTCAAGGCACAGCTGTTGCAGGCCTTGCACGAGCAGGTGTGGCCGCTGTTCGCCGAAGGGCGGGCCAAGCCGCAACTGGTGCGGGCTTATCCGGCTGCGGAGGCCGAAGCGGCTTATGCCGAGTTGGCGGGGAATCAGGTGTCGGGCAAGTTGGTGGTGGTGTTGGGGTAAGGGGGAGGGCGCCAAGCCGTGAGCTGCAAGCGGCAAGCGGTAAGTAGGTGGCTGATCGTTCGAGGACGCCTGTGAGGACGCAAGGGCTGACTTTACGGCCCCGGCGGGGCCGATCGCGGCACTGGGGCCGCTCCTACACCCGTAGCCGCACCACGGTGTTGCAGGCCATCGCGGTCACTGTGGGAGCGGCCCCTGTGCCGCGATCGGCCTCGCGAGAGGCCGTAAAATCAGCTGCACCCTTGCAAGCAGGATACCTCTGTACGATCAGCCCTCGCTTGCCGCTTGCCGCTTGCCGCTTGCCGCTTGCCGCTTGCCGCTTCACCGCACCTTGCCCGCCGTCGGCAACAACGCCTCCTTGTCGAAATCATCCACATCGATGACCTTCCGGCGCGCCGTCTCGGCCCGTTGCACGGTCGCCGCCTGCTCGGCATCGAGCACGCCCGCCCGCACCGCTGCATCGAGCAGGGGCTCCTCGGGTGCCGGCACGAACCGGCCTTCCTTGAGGGCCTTGTGCAACGTGCGCTGCAAGGGCGCAGCCAGGTCGAGCTGGTCGCACGCCTGCTGCAGCGCTCCGACCGCGTCGCCTTCGTGGGTCGGGCGGTAGCAACCGGTGAGCAACTCTTCCAGGGCTGGATCGCCCTGATTGCGACCGATCAACGCCGCCACTTCGGCATCCAGCGCATCGCTCGGCCCTGTGTGCCGGCGGCCGAACGGGAACACCAGCACCCGCAAGGCGCCACCGACGAAGCGGTTGGGGAAGTTGTCCAGCAGGGTCGACAGTGCGTTCTCCGCCTGGCCCAGGCTCTCTTCCATCGCCCAGCGCAGCAGCGGCTGCATGTGCTCGGGCGAGCCGAGGTCGTGGTAGCGCTTGAGCGCCGCCGACGACAGGTACAGGTAGCTGAGCACGTCGCCCAGGCGCGCACTCAGGCGCTCGCGACGCTTGAGCGAGCCGCCCAGCAGCATCATCGACAGGTCGGCCAGCAAGGCGAAAGCGGCAGCCTGACGGTCGAGCGCACGGAAATAGCCTTGGCTCAGGGCATCGCCCGGTGCACGTTCGAAACGACCCAGCCCCAGGCCGAGCACCAGGGTGCTGGCGGCGTTGCGCAGGGCGAAAAGGATGTGCTGGCCGAGCAGGTCATCGAACGTGCGCAAGGCCTGGTGAGGATCCTCATGCGCCGCGGCGGCCATTTCCTTGAGCACGAATGGATGGCAGCGGATGGCACCCTGGCCGAAGATCATCAGGTTGCGCGACAGGATGTTCGCGCCCTCCACGGTGATGAAGATCGGCGCTCCTTGCCAGTTGCGCGCCAGGTAGTTGTTCGGGCCCATGATGATGCCCTTGCCGGCATGCACGTCCATGGCGTGCTGGATGCATTCGCGGCCACGCTCGGTCAGGTGGTACTTGAGGATCGCCGACAGCACCGAGGGCTTTTCGCCCAGATCGACTGCCTGTGCGGTGAGCAGACGCGCGCTGTCCATCAGCCAGGCGTTGCCGCCGATGCGCGCCATGGATTCCTGGATGCCCTCGAACGCCGCCAGGGGCACGTTGAACTGTTCGCGGATCCGCGCATATTGGCCGGTCACCAGGCTGGTGAACTTGGCCGCGCCTGTGCCCACGGCGGGCAGCGAGATCGAGCGGCCCACCGACAGGCAGTTCATCAGCATCATCCAGCCCTTGCCGAGCATGGGTTGGCCCCCGATCAGGTAGTCCAGGGGGATGAACACGTCCTTGCCGCTGTTGGGCCCGTTCATGAACGCGGCGCCCAGGGGGGCGTGGCGGCGGCCGATGGTGACGCCAGGGGTGTCGGTGGGGATCAGCGCCAGGCTGATGCCCAGGGTTTCCTGGTCGCCCAGCAGGTGGTCCGGGTCGTAGGCCTTGAAGGCCACGCCGAGCAGCGTCGCGACCGGGCCGAGGGTGATGTAGCGTTTGTCCCAGTTCAGGCGCAGGCCGATCACCTCCTCACCCTGCCACTGACCCTTGCACACGACACCGGTATCCGGCATGGCGCCTGCGTCCGAGCCGGCCAGCGGGCCGGTCAGGGCGAAGCAGGGGATGTCCTCGCCACGGGCCAGACGGGGCAGGTAGTGATCGCGCTGGGCGTCGGTGCCGTAGTGCAGCAGCAACTCGGCCGGGCCCAGGGAGTTGGGCACCATGACCGTCGAGGCCAGATCACCGCTGCGTGTGGCCAGCTTCATCGCCACTTGGGAGTGGGCATAGGCGGAAAAGCCCTTGCCGCCGTACGCCTTGGGGATGATCAGGGCGAAAAAGCCGTGGCGCTTGATGTGCGCCCAGGCCTCGGGCGGCAGGTCCATGTCCTGACCGATTTGCCAGTCGCTGACCAGCGCGCAGAGCTCCTCGGTCGGGCCATCGATGAACGCCTGTTCTTCCTCGGTCAGGCGCGGGGCGGGGTAGTGCAGCAGGGTGTTCCAGTCGGGGCGTCCGCTGAACAGCTGGCCATCCCACCACACCGTGCCGGCGTCGATGGCTTCGCTCTCGGTCTGCGACATCGGCGGCAGGGTCTTGCGGAACCAATCGAAGATGGGCGCCGTGAACCGCTTGCGGCGCAGGTCGGGCAACAGCACCAGGGTCGCGGTGGCCGCCAGCGCGATCCAGAACACCGTCAGCAGCCAGCCGGACGTATGACTGAACACCCCCATCGCCACCAGGTACAGCGCCAGGATCGCCAGGATCGCCGTCGGCGCGAGACGCCGGTGCGTGAGGTACGCCGCACCGATCACCAGAACCACCACCCACAACAGCCACATACGCCTTTCCTCCGTGAACAGTTCGAATCGAGCCATGTCTCGGAACCGGAAAGTGCGTTCGTCGAACGGCTGGTGTGAACAGTGACCTGTCCGCACGCGGGGAGTTCGCAGGCGATTGCCAGAGAATGTGTCTGGAGTAGACTGGGATCTTCCGCGTACTTGACAGGATATCGCCATGCTGAAGATCTGGGGCCGCAAGAATTCGAGCAACGTGCGCAAGGTGCAGTGGATCGCTCAGGAGCTGTGGCTCGACGTCGAGTCGATCGACGCAGGCGGTCGTTTCGGCGTGGTCGACGAGCCACGTTACCGGGCCCTCAACCCCAACGGCCTGGTGCCGATGCTGGAAGACGGCGACACCGTGCTCTGGGAATCCAACGCCATCGTGCGCTATCTCTGCGCCGAATACGGGCGCAAACAGGGTTGGTACATCGAGGACCCGCGCCAGCGCGCCCAGGCGGACAAGTGGATGGACTGGACCACCTCGTCGCTCGCCGCACCCTTCAAGCCGCTGTTCTGGGGCTTGCTGCGCACGCCGGCCGAACAGCAGGACTGGATCGCCATCAACGCCGCGCACAAGGCCTGCGCCAGCCTGCTGTCGATCGCCGACCAGGCGCTGGCCGAGCAGCCTTACCTGTCGGGCGAGACCGTCGGCATGGGTGACGTGCCACTGGGCGCCTTCGCCTATGCCTGGTTCGAGATGCCCATCGAGCATCCGCCCATGACGCACTTGCGCGCCTGGTACGAGCGTCTCAAGGCGCGGCCGGCCTACCAAACCGGGGTCATGACCGAGCTGAGCTGAACACCCAGGCCGATTCGATAGTCACTATCGATACAGGTGACTGTACTTGAGCGGCCCGGCCCCGCACCATGGCCGCCTACCACTGCGCCGGCCCAGGGCCGGCGCGCTCCGATCTCTCTTTCCCGGTAACTGACCTGTTATGAGTTCCGCTCTGTCCATTCGACAGCTGACCAAGACCTACGGCAACGGTTTCCAGGCCCTCAAGGGCATCGACCTGGACGTCGCCGAAGGAGACTTCTTCGCCTTGCTCGGCCCCAACGGCGCCGGCAAGTCCACCACCATCGGCATCCTCTCGACCCTGGTCAACAAGACCAGCGGCACGGTCAACGTGTTCGGCCATGATCTGGACCGCGACCCGGCAGCGCTCAAGCGCGCCATTGGCGTGGTGCCCCAGGAATTCAACTTCAACCAGTTCGAGAAGACCTTCGACATCGTCGTGACCCAGGCCGGCTACTATGGCATCCCGCCGAAGCTGGCCAAGGCCCGCGCCGAGCAGTACCTGACCCAGCTGGGCCTGTGGGACAAGCGCGACGTGCCTTCGCGCTCGCTGTCCGGCGGCATGAAGCGGCGCCTGATGATCGCCCGTGCGCTGGTGCACGAACCACGTCTGCTGATCCTCGACGAACCCACCGCCGGGGTCGACATCGAGCTGCGTCGGTCGATGTGGACCTTCCTCACCGAGCTGAACCAGAAAGGCATCGCCATCATCCTCACCACCCACTACCTGGAGGAAGCCGAGCAGCTGTGCCGCCACATCGGCATCATCGACAAGGGCACCCTCGTCGAGAATACCAGCATGCGCGACCTGCTCGGCAAGCTGCACGTGGAGACCTTCGTGCTCGACCTGCGCCGTGACTTGGCCCAGGCCCCGATGCTCGAGGGCTACCCGTGCCGGCTGATCACCCCGCACACGCTGGAAGTGCAGGTGGACAAGGCGGTGGGCGTCACCGCGCTGTTCGGCCAACTGGCCTTGCAGGGCATCGAGGTGCTGAGCCTGCGCAACAAGACCAACCGGCTCGAGGAGCTGTTCGTGTCCCTGGTGGAAAAGAACCTGTCGAAGGTGGCGGTATGAGCCTGGATCTGCGCAACAACTGGGTTGCCCTCAACACCATCGTCTACCGGGAAGTGCGACGCTTTCTGCGCATCTGGCCGCAGACGCTGCTGCCCCCGGCGATCACCATGGTGCTGTACTTCGTGATCTTCGGGAACCTGATCGGCCGCCAGATCGGCGACATGGGCGGCTTCACCTACATGCAGTACATCGTCCCGGGACTGATCATGATGTCGGTGATCACCAATTCCTACGGCAACGTGGTCTCGAGCTTCTTCGGCAGCAAGTTCCAGCGCTCGATCGAGGAACTGATGGTCTCGCCGGTCTCGCCTCACACCATCCTGATCGGCTACGCCCTGGGCGGCATCCTGCGTGGGCTGGCTGTCGGCGTGATCGTCACCGTGCTGTCAGGGTTCTTCACCGACCTGCAGGTGCATCACCTGGGCGTGACCGTGCTGGTCGTGCTGCTCACCGCGACGATCTTCTCGCTGCTGGGGTTCGTCAATGCGGTGTTCGCCCGCAACTTCGACGACATCTCGATCATCCCGACCTTCGTGCTGACCCCGCTGACCTACCTGGGCGGCGTGTTCTACTCGATCACGCTGCTGCCGCCGTTCTGGCAGACCGTGTCGCTCGCCAACCCGGTGCTGCACATGGTCAACTCGTTCCGCTACGGCATCCTCGGTGTCTCAGACATCCGGATCGGCACGGCCATCACCTTCATGCTGGTGGCCACGGCGGTGCTGTACAGCGTCTGCGTGCGCCTGCTGGTCAGTGGCCGTGGCATGCGTACCTGAGACCCGGGCCTTGCGCCGGCGCCACTGCCGGCCGACCCACCAGCGCCAGTACAGCAGGGTCAGGCTGTAGCCCAGCAGCCCGAGGATCACCCCGCAGACCACCGAGCCGAGCAGGAACGGTTGCCAGACCGTCGACAGCTGCTCGGTGATCCAGGCGAAGGTCAGCTCGTCGGGCAGGCTGCGTGGCGGCACCTGCATCAGCCAGGCGCCGGTCAGGTAGGTGACCAGAAACACCGGTGGCATGGTCAGCGGGTTGGTGAGCCAGACCAGGCTGACCGCGATCGGCAGGTTGCCGCGCACACCGATGGCCAGGGCCGCCGCCAGCAGCATCTGCATCGGCATGGGAATCAGCGCCGCGAACAAGCCCACCCCCATGGCCCGTGCGACCGAGTGGCGGTTCAGGTGCCAGAGGTTGGGGTCGTGCAGCAGCTTGCCCAGAAATCGCAACGACTTGTGTTCGCGAATGCTGGTCGGGTCCGGCATGTAGCGTTTGAAGATTCGGCGCGGCATGGGGGCTCTCGCGGGTGTCGAGCGGCCAGTATGCCCGCATTGCCAAAGGCGCCTTCGACAGAGATTGTGACAATTCTTGAGCAACCGCAGCCCATGAGGCAGCTATGCCTGATCAGGTGAAGTTGTCTGGGAGGGCTCTGGCATGCGCACACGGATGGTGGCGCTGGCATTGGGGTTGGTCTGTCTGCGGTTTCTGCCGACCTTGCCTTCGGTCGGATGGTGGTGGGCAGGGCTGTTGGTCTCGTTGGGTTGCCTGATGACGCGGGCGTGGTCGATAGGCTGGTTCGGCCTAGGGCTGTGCTGGGCATGCTGGTCCGCGCAAGGCGCCTTGGACGATCGTCTGCCCATGGCCCAGGACGGCCGAACGCTATGGCTCGAGGGCACGGTGAGTGGGCTGCCGCGGCAGACTGGCCAAGGGGTGCACTTCGAATTGAGCGAAGCCCGGTCGCGACGCGCCTCGTTGCCGTCTCGCCTGCAACTGAGCTGGTTCGACGGGCCGCCCGTGCGCAGCGGCGAACGCTGGCGCCTGGCGGTGACGCTCAAACGCCCCCACGGGCTGCTCAACCCCCACGGGCCTGACCAGGAGGCGACCTTGCTGGCGCGGCGCATCGGCGCCACCGGTGCGGTCAAGGCCGGCGAGCGGCTGAGCGCCAGTGACCTGGGCTGGCGCGACGGCCTGCGGCAGCGGCTGCTGGCGGTCGAGGCGCACGGGCGGCAGGCCACCCTGGTGGCGCTGGTGCTGGGTGATGGCAGCGGCCTGTCCCCAGCCGACTGGGACACCCTGCGAGCGACCGGCACGGTGCACCTGATGGTCATTTCCGGGCAGCACATCGGCCTGCTGGCCGGGCTGGTCTACGCCCTGGTGGCAGGGGCGGCGCGGCTGGGCCTGTGGCCGGCGCGCCTGCCGTGGCTGCCGTGGGCCTGCGCCCTGGCGCTGGGCGCCGCCTTGGCCTACGGCGCGCTCGCCGGCTTTCAGGTGCCGGTCCAGCGGGCCTGCGCCATGCTGGCGATGGTGCTGGTCTGGCGCCTGCGTTTTCGTCATTTAGGCGCCAGCCTGCCGTGGTGGACGGCGCTGGTCGGGGTGTTGCTGGTCGAGCCCCTGGCCAGCCTGTCGCCCGGTTTCTGGCTGTCGTTCGGCGCGGTGGCCGTGCTGTTGTTCTGCTTCAGCGGCCGCCTGGGCGGCTGGCGGCCGTGGCAGGCCTGGACCCGTGCACAAGGGGTGATCGCCCTGGGCCTGCTGCCGGCCTTGCTCGCGCTCGGTCTGCCGGTCAGCCTGAGCGGGCCGGTGGCCAACCTGCTGGCCGTGCCTGCGATCAGCCTGCTGGTACTGCCCCTGGCCTTGCTCGGCACACTGCTGATCGGCCTGCCGCCGGTGGGCGAGGCCTTGCTGTGGCTGGCCGGCGGGCTGCTCGCCGTGCTGTTCGAGGGGTTGGGGCAGCTTGCGCAGTGGCGGCCCGCCTGGCAGCCACCGGCCTTGTCCCTGGGGGCAGGGTGCCTGGTCGGGCTCGGCAGCGTCTTGGTCTTGCTGCCCCGTGGCGTACCGCTGCGCCTGCCGGGGGCGGTGTTGATGGCGAGCGCCCTGTGGCTGCCGAATGCTCCCGTGCCCCAGGGCCAGGTCGAAGTCTGGCAACTGGACGTCGGCCAGGGCCTGGCCACGCTGCTGCGCACCCGGACCCATACCCTGCTGTTCGATGCCGGTCCTGCGTATGGCGACATCGACCTGGGCGAGCGGGTGGTGCTGCCGACGCTGCACAGGCTGGGCGTACGCCGGCTCGACCTGTTGATCGTCAGCCACGCGCACGCCGACCATGCCGGGGGTGCGCCGGCCGTGGCCGCCGGGCTGCCGCCTGCGCGGACACTGGCTGGTGAGCCCGACGCACTGCCGGCGGCGCTGCCCGGTCAGGCTTGTCGGGCAGGCGAGCGCTGGCAGTGGGATGGCGTCGCGTTCGCGCTCTGGCAGTGGCCTGACGCACCGGACAGCAATCAGCGCTCGTGCGTCCTGCTGGTCGAGGCCAGCGGCGAGCGCCTGCTGTTGACCGGCGACCTGGAAGCGGCCGCCGAGCGGCTGTGGCTGGCGCAGAACCCGGACCCGCGCATCGACTGGTTGCAGGCCCCTCATCACGGTAGCCGAACCTCGTCCACCGACGTCTTCCTGCGCGCCACGGCGCCGCGCGGTGCCCTGATCTCGCGTGGACGACACAACGGCTTCGGCCATCCCCACCCCGGTGTGCTGGCGCGCTACCAGCGCCGAGGCATCGTCGTTCACGACACGGCTCTGCACGGCGCCTTGCGCCTGCGCCTGGGCAGCGGCGGCGAGGTCCATCGTCTGCGTGGCGAGCGCCGCTTCTGGCGCGACCCTGACGCGTGACGTCCGGTGGCTGAGCGCCGTGTGACGCATGTGGTAGAGTGGCGAACTTTTCCGAGGGGTGATTGCTGTGTGGGAGTTGGTCAAGTCCGGCGGTTGGATGATGTTGCCGATCATCCTCAGTTCCATCGCTGCCATGGCTATCGTCGTCGAACGCCTGTGGGTCCTGCGTGCCAGTCGGGTGACCCCGCCGCACCTGCTGGGCCAGGTCTGGATGTGGATCCGCGACAAGCAACTGACCGGCGACAAGCTCAAGGCCTTGCGCGCCGACTCGCCCCTGGGCGAGATCCTCGCAGCGGGCCTGGCCAACTCCCGGCACGGGCGCGAGATCATGAAGGAATGCATCGAGGAAGCCGCCTCGCGGGTCATCCATGACCTGGAGCGCTACATCAGCACCCTCGGCACCATCGCTGCCATGGCGCCGCTGCTCGGCCTGCTCGGCACCGTGCTGGGCATGATCGACATCTTCAGCGCCTTCATGGGCACGCAGATGACCGCCAACGCCGCCGTGCTGGCCGGCGGTATCTCCAAGGCCCTGGTCACCACCGCGGCCGGCCTGATGGTCGGTATCCCGGCCGTGTTCTTCCACCGCTTCCTGCTGCGCCGCATCGACGAGCTGGTGGTGGGCATGGAGCAGGAGGCGATCAAGCTGGTCGAGGTCGTGCAGGGCGATCGCGAGGTCGAGGTGGCCGGAGGCGCGGCGTGAAGTTCCGACGCAACCGTGCCCGCGAGAACGTCGACATCAACCTGGCGTCGTTGATCGACGTGGTCTTCGTCCTGCTGCTGTTCTTCGTCGTCACCACGACCTTCACCCGCGAGACCCAATTGCGCGTGGAGCTGCCCGAGGCCGCCAGTGCCGAAGCGGCGCCGACCGACGAGGGCAAGGTGGTGGAAATCACCATCAGCGCCGACGGGGTCTATTCGGTGAACAACCACCTGCTGCCCAGCAGTGACCTGGCGACCCTCACCGAGGCGCTGCAGCGCGAATCCGGCGGCGACAACCAGTTGCCGCTGGCGATCAGCGCCGACGGCAAGACGCCGCACCAGGCCGTGGTGACCGCCATGGACGCCGCCGGCAAGCTGGGCTTCAGCCGCCTGCGCATGACCACCGTCGAGGCAGCTCAAGGAGCGAAGTGATGGCCCTGGGCGAACGCCTGCTCGCTGCCTGGTACACCGGGCATCCGGCCCTGACCCTGCTGCGCCCCCTGGAATGCCTCTACCGCCGCGTCGTGGCGGGCAAGCGGGCACGCTTTCTCGACGGTCGCCGCACCGCCTACCGGGCGCCGGTGCCGGTGCTCGTGGTCGGCAACGTGACCGTGGGCGGCACGGGCAAGACCCCCATGATTCTCTGGCTGATCGACCAGTGCCGCCGCCAGGGGTTGCGGGTCGGTGTGGTCAGCCGTGGCTACGGTGCCCGGCCGCCGCAGTTGCCCTGGCGCGTCGAGGCGGGGCAGGGCGCCGAGCAGGCGGGGGACGAGCCGCTGCTGATCGTGCAGCGCACCGGCGTGCCGCTGATGATCGACCCAGATCGCTCACGCGCCGTGCGTGGCCTGCTGGCGGCCGAGCCACTGGACCTGATCCTGTGCGACGACGGCTTGCAGCACTATCGGCTGGCCCGTGACCTGGAACTGGTGCTGATCGATGCCGCCCGCGGCCTGGGCAATGGGCGTTGCCTGCCCGCCGGCCCCCTGCGCGAGCCGCCCGAGCGTCTGGCCGAGGTCGATGCCGTGCTGTTCAACGGTGCTCCGGTCGACCGTGCCGAGGGCTACGCCTTTGGCCTGCGGCCCAGCGCGCTGGTCAACGTGCGCACCGGCGAGCGTCGGTCGCTCACGCAGTTTCCGCCAGGCCAGGCCGTGCATGCGGTGGCGGGCATCGGCAACCCCGAGCGTTTCTTCAAGACCGTGCAAGCGCTAGACTGGCAACCGATCGCGCACCCGTTCGCCGACCATGCCCGGTTCAGTCGCGAGGCGTTGACGTTCAGCCCGGCCTTGCCGCTGCTGATGACCGAAAAGGACGCGGTGAAGTGCCGTGCCTTCGCAGCCGACGACTGGTGGTACCTGGCGGTGGAGGCCGAGCCTTCGCCTGCCTTCGTTGCCTGGTTCGACGCCCAGCTCGAGCGGTTGCTGCCACACCGACGTGCGTGACGCGTCGATGTTCCTCCTCCTTCTTCTGGCTACACACCTCTAGGACGTATCCATGGACACCAAACTGCTCGACATCCTGGCTTGCCCGATCACCAAAGGCCCGCTCAAGCTCAGCGCCGACAAGACCGAGCTGATCAGCAAGGGCGCCGGCGTGGCCTACCCGATCCGTGACGGCATCCCAGTGATGCTGGAAAGCGAGGCGCGCACCCTGACCGACGACGAGCGCCTGGATAAATGAGCACCGCCTTCACCGTGGTGATTCCCGCCCGGCTGCGCTCCACGCGCCTGCCGGGCAAGCCGCTGCTGCCGATCGCCGGCAAGCCGATGGTCCAGCACGTCTGGGAACAGGCCTGCAAGAGCGCGGCCACGCGCGTGGTGATCGCCACCGACGACGCCAGCATCGTCGAGGCTTGTCAGGCGTTCGGCGCCGAGGTGTTGCTGACCCGTGCCGACCATGAGTCCGGCACCGACCGGCTGGCCGAGGTGGCAGCGCAGCTGGGGCTGCCCGCCGACGCCATCGTGGTCAATGTCCAGGGCGACGAGCCGCTGATTCCACCGGTGATCATCGATCAGGTCGCCGCCAACCTGGCGGCTCACCCGCAGGCCGGCATCGCGACCCTGGCCGAACCGATCGAGCAGCCCGACACGGTGTTCAACCCCAATGCGGTCAAGGTGGTCAGCGACCGGCACGGCATGGCCCTGACGTTCAGCCGGGCGCCGCTGCCCTGGGCCCGCGACCTGTTCGCCCAGGGCCAGGACCGGTTGCCCGAGGGCGTGCCCTATCGTCGCCATATCGGCCTGTACGCCTACCGGGTGAGTTTTCTCCAGGACTTCGTCGGCTGGGGCCCGTGCGGGCTCGAGCAGACCGAGGCGCTGGAGCAGTTGCGCGCCCTCTGGCACGGCGTGCGCATCCATGTTGCCGATGCCCTGGAAGCGCCAGCGGTCGGCGTCGACACGGCCGAAGACCTGGCGCGCGTGCGACGCCTGCTGGAGGCATGATGCGGATCCTGTTCGTGTGCCTGGGCAACATCTGCCGCTCACCGACTGCCGAAGGCGTCCTGCGCCATCAGTTGCAGGCGGCCGGGTTGGCCAAGCGAGTCGAGGTAGCGTCCGCCGGCACAGGCGACTGGCATGTCGGCGAGCCGCCTGACGGCCGGACCTGCCGCGCAGCCCTGACACGGGGCTACGACCTGTCGCGCCAGCGCGCCCAGCAGGTCAGGCCCGAAGACTTCTTCGAGTACGACCTGATCCTGGCCATGGACCCGAGCAACCTCGCGCACCTGCAGGCCCTGCGTCCGCCCGCCTCGACGGCGCAGGTCGATCTGTTCCTGCGCCGCTACGGCGGTGCACGCGACGACGTACCGGACCCTTATCATGGCGGCGCGGCCGGGTTCGAGCAGGTGCTGGACCTGATCGAGGCCGCTTGCCAGACCCTGGTGAACGAGCTGCGGGGGCATCCATGACCCTCGTGTTGCGTGAGCATGCGTCGCTCAAGCCCTACAACACCTTCGGCATCGATGTGCAGGCCAGCGTGCTGGCCGAGGCGCGCAGCGACGACGAGGTGCGCGCAGCCCTCGACGAAGCCGAGCGGCGGCAATTGCCCTTGATGGTCATCGGCGGCGGCAGCAACCTGCTGCTGACCGCCAATGTGCACGCCCTGGTGCTGCGCATGCTCAGCCAGGGCCGTCGTGTGGTGGCCGAAACGGACGAGCAGGTCATCGTCGAGGCCGAGGCGGGCGAGCCCTGGCATCCCTTCGTGCAATGGACGCTGGCCCAGGGCTTCAGCGGTCTGGAGAACCTCAGCCTGATTCCTGGCACGGTCGGCGCCGCGCCGATGCAGAACGTCGGTGCCTATGGCGTGGAGATCAAGGACGTGTTCGCCGGCCTGACCGCCCTGGACCGCCACGATGGCCAGGTGCGCGAGTTCAGCGCGCAGGACTGCGGCTTCGGCTACCGGGACAGCGTGTTCAAGCGCGAACCGGGCCGCTGGATCATCCTGCGCGTGCGCTTTGCCCTGGACCGACAACTGCGCGCGCAGCTCGAGTACGGCCCGGTTCGCCAGCGCTTGCTTGAGCAGGGCATCGAGCAGGCGACCGCCCAGCACATCAGCGAGGCAATCTGCGGCATCCGTCGTGAAAAGCTGCCTGACCCGGCGGTGCTGGGCAATGCTGGCAGTTTCTTCAAGAACCCGGTCGTGCCTGCGCAGGTGGCCGAGCGCATCCGGCGCGACCATCCCGGCGTGGTCGCCTATCCCCAGGCCGATGGCCAGGTCAAGCTGGCGGCCGGCTGGCTGATCGAGCAGGCCGGCTGGAAAGGCCATCGCCAAGGCGATGCCGGTGTGCACGGCTTGCAGGCCCTGGTGCTGGTCAATCATGGGCAGGCCACCGGTGCGCAGCTGCATGCCCTGGCGCGTAGCATCCAGCAAGACATCCAGGCACGTTTCGGCGTGGCGCTGGAGATGGAACCCAACGTGGTCTAGGACCTGGCAGGGCCATGGAGGGCCCGCCCGGTATCGCACCTGTCCACCCGGCAGGCTGCCTGGGCAACCGGTCACGAAATTTTTGCCGTGTCCTGTTGCCCAAGCCCCGAGCGGCGGCATGCCTGGTAGCGGGTGCTGTGCGTCATTCACCCATCGTTCTCGACCGCCCGGTATCCCATGACCCTAGCCCCTGCCTGCACCTTTCTGGATTTTCCCGGCGAAATGGCGCGCCTGATGCGCGAGAAGGACTGGTCGAGCACCCCCTTCGGCCCGCTCGATGGCTGGTCCCAGGCCCTGCGTTCGGCCGTCAGCATCTGCCTGGGGTCGCGCTTCCCGATGGTGCTGTACTGGGGTGAAACCCGAGCCCTGATCTACAACGATGCCTGGAGCCCGGTGCCAGGGCGCAAGCATCCGTGGGCGCTGGGCAGGCCAGGGCCCGAGGTCTGGGCGGAGATCTGGGACATCATCGGGCCGATGTTCGATCACGTGATGGACACCGGTGAGGCCACCTGGTCCGAAGACCAACTGCTGCCGCTCAACCGCTTCGGCTACACCGAAGAGTGCTATTTCTATTACAGCTACAGCCCGGTTCGCGGCGAGGACGGGCGGGTAGAGGGCATCTTCACGGCGGTCACCGAGACCACCTACCGCGTGCTGGCCACGCGTCGCGAACGTCTGCTGCGCCAGGTAGCCGAAGTCACGGCGGCGACCCGTACGCCAACCGAGGCCTGCGAGAGCGTGGCTCGCCTGCTCCAGGCGGTGCCAGAGGAGGCGCCGTTCGTGCTGGTATACCTGGCCGATCCCGTCTCGGGGGGCTACCGCCGCACGGCCCTCGAAGGCTGTACGCCGGCCGAAGACCTGGCGCCGGCGTTGATCCTGCCAGCCGAGCAGGCGACCCCTTGGCCCCTGCACGACGCGCTGAACGCCCCGGTGCCGGTCGAAGGGCTCGAGCGACGCTACGCGGGGCGGCTGCCTGGGCGACCCTGGCCCGAGCCGGTGGAACAGGCGCTGGTGGTACCCGTGCCGAGCACACGGGCCGGCGTGCCCTACGGTTTCCTGGTGCTCGGCATCAGCCCGCGGCGACGCATCGACGCGGACTACACCACCTTGTTCCAGCGCGCGGCGGGGCACCTGAGTACGGCGTTGGGCAACATCGAGCGCTACGAAGAGGAGCGACGGCGCTCGGAGGAACTGGCCGAACTGGACCGGGCCAAGACCGTGTTCTTTTCCAACGCCAGCCACGAGTTCCGTACCCCGTTGACGCTCATGCTCGGCCCCCTGGAGGACATGCTGGGCCAGCCGGCCGAGGCCCCTGGGCAGTTGACCGTCGCGCGCGAGTCGCTGCACCTGGTCCACCGCAACGGTCAGCGGCTGTTGCGCCTGGTCAATACACTGCTGGACTTCTCGCGCATCGAGGCGGGCCGGGTACGCGCCGACTTCACGCCGGTCGATCTGGCCGCCTTTACGGCAGAGTTGGCCAGCAGTTTTCGCTCGGCCATGACGCGCGCCGGGCTGACGTACCATATCGACTGCGGTGCGCTGGGCGAGCCCGTGTGGATCGATCAGGAGATGTGGGAGAAGATCGTCCTCAACCTCATTTCCAATGCCTTCAAGTACACCTTGAGCGGACACATCGGCGTCCACCTTGAGCGCGTGCCCGACGGCGCACGCCTGCAGGTACGGGACACCGGGGTCGGCATCCCGCAGCAGGAGCTCGAGCGTATCTTCGACCGTTTCCACCGCATCGAAGGCCAGGTCGGTCGAACGCACGAGGGCACGGGGATCGGCCTGGCGCTGGTCAAGGACCTGACCCGGTTGCACGGCGGGCAGGTCGGCGTGCGCAGCGAGATCGGTGTCGGCACCTGCTTCGAGGTGTTGCTGCCGTTCGGCCATGCGCACCTGCCGGCGCGAAAGGTCCAGGGCAATGCGCTGACCTCGACCGCCATCCATGCCGATACCTTCGTCGCCGAAGCCTTGCGCTGGCTGTCCGGCCACGGCGACGACCCCGTGCCAACCCTCGACCGCACGGCTGGTCAGGTCAGGCCCAGCAATGGTCTGCGCGTCCTGTTGGCCGACGACAACGCCGACATGCGCGGCTACGTGCAGCGCCTGCTGAGCGAAGCCGGTTTCACGGTGACCGCCGTGGCCGATGGACGTGAGGCCGTCGAACAGGCGCGTCGGGCACGGCCCGACCTGGTGCTGTCGGACATCATGATGCCGGTGCTCGACGGTTTCGGGGTGATCCGGGCCCTGCGCGACGACCCGGCGACCCATGCGCTGCCCATCATCCTGTTGTCTGCCAGGGCCGGCGAAGAGGCCTCCATCGAAGGCATCGCCGCAGGGGCGGACGATTATTTGGTCAAGCCGTTCAGTGCCCGAGAGCTGATCGCCCGGGTGGAAGGGGCACTGCGCCTGGCCCAGCTGCGCCAGGAATCGGCCGCCGCGTTGCGCCAGGCCAACGAGGTACTGGAGCTGCGGGTGCGCGAACGGACCCGCGAGCGTGACCAGATGTGGGCCTTCAGCCACGACATGATCGGCATCGCCGACTTCGAGGGGGTATGGCTCAGCGTCAACCCGGCCTGGACCCGGGTGCTCGGCTGGCCGGTGGAACAGATCGTCGGCAGGACCTCGGCATGGCTGGAGCACCCGGACGACAACGTGCGCACGCGGGAAGAAATCCAGGCATTGGCCATCGGCGCGCCGACCCTCAATTTCGAGAACCGCTTCCGTACCCGCCTGGGCAGCTATCGCACGCTCAACTGGACGGCCGTGCCGGAAGGCGGGTTGCTGTATTGCGTGGCGCGCGATGTCACGGTCGAGCGTGACCGGCTGGCCGAACTCGAACAGGCCAAGGACGCCTTGCGCCAGAGCCAGAAGATGGAAGCGATCGGGCAACTGACCGGGGGCATCGCCCACGACTTCAACAACCTGCTGACCGGCATCATGGGGTCGATGGAGATGCTGCAGCGTCATGCGCGGCCAGAGGACACACGTGCCCAGCGCTACATCGGCAACGCCATCGTCTCGGCGCAACGGGCTGCCGCGTTGACCCAGCGCCTGCTCAGTTTCAGCCGGCGCCAGGCACTGGACATGCGACCGGTGGACGTGAACCGGCTGATCACCGACATGGCCTTTCTGCTTCAGCGCACCGTGACCGAGAACGTGCAGGTCGAGCTGGTCTTGCAGCCCGATGCCTGGACCGTGCACACCGATGCCAATCAGCTGGAAAACGTGCTGCTGAACCTGTGCATCAATGCCCGTGATGCGATGGGTGAGACAGGACGGTTGCGGGTCTGCACGCGCAACGTCGTGCGCTCAGGGCCTGGGCAGGCCGATGGTGCCCTGGCCGGAGATTACCTGGCCCTCGACGTCAGCGACACCGGCGAAGGCATCGCTCCTGAGCTGCTGGACAAGGTCTTCGAGCCGTTCTTCACCACCAAGCCGCAAGGCAAGGGCACAGGGCTCGGCCTGTCCATGGTGTACGGCTTCGTCAAGCAGACCGGTGGCCACGTCGAGGTCCACAGCACCCTGGGGCAGGGCACGTGCATGACCCTGCTGCTGCCACGCCATCGGGACACGGCAGTGCCTGGCGCCCCTGAGCCGCACGCAGCGGCCACCGTGCTGAACCAGGGCGCCGGTGAACGGGTGCTGCTGGTGGAGGACGAGCCCAGCGTCCGCCTGGTGGTCACCGAACTGTTGACGGAAGCGGGCTACCAGGTCGCCGAGGCCGAGGACGCACAGACGGCCTTGGCGCTGATCGACCGCGAACCTGCGTTCGACCTGATGGTGTCCGACGTCGGCTTGCCAGGGCTGAGCGGGCGCGAACTGGCCGATCGAATTCGGGCGCGCCAGCCGACGATCAAGGTGCTGCTGATCACCGGCTACACCAAGGATGCCGGTAACCTGCGGCAGTTCCTTGGCGAAGACATGCACATCCTGCAAAAACCCTTCTCGGTACAAGCGCTGGCCATGAAGATCCGCGACGTGCTGTACACCCTGTGAGGGCCGTTCGCCAGCCCCTGGTGCTCGTCACGCGCGCTGGCGCATACGGCCTCAGTGCCAGGGCTTTCAACCTCGTTGCCTAACACGAGGTGGACCACATCGCCGATCTGGCAGAGCGGTTCATCCCCTCTGTGGGAGCGGGCTTGCCCGCGATGCAGGCGGTGGTGGGCCGGACGCCATCGCGGGCAAGCCCCCCACAGGAGGACTGCGCGTGCCTGTATCATGCCGGTGAAGCTGTGGGTGCAACCATGACTCTGTCTCAGGGCTTTTTCCAAGACGTTGAAAGGTCTGGGCCTCAGCGCTTGAAGCGCACGTGTATCGTGCTGCTGGCGACCGAGCGATCCACCGAGATGGCCTGCTCGCCGAAGCCCGAATAGCCCTTGACCAGGCGCATGCCCAACCCTGTGCCACTGGGCTTGGGGTAGGAGTCGGGGAAGCCGTCGCCCTCGTCGGTGACGATCACCTCGATGGCCTTGGCATCGACGTCCGCGACCCGTACGACGACGTTGCCCTTGCCATATTTCAGGGCATTGGTCACCAGCTCGCTAATCACCAGGCCCAGGGGCGCCAGGCGCTCGGCCCTGATCGAGGTGGGTTCGACCGACAGCTGGATGGAACGGTCGTCGAACGACGTGCCGATGTCGTCCATCAAGGCATGCAGGTACTCGCCGACGCTGATTTCGTGGCAATGCTCCTCCAGATAAAGCCGCCCATGCACGGCTGCGATGGCCAGCACACGATTGGCTGCGGTCTGCAGCTGAAGCTTGACCGTGTCCTCGACCGCCACGTTGGCCTGCAGCAACAGCAAGGTGTTGACCAGTTGCAGGCTGTTCTTGACGCGATGGTGGATCTCATGGAGTTGCAGATCGCTTTCGCTGATCTGGGTGGTCTGCGCATCGATCAGCGAGATCAACTGCTGCTCATGATTGCGCCGTTCGGTGATATCCCGGGAGATCGCGATGATCTTGTCGATGTTCTTCTGCTCGTCGTAGATCGGCGCTGCCGTGACGTCCCACCACTTCGGCTCGCCCTTGGCCGTTGGGCAGAACGACTCGAAGCGTACCGATTCGCCCGATCCCAGACGCTGCATGGCGTTGCGGATGACCGGCTTGGCCTCTTCGGGCCACAGCTCCACCCAGTTCAAGCCGGTGACCTGCTCGGCGCTTTCGAGCTGCATGCGGCACAGCCCTGGCTCGTTGAAGAACTCGATAGTGCCGCACGGCGAAAGAATCTTGACGCAGTCCGGGCTGGCGTTGAGCACGCTTTCCGAATAGGGGCGCCGGTGCGCTTCTTCGGTGCGCGTGGTCATGCGCTCGACGCTCATCGCGATGACGTTGGCGATCCCTTCCATGAAGACCAGGTCGCTTTCGATGAAGTCCGCGCCATCGCCATTGTCGGCTTCCAGCACGCCGTAAGGGCTAAGCGGGCCGCGGATCGGGACATTGATCGCACGTTGAATCCCATAGCGCCTGAGTAGGGAGGGGGTCCTGAAGCGATTTTCCTGGCCCAGATGGTTGGAGATCACTGGACGATCAGTCATGAAGGCATAGCCGGCCGGGCTGGCCTCGTCTGCGCCGACCGTGGCGCTGCCGATGTCCTGTGTATGCCAGCCCACCCCATGGGACAGCAGGAACTGCTGGCCATCGGAGAGAGGGGTCAGGACCTTGGCATACGCCGTGCGCATGCCTTCGGCGACGACCGCGCATGCTTGCGTCAGCAATACATCGAGGTCCGTGGCGTGTAACGAACCCACACCAAAATTGACGACTAGCTCATGTTGCTTGCGCAGCAGGGCATGGGAAATGTGCAACGCCGCACGAACCGTTTCGTCGGGAGAAGTATCAGGCATGGAGTATCCAGGGAGTAGCGAACTGTTCGGAACGATCACGTCATCGACAGGCCAGCGATGACAGCGCGCAAATGTACACAAGCGCGCGTCCATGGCATAGCGGTTCAATGAAGAGGGGCTGCATGGCGTACCTGGCATCGGACGAGCGGCGCGGAGCAGGTTGGCGCGCCATAACGAAAAAGGCCCCGCCAGTTCGCACTGACGGGGCCTGTTCAGGCTACCGGCACCTCAACCGTTTGGCTTGTGCGCCTCGGTCGGGGCAGGCAATTCCGACGCCCGTTCGCTTGGCGCAGCCGAGATGGCCTGGTCGGCAGCGGCCTGGGCGGCCGCTGCAGCCGCAGCGGCTTCGGCTTCACGCTTGCGGCGACGCACTTCACGAGGGTCGTTCGGCGCGCGGCCATTGGGCAACATGACGGTCGAAGGCTCCACCGTCGCCAGGTCCGCCGCGACAGGGTCCGCTTCGGCCTGGGCAGCTTCAGGCTGGGCCTCGGGCTTCGCCTCGGCGCTCACCGGCTCGGCTGCTGGCGTCTCGATGGCAGGCGAGGCGACCGGGGCCGTGGCCTCGACCGCTGCCTGCTTCTCGACTTCACCGGCTTCGCTTGGCGCTGCCGGAGCAGCGGACGGCTCGACCGAAGACAGCTCGGTGTCGGCCTTGGCGTCAGCCTGCAGGTTGGTCTCGTCAGCGGCGGGAACGGGCGTCACGTCGACGTCGGCCGTGGGCTGCACAACGTGTACCGGATCGGCCTCGCCCGAGACGGCCGGTGCCGCTGGCTGGGACTCGGTCTCACCTGTTTCGGCAATGGCGGCGGCGCTTGGCGCCTCGGCGGCTGGCGGCGGAGTCACCTCGACCACTGGCTCCAGACCTGGCTCGACACGAGTGGCCGGCGCCTGAGCAGGCTGCTCGACTGCTGGCGCAATGGCCATTTCGTCGGACTGGGTCACTACGGGCGCGGCGTCGGCGACGGCTTCGGCCGAGACCTCGACGGCAGGGGCTTCGACGCTCGCGGTCGCGCGCTCGGCCTGCTCGTTGGCCTGGGCATGCGCTTCGCTGCTGACGGCGCTGCTGGCCACTTCGGCGGTCACGGCCAGGCCCGCGGCCAGGTCGGTGCTCTGCGGAGAGGGCGTGTGCTGACGTGGCTGCTCGTCACCTGACTCGTCGTCGCTGCCTTCGATCAGGTCGCCATTGGCATTGCGCTGACGCTCACGGCGATTGCTGCGGCGACGCTGGCCACGCGAGCGGCGGCGCGGACGCTCTTCGTCATTGCCGTCCTGCGCGTCATCCTGCTGGGCTTCGTCGGCGGGCAGGGCGTCGGCAGCGGCTTCAGCGGCCTGTTCCTGCTCTTGGGCCTGTTCGGCTGCGCGGGGTTGACGCTCTTCACGGGGCTGGCGTGGCTGACGCTCCTCGCGAGGGGCAGCGGCTTCCTGTTCGGTGCGCTCTTCCGGCTGTGGACGCTCTTCACGAGAAACAGGCGCTGCGGGCTGCGAGCGCTCTTCCTGCTGCACAGGGGCTTCGGGTGCGGCATCTTCTTCGCGCACGACACGCTCTTCACGTGGTGCACGTTCTTCCCGAGGGGCACGCTCCTCGCGCGGCGCACGCTCTTCACGCGGGGCGCGTTCTTCGCGGGGCGCACGTTCCTCGCGCGGTGCACGCTCTTCGCGTGGGGTGCGTTCCTCGCGTGGCGCGCGCTCTTCACGGGCTTCGCGTGGTGCACGTTCTTCGCGGGCCGGACGCTCCTCGCGGGCTACGCGCTCTTCGCGTGGCTGACGCTCTTCACGTGCCACAGGCGTGGCGTCCAGCGGCTCACGCAGTTCGCGTACCGGGCGCTCTTCGCGGTTGCCGCGACGGTCGTCACGCGAACGGTTGTTGCGCTCTTCACGCGGCGCACGTTCTTCACGCGGTTGGCGGTCTTCACGAGGCTGGCGCTCTTCGCGGGACGTGCGCTCGTTGCGCTCTTCGCGCGGCTTGCGCTCTTCGTCGCGACGACCGTTGCGGTTGCGACTCTGCTGGCGACCATTGCGGCGCTCTTCGTTGCGCTGCGAACGCTGCTGCTGCGGCTGCTCGGCAGGCTTCTCGGCCTTGGCGACCGGCGCCGGGGCAGGTTCTTCCTTGCCGGCGAACAAGCTGACCAGGGACTTGACCAGACCCTTGAACAGGCTCGGCTCCGGCACGCTCTGCGGCTTGGCGACAGGGGCGGGCGCTGGCGCAGGCGCGGCAGGCGCTTGCTCGACGGTGGCAGGCACTGGCGCATCGCCACGCGGTGGCGCGGTCTTCACGGCGGCTTCCTGACGGACCAGGGTGCGCGTGGCCGGCGCCTGCGGGGCTTCCTCGACTTCGGTGGTGGCGATTTCGTAGCTGGACTGGCAGGTCAGCACGTCCGGGTTGTCATCGCGCAGGCGCTGCACTTCGAAGTGTGGCGTTTCGAGGTGATCGTTCGGCAGGATGATGATGCGTGCACGGGTACGCAGTTCGATCTTGGTGATCGAGTTGCGCTTTTCGTTGAGCAGGAAGGCGGCGACCGGGATCGGTACCTGGGCGCGGACTTCGGCGGTGCGGTCCTTGAGGGCTTCTTCCTCGATCAGGCGCAGGATCGCCAGCGACAGCGACTCGACGTCACGGATGATGCCGGTGCCGCTGCAGCGTGGGCAGACGATGCCGCTGCTTTCGCCGAGCGAAGGACGCAGGCGCTGACGGGACATTTCCAGCAGGCCGAAGCGCGAGATGCGGCCGACCTGGACGCGGGCGCGGTCGGCCTCGAGGGCTTCGCGCACGCGCTCTTCGACGGCGCGCTGGTTCTTCGCCGGGGTCATGTCGATGAAGTCGATGACGATCAGGCCGCCGATGTCACGCAGGCGCAGCTGGCGTGCGATCTCTTCGGCCGCTTCCAGGTTGGTCTGCAGTGCGGTCTCCTCGATGTCGCTACCCTTGGTGGCGCGTGCCGAGTTGATGTCGATGGAGACCAGGGCTTCGGTGGGGTCGATCACGATCGAACCGCCGGACGGCAGCTCGACGACGCGCTGGAAGGCGGTCTCGATCTGGCTTTCGATCTGGAAACGGTTGAACAGCGGGACGCTGTCTTCGTAGAGCTTGACCTTGCTGGCGTACTGCGGCATCACCTGGCGAATGAAGGTGAGGGCTTCTTCCTGGGCGTCGATGCTGTCGATCAGCACTTCGCCGATGTCCTGGCGCAGGTAGTCGCGGATGGCACGGATGATGACGTTGCTTTCCTGGTAGATCAGGAACGGCGCGGAGCGGTCGAGCGAGGCTTCCTTGATCGCGGTCCACAGTTGCAGCAGGTAGTCGAGGTCCCACTGCATCTCTTCGCTGCTGCGGCCCAGGCCGGCGGTGCGCACGATCAGGCCCATGTCGGGCGGGATGGACAGGCCGTTGAGGGCTTCGCGCAGCTCGTTGCGCTCTTCGCCTTCGATGCGGCGGGAGATGCCGCCGGCACGCGGGTTGTTGGGCATCAGCACCAGGTAGCGGCCGGCCAGGCTGATGAAGGTGGTCAGGGCCGCGCCCTTGTTGCCACGTTCCTCCTTCTCGACCTGGACGATGACTTCCTGGCCTTCGCTGAGCACTTCCTTGATGTTGACCCGGCCTTCGGGGGTCTTCTTGAAGTACTCGCGGGAGATTTCCTTGAGCGGCAGGAAGCCGTGGCGTTCGGAGCCGAAGTCGACGAAGGCGGCTTCGAGGCTGGGCTCGATGCGGGTGATGCGGCCCTTGTAGATGTTGGCCTTCTTCTGCTCGCGCGCACCGGACTCGATGTCCAGGTCGTAGAGGCGCTGGCCATCCACCAGAGCTACACGCAACTCTTCGGGTTGAGTTGCGTTAATCAGCATTCTTTTCATGTAGTACCGTCGGTTTCCGGGCTGCCGGAAACGGCGTTCGGCACACACGACTTCTCATGGTCGGTGCCAAGGTGCGCAAGCGGTGGCGGGCCACTGCTCTTGTCCAGCGACGTACGGTACCGACCGGTTGCCCGGTGCGGCCGAGGTCGCGACGACGCGTCCTGTTTGCTGCGGTGCCTACTGCACTCAGTCAGGAGGAGGAATCAGCTTTCGGCCGTGGATGCCCGCGGGCATCTGCATCGAGACCAGGTTCACCCGCCTGGCCTTGCAATGGCCAGGAGAGGCGGACGCCGTGCTACACGGTCCGAGGAGCTGTGCATCTCCACCCTGCACATGTCCCTGAAAATTCGGGTGCTGCCGCGCGCTGAATCCGCAACGGGTTGCATGGTTCGCCCGCGTCGATGGGAGCGCGGACGGATTCGTGTCCGAGGCAGGTATTTCCGAAGCGTTCGCCGTGCGCTGCGTGGAAGCGCCAGGCTGGCAGAGGGACTGAAAGCAACGGGGAAGGAGGTGAAACACCGCACTTGTCGTTTTTTTTCGGGCTTCTCTACGTGGCGCTGGTGGCGATTCCAGGCAATTCGTTAAACTGGCAACGCTCCGTCGGACGGCCTCGCGTCCTCGAGAATTGCGTCGATCAGGGGCGGGCGAGCTGTCGCTTTTCATCACGTGCCGCACCAATTGCCGCTGACCTGCCACTTTTGGCGGCACTCGCGACTATAACAGCAATGATTAAGTGCTTCAATTCCATAAAAATTGTATGATTCGGGCCATGACGACCAATACTTCCCCGACCTCCGGCGTTCAGCTGATCGAGGTCCCGCCTGAGCTTGCCGGCCAGCGCATCGACAATTTCCTCATCACTGCGCTCAAGGGTGTGCCCAAGACGCTGGTCTATCGCATCGTGCGCAAGGGCGAGGTGCGGGTCAACAAGGGCCGCATCAAGCCTGAGTACAAGTTGCAGGCTGGCGACATCGTGCGCGTGCCGCCAGTGCGCCTGCCCGAACGCGACGAGCCGGCGCCGGTCGCCCAGGGCCTGTTGCAACGCCTCGAAGCGGCGATCGTCCACGAGGACAAGGCGCTGATCGTGCTCAACAAGCCGGCCGGCATCGCGGTGCACGGCGGCAGTGGCCTGAGCTTCGGCGTGATCGAGGCGCTGCGCCAGATGCGCCCGGACGCCAAGGAGCTGGAGCTGGTGCATCGCCTGGACCGCGACACGTCCGGGCTGCTGATGATCGCCAAGAAACGCAGCATGCTGCGCCACCTGCACGCGGCCCTGCGCGGCGACGGCGTCGACAAGCGCTACATGGCGCTGGTGCGCGGTCACTGGCCCACGTCGAAGAAGCAGGTCAGCGCGCCGCTGCAGAAGAGCAACCTGCGCTCCGGCGAGCGCATGGTCGAGGTCAACGACGAGGGCAAGGAGGCACTGACCCTGTTCCGGGTCCTGCGCCGCTTCGGCGAGTTCGCCACCCTGGTCGAGGCGCGGCCGGTGACCGGGCGCACCCACCAGATTCGCGTGCATACGCTGCATGCCGGGCACTGCATTGCCGGCGACAGCAAGTACGGCGACGAAGACTTCACCCGCGAGATCCGCGAACTGGGCGGCAAGCGGCTGTTTCTGCATGCCTATGCGCTGACCGTGCCGTTGCCCGATGGCGGTGAGCTCAAGCTCGAGGCGCCGGTGGACGAAACGTGGGCCAGTGCCGTGGAGCGCCTCGGTGCGGCCTGACTACGACCTGCTGATCTTCGACTGGGATGGCACGCTGGCCGATTCCATCGGGCGTATCGTCACGTCCATGAACACGGCCGCCGAACGTTTCGGCGAGGTGACGCGCGACGAGCAGGTGGTCAAGGGTATCATCGGCCTGGCGCTGGATGAAGCGATCCTGACCCTCTACCCGCACCTGGCGCCTGCTCAGGTCGCCGTCTTTCGCCAGCACTACGCCGACATCTATGTCAGCCTGGATCGGACCCCTTCGCCGCTGTTCGAGGGCGTGGTCGAGACGCTGGAGGCCCTGCGCGCCGACGGCTACCGGCTGGCCGTGGCGACCGGCAAGGCACGGCGTGGGCTCGATCGGGTGCTGCAGGCCAACGGCTGGACGGACTATTTCGAGGTCACGCGGGCGGCCGATGAAACCCGTGGCAAGCCCCACCCTCTGATGCTCGAGCAGATCCTCGCGCATTGCGGGGTGACGGCCGAGCGCGCCCTGATGATCGGCGACTCGGCCTTCGACCTGCTGATGGCGCGCAATGCGGGCATGCATTCGGTGGCCGTGGGCTATGGCGCGATGTCGCTCCAGGCGCTGAGCGAATTCGGGCCGCAGGTCTGCATCGAACGGTTCAGCCAGTTGCGCACGTGGCTGACCCACACCGAGCGGTTTTCAATTCAGGGTGAGTGAGCATGGTGGACGAATGGAAAGCGCCGGGTCGACGTGAGCCCGAGGCGCCCAGGCAGGCTGCTTCCGACACGGAAGAAGTCTGGGTCGAGGTCATGGACAAGGACCAGTTGCGCGAGGAGCGCGAAGACCGGCGCAGCTGGAAGCTGTTGGAAGACACCTTGCAGGCCGGCATTCGCGAGCAGCGTCGCTCGCGCCGCTGGGGCATCTTCTTCAAGTTGCTGACCTTCGCCTATCTGTTCGGGCTGCTGGCGCTGTTCTGGCCGCACATGAGCTTCGACGGCGTCGCCGCGAGCGGCGGTCGGCACACGGCCGTGATAGACGTGAACGGCATGATCGCCGACAAGGCCATGGCCAGCGCCGACAATCTCACCGGCAGCCTGAGGGCGGCGTTCAAGGACAGCAACACCCAGGCGGTGATATTGCGCATCAATAGCCCGGGCGGCAGTCCGGTGCAGTCGGGGTACGTCTATGACGAGATCCGTCGGCTGCGCGCCGAGTACCCGGCCATCAAGCTGTATGCAGTGATCACCGACCTGGGGGCCTCCGGGGCGTACTACATCGCCAGTGCCGCGGACGAGATCTATGCCGACAAGGCCAGTCTGGTCGGCTCGATCGGGGTGACGGCGGCCGGCTACGGCTTCGTCGGCGCCATGGACAAGCTCGGTATCGAGCGGCGCACGTACACGGCAGGGGAGCACAAGGCCTTTCTCGATCCGTTCTCGCCGCAAAAGCCTGAAGAGACCGCGTTCTGGCAGGGTGTGCTGAACACCACGCACCAGCAATTCATCGCCAGCGTGAAGGCCGGCCGGGGTGAGCGCCTCAAGGACAAGGCGCATCCCGAGCTGTTCAGTGGCTTGATCTGGACCGGCGAGCAGGCCAAGGCGCTGGGTCTGGTGGATGGTCTGGGCAGTGTCGGCTACGTGGCGCGTGACGTGGTTGGGGCGGAGAAGCTGGTCGACTTCACCGTCAAGGAGTCGCCTCTGGAGTTGGTCTCCAAGGGTCTAGGTGCGAGCCTGGCCGAGCACCTGGCGCTGTGGATGGGCTTTGCAGGGCCTTCGTTGCGCTGATCCAGGCGCTCGGCAGGGCAGTCTCGGGCTGTCACGCTCATCCGCTCAAGGCACGCTGATGCCTTCTTCGGCCAGCATCCGTACCAGGCGGATCAGCGGCAGGCCGATCAGGCTGGTGGCATCGCTGCCCTGCGTCTCGCGGAACAGGCTCACACCCAGCCCTTCGGCCTTGAAGCTGCCGGCGCAATCGTAGGGTTGCTCGGCCCGCAGGTAGCGCTCGACCTGGGCGCTGTCCAGGTCGCGCAGGGTGACCGTGAACGGCACGCAATCGATCTGGCACTGCCCCGTGGCGCTGTTGAGCAGCGCCACGCCGGTCAGGAAGGTGACGGCCTGGCCACTGGCAGCCAGCAGTTGCTCGCGCGCCCGTTCGAAGGTGTGCGGTTTGCCGAGGATCCGCTCGCCCAGCACGGCGACCTGATCGGAACCGATGATCAGGTGGGCCGGGTGCGTGGCGGCCAGGGCGCGGGCCTTCGCTGCGGCCAGGCGTCGCACCAGCGCCTCGGCAGGTTCATCCCCCAGCCGGCCCTCGTCGATATCCGGGCTGGCCCAGTCGAAAGGCAGGCGCAGGCGATGCAGCAGGTCGCGGCGATAGGTCGAGCTCGAAGCCAGTAACAGGGGAAGCATGGCGGACTCCTGGTCAGATCGAGCGAGTCTAACATGCGAGGGTGGACCGAATTTCCTTTGACAGGTGCCAGGGGCATCCCTAGAATGCTGCGCCTATGTTGAATGACCCGATTCCATCTCACGTTGACCCGCGCAAATTGGCTGATCGCGGCGTAACCCTCAAGGGTTCGCTGGCGCTTGCCGATTTGGAAAGACTCTGCGACCCGCTGTCCGACGATGTCGGTACGGTGCAGGCACAATTCGATTTTGAGCGAGACGAGCAAGGCGCCGTGGTGATCCACAGCGCGCTGGACGTCGAAGTCAAGATGGTCTGCCAGCGTTGTCTTGAACTGGTCACCCTGCCGATCCACAGCGAATGTACGTACGCCGTGGTGAAGGAGGGTGCGAACACCCAGTCGTTGCCGAAAGGCTATGACGTGCTGGAACTGGGCGAGGATCCTTTGGATCTGCAAGCGCTGGTCGAGGAGGAGCTGTTGCTCGCCCTGCCCATCGTGCCTGCTCATCATCCGGAAGAATGCCAGCAGCCGGCGGGTGCCAACGAGCCCGAGCCGAGCGAGGACGAGGTATCGCGGTCCAACCCGTTCAGTGTTTTGGCGCAGTTAAAGCGTGACCCAAACGTTTAGGAGTTAATCATTATGGCTGTTCAGCAGAACAAAAAATCCCGCTCTGCCCGCGACATGCGCCGTTCCCACGACGCCCTGTCGGAAAACGCACTGTCGGTCGACAAGAGCACCGGTGACGTTCACCTGCGCCACCACGTTTCGCCAGAAGGCGTCTACCGTGGCCGCAAAGTGATCGACAAGGGCGCTGACGAGTAAATCTTGTCTGCCCGGATCATCGCGATCGACGCAATGGGCGGGGACTTCGGTCCCCGCAGCATTGTTCAGGCGAGTCTCGCCTGCCTGCGCTCCACCCCCTCGCTTCACCTGACCCTGGTGGGTCACGCCTCCCTCCTCGAAGAGCTCGTCGGCAACCCAGTGGCCGCGGATCGCGCGCGCCTGCGTATCGTCGCGGCCAGTGAAGTGATCGGTATGGACGAGCGGCCTTCGCAAGTGCTGCGCGGTAAACCCGATGCCTCCATGCGCGTGGCACTGGAGCTGGTGCGCGACGGCAAGGCCCAAGCCTGCGTCAGCGCGGGCAATACCGGGGCCCTGATGGCCTTGTCGCGGCAGGTGCTCAAGACCCTGCCGGGCATTGACCGCCCCGCCATGATCGCCGCGATTCCGACCCAGGTCGGCTGCTGTCAGCTGCTGGATCTGGGGGCCAACGTCGATTGCAGCGCAGAGCACCTGTACCAGTTCGCGCTCATGGGGTCGGAGGCTGCCCGTGCGCTGGGTATCGCGCGTCCGCGGGTGGCGTTGTTGAACGTGGGGACCGAGGACATCAAGGGCAACCTGCAGGTGAAGCAGGCCGCGGCGTTGCTTCAGGAGGCGCCTGGGCTGAACTACGTCGGCTTCATCGAAGGCGATGGGGTCTACCGAGGCGAGGCGGACGTGGTGGTCTGCGATGGGTTCGTCGGCAATGTGCTGCTCAAGGCCAGCGAAGGGCTGGCCACCTTGATCGGCGCGCGCATCCAGTCGCTGTTCCGCACGGGGGTAATGGCTCGGCTGGCGGGCTTCGTCGCCCTGCCTCTGTTGCGTCGCCTGCAGACGGAGCTGGCACCGGCCCGGCACAACGGCGCGAGCCTGTTGGGTCTGCAGGGCATCGTCATCAAGAGTCATGGTTCGGCCAGTGCCGAGGCGTTCCAGAGCGCGATCCATCGCGCGTTCATCGAAATCCAGGACGATCTGCCACGCCGCCTGCAAGGGCGCCTGGGGGATCTGCTGCGCTAGACGCGTGGCCATCACGGAGAATGTGACCACACGGTCGCGTTCTCCATCCAAGCTTCATCATCGTGCGCACCTGGCGGCATCGGGTGTGCTTTTCGACACGTTCACAAGGGTTCGTTTTCATGTCCGCATCCCTCGCATTCGTCTTTCCAGGTCAAGGCTCCCAGTCGCTGGGCATGCTGGCCGAGCTCGCCGAGCAGCACCCGCTGATCCTCGAGACCTTCGGGGAAGCTTCCGAGGCCCTGGGTTATGACCTCTGGCACCTGATTCAGCAGGGGCCGGAAGAGCAGCTCAACCAGACCGACAAGACCCAGCCCGCCATCCTGACCGCCTCGATCGCCCTGTGGCGTCTGTGGCTGGCCGAAGGGGGCGCGCAGCCGGCCTACGTGTCGGGTCACAGCCTGGGCGAGTACAGCGCATTGGTCGCCGCCGGCAGCCTGTCGCTGGCAGACGCCGTCAAACTGGTGGAGCGTCGTGGGCAGCTGATGCAGCAGGCCGTACCCGCCGGGCATGGCGCCATGGCCGCGATCCTCGGCCTGAGCGACGAGCAGGTGGTCGGCATCTGTGCCGAAGCCGCCGAAGACGAGGTGGTCAGTGCCGTCAACTTCAACTCGCCAGGCCAGGTCGTGATCGCCGGCAACAAGGCCGCCGTCGACCGTGCCATCGAGCTGTGCAAGGCCCAGGGCGCCAAGCGTGCCTTGCCGCTGGCCGTCAGCGTACCGTCGCACTGTGCCTTGATGAAGCCGGCCGCCGAGCGTTTCGCCGAGTCCGTCAACGCCATCGACTGGGTCGCGCCCCAGGTGCCGGTAGTGCAGAACGTCAGCGCTGCCGTGGCCGCCGACGTCGCGATCCTCAAGCAAGACCTGCTTGCCCAGCTTTACCAGCCCGTGCGCTGGGTGGAGTGCGTGCAGGCATTGGCCGCGCAGGGCGCGGTCAACCTGGTGGAATGCGGACCGGGCAAGGTCCTGGCCGGGCTGAACAAGCGCTGCGCCGATGGCGTGACCACCTACAACCTCAACACCCCTGACGCCTTCGCCGCCACCCGTGCGGCGCTGGCCTGAATTCGGAGAAACCTGCATGAGCCTGCAAGGCAAAGTTGCACTGGTCACGGGCGCCAGCCGTGGCATCGGTCAGGCAATCGCCCTTGAACTGGGTCGCCTGGGCGCTACCGTCATCGGCACGGCCACCACGGCCTCGGGTGCCGAGCGTATCGCGGCGACCCTCAAGGAGCACGGCATCGCCGGCACCGGTCTGGCCCTGAACGTGACCTCCAGCGAATCGGTGGACGCCACCTTGAGCACCATCCAGGAGCAGTTCGGCGCACCGGCGATCCTGATCAACAATGCCGGCATCACCCGCGACAACCTCATGCTGCGCATGAAGGACGACGAGTGGTTCGACGTGATCGACACCAACCTCAACAGCCTCTACCGTCTGTCCAAGGGCGTCCTGCGTGGCATGACCAAGGCGCGCTGGGGCCGTATCATCAGCATCGGTTCGGTGGTGGGCGCCATGGGCAACGCCGGCCAGACCAACTACGCGGCAGCCAAGGCCGGTCTGGAAGGCTTCAGCCGTGCCTTGGCGCGTGAAGTCGGCTCGCGTGGCATCACCGTCAATGCGGTGACCCCGGGCTTCATCGATACCGACATGACCCGTGAGCTGCCGCAGGCACAGCACGAAGGCCTGCTGAGCCAGATTCCCCTGGGCCGTCTGGGCCAGGCCGAGGAGATCGCCAAGGTGGTCGGCTTCCTGGCCTCCGACGGTGCGGCCTACGTGACCGGCGCTACCGTGCCGGTGAACGGCGGGATGTACATGTAAGGTGTGAACCAATCTGGCGGATCCGTTCGAAAAAATCCATAATCGGTTTCGAAAATCCGTCATAACGCTGTAATCAGATTCCAGGCGTAGGGCACGGTCCAGGTCGGAGGGATGCGAACCGCTTGAAAAGCGGGCGTCTTTCTATAAACTTGGTCGCCGGCCAGCCGCCTGACATATGTCCACTAGGAGTGAAACATGAGCACCATCGAAGAACGCGTCAAGAAAATCGTCGCCGAGCAACTGGGCGTCAAAGAAGAAGAAGTGACCAATGAGAAGTCCTTCGTCGACGACCTGGGTGCCGACTCGCTTGACACCGTAGAGCTGGTGATGGCTCTGGAAGAGGAATTCGAGACCGAGATTCCTGACGAAGAAGCCGAGAAGATCACTACCGTACAAGCTGCCATCGACTACGTTAACAGCCACCAGGCCTAATCGCCTGTAGTCGTCGCTTCTTGTCGGAAAAACCGCACTGCCTTCGTAGGCGTGCGGTTTTTTCTTTGAGGGAACCGAGGATCGTCACCGACCCTGTCACACCGGGCGCGTGGCGGAATCTGTCAATAAAATAAGGAGAGTACTGTGTCGCGTAGACGCGTCGTGGTCACCGGTATGGGCATGCTGTCACCGTTGGGTACGGATGTACCGAGCACCTGGCAGGGCATTCTGGCTGGCCGCAGTGGCATCGGTCCGATCGAGCATACGGACCTGTCTGCCTACTCCACCCGTTTTGGCGGCTCGGTGAAAGGGTTCGATGTCGAGCAGTACCTGTCGGCCAAAGAGGCCCGCAAGCTCGACCTGTTCATCCAGTACGGCCTGGCCGCAGGGTTCCAGGCGGTCCGCAATGCCGGTCTCGAAGTCAACGATGAGAACCGGGAGCGCATTGGCGTGGCCATGGGTTCGGGCATTGGCGGCCTGACCAACATCCAGGAAACCAGCAAGACCTTGCACGACCAAGGGCCTCGGCGCATTTCGCCGTTCTTCGTGCCAGGCTCGATCATCAACATGATTTCCGGCTTCCTGTCGATCCACCTGGGTCTGCAGGGGCCGAACTACGCGGTGTCCACCGCCTGCACCACGGGCACCCACTGCATCGGCATGGCCGCGCGCAACATCGCCTACGGCGAAGCCGACGTCATGATCGCCGGTGGCGCCGAAATGGCCGCGTGTGGCCTGGGCATGGGCGGCTTCGGCGCGTCCCGTGCGCTGTCCACGCGCAACGATGAACCCGCGCGTGCCAGTCGTCCGTGGGACAAGGGGCGCGACGGCTTCGTGCTGTCCGACGGCGCGGGCGCGCTGGTACTCGAAGAGCTCGAGCATGCCAAGGCCCGGGGCGCGGTCATCCATGCCGAGCTGGTGGGCTTCGGCATGAGCGGCGATGCCTACCACATGACCTCGCCACCCGAAGATGGCGCCGGGGCGGCCCGCTGCATGACCAATGCCCTGCGCGATGCCGGGCTTGCGCCGGCGCAGGTGAGCTACATCAACGCCCACGGCACCTCGACGCCCGCGGGCGACCTGGCGGAAGTGGCGGCCATCAAGCAGGTCTTCGGCGAACACGCGTACAAGGTGGCGATCAGTTCGACCAAGTCCATGACCGGTCACCTGCTCGGTGCCGCCGGTGCCGTCGAGGCGATCTTCAGCGTGCTGGCGATCAACAGCCAGACCGCGCCGCCGACCATCAACCTGGACGAGCCGGACGAGGGCTGCGACCTCGACTTCGTGCCGCACCAGGCGCGCAGCATGCCCATCGACGTGGTGTTGTCGAACTCCTTCGGGTTCGGTGGTACCAACGGGTCGCTGGTGTTCCGTCGGTTCGTCGACTGATGCAGCACTGGCTGGACGGTCGACCGGCGAGCGGCATCGACCTGCACAACCGCGGGTTGGCCTACGGCGATGGGGTGTTCGAAACCATCGCCGTGCGCCAGGGCCGTCCCAGCCTGCTGGACCTGCACCTCGAACGTCTGGCGCTGGGGTGCAGCCGTCTGGCGATCCCCCTTGACCTGACGCTGGTGCGTGACGAACTGCTGCGCTTTGCCCAAGCCCTGGGCGAAGGCGTGGCCAAGCTGGTCGTGACCCGTGGCGACGGCCTGCGCGGTTATGCCTCGGCGCCCGATGTGCCTGCCCGCCGGGTGCTGCTGGCCGGCCCGGCGCCGGCCTACCCGGCCCGGCATGCCGAACACGGCGTGACGCTCTTTCCCTGTCAGACGCGGCTCGCCGAGCAGCCGCGCCTGGCCGGGCTCAAACACCTCAACCGCCTCGAACAGGTCCTGGCGCGCGCCGAATGGCAGGGGAGCGATCCGGCCGAAGGCTTGATGCGCGATACCCATGGCCGGGTGATCGAGGGGGTCTACAGCAACCTGTTCCTGGTGCGCGATGGCAACCTGCTGACGGCCGACCTCAGTCGCTGCGGTGTGGCGGGTGTCATGCGCGCGGCCTTGCTCGAGGCGGCCCGTTCCGCAGGCATGGCCGTCAATGTCACCGACCTGGCGCTGACGGACCTCGCCCAGGCCGACGAAGTCTTTCTGTGCAACAGCCTGTATGGCGTCTGGCCGGTGGTGCGTCACGCCGAGCTGAGCTGGTCGCCAGGGCCGGTGACCCGTAAACTGCAGGCCCTTGCCCAGACGTTATTGGATGCCTGATTCGTGAGACGCCTATTGCTCCTGACCGTGGAGGCCCTGTTGATCCTGGCCGGGCTCGCCCTGGGCTGGTCGGCCTGGAAAGTGGCCTCGGTGGTCGATCAGCCCCTGGCCGTGAGCCAGGAGCGCATGCTCGACGTGCCCACCGGCACGACCCCCAACCGCATGTTCTACCGCATGCAGGAAGACGGCCTGCTGAAGGATGCCTTCTGGCTGCGCCTGTACTGGCGTTTCAACCTGGCCGGCACACCGCTGCACACCGGTGAATACCGCATGACCCCCGGCATGACCGTCGACGACCTGTTCGGCGCGTGGCGGCGGGGCGACGTGGTGCAGTACAACCTGACCATCGTCGAAGGCTGGACCTTCCGCCAGGTGCGTGCGGCGATCGCCCGCCACGACAAGATCGAACAGACCCTGGCCAACGTGTCGGACGAGGCGGTCATGGAACGCCTGGGCCATCCGGGCGTGTTCCCGGAAGGCCGCTTCTTCCCCGACACCTACCGCTTCGTGCGTGGCATGAGCGATGTCGAGCTGCTGCAGCAAGCCTACATGCGCCTGGAAGAGGTGCTGGCGCGCGAGTGGGCCGAGCGGGCCACCGACCTGCCGTACCGCGACCCTTACCAGGCCTTGATCATGGCTTCGCTGGTGGAGAAGGAAACCGGCGTGCCGCAGGAGCGTGGACAGATCGCCGGTGTCTTCGTGCGTCGTCTGCGACTGGGCATGATGCTGCAGACCGACCCGACCGTGATCTATGGCATGGGCCAGCGCTACAACGGCAAGATCACCCGCGCCGATCTGCGTGCGCCGACCCCGTACAACACCTACACCATGACTGGCCTGCCACCGACGCCGATCGCCATGGTCGGCCGTGAAGCCATCCATGCCGCGCTCAACCCGGCGCCGGGCAGCAGCCTGTATTTCGTGGCCCGTGGCGATGGCAGCCATGTGTTCTCCGACGACCTGGGCGACCACAACACGGCCGTGCGCGAGTACCAGCTCAAGCGCCGCGCCGACTACCGCTCCAGCCCGGCACCGCGCGCCACGCCAGAGACGAACCCGTCGAGCGAGTCCGTGCCCGACCCGGATGCCCGGACGGACACGACACCCGGGCCGCGTACCGATGCCACCGAACCGGCCCCTGAACAGGCGCCGGTCGAGGGCTCGCCCGATTCCGTTGAACCTGCGCGTTCCCCGCAAGCGGACGCGCCCCATTCTCGATAAGGACTGCGCGTGAGCGGTTTGTTCATTACCTTGGAAGGCCCCGAAGGCGCGGGCAAGAGCACTAACCGTGACTACCTGGCGGCGCGTCTGCGCGAGCAGGGATTGGACGTGGTCCTGACCCGTGAGCCAGGCGGTACGCCACTGGCCGAGCAGGTGCGTGAACTGCTGCTCGCCCCGAGCCAGGAAACCATGGCCGCCGACACCGAACTGCTGCTGGTGTTCGCCGCGCGTGCCCAGCACCTGGCCGAAGTCATTCGTCCGGCCCTGGCGCGCGGTGCGGTGGTGCTGTGCGATCGCTTCACTGACGCCCTATTTCGGAGGCCTTCAAACTGTAAACCTATGAAGACTTACGAATTTTTCTCAGCATAGTCAGCTTCAACCCGTGAAATCAAGGGTTCTTTAAAGCTCTCCTCCTCTCAAAGCGTCGGCCACCGTTTTTTCATGTAAAAATGTAAACCTGTAGCCGTCTAACTAGCCCTTTCGCTAGAATGTAAACGCTTTTTGTCCGAAATCGCTTCATTCAGAAAGCGCTGGGCACAAAAATGTAAACCTGCCTCTCAGCCTTCCCCTCATGGATCATATTGATCCAGCACGGGCTGGCAGATTAAGGCCTGTCTACTGCCGTATCGCAGCACACCTCCCGATGAGGCATCGGCCCTCAGGCACCTACGTCCTCATTCGTGGCACCCACCTCAGATCTTTAAAAATACGCATCGCTCGAAGACTCGCATCGCCCGCAAATGGCAGTCCGATCTCGCAACATCCGATTGAAAATCCATGACGCCCCCATCGGTCGACGAAGGCTAACGGTGCTCTGTCCCTGAGAACCGAAGGGGCACGAGCTGGGAATTGGGTCACCGTTTATAGGACGGTAGGCTCGTCTATCTGAATTCATACTTTCTGCACGAGGCATCTGTGAGTAAGTCCAACCAGTTGTGGGATCTGGCGATAGAGTGGGTTTCCAAAAAAATTCGTAGCCCATTCTCCAACAAAGTCACCAGATTTCTTTTGATCACAGGCGCTGGTATTGTTACCGCACCCCTGCTTCTTCACATGTTTGCGAACGCTCTACTGAAGCATTTTCTTGGCGTTGATTTGGGAGTTGAGCCTCTAGGCACCTCGACATACATCGCTGGATTTTGTTGTATGCTACTGGGTGTAGTTAACAATACAACCCATAATTATCTGACATATAGTCATCAAGTGCGTGTCAAAAATGCTGAAGTCTCGATATACAAGGAGACATGGGGGAAGCTTGATACTGCTCTGGATGACACTGCTCGCTTGAGCAGTCTCTATACTACCTATTATGCATCTCGTGATGAGGAGTTAGTCCTCAAGGCTGAAGAGTCAATTATCTCATGCATGGACTGGCTGAGGAAGAATCGTCCCTTCTACTACTCGGATGCTTTTTACGATAAGTGCTCTCAGATATGTGCTCAGGCGCGCCAAGAAACCCGCGCATTTCGGGCATGTATTGAAGCCAAAAAAATGGAAGAGGCAACAATCGGAAAGAAGGGCTCGCTGATTAATCACATGGAGTTTTACAAAAAAATCTACAACTATGAAATGGCACAAAAGGAAATGGTGCAGAATGTTAAGGCCATGAGACGCGAATATGATGCCGTCTGTGCTGAAATTCGAACTCGTATTGGGTAGTCTTTATAGGGCCTTAGGTAGGTGATTCTACGAGCCTAGAGGCGAGAACATATAGCTCAATATTCTCGCCCAAGGTACCCGAGCGGTATCAGTACCTAACAGTCGGCCCCATTGAGCAAATTACTCTGTTCATGAAATGATGCGCACCGATCGCATACTCATGAACGCGATAATCCACAGCGCTCATCTTCTTGCCCTTGTGCTGTGAAAATCCTTTGTATTTGCAAAGTGTATTGTCAACAATATAGAGGTGTTTGATCTTGTTGTTGACGATCCTGATCTCGTCAATTATTTTGTAAGAAGGAAGGCGCGTTAGATGTATTCCCGCCCGTCGTGCGCGGATAACGATTTCATTCCACTTGTGAGGAAGGCTCGGCGGTCTCAGTGACCAAGTGCAACACCCGAGGTAAGGTGCTGCATGACTACTCACTACACCCACTTGACCATCGAAGAGCGCGTAACGCTAATGATCATGCGTATGCAAGGCGCCTCGCTGCGAGC
>NZ_JAAMQJ010000038.1 GCF_013523125.1 Pseudomonas entomophila | reverse complement strand
GCTCGCAGCGAGGCGCCTTGCATACGCATGATCATTAGCGTTACGCGCTCTTCGATGGTCAAGTGGGTGTAGTGAGTAGTCATGCAGCACCTTACCTCGGGTGTTGCACTTGGTCACTGAGACCGCCCATTGGGCTGGAAATTCCCTGTTGAAGTGTTGACGGATCATCTGCAACTGCTGGCAACCAATCGGCTCAACATTATCAACTGACTGTTGCACTTGGAACCTGAGGCCGCCCCTCCCTCAGCATGGACATGGACAATGAAATCAGGCCGCTATTTCACAACGCCCATCTACTACGTCAATGACGCGCCTCACATTGGCCACCTGTTCTCTACCCTGCTCGCAGATATCGGCGCACGCACGGCACAACTCGAAAATCATGAAAAATTCTTGCTGACCGGAACGGACGAACACTCCACGAAGGTGATCGAGGCTGCACACGCTCGAGACCTGCCAGTGGCGGTGTGGGCAGACAACAATGCCGATGCATTTCGTCAGGCATTCACAGCCTTCAATATCGACTTCGAGGACTTCATCAGGACGAGTGAGCCACGACACAAGGCAACCGTACGCAAACGCATTGAACAGCTGATGGCGACCGGGGATGTCTACCTAGGCGACTATGTCGGTTGGTATGATGCTGGCCAAGAAGAATACGTACCCGACGCCAAGGCCAAGCAGTACGGATACACGTCGCCCGTCAACAAAAAGCCTTTGATTCAGCGCACTGAGAAAAACTACTTCTTTCGCCTGAGTCGCTACCAGGCGCCTTTGCTATCGCTACTCACGACCGGTGAGTTGAGCATTCATCCCGCAAGCCGTACCGCAGAAATCATTGCAAGGATTCAAGAGGGACTGAGTGACATTCCCATTTCGAGGCGTGGCGACGATGCGTGGGGAATCACTGTTCCTGGCGACGCTTCACATGTGGTTTACGTGTGGGTCGATGCCCTGTTCAATTATCTGACTGCCATCGACACTGTCGAACGTCGCCACTTGTGGCCCGCAGCACTCCAGGTGGTTGGCAAGGATATCCTCTGGTTCCATGCAGTCATCTGGCCCGCCCTGTTGCTGGCCCTGCAACAGGTACAAGGGAACCAATGGCTGAGTGTGCCACGCCATATCCTTGCCCACGGTTTCTGGATACGTGAAGGCGAGAAAATGTCGAAGAGCATGGGCAACTTCATCGGCATCGACGTTCTACGCCGTTACTGTGAAGAACTTGGTGTAGACAGCATCCGTTTTTTCTTGGCCAGCACGGGCCCGGTTGGCGGCAGCGACTCGGACTTCGCGCATTCGCGCCTCATAGAATGCTACAACGCGCACCTCGCCAATACGGTGGGCAATTGCCTCAATTGCATCATAGGCATGGTCAACCGCTATTTTGATGGCGTCGTGCCCGAAAAGCCGACTGTTGCCAGTGATTTTCATCACCACATCATCGCTCTCAGTCAGGCGTCTCGGGCGAAGGCCCGACTGTTCCAATACGACAAGATGATTGCCCTGGCAATGACTCTTTTCCGAACAATCGACCAGCACGTTAATCTCACCGAGCCTTACAAATTGATCAAACAGCCTGAGAACCGCGTGCTTGTAGGTCATATCCTGCATGATTGCCTGGAAGCGCTGCGTCATGGCGCGCTTGCGTTGTGGCCTGTCATGCCAGACAGCATGGCCAAGGTGTTGCAAAACCTGGGCTCTCTGGATGCGGGTCAGTCTCCTTGCTTCGATCACGGTCGCCCCGTTTCACCGGGTTATCGCATCGGAGACATTCAGGTGCTTTTCCCTCGTTATCAGCAAGCGAGTTGAGCATCAGCGTCCCTTTTGTGTGGTAAGGCAGGAAGAGCAGATCGAAATGCTAGATTCAGTTCAAGCTTGTCTGAGCTTCATACCTCCCCCACAAACGAAAAACGCCGTCATCTCAGATGACGGCGTTTTTCGTTCAAGCCACTGAAATCAGATCAGTGCACGAAGATTGCGATCAGAATGATGATCGGAATCGGGATACCCAGGAACCACAACAGAAGTGAGCGCATGATCGTTTCTCCTTGTTCGATGAACGGATAGGTCAGTTAGCGAATCGTTGCATGGGTCACGGTGCGGCGGTCATCGGTCTCGATCCAGCGAGCCGAGTCACGCTGACGACCACCGAACAGCGCGGCGATGCTGGCGAAGAAGGCGCCGCACAGCATGGCGATGAAGGTCCACAGGGCGGTCCAGGCAGCGGCCTTGGCAGCAGCGTCAGCGGCTTCTTGAGCGGTACGTTTAGCGTCTTCGGCAGCCTGGCGAGCCTGGGCGTAGACCTGGTCGACGCGGGCTTCGGCTTCGGCCTGGGTCAGGCGGGTGCGCTGGGCGACCATCTGGGCCAGGTAGGCGCGGTCGTCGACGTTCAGGGTGCCATCACCGGCCAGGGCCTTGGTGAAGATGCGGTTGGCGACGCCATTGGCGGCATCTTCGCTCACGCCGCTTGGGCCTTCGCTGCGGAACAGGCTGTCGACGAAGTAGCCCATCGGGTTGCTGCCACGGCCATCGTTGTCGGCAGCAGCGCCAACGGCAGCGCTGGCACCGGAGGCCACACCACCGACGACGGAAGCACCGGCCTGGGCGCCTGCACCGATGACGTTACCGGCGGCACTGATGATCAGCGTAGCGGCGACCAGCGTCGCCACAGCCCACGACAGGAAACCGTGTGCGGTGTCGCGGAAGTACACTTCGTCACCGTGCAGATTGGCCCACTTCACACGCAGACGACCGGCGACGTAGCCACCCAGGCCCGACGACAGGATCTGTGTGATCAACAACCAGACGATCGTGGAAATACCCAGGGCTTTCGCACTGGCGCCCTCGTTGGCCCACGGCGACATGGCAGCAAAGCCAAGGCCCGTGCCCAGGATGACAAGGATCAACGACAGCGAGGCCGCCGCGGCCGCGCCAGCGAAGATGGCTGCCCAAGACACGCCCGAGCGGTTGCCGTCGGAGACGGCAGATGGGTAATCGGCAGAAGTGATCATAGTGAGTGGCGCCTTTTTTAGTGAGCAACAAATCCGTTCGCAAAGGGGTCAGTGCACAGGGCATGCCAACTGTGTCAAAACATTAAATCGATGGATTTCAAGGCGTTAGAGAGAAAGGGTCGAAATGGCATCATGCAAAATGCCGGATGGCGCCGTTGAGGGCACGGTTTTCTGCAAGACAGGCCGGGGCAAAGGCGCCTTGAAGGAGAGAGGAAGTGATGACGTGCACGGCGCAAAGGGCCGAAGGGCTGGATGCGCTGGAGTAGAGCGGGTGTGACTGCATCGCGGGCAAGCCCGCTCCCACTCGAGGGCGATGTCAGGCATGGCTGTGCAAGCACCCTGTGGGAGCGGGCTTGCCCGCGATGAAGCCATCCTATAGTCAAATCTGAACAGAACAGACCGGCCACCGCGATCGTCACGATGGCCGGCGATCACTCAATGGTGCTCGCGCGTCGCGCGGAAGTTGACGTCCGGCCAGCGCTCTTCCATCAGCGACAGGTTCACCCGGGTCGGCGCCAGGTAGGTCAGGTGCCCGCCGCCGTCGATGGCCAGGTTCTCCATGGCCTTGACCTTGAAGTCCTCGAGCATCTTCTTGTCATTGCAGGTGATCCAGCGGGCGGACCAGACGGTGATCGGCTCGTAAGCGCACTCGACCTTGTACTCTTCCTTCAGGCGGCTGGCGACCACGTCGAACTGCAGCACACCGACGGCACCCAGGATGATGTCGTTGCTGCGCTCGGGGAAGAACACCTGGGTCGCGCCTTCCTCGGCCAACTGCTGCAGGCCCTGGCGCAGCTGCTTGGATTTGAGCGGGTCCTTCAGGCGGACACGACGGAACAGTTCCGGTGCGAAGTGCGGAATCCCAGTGAAGCCCAGGGCTTCGCCTTCGCTGAAGGTGTCGCCGATCTGGATGGTGCCGTGGTTGTGCAGGCCGATGATGTCGCCGGCGTAGGCTTCCTCGAGCTGCTCGCGCTCGGACGAGAAGAAGGTCAGCGCATCGCCGATGCGCAGGTCCTTGTTCAGCCGCACGTGGCGCATCTTCATACCCTTCTCGTACTTGCCCGAGCAGATGCGCATGAAGGCGATACGGTCGCGGTGCTTGGGGTCCATGTTCGCCTGGATCTTGAACACGAAGCCGGTGAACTTCTCTTCGGTCGGCTCGACGGTGCGCTCGTTGGCCACACGGCCCAAGGGGCGCGGCGCCCAGTCCACCACCGCGTCGAGCACGTGATCAACGCCGAAGTTACCCAGCGCGGTGCCGAAGAACACCGGCGTCAGCTGACCATTGATGAACTCGTCCTGATCGAACTCATGACAGGCGCCCTGCACCAGCTCCAGCTGCTCGACGAAGCTGTCGTACTGGTCGCCCAGGTGTGCGCGCGCTTCGTCGGAATCGAGCTTCTCGATGATCTTGGTTTCGGTGCGTTCATGACCGTGACCGGGGGTGTAGACGATGATGTAGTCGCCGGTCAGGTGATAGACGCCCTTGAAGTCGCGGTAGCAACCGATCGGCCAGGTGATCGGCGCGGCCTTGATCTTCAGCACCGCCTCGATCTCGTCGAGCAGCTCGATCGGGTCGCGGATGTCGCGGTCGAGCTTGTTGATGAAGCTGACGATCGGCGTGTCGCGCAGGCGGCAGACGTCCATCAGGGCGATGGTCCGTGGCTCGACGCCCTTACCACCGTCCAGCACCATCAGGGCCGAGTCGACTGCAGTCAAGGTGCGGTAGGTGTCTTCCGAGAAGTCTTCGTGGCCGGGTGTGTCGAGCAGGTTGATCATCTGCTCGCGGTAGGGGAACTGCATCACCGACGTGGTGATGGAGATGCCCCGCTGCTTTTCCATTTCCATCCAGTCGGAGGTGGCATGGCGGTCGGACTTGCGCGACTTCACGGTACCGGCGACGGCAATGGCCTTGCCCATCAGCAGCAGCTTCTCGGTGATGGTGGTCTTACCGGCGTCCGGGTGGGAAATGATGGCGAAAGTGCGGCGCTTCGCGACTTCGGAAGCCTGGTTGGTCATGGGAAATCGCCTGACGTGAGGATCAAAAAAGGGCGCTGATTGTACCCGAAGTCCCGGGCAGACCCAACCGATCGGCGGCCGACCGGCCGAAAGGTACGCCCCTTCAGTGCACAGCCGGCAGCGAGCTGCCGACTCGACAACCATCGATCGACAAAAACAGCGCCAGCGCGAAAAAAATTTGCCCTTGTGCACGACCTGTCATGCCTGCGCGGCCTGACCATAAATTTGAACAAAGGCGGGCAGTGGGCTGTGCAGAAGCGGCATGTGCGAACGAACGCTCGAGGCGTTTGCGAGGGCTCTCGCCTCGAAACTCGGCGAACGCGTGGCGGTATGCGTGTTTGCCTGGAAACTCCGTGATCGCCTGCCCTTCCACAATAGTTGACGCTTGCTGTGATCTTGCATGGATCCGCGGGTTTCGATCCGTGTCGCAAGACGTCTTTAATGGGCGATCCACGACGAAAACGCCGGGATTACCAGTTGATCTTGCCGGCTTCACGCCCTAGAGTGCGCGCCGAGCGTCCATGCTGGAAACGATCCATGCGGCTCAAGTACTGACGACGAGACAGCAAGGCCGCCCTGCCCTCTTGCAGAGGCCCGGTCGGTCTTTTTGCTTTCGGCGACATGCCTTGGGAAGTAGGCGAACCAAAGTGGGAATACAGAGGGCGCTCAGCGTACAGCCACTTACCTTTTCCGTTTGCCCATGGAGTTCTTGAGCATGTCGATCCAAGTCGAAGACTATTTCGCGCGTGACACCTTCCAGAAGATGAAGGCGTTCGCCGACACGCAGGAAACCCCGTTCGTCCTCATCGACACACAGATGATCAGCCAGGCCTACGACGACCTGCGCGCCGGCTTCGAATTCGCCAAGGTGTACTACGCGGTCAAGGCCAACCCGGCCGTGGAGATCATCGACCTGCTCAAGGACAAGGGTTCGAACTTCGACATCGCCTCGATCTACGAGCTGGACAAGGTGATGAACCAGGGCGTGAGCGCCGATCGCATCAGCTACGGCAACACCATCAAGAAATCCAAGGACATCCGTTACTTCTACGAGAAAGGCGTGCGCCTGTACGCGACCGACTCGGAAGCCGACCTGCGCAACATTGCCAAGGCCGCGCCGGGTTCGAAGGTCTACGTGCGCATCCTGACCGAAGGCTCGACCACCGCCGACTGGCCGCTGTCGCGCAAGTTCGGCTGCCAGACCGACATGGCCATGGACCTGCTGATCCTCGCCCGTGACCTGGGCCTGGTGCCCTACGGCATTTCGTTCCACGTGGGTTCCCAGCAGCGCGACATCAGCGTGTGGGACGCGGCCATCGCCAAGGTCAAGGTGATCTTCGAACGCCTGAAGGAAGAAGACGGGATCGAGCTGAAGCTGATCAACATGGGCGGCGGCTTCCCGGCCAACTACATCACCCGCACCAACAGCCTGGAAACCTACGCCGAAGAGATCATCCGCTTCCTCAAGGAAGACTTTGGCGACGACCTGCCGGAAATCATTCTCGAGCCAGGCCGCTCGCTGATCGCCAACGCCGGCATCCTGGTCAGTGAAGTGGTGCTGGTGGCCCGCAAGTCGCGCACCGCCGTCGAGCGTTGGGTCTACACCGACGTGGGCAAGTTCTCGGGCCTGATCGAAACCATGGACGAGTCCATCAAGTTCCCGATCTGGACCGAGAAGAAGGGCGAGATGGAAGAAGTGGTGATCGCCGGCCCGACCTGCGACAGCGCCGACATCATGTACGAGCACTACAAGTATGGCCTGCCGCTGAACCTGGCGATCGGCGACCGCCTGTACTGGCTGTCCACCGGTGCCTACACCACCAGCTACAGCGCCGTCGAATTCAACGGCTTCCCGCCGCTGAAGGCGTTCTACCTGTAAATCGCCTGGGGCAGGCCACGTGGCGATCGTGGCCTGTCGCTGGGTACCCTGCCCTGCATCGTTCGAGACTGGACAGGTCGCGAATCCTTTCCCGGCTGGCTGCCACGCGTGCAGATCGCGCCCTCTCTTGTAAAGACCCTGTAAAAGACGCCCCTTCAAGGCGCGAAACGTTCGCATTCGTCGCATAATGCACGCCGATCGCAATGGACGTGGCACGACAGGGTGAAGGCGTTGTTCAAGAAGACCGTATTCCAACTGCACTGGCTGTTCGGTATCACCGCAGGCCTGGTGCTGGCGCTGATGGGGGCCACCGGTGCCCTCTGGTCCTTCCAGGACGAGCTGCTGCGCCTGTTCAACCCTGACATGCGTCTCGTGGAACCCCACGCAAGCGAACGGCTGGCGCCTGCCGAGCTGATCCGTCGCGTCGAAACGGCCGAGCAGGACAGGGTATCGATGCTCTGGGTCGACCTGCGTCAACCGGAAGCGGCGCGCGTGTTCTTCACGCCAGCGCCCGGTGAACGGCGCGGCGCATTGCGCTATGCCGACCCTTACACGGGCGCGCTCAAGGATGGCATGGCCGGTCAGGACTTTTTCGACCTGATGTTGCGTCTGCACCGCTTCCTCGCCATGGGGCCGACCGGCCGGCAGATCACCGGCGCCTGCACGTTGATGCTGGTGTTCTTCTGCCTGTCGGGGCTGTACCTGCGTTGGCCTCGACATGCCTTGAACTGGCGCACCTGGCTGACGATCGACGGCGCCAAGCGTGGCCGTGCCTTCCACTGGGACCTGCATGCGGTAGCCGGCACCTGGTGCCTGCTGTTCTACCTGCTGTTCGCCCTCACCGGGCTGTTCTGGTCGTACGAGTGGTACCGGCAAGGCTTGAACCAGCTGCTGGCCGATGCGCCTGTGGCAGGCGCATCCGGCCAGGCGCGGGCTGCGCGTGGCCAGCCTCCGGCGTCGATCGACAGTGCCCAGGCGCCACGCACGCCGACCAACCCTGACGCGCTCTGGCAGACGCTGCGCGCCGCGGCCGGGCCGGGGCTGGCCGCTTACAACCTGCGCCTGCCGATGGCCGCCGGTCAGCCGGCCATGATCTTCTACTTGCTCGATGGGGCGCCACACGAGCGCGCCTTCAATACCCTGACGCTCGACCCGGTTACCGGCGCCATTCGCCAGCATGAGCGCTTCGACGACAAGTCCGCCAAGGCGCAGCTACTGGCCAGTGTCTATGCCCTGCACGTCGGCAGCTATTTCGGCCTGCCAGGGCGGATCCTCGTCACCCTTGCCAGCCTGACCATGCCGCTGTTCTTCGTCACCGGCTGGCTGCTGTACCTCGACCGACGCCGCAAGCAGCGCCAGGCCCGGGCGGCCCGCGGGCACGTGCAGCCCGTGGCGCCGAGCGAGGACAGCTGGCTGATCGGTTATGCCAGCCAGAGCGGCTTCGCCGAGCAGCTTGCCTGGCAGAGCGCCGGGCAGTTGCAGGCCGCCGGCCTGTCGGTGCAGGTGCACCCCCTGCGCGCCGTGGACGAGCAGATGCTGCGCGAGACGCGCCGCGCGCTGTTCGTGCTCAGCACCTTCGGCGATGGCGAGCCACCCGACAGCGCGCGCCTGTTCGAGCGCCAGGCGCTGGGCCAGGCCTGGTCGCTTGCGCACCTGAGCTATGCCGTGCTCGCCCTGGGCGACCGGCAGTACCCCGCGTTCTGCGGTTTCGCCAGGCGGGTTCAGGCCTGGCTCGACGGCTGTGGCGCCCGCCAGACCTTCGCCACCGTTGACGTGGACAACGCTGATCCTGTCGCGCTCGGGCATTGGCAGCAGGCGCTGGCCAACCTGACGGGGGTTCGGACGATCCGTGCCTGGAAACCACCGTCCTATGGGCACTGGGTGCTTCGCGAGCGCGTATGGCTCAACCCCGGCAGCCAGGGTGCCCCGGTGTTTCGTCTGGCGCTGAGCACCGATACCCCGACCACCTGGGTGGCCGGTGACCTGGTGGAGGTCCTGCCGCGCAATGGCCATGACGCCATCCAGGCCTTCGTGACGAAGCTGGGGTTGCAGGCCGATGCGCCGGTGCAGCGTCACGGCGTCTTCATGCGCCTGGAGGTGGCGCTGGCCGGCGTCCAGCTGCCGACCGGACGTGAGCACCTGATCGGCCTGCAGGCCCAGGCGGTGCTGGACGCGCTGGCCCCGATCGGGCCGCGCGACTACTCGATCGCCTCCATCGCCAGCGACGGGTGGCTGGAGCTGATCGTGCGACAGACACGGGATGAGCACGGTGTACCAGGGCTCGGCTCCGGCTGGTTGACCGAGCACCTGGCCGAGGGTGGCGTGGCCGCCCTGCGGGTGCGGCGCAACAGCGGCTTCCACCTGCCCGACGCCCCGGCTCCGATGATCCTGATCGGCAACGGCACGGGCCTGGCAGGTCTGCGCAGCCTGCTCAAGGCGCGCATCGTCGCCGGGGACTCGCGCAACTGGCTGTTGTTCGGTGAGCGTCAGCGCGATCATGATTTTTACTGTGCACACGAGCTTGAACAGTGGCTGCACCAGGGCGATCTGGCGCACCTGGACCTGGCCTTTTCCCGTGACCAGGCTGAAAAGTACTACGTGCAGGATGCGCTGCGTGCGCAGGCCGATCGCTTGCGTGCCTGGGTGGACGAAGGCGCTTACCTGTACCTGTGCGGCAGCCAGCGCGGCATGGCCTCGGGCGTGGACACCGTGCTGAACGAGGTGTTGGGCAGGGCCGAGGTGCAGGCGCTGATCGAGGAAGGCCGTTACCGGCGCGACGTCTACTGACGCCCGCTGCACAGGACGAACCCTGAATGCCCGAGGGTTCGGTCCTGTGCGGCTGACGGGGTGTCGGTCGTCAGCGCAGCACGAAGGCGTCGGCGTCGAGGTCGGCCGGGAAGCGCAGGCGGTACGTCGCCAGCTCGGCCGCGCTCAAGGTGGCCTTGAACACGCCGTTGGCGTCGCCTGCGTTGAGCAAGGGGTCGCCATGGAAGTCCAGCACCTGGCTGTCGCCTGCATAGTCCAGCCCCTTGCCGTCGCTGCCGACCCGGTTCACCGCAGCGACGTAGCAGAGGTTCTCGATGCCACGGGCAGGTAACAGGCGATTCCAGTGCTGACGCCGTGCGGCGGGCCAGTTGGCGGTATACAGCAGCAGGTCGGTGTCACGGGCATCCCGACTCCACACCGGGAAGCGCAGGTCGTAGCAGATCAGCGGGCGGATGCGCCAGCCGTTGAGCTCGAACTGCACCTGACGTTCGCCCGGCGTGTAGTGCTCGTGCTCACCGGCCATGCGGAACAGGTGGCGCTTGTCGTAGTGCAGCACCTCGCCGTCGGGACGCGCCCACAACAGTCGGTTGCGGTGGCTGCCATCCTCGGCCCGGACGATCACGCTACCGGTGACCACCGCGCCTACGGCCGCGGCCTGCGCCTTGAGCCAGGCGTGGGTCGGGCCCAGTTCGGGCTCGGCCAGGGCCTGGGACTGCATGGTGAAGCCGGTGGTGAACATCTCCGGCAGGATGACCAGATCGACCGTGCCGACCTGGGCCAGCAGCGTCTCGAGGTGGGCCTTGTTGGCCTGGGGGTCGTGCCAGGCCAGGTGCGTCTGGACCAGGGCCAGGTGCAGGTCGGGCAATGCATTCAGATCGCGCATAGTCGTTCCGCTGCCTGGCGCAGCGTCTCCTCACGTTTGGCGAAGCACAATCGCACCAGGCGCTGCCCGGGGATCGGTCGCTGGTAGAACACCGAGATGGGGATGGTCGCCACACCGTGCTCACGGGTCAGCCACAGCGCCATGTCGGTGTCGTCGAGGTCCGGGCGGATGGCGCTGTAGTCGACCAACTGGAAGTAGGTGCCCTGGGCGGGTGCGAACGTGAACCGTGACGACGCCAGCAGACCACAGAGCAGGTCGCGCTTGGCCTGGTAGAACGCCGGCAGACGCTCCACATGCCCTGGATCCTGCGCCATGAAATCGGCCAGGGCATGCTGCAACGGGGTGACACCACAGAAGTTGACGTACTGGTGCACCTTGCGCAGTTCGGCCGACAGCCGCGCAGGCGCTACCACGTAGCCGGTCTTCCATCCGGTCACGTGATAGGTCTTGCCGAACGAGCTGACCACGAAGGCACGCGACCTCAGGGCCGCATGGGCCAGGACGCTGGCGTGCTGCACTCCGTCGTAGACCAGGTGCTCGTAGACTTCATCGCTGAGCAGCAGGATGTCGCGCCCCTCGATGAGGGCTGCCAGCTGGTCGAGATCTTGCGCCGTGAGCAGCGCGCCGCTGGGGTTGTGCGGCGAGTTGATCACGATCATGCGCGTGCGGGGACTGAGGGCATCGCTCAGGCGCTGCCAGTCGATGCGAAAATCGCGACCGTCCAACGGCACATGGATGCACCGCCCGCCGGCCAGACGCACCGCCGGGTCATAGCTGTCGTAGCACGGGTCGAAGACGATCACCTCGTCGCCCGGGCGCACCACGGCGTGAATGGCACAGAAGATGGCCTCGGTCGCCCCGGGCGTGATGGTCACGTCCTGCTCGGGGTCCACGAGGGCGCCATACAGCGACGCGATCTTGAGCGCCACCTGCTCGCGCAACGCCGGCAATCCGGCCATGGGCGCATATTGATTGTGCCCGGCAAGCACGTGCCGCCCCACGGCCTCGAGCAGGCCCTGGGGCCCGTCGAAATCCGGGAACCCCTGGGACAGGTTCAGCGCCCCGGTCTCGGCCGCCAGCTGCGACATGCGGGTGAAGATGGTCATGCCGACGTCCGGCAGCTTGCTGTCGATCATGGGGCGCTCCGTGGGATCCGATGGGGCGGCGGCTGCAAGCTGCAAGCTGCAAGCTGCAAGCTGCAAGCTGCAAGCCAGAGCCAGAGCCAGAGCCAGAGCCAGAGCCAGAGCCAGAGCCAGAGCCAGAGCCAGAGCGTCCGCGCCGCATCAACATCCTGTCAACACCTGACGTATCGCACTACCGTCCGCTTGTAGCTTGTAGCTTGTAGCTTGCCGCTGCGCTTACCGCTTGTCCTTGCGCTTCTTCTCCGCCTTCTTGTGGTGAGACATCAGGCGGCGCTTCTTGTTGACCTGGCGATCGGTCAGGGTGTTCTTGTTGCCCTCGTAGGGGTTCTCACCGCCCTTGTACTCGATGCGGATCGGCGTACCGACCAGGCGCAGCACGCGGCGATAGGTGTTCTCCAGGTAGCGCGAGTAGGAGCGCGGCACCTTCTCGACCTGGTTGCCGTGGATCACGATGATCGGCGGGTTGGCGCCGCCCAGGTGGGCATAGCGCAGCTTGATGCGGCGACCGTTGACCAGCGGGGGCTGGTGCTCGCTCACGGCGTCTTCGAGGATCTGGGTCAGGCGGCTGGTCGGCCAGCGGGTCACCGCCGACTTGAACGAGGCCTGGACCGACTTGTACAGGTGGCCGACGCCGGTGCCGTGCAGCGCCGAGATGAAGTGGATGTCGGCGAAGTCGACGAAGAACAGCCGGCGCTCCAGCTCGGTCTTCACGTAGTCGCGCTCGCCCGGCGCCATGCCGTCCCACTTGTTCAGGGCGATGACGATGGCGCGGCCGGCTTCCAGGGCGAAGCCCAGCAGGTTCAGGTCATGGTCGACCACGCCTTCGCGGGCGTCCATGACGAAGATCACCACGTTGGCGTCCTTGATCGCCTGCAGCGTCTTGACCACCGAGAACTTCTCGACTTCCTCGTGGATCTTGCCGCGCTTGCGCACCCCGGCGGTGTCGATCAGCGTGTACTTCTCTTCGTCACGCTCGAACGGGATGTAGATGCTGTCACGGGTGGTGCCGGGCTGGTCGTAGACCACCACGCGCTCTTCACCGAGCATGCGGTTGACCAGGGTCGACTTGCCGACGTTGGGCCGACCGATGATGGCGATCTTGATGCCATCCTTCTCGCTCGGCCCTGGAATGCGCGCGGCCTCTTCGCCTTCAGCGACGTCCTGCTCCAGCGCGTCGTCTTCCTGGTCACGTGGCAGGTGGCCCAGCACCGATTCCATCAGCGCATTGATGCCGCGGCCCTGGGAGCCGGCCACCGGGATCGCATTGCCCATGCCCATCGGCGCGAACTCGGCGCGGGCCGTGTCCGGGTCGATGTTGTCGATCTTGTTGGCGACCAGGATCGCCTGCTTGTTCCGCTTGCGCAGGTGCTCGGCGATCATCTGGTCGGCGGCGGTCATGCCGGCACGGGCGTCGACCAGGAACAGGACGTAGTCGGCCTCTTCGATGGCCATCAGGGACTGCTCGGCCATCTTCTCGTCCATGCCGACCTCGTCACCGGTGATACCGCCGGTGTCGATCAGGATGAACGTGCGGCCTTGCCACTGCGCCTCGCCATACTGGCGGTCGCGGGTCAGGCCCGACAAGTCGCCGACGATGGCGTCGCGGGTCTTGGTCAAGCGGTTGAACATCGTGGATTTGCCGACGTTCGGCCGACCCACCAGGGCGATAACGGGAACCATGAGGCTCTCCAAATACGTGAATTCTTGAAAATGCAAAGGCCGCTGCAAGGCAGCGGCCGAAGTTCATGCGGTACGCAAGGTACCCGCCCGAGGCCGGCAAGGCCTCAAGCATAGCGTCAGCGGATCGTCAGCGCTTCGAGCTTGCCGCCGTTGCCGAACACATAGAGCGTGTCGCCGACGACCAGTGGGCGGGCACGCAGGCCATCCCGGTCGACGCGCTCACGGCCGACGAAGCGACCGTCGACCTGGCTGAGCAGGTGCAGGTAGCCTTCGAAGTCACCGACGGCGACGTAGCTGGAGAACACCTCCGGTGCCGACAGCTGGCGACGGGCCAGCGATTCGTTGCTCCACAGGGCACTGGCCGAGCGCTCGTCGATGCCTTCGACGGTGCCCGAGGCCTGGCTGACGTAGACGTTGCCGAAGCCTTGAGCCACACCGACGTAGCTCGACGCATCGCGCTGCCACAGCGAGCGGCCGGTTTCCAGGTCCAGGCCCGCGACGCGGCCCTGGTAGGTGCTGACGTAGATCACGCCACCGGACAGCAGCAGGCCGCCGTCGATGTCGACCACACGCTCCAGCTCCGAACGCCCTTGCGGCACGGCGACCCGCGCCTCCCAGACCGGTACGCCGTTCTGGGTGTCCAGTGCGATCACCTTGCCAGTCGACAGGCCAGCCACCGCCAGGCGATTGGTGACGATCGGCGCGCCGGTGCCGCGCAGGGTCAGCACCGCAGGGGTACTTTCGTAGATCCAGCGGCGATCGCCGGTGGCGGCGTCCAGGCCGATCACACGATCGTCCTGGGTCTGCACCACCACCACGTCACCGTTGTTCGCCGGCGGTGCCAGCACTTCGCTGGTCACCCGCGAGCGCCAGCGCTCTTCACCGGTGTCGGCGTCCAGTGCGATCACTTCGCCCTTGAGGGTGCCGAGCATGACCAGGCCATAGCCGACGCCGACGGCGCCCGAGACCGGCAGGTCCAGGTCCTGCTTCCAGAGCACGTCGCCGTTGCTACGGTTCAGGGCCATGACCACGCCGTGGACGTCCGAGGCGTAGATACGGTCGTTTTCGACGGCCGGCACCAGCGTGTTGTAGGTCTCGCCCTGGCCGTCGCCGATGGAACGGCTCCACAGCTTGGTGAGGTGAACCTCTTCGGTGAACTGGGTCAGCTCGGCCGGTGGCAGTTCCTTCTTGCTGTTGCTGCTGCAACCCGCTGCCAGAACGGCAAGGGCCAGCACTGCTGCTTGTTTCCAACCGATCACGTCAGGCGTCCCCTTTGGCCAGGTCATCCAGCTTCAGTTGCAGACCACCGACCGCGGCGTCATCCGACAGCGCGGCCTTGGCTTTTTCGTAGGCCCCATGGGCATCGTCGGCACGACCCAGCTGTACCAGCAGATCGCCCTTCAGTTCTTCGCGACTGGCCAGGAAGGCCTTGTCGGCATCACCGTCCAGCAGCTTCAGGCCTTCTTCGGCCTTGTCCTGGGCGGCCAGCACGCGAGCCAGGCGCTGGCGCGAAATCTCGCCGAGCGTGTCGTTGGCCGGCTTGTCCAGCACGCCCTTGAGCTCGGCGGCGGCGTCGTCCAGCTTGCCGTCGTCCACCGCCACGCGGGCCACGAACAGGCTGCCGTACTGGGCGTAGGCAGTACCGCCATACTCGCTCTTCAGCGTGCTGGACAGCTCGGCGACCTTGGTGGTGTCCGGCTGGCCGTTGGGCGTCAGCGAGGTTTCCAACAGGGCCTGATACAGGACCGACGCGCCCTGGGACTGGTTGGCCTGGTACTTGTGCCAGGCCTGCCAGCCCACCACCACGGCGGCGGCCAGCAGCGCGCCGGTCAGCAGCGGCTTGCCGTTACGGTTCCACCAGTCCTTGGCCTCGGCCATCTGGTCATCATCGGTACTCGACACCCCAATACTCCTTCTAAGCAATTCGGCTGTTCGACCGCTTCACGCCTGGGCGAGAGCGGCATCCAGATGCCCGGCCAGGGCATCCCAGGCAATGTTCTGTTGTTCACCCTGGCCACGCAGCGGCTTGAAGCCCACCTGCTGGGCAGCCAGCTCGTCGTCGCCCATGATCAGCGCGTACAGCGCGCCGCTCTTGTCGGCTTTCTTGAATTGGCTCTTGAAGCTGCCGCCCCCGGCGTTGACCTGCAGGCGCAGCCCCGGCAGACGGTCACGCAACCCTTCGCTCAGGCGCAAAGCCGCCAGCTCCGCCTGCTCGCCAAAGGCGCACAGGTAGACGTCGACCTGACGGCTGATCGAGTCTGGCACCTGGCCCAGGGTCTCGAGCAGCAGGATGAGGCGTTCGATGCCCATGGCGAAACCGACGCCCGTGGTCGGCTTGCCGCCCATCTGCTCGACCAGCCCATCGTAACGGCCACCGGCACAGACCGTGCCCTGGGCACCGAGCTTGTCGGTCACCCACTCGAACACCGTCTTGCTGTAGTAGTCCAGGCCGCGCACCAGCTTGGTGTTGAGGCGGAACGGAATGCCCGCCGCGTCCAGGCGCGCCTTCAGGCCCTCGAAATGCAGGCGCGATTCCTCGTCGAGGTGATCCTCGAGCTTCGGCGCATCGACCAGCACGGCCTGGGTGCCGGCATCCTTGCTGTCGAGGATGCGCAGCGGGTTGCTCTTGAGGCGGCGCTGGCTGTCTTCGTCGAGCTGATCCAGGCGTGCGGACAGGAACTCGACCAGCGCGTCACGGTAGCGGGCACGTGCCTCGCTGGTGCCCAGGCTGTTGAGCTCCAGGGTGACCGCGTCACGGATGCCGAGCAGGCCCCACAGGCGCCAGGTGAGCATGATCAGCTCGGCGTCGATGTCCGGCCCATCGAGGTTGAACACCTCGACACCGATCTGGTGGAACTGACGGTAGCGGCCTTTCTGGGGGCGCTCGTGGCGGAACATCTGGCCGATGTACCAGAGCTTCTGCACCTGGCCATTGCCGGTGATGCCATGCTCGAGCACGGCCCGCACGCAGGCCGCGGTGCCTTCGGGGCGCAGCGTCAGCGAATCGCCGTTGCGGTCCTCGAAGGTGTACATCTCTTTCTCGACGATGTCGGTCACTTCACCGATCGAGCGCTTGAACAGCTCGGTGAACTCGACGATCGGCGTGCGGATCTGGCTGTAGCCATAGGTGTCCAGCAGGCCGGCCACGGTGCCTTCGAAATAGCGCCACAGCGGCGACTGCTCGGGCAGGATGTCGTTCATGCCACGAATGGCTTGCAGCGATTTGCTCACGGAAGATCCTTACGCATCTGTCGGTCAGCCTCGGGCGATCAATGCCGCGTCGGCCTCGGCCTTTTCGGCCGCTTTCTGGCGGATGAGCTTTTCCAGCTCGTCCACCAGGTTGTCATTGGTGAGTTTCTGCGACGGTTTGCCGTCGATGTAGATCAGGTTCGGCGTGCCGCCGGTCAGCCCCACGTGGGCTTCCTTCGCTTCGCCTGGGCCGTTGACCACGCAGCCGATCACGGCCACGTCCAGCGGCACCAGCAGGTCTTCGAGCCGGCCTTCCAGGTCGTTCATGGTCTTGACCACGTCGAAGTTCTGCCGCGAGCAGCTCGGGCAGGCGATGAAGTTGATGCCACGCGAGCGCAGCCGCAACGACTTGAGGATGTCGTAACCGACCTTCACCTCTTCCACCGGATCGGCCGCCAGCGAGATCCGGATGGTATCGCCGATGCCTTCGGCCAGCAGCATACCGAGACCGACCGCCGATTTCACCGTCCCCGAGCGCAGTCCACCGGCCTCGGTGATGCCCAGGTGCAGGGGCTGGACGATCTGTCGGGCCAGTTGACGGTAGGCGTCGACGGCCATGAACACGTCGGAGGCCTTGACGCTGACCTTGAAGTCCTGGAAATCCAGCCGGTCCAGGTGCTCGACATGGCGCAGGGCCGATTCGACCAGGGCTGCGGGCGTGGGCTCGCCGTACTTCTTCTGCAGGTCTTTTTCCAGGGAACCGGCGTTGACGCCGATGCGGATCGGGATACCCCGGTCGCGGGCGGCGTCGACCACCGCGCGAACGCGATCTTCACGGCCGATGTTGCCGGGATTGATGCGCAGGCAGTCGACACCCAGCTCGGCCACACGCAAAGCGATGCGGTAGTCGAAATGAATGTCGGCGACCAGGGGCACCGAGACCCGCTGCTTGATGCGGCCGAACGCCTCGGCGGCGTCCATGTCCGGCACCGAGACCCGCACGATGTCGACGCCGGCATCGACCAGGCGCGTGATCTGCGCCACGGTGGCGTCGACGTCGTTGGTGTCGGTGTTGGTCATGCTCTGCACCGCGATGGGCGCATCGCCGCCCACGGGCACCTTGCCTACCCAGATCTTCCGGGATTCGCGGCGCTTGATCGGAGATTCACCGTGCATGAATTACTGTCCCAACTTGAGGCGAGCGGTCTGGCCGCTGGTGAACGGTGCGGTATCGACCGCCTGGCCGTTATAGGAAACCTGGGCGCCGCGCGCGAAGCCCAGGCGCACCGCGAGCGGCGGCTTGCCGGACAGCTCGAGGCGATCGCCCTTGCGCTTGACGCCACTGGACAGCACCTTGCCGGTGGCATCGGTGACCTGGGTCCAGCAGTCGGCGGAGAAATCGATGGCCAGCTGGCCCTGGCCGGCCACCGGCGCGGCAGCAGGGGGCGCGGCCGTCGTCGGGGTTGGCTGGGCCGTCGCCGCTGGCGGCGTCACGCTGGACGCGGCCGGTGCGGTGCTGACGGTCGTCGGCACGTTCGAGGTCGTGACCGGCGCAGTGCCTTGGGACGGCGCGGGCGCCTCGGCTGCGGCGTCATTGCTCGCCTGCGGCAGGGCCAGGGGGGCCGACTCGGGTTGCTCGCCTGCGGCGACGGCCTGGTCTTCAGGCTCGTCCAGCGGATGGATCTGGGTGGTGCCGTCGGCGCTTTCGACCTCGACGTGCTCCATGGCCAGGTTACCCGCGTCCTTGCGCGTGCCGCCCTGGTCCTGCCACCAGGCGAACCCGCCGCCCACCACGGCCAGCAACAGCACCAGGCTGACGCCACGCAGGATGTTGTGGGACAGGCGCATGGGTTCTTCGATACGGCCCAGCGAGTGCACGTCGCTGCCCTTGGCATGGGTGCCCGTGTGTTGATCGAAGGCATCGACCAGGGGGGCCTGGTCCAGGTCGAGCAATTTCGCGTAGGCGCGGATGTAACCGCGGGCGAAGGTGTGTCCGGGCAGCCGATCGAAGGCGCCCGTCTCGAGATGGTTCAGCGAGCTGACGGTCAGATTGAGCTTGCTGGCCACTTCAGCCTGGGTCCAGCCACGGCTTTCGCGGGCCTGACGCAGGCGCTCACCGGGATGCTGGCCAGTCGCTGCTGCTGGTTCGGGATGCGCGGCTTTCATCATTGCTCCGACAGGTAGTGCTGATAGTCCGGCGTGCCGGGATAAAGTCCATTCAGGGCGCGGTTCGAGGCAGCCGCTGGCATACGCGGATCGGCCTCGCGCGTCAGTCGACGTTCCAGCGCCTGGCTGCGCGCATCGGGCTCGGCCACCTGCCTGAAACGCTCATGGTAGTCACGCGCCTGCACCAGGTCACCTTCATCGAGCGACAACTCGGCCAGTGCCAGCAAGGCGCGTGGCTGGCGCGGGTCGAGCGTGACGGCCTTGTGCAGGTAACCCCGTGCCTCGTCGCGACGACCAAGCTTCAGGGTCGTCATGCCCAGGTTGCCGTACACCTGCGAACGCTCAGGATACAGCGTATCGCTGGCCGCTTGGCGAAACATCTGCTCGGCCTGGGTAAATTCTCCACGAGCATAAAGGAAACTGCCGAAGTTGTTGCAGATTCGTGCATCGTGGGGGCGGGCGGCAAGGGCCGTGCGAAAATGCCCGAGGGCCGCGTCGCTGTCTTCCTCGGCCTGGGCGACCAGCGCCAGTGCCGCATGGGCGTCGGCGTCCTGCGGATCGAGTGCCACTGCACGCATCAGGGGGCCTTTGGCCTGCTGTACCCGCCCCTGGTGCAGGTAGCCCAGGCCCAGTTGCACATACGCCTGCCTTGCCTGCGCCCTGCCCTCGCCGCTGGCGAGTGGATCGACCGCGCCGCTGCTGACGCAGCCGGCCAGCAGCGAGAGCGACAGCATCGACAGCACGGCGCGCAGGGTCATCGGCGCAGCTCCGTCAGTTGCCTGCGGCGCCGTCGTTCATCTCGGCGTCAGCGTTGAGCTGGCGCACGGCGATGTAACGCTCGCTGCGTCGGGTGCGGTCCATGACCTGACCGACGAGCTGCCCGCAGGCGGCATCGATGTCCTCGCCACGGGTGGTGCGGGTGGTCACGTTGAAGCCACCGTGGTGCAGCAGGTCCTGGAAGCGCCGGATCGCATTGTTGCTGGGGCGCTCGTAACCCGAATGCGGGAACGGGTTGAACGGGATCAGGTTGATCTTGCAGGGCACGTCGCGCAGCAGCTCGATCATTTCGGCCGCGTGCTGCGGCTGGTCGTTGACGTCCTTGAGCAGCGTGTACTCGATGGTCAGCACGCGCTTGCCACCCAGGGTGGCCATGTAGCCCAGGCACGAGTCCAGCAGCATCTTGAGCGGATACTTGCGGTTGATCGGCACCAGCTGGTTGCGCAGCTCATCGTTCGGCGCATGCAGCGACAACGCCAGGGAGACGTCGATGTGCTTGGCCAGCTCGTCGATCATCGGCACCACACCCGAGGTGGACAGGGTGACGCGACGCTTGGAAATGCCATAGCCCAGATCGTCCATCATGATCTTCATGGCGGCGATGACATTGTCGAAGTTCAGCAGGGGCTCGCCCATGCCCATCATGACCACGTTGGTGATGGCGCGGTCGATCTTGGCCGGGACGGTCCCGAAGGATTTGTTCGCGACCCACACCTGGCCGATGACTTCGGCGGCAGTGAGGTTGCTGTTGAAGCCTTGCTTGCCGGTGGAGCAGAAACTGCAGTCCAGGGCACAGCCGGCCTGGGACGACACGCACAGGGTGCCACGGTCGTCGGTCGGGATGTAGACGGTCTCGACGCAGCTGCCAGAGGCAACGCGGACCACCCACTTGCGCGTCCCGTCGGCGGAGATGTCTTCACTGACCACTTCCGGCGCGCGAATCTCGGCAACGCCCTTGAGCTTTTCGCGCAAGGCCTTGCCGACGTTGGTCATGGCGTCGAAATCATCGACGCCAAAGTGGTGAATCCATTTCATCACCTGCCCGGCACGGAAGCGCTTCTCCCCGATCGAGTCGAAGAACTGTTCCATTTCCGGCTGGGTCAGCCCCAGCAGGTTGATCTTTTCAGCAGATGTCGTCATGGATTCACCCTCACTCGTCAGCCTTCGCTTAGCGAGTGGTTACCTCGGTAGCAGCGAAGAAGTAAGCGATTTCGCGAGCAGCGGCAGCTTCGGAGTCCGAACCGTGGACGGCGTTGGCGTCGATCGACTCGGCGAAGTCGGCGCGGATGGTGCCGGCAGCGGCTTCTTTAGGGTTGGTAGCGCCCATCAGCTCACGGTTGCGTGCAATGGCGTTCTCGCCTTCCAGTACCTGAACCACGACTGGACCGGAAGTCATGAAGGCGACCAGGTCACCGAAGAAGCCGCGCTCTTTGTGCTCGGCGTAGAAGCCTTCGGCCTCGGCCTTGGACAGCTGTTTGATCTTCGAAGCGACGATGCGCAGGCCGGCGTCTTCGAAGCGCGAGGTGATCTTGCCGATGACGTTCTTGGCAACGGCGTCAGGCTTGATGATGGAGAAAGTACGTTGAACAGCCATGGAAAACTCCGGAATTTGAGTGTTGCGAAAAATTGAACCCGCGGATTATACGCGGGTTCCAGGGGATTGCCTAACCTGCCGAAGCGACTCAGTCGGCTTCTTCGATCCACGCCGCCTGGATGGCTTCGAGCACCTTTTCACCGGCGCGCTTGGGATCGTCGGAAAACTCCGGCAGCTCCTGCACCCATTTGTGCAGCTGGACGAAATTCACATAGCGAGGATCGACGTCCGGCTTGCTTTCCGCAAGCTGGATGGCGATCTCAAGTACGTCAACCCATTTCAGACTCATGCGGACGGCCCTCAGTGCGGCGCTTCAGCGGCGTGGTTGAGCGAGTACTTGGGGATCTCGATGGTCAGGTCCTCGTCGGCCACCACCACCTGGCACCCCAGGCGCGACTGCGCTTCCAGGCCCCAGGCCTTGTCCAGCATGTCTTCCTCGAGCTCGTCGGCCTCTTCGAGCGAATCGAAGCCCTGGCGCACGATGCAGTGGCAGGTGGTGCAGGCCTTGACGCCACCGCAGGCGCTTTCCATCTCGATGTGATGGTCGTGGGCCAGTTCCAGGATGTTGGTCCCGGCCGGCACGTCCACGGTCAGCCCTTCGGGGCAGAATTTTTCATGCGGCAGGAATGTCACCAGCGGCATCGGTTACTCCTCGATCTCGTTCAGGTTGCGCCCGGCCAATGCGGCTTTGACCGTCGAATCCAGGCGACGGGCGGCAAACGCGTCGGTCACCTGCGACAGACGCTTGGTCTGTTGCTCGATGGCGGGGCCATCGGTGCCGGTCAGCAAATCACGTAGGTCCTGCATCTGCATCTGGATCGCCAGACGCTCTTCTTCATCGAGCAGACGCTCGCCATCGGCCTGCAGGGCACCTTCGACCGCTTCGAGCAGGCGCTCGGCATCGACCTGGTGCTCACGCAACTGACGCGCCTGCTTGTCGCTGCCGGCATGTTCGAAGGAGTCCTTGAGCATGCGGGCGATTTCGCCGTCGGTCAGGCCATAGGACGGCTTGACCTGGATGCTGGCCTCCACGCCGGAACCGACCTCACGCGCCGCGACGCCGAGCAGGCCGTCGGCATCGACCTGGAAGGTCACGCGGATCTTCGCCGCGCCCGCCACCATCGCTGGGATGCCGCGCAGCTCGAAGCGCGCCAGGGAGCGGCAGTCGCTGACCAGCTCGCGTTCGCCCTGCAGCACGTGGATCATCATGGCCGACTGGCCATCCTTGTAGGTGGTGAACTCCTGCGCGCGCGCCACTGGAATCGTGGTGTTGCGCGGGATGATCTTCTCCATCAGGCCGCCCATGGTCTCCAGACCGAGTGACAGCGGGATCACGTCGAGCAGCAGCAGGTCACCGCCTTCGCGACGGTTGCCCGCCAGCGTGTCGGCCTGGACAGCGGCACCGACGGCCACGACCTGGTCGGGGTCGATGGAGGTGAGCGGCGTACGTCCGAACAGGGCGCCGACCGCCTCGCGCACCCGAGGCACGCGGGTCGAACCACCGACCATCACCACCTCGGCGACCTCCTCCAGCTCCACGCCGCTGTCGCGCACGGCGCGGCGGCAGGCCTTGAGGCTGCGGGCGATCAGCGGCTCGATCATCGCGTCGAACGCGCTCCGGGTCAGCTGAGCGCGCCAGGCACCATGGCGCACCTCGACCGACGCGGCGTCGGTCAGAGCTTCCTTGGCGGCACAGGCCGTCTGCATCAGTTGGCGCTGGGTCGACGGATCGAGGTCGCTGTCCAGCCCGGCCTGGTCGATGATCCAGGTGGCGATGGCATGGTCGAAGTCGTCGCCGCCCAGCGCGGTGTCGCCGCCGGTCGCCAGCACCTCGAAGACCCCGGCGGTCAGGCGCAGGATCGAGATGTCGAAGGTCCCACCGCCCAGGTCGTAGATGGCGACCACGCCCTCGGCATTCTGGTCCAGGCCATAGGCCACGGCAGCGGCCGTCGGTTCGTTGAGCAGTCGCAGCACCTCGAGGCCGGCCAGACGCGCGGCGTCCTTGGTGGCCTGGCGCTGGGCGTCGTCGAAGTAGGCCGGCACGGTGATGACCGCGCCCACCAGTTCGCCGCCCAGGGTCTCCTCGGCACGCTGACGCAGCGACTTGAGGATGTCGGCCGACACCTCGACCGGGCTTTTCGGGCCCTGCACGGTGTCGATGAACGGCATGTGCGACTCGCCGTCGACGAAGCGGTAGGGCAATTGCTCACCCAGCTGCCGCACGTCGGCGCGGCCACGCCCCATCAGGCGCTTGACCGACAGGATCGTGTTGAGCGGGTCGAGGGAGGCGGCGGCGCGAGCACCCTGGCCGACCTGGGTCCCTTCGGCCGAATAGCGCACGGCCGAAGGCAGGATGACCTGGCCGTCGGCATCGGGCAGCGGCTCGCTGCGGCCGCTGCGCACGGCGGCGACCAAGGAATTGGTGGTGCCCAGGTCGATACCCACCGCCAGGCGCCGCTGGTGCGGCTGGGGGGTCTGACCGGGTTCGGCGATCTGCAGTAGGGCCATGCTTATCTGAATACCTTAGGCGTCGTCACGGTCGACACCGGGTTAATCGTCGAGGCGCTCTTCGAGTTGGCGCACTTCTTGGGCGAGCTTGTCGAGGAACTGCATGCGGCGCATCAGGCGTTCAGCCTGTTCACGCTGCGCGGCATCGTCCCAGCAGGCGGCGAAGGCTTCGTCGAGCGAGCCCTGCGCAGCCTTGACGCGGCGCTTGAAGACCGCGACGCCGTCGAGATCGGCCTCGTCGTGCAGCTCTTCGAGCTCTTCGCGCCACTGCATCTGCTGCATCAGGAAGTCCGGGTCGTGGACCGTCACTTCCTGAGGCACTTCCTGCCCGCCGAGGGCCAGCAGGTAGCGGGCGCGCCGCGGGGCGCTGCGCAGGGTCTGGTAGGCTTCGTTGAGCGCGGCGGAGCGCTCGAGCGCGAGGCGCTGTTCACGTTCGGACGCGTCGGCGAAGCGATCCGGGTGGACCTCGCGGGCCAGTTCACGGTAGCGAACGGCCAGCGCATCGAGGTCCAGGCGGAATGCCGGCTGGAGGTCGAACAGGGCGAAATGGCAAGGAGTACCCACGGCAGCCTCAGACGTTGAAGCTTTCGCCGCAGCCACACTCACCGCGCACGTTGGGGTTGTTGAACCTGAAGCCTTCGTTCAACCCTTCCTTGACGAAGTCCAGTTCGGTGCCGTCGAGGTAGACCAGGCTCTTGGGGTCGATGATGACCTTCACGCCGTGGTTCTCGAAGACCTGGTCTTCATCGGCCAGTTCGTCGACGAACTCCAGCACGTAGGCCAGGCCCGAGCAGCCGGTGGTGCGCACGCCCAGACGAATGCCTTCGCCCTTGCCGCGACCCTGGAGGGAACGCCGCACATGGTTGGCGGCGGCTTCTGTCATGCTGATAGCCATCGAGACTCCTTACCTTGCGACGAGCGCGTTAGAGCAAACCTTTCTTCTGCTTGTAGTCGCGTACGGCCGCCTTGATGGCGTCCTCGGCGAGCACCGAGCAGTGGATCTTCACCGGCGGCAGGGCCAGTTCTTCGGCCAGCTGGGTGTTCTTGATGGTCTCGGCTTCGTCGAGGGTCTTGCCCTTCATCCACTCGGTGGCCAGCGAGCTGGAGGCGATGGCCGAACCGCAGCCGTAGGTCTTGAACTTGGCGTCTTCGATGACGCCCTGCTCGTTGACCTTGATCTGCAGGCGCATCACGTCGCCGCAGGCCGGGGCGCCGACCATGCCGGTGCCGACGTCCGGGTCCTCGGCATTCATCTTGCCGACGTTGCGCGGGTTTTCGTAGTGGTCGATGACCTTTTCGCTATATGCCATGGTGCAATTCCTTCCTCATCTGGGAGCCGCTCTTGCCGGCGACTGCTTGGCGGCTGCTTAGTGGGCGGCCCACTCGATCTTGGAGATGTCGACGCCGTCCTTGTACATGTCCCACAGCGGCGACAGTTCACGCAGTTTGCTGACCGCTTCGCAGACTTTGCGCGCGGCGTGGTCGACGTCTTCTTCGGTGGTGAAGCGGCCGAAGGAGAAGCGGATGGAGCTGTGCGCCAGCTCGTCGTTGCGGCCCAGGGCGCGCAGCACGTAGGACGGCTCGAGCGACGCGGAGGTGCAGGCCGAACCGGACGACACGGCGATGTCCTTGAGCGACATCAGCAGCGACTCGCCTTCGACGTAGTTGAAGCTCAGGTTCAGGTTGTGCGGTACGCGGGCGGTGCTGCTGCCGTTGATGTACAGCTCTTCGAGGTCGGAGACCTGGCTGAAGAAGCGGTCGCTCAGGGCCTTGATGCGCACGTTTTCGGCAGCCATCTCCTGCTTGGCGATGGCGAAGGCTTCGCCCATGCCGACGATCTGGTGGGTCGGCAAGGTGCCCGAGCGCATGCCGCGCTCGTGACCGCCGCCGTGGATGCCCGCTTCCAGGCGCACGCGCGGTTTGCGGCTGACGTACAGCGCGCCGATGCCCTTGGGCCCATAGACCTTGTGCGCGGAGAACGACATCAGGTCGACCTTGAGCTTCTGCAGGTCGATCTCGACCTTGCCGGCCGATTGCGCGGCGTCGACATGGAACAGCACGCCACGCGAGCGGGTCAGTTCGCCGATCGCGGCGATGTCGGTGATGGAGCCGACTTCGTTGTTCACGTGCATGATCGACACCAGGATGGTGTCATCGCGCAGGGCCGCCTCGACCATGGCCGGGGTGACGATGCCGTCTTCGCCGGGCTCCAGGTAGGTGACTTCGAAGCCTTCGCGCTCCAGCTGGCGAGCGGTGTCGAGGATCGCCTTGTGCTCGACCTTCGAGGTGATGATGTGCTTGCCCTTGGTGGCGTAGAAGTGCGCCACACCCTTGAGGGCCAGGTTATCCGACTCGGTGGCGCCACTGGTCCAGACGATCTCGCGCGGGTCGGCGTTGATCAGTTCGGCCACCTGGCGGCGCGCGTGTTCGACGGCTTCTTCGGCCTTCCAGCCGAACAGGTGCGAGCGCGACGCCGGGTTACCGAAGTTTCCGTCGAGCGTCAGGCATTCGACCATTTTCTGGGCGACGCGGGGGTCGACGGGCGTGGTCGCGGAGTAATCGAGGTAGATCGGCAACTTCATTTCGTATCTCCTATCAGGCGGTCGCGCCGCTCGTCGAAACGGTCATTCGACGGCGGACGTCTCAATCTTGTCCAGGTGGGCAGAACGGCCCGCGACACGGCGCAGGTCCTGGCGGTGGGCAACTTCCTGGACTTCTCGGCGGATGACCAGGTCGGCCAGGCTGATGCCACTGAGGAACGTGTGGATCTGCTCGCTGAGGTCACACCACAGGTGGTGCGTCAGGCACGTGTCGCCACCATGGCAATCGCCCAGCCCCTGGCAACGGGTAGCGTCGACCGACTCGTTGACCGCGTCGATGACTTGCGAGACCTGGATGGTGTCCATGCCTCGGGACAGCTGGTAGCCGCCGCCTGGGCCTCGTACGCTGGAAACCAGGCTGTTGCGACGCAACTTGGCGAACAGCTGTTCCAGGTAGGAAAGGGAAATGCCCTGGCGCTCGGAGATGTCGGCCAACGAGACCGGTCCATGCGTGGCATGCAATGCCAGATCGAGCATGGCAGTCACCGCGTATCGGCCTTTGGTAGTCAATCGCATGGCTATCGGGCACCACGGGAGTTACAGGATAGTGGACGGGATTATGCAATTCCCGAGCATTCAAGTCAACTATAAAACCTACTGCTTTAGTCGGAATTAACCCCGAAAGACGGCCCGCATCATAGCAGGTACGCGGCGTGAGCACACGCCTCGCCCCTGCCCGCCGTCAATGCGGCGGTGTGTCGCCCTGCACGTCCGGCTTGACCTCGGCGAAGTCCTCTTCACGCAGGACCGGCAGGTCCTTGGCCCGATAGCTGCTGTCGAGCTTGCTCAGTTCGCCGCAGACTTCCTCCAGGCGGCCGTCGACCGCCTGCAGGTGATCGAGCAGAAGGCCGATGGCCCGCGCCACCGGGTCGGGCATGTCGCCGCTCACGCCATAGGCATCGAACCCGATCTTCGCCGCCATGGCCTTGCGCTTGGCCTCCACCTCGTCATCCTCGGCCTTGACGATGATGCGCCCCGGGATACCGACGGCCGTAGCCCCAGCAGGCACTTCCTTGGTGACCACGGCGTTGGAGCCGATCTTGGCGCCTGCGCCGACGGTGAACGGGCCGAGCACCTTGGCACCGGCACCGACCACCACGCCATCTTCCAGGGTGGGGTGACGCTTGCCCTTGTTCCAGCTGGTGCCACCGAGGGTCACGCCCTGGTAGAGCGTCACGTCGTCGCCGATTTCGGCCGTCTCGCCGATGACGATGCCCATGCCGTGGTCGATGAAGAAGCGCCGCCCGACCTTGGCCCCTGGGTGAATCTCGATCCCCGTCAGCCAGCGGCCGAAATTGGAGACCAGTCGCGCCAGCCACTTGAAGTCCCGGACCCACAGGGCATGCCCCAGCCGATGCAGCCAGATGGCATGCATGCCGGGGTAGCAGGTCATCACCTCGAAGGCATTGCGCGCCGCCGGGTCGCGGTGGAACACGCTCTGGATATCTTCACGCAGACGCTCGAACATCTATCGGTCCTTCTGTTTATGGGGCTCGCCCCGGGCCACTTTCTGGGTCTCGGTGAGGATGCCGCGCAGGATACTCACTTCGGTCCGCTCGACCGCACTGCGCCCGTACAGACGCCGCAGGCGCGGCATCAATTGGCGAGGCTTCTGCGGGTCGAGAAAGCCGATGTCCACCAGCGCCTGCTCGAGGTGCTGGTAGAACAGCTCCATTTCGTCCATGGTCGCCAGTTCCGATGGCGCGGCTGCAGGCTTGGCCGACGAAGCGCCCTGCCCGCCACTGGCCAGCCACGCGGTGCGCACCTCGTAGGCCAGCACCTGCACCGACGCTGCCAGGTTCAGCGAGCTGAAGTCGGGGTTGGATGGGATGTGCACGTGGAAATGACAGCGCTGCAGTTCCTCGTTGGTCAACCCGGCATGCTCGCGCCCGAACACCAGGGCGATCTCTTCATCGAGGGCGGCATGCTCGACCACCTTGCGCCCGCACTCGCGCGGATCGATCAATGGCCAGGGCAGGCGCCTGTCGCGCGCACTGGTCCCCAGCACCAGACGCGTGCCGACCAGCGCCTGTTCGAGGCTGTCGACCACGACCGCATCGGTCAGCACGTCATCGGCACCCGACGCCCGGGCCGAGGCGTCGGGCGAGGGAAATTGCTGTGGCTGTACCAGCACCAGGCGCGACAGGCCCATGTTCTTCATGGCACGCGCAGCGCCGCCGATGTTGCCGGGATGGCTGGTATTGACCAGGACGACACGAATGTTTTGCAGCACGGTAATGCGCTCGCGGAGGCAGTGGGCGGAGGCGGAATCTTACAGAAGGCACCTCGCCAGCGCCACGAAAGCGAACGTCACGCTTCAGCGCGCGAACTTTTCTGCTAGAATGTGCGGCTTTCTTTAACACTCCAGGTGACCCACCCATGCAGCCTATGCTGAATATCGCGCTGCGCGCCGCTCGCAGCGCCAGTGAACTGATCTTCCGCTCCATCGAACGCCTGGATACCATCAAGGTCGACGAGAAGAACGCCAAGGACTACGTCTCGGAAGTCGATCGCGCCGCCGAGCAGAGCATCGTCAACAGCCTGCGCAAAGCGTATCCGAACCACTCCATCCAGGGCGAGGAGACAGGCCTGCATGCCGGCACCGGCGAGGAAGGCAAGGACTACCTGTGGATCATCGACCCACTGGACGGCACGACCAACTTCCTGCGTGGTATCCCGCACTTCGCCGTCAGCATCGCCTGCAAGTACCGCGGCCGCCTCGAGCACGCCGTGATCGTCGACCCGGTTCGCCAGGAAGAATTCACCGCCAGCCGTGGCCGTGGTGCCCAGCTCAATGGTCGCCGTCTGCGCGTCAGCTCGCGCAGCAGCCTCGAAGGCGCCGTGCTCGGCACCGGCTTCCCCTTCCGTGACGACCAGCTCGGCGACCTGGACAACTACCTGGGCATGTTCCGCGCCCTCACCGGCCAGACGGCTGGCATCCGCCGCGCAGGCGCCGCGAGCCTGGACCTGGCCTACGTTGCGGCCGGTCGTTTCGATGCGTTCTGGGAGTCGGGCCTGTCGGAGTGGGACATGGCCGCAGGCGTGCTGCTGATCCAGGAAGCGGGTGGCCTGGTCAGCGACTTCAACGGCGGTCACGACTTCCTCGACAAGGGTCATATCGTCGCCGGCAACGTCAAGTGCTTCAAGGCGGTGCTGACAGCGATCCAGCCGCACCTGCCGGCGCACATGAAGCGCTGATCCGTCACGCCGCGTCGAAAAAAGGCGACCCCTGGAGGGTCGCCTTTTTCATGCCTACTTGACCACCTTCAGGCTCGGCGGCCCGCTGGGGCGAGGTGGCTGGCCACCATCGTCCGGCGAGTCGTCGTCAGGCAGCTCGTCGAAGCCTGCCTCGGCCTCATCGTCTTCCATCAACGCCGGCTCCAGCTCGAAGACCATGCCCTGGCCATTCTCACGGGCATAGATACCCAGAATGGCGGCCACCGGCACGTACAGCGTGTGCGCGACGCCACTGAAACGCCCCTCGAAGCTCACGGCCTCGTTGTCCATGTGCAGGTTGCGCACGGCACTGGGCGAGATGTTCAGGACGATCTGGCCGTCACTGGCGAAACCTGGAGGAACCTGGACGGCCGGGTAGTCGGCGTTGACCAGCATGTGGGGTGTGCAATCGTTGTCGACGATCCACTCGTAGAGCGAGCGCACCAGGTAGGGGCGACTGGAGTTCATCAACGGCTCCTTAAGCATTGCGCATTGCGCGTTCGGCAGCGGACAGGCTCGCCTGGAAAGGCTCGCGAGCGAACTGTCGCTCCATGTAATCGGCCAGCGGCTTGGCCTGCCGCGGCAATTCGATGTTCATCAGTGGCAGACGCCACAGTATCGGCAGTAGACAGCAGTCGGCCAGACTTTGCTCCTCGCTCATGAAACAGGTGAACTCGGCGAACACCGGCGCCACGCCGATCAGACTGTCACGAAGGGTCTTGCGGGCCAGGGCGCGCCGGGTGTCGGGCAGGCGCTCGTCGAGGACGATGTCGGCCTGTGCGCACCAGTCGCGCTGCACTCGGTGCATCAGCAGCCGCGTGTTGCCGCGCGCCAGGGGATAGACCGGTAGCAGCAAGGGATGAGGATACCGCTCCTCGAGGTACTCCATCAGCACGCCGGATTCATAGAGCGCCAGGTCACGGTCGACCAGCATCGGCACGCTGCCGTACGGGTTGATCTCGATCAGGCGCACCGGCAGACGGCCCGCCTCGACCTCCACGATCTCGACGGTGACGGCCTTTTCCGCGAGCACCAGGCGCACGCGGTGGGAATAGTGGTCAGCGGGGTCGGAATAACAGGCCAACCCGTTGGGCGCACCCATGGCGCTCCTCCTCGCAAACAAAGGGATGTGATGACAAAGACAAACGCGCCCGAGGGACTTTCGTGTCGGCACGAAAGCGCTCGAAGGCGCGTCTACGGTGCAGGGAATCGACGCACTCAGGGCACGTCCTTCCAGTATTCTCGCTTGAGCAGGTAGGCCAGCGCCATGAACACCGCGAGGTACAACAGCACATAGACGCCGAGACGTCGGTGCTCGAGCCGGGCGGGATCGGCCGAATAGGCCATGAACCCCACCAGGTTCCTGATTTTCTCGTCGAATTGACGGGGCGTCAGGGTACCCGAATTCGGCACCAGGGTCAGCTGGTCGCAGGCCTTGCCGGACGATGCCAAGGGTTCGCTTGGTGCGCAACCCGGCACTTGTCGCCCCTGCAGCCCCGCCAATACGTTGGGCATGCCCACACCTGGCACCACACGATTGTTCGACCCCAAGGGGCGCGAGGGATCCTCGTAGAAGCTGCGCAGGAAGGTGTAGAGCCAATCGTCGCCACGTACGCGCGCGATCAGGGTCAGGTCCGGCGGTGGCGCACCGAACCAGGCCTTGCCGTCCTCGGGACGCAGGCTGCTGATCATGTGGTCGCCGAGCTTGGCGCCGGTGAACACCAGGTTCTCCTGCATCAGGGCGTGAGGAATGCCCAGGTCGTCGGCCACCTGCTCGTAGCGCTGGAACTGCATGCCGTGGCAGCCCATGCAGTGATTGACGAACGTCCGCGCGCCGTCCTGCAGCGCGGCCTTGTCGCTCAGGTCGATGCGCGCCTCGTCCAGCACGATGGTCGCCGCCCAGACACCGGTCGGCCCGAACACCAGCAGCAATGCCAGCAGCAGGCCCTTCATCGGCGCGTCACTCGCGCCGGCACGGGCCAGGTACGTTCGCGACGGGTGTAGAACGGCATCAACAGGAAGTAGCCGAAGTAGGCCACGGCGCAGACCCGTGCCAGCCAGGTTCCCCACAGGGTCGGCGCCTGCAGGCCCAATACGCCCAAGGTCACGAAGGCCATGCAGAACAGCGCCAGGAACGCGCGACTGACCCACCCCTTGTAGCGCATCGAACGCACCGGGCTGCGGTCGAGCCACGGCAGCGTGAACAGCAAGGCGATCGCGCCCGCCATCGCCAGGACGCCGAACAGCTTGTCCGGCACCGCGCGCAGGATCGCGTAGAACGGTGTGAAGTACCAGACCGGCGCGATGTGTTCGGGCGTTTTCAGGGTGTTGGCCTGCTCGAAGTTGGCGCGCTCCAGGAAGTACCCGTTCATGTCGGGAAAGAAGAACACCACTGCACAGAAGACGAACAGGAAGACGCCGATGCCGAACAGGTCCTTGACGGTGTAGTACGGGTGAAAGGCCACGCCATCGAGCGGTACGCCGTTCGGCCCCAGGTGTTGCTTGATGTCGATACCGTCCGGATTGTTCGAGCCCACCTCGTGCAGCGCCATGATGTGCAGCACCACCAGCCCGAGCAGAACGAGGGGCAACGCGATCACGTGCAAGGCGAAGAAACGGTTCAACGTGATGCCGGAAATCAGGTAGTCACCCCGCACCCATTGCGCCAGGTCTTCGCCGATCACTGGAATGGCGCCGAACAGCGAGATGATCACCTGTGCGCCCCAGTAGGACATCTGCCCCCAGGGCAGCAGATAGCCCATGAACGCCTCGGCCATCAGCACCAGGTAGAGCAGCATGCCGAATACCCACACCAGCTCCCGGGGCTTCTGGTAGGAGCCATAGAGCAGGCCGCGGAACATGTGCAGGTAGATGACGATGAAAAACGCCGAGGCGCCCGTCGAGTGCAGGTAGCGCAGCAAGGCGCCGTACTCCACATCGCGCATGATCGACTCGATCGAGGCGAACGCGCCGTCGGCGGTCGGCGTGTAGCTCATCGTCAGCCAGAGCCCGGTGACCACCTGGTTGACCAGCACCACCAGCGCCAGCGAACCGAACAGGTAGAACACGTTGAGGTTCTTGGGCACGTAGTAACGACTCAGATGTCCCCGCCACAAGCGGGTCAGCGGGAAGCGTGCATCGATCCACTGTACGAGCCTGTTCATCATGCGCCCTCCTGATCGACACCGACCACGATCACGTTCTCGGATTCGTAAGCATGGGGTGGTATAGGCAGATTGAGTGGCGCCGGTTGCGCCTTGTAGACACGACCGGCCAGGTCGTAGCGCGACCCGTGGCACGGGCAGAAATACCCGCCCACCCAATCAGGCCCCAGGTCGTCGGGCGCCACTTCAGGGCGGAAGGACGGCGAACACCCCAGGTGCGTGCACAACCCGATGACCACGAAGATGTCCGGCCGGATCGCACGCGTGCGGGCATCCACGTAGGCAGGCTGACTCGAGGCGAGCGAGCGCGGGTCGGCCAGTTCGGGCACGAGCGTGTCGAGGGCCGCCAGCATCGGTTTGCCACGGCGCAAGACGAACACCGGCTGCCCGCGCCACTCGACCACCATCTGCTGGCCCGGCTCGATCTTCGCGACGTTGATCCTGACCGGCGCCCCGGCGGCCTTGGCCTTGGCGCTCGGGAACCAGGCCTTCACCAAAGGCACCGCGGCACCGACCGCCCCCGCCGTGCCGACCACGGACGTGGCCGTCACCAGGAAGCGGCGCCGGCCTGCATTGACGCCCTCGTTGCTCATCTCACCCCTCCACCGCCATGAATCGCCGTTCGCCACTGAACGGGACGGCAGACAAAAACTGGCCGAATGGTAAGAACCCAGGCCGGAGAAGACAAGGTAAATAGCGCCGATGGCCACAGCGAACGGTACGACGCGGCCGTTTGCGCAGGCCGGAAACAAAAAACCCGACTCCACTGGAGTCGGGTTTCTTGGACTGCCGAAGCGCGATTAACGCTTGGAGTACTGAGGACGCTTACGTGCTTTACGCAGGCCCACTTTCTTACGCTCGACTTCACGGGCGTCGCGGGTCACGAAGCCAGCACGACGCAGAGCGCCACGCAGGGATTCGTCGTAGTCCATCAGCGCACGGGTGATACCGTGGCGGATTGCACCGGCCTGACCGCTGACACCACCACCGATGACGGTGACGTAGATGTCGAACTTCTCGACGGTCTCGGTCAGCTCCAGCGGCTGGCGAACAACCATGCGAGCGGTTTCGCGGCCGAAGAAGGTGTCCAGAGGACGGTTGTTGATGGAGATGTTACCGGTACCCGGACGCAGGAAAACGCGAGCGGTTGCGGTCTTGCGACGGCCAGTGCCGTAATTTTGAGTCGCCGACATAATGAACTATTCCGTTAAATCTTCAGTTCTTGGGGCTGCTGAGCAGTATGAGGGTGGTTAGCGCCCGCATAGACCTTCAGCTTACGGTACATGTCGCGACCCAGCGGGTTCTTAGGCAGCATGCCTTTGACCGCGGTCTCGATCACGCGCTCAGGGGCCTTGGCGATCAGCTTCTCGAAGCTGATTTCCTTGATGCCGCCCGGGAAACCGGAGTGGGAGTAGTACATCTTGTCCGAAGACTTGGCACCAGTGACACGTACCTGCTCGGCGTTGATGACGACGATGTAGTCGCCGGTGTCAACGTGAGGGGTGTACTCTGCCTTGTGCTTGCCGCGCAGGCGCAGTGCGATTTCGGTAGCCAGACGACCCAGGGTCTGACCAGCGGCGTCGACCACGAACCAGTCGCGCTTTACTGTTTCTGGTTTAGCAGTAAAAGTTTTCATTCTTTATAGCCTCAAGGGCCGCCCAGCGAAAATAAGACGGCGGATCTTACTGGATAGTGCTTCGCTTGACAAGGCAAGCGCGCAGCCGCATAGGGACGCTATCGGGGGCTCGGGTCAGCGCGTCCAATATTCGGCAGGGTTCTTTCGTGGGTGGTGCATCACTCCCACCGCACGGAGAGGGTGAGGATTATCCAGATTGCAGCGGATTTTTCAACCTGATTTATCGAGCAATTGCCCATTTCGTGACGCCGCTAGCAGACATGACCTTGTCGCCGGCAGGGGTACTGGACAGGGGTGCCGAAAGGTAAGACGATCCAGCCAACGAAAGTCCTCTTGTCTCTATAAGAATAATCACCATGATGTTCGACCCACCTTCGGCGTCGTTGCGGCGCGTCAGCATTCTGGCCATCGACACGGCCTTCGCTTCGGCCCTCATGCAGGCCAAGGACTTCTTTCACCTCGCCTGCCTGCGCTTCGGTCGGCAAATGGGCGTCGGCCCACAGCCGATGTTCGACATCCACCTGGTGAGCCCGGACGGCCGCCCCGTGGACAGCTTCAGCGCCGTGCAGATTCCGGTGGACGGCGGACTGGGCGACGCCGACCTCATCCTGCTGCCGCCCTTTGCGGAACACTTCGAGACGCTGTCCGTGCGCTACCCCCAGGTGCCTGCCTGGCTGCGCGAACAGCATGCGCGTGGTGCGGTACTGTGCGGTGAGTCCAGCGGGGTCTTCTGGCTGGCCGAAGCCGGCCTGCTCGACCACAAGGAGGCCACCACCTACTGGCGCTTCTTCGACAGCTTCGCCGCGCGCTTCCCGAAGGTGCACCTCAACCGCGACAAGCACCTGACCGATGCCGACAACCTGTACTGCGCGGGCGGCACCACCTCGGCATGCGACCTGTACATCTACCTGATCGAGCGCTTCTGCGGGGCAGCCGTGGCCCGGACCGTGGCCCGCGACATTCTCTACGAGGTACAGCGCAGCTACACCCCGGGGCGTATCGGCTTCGGCGGTCAGAAGCTGCACCAGGACCTGCTGATCCTGCAGATCCAGCATTGGCTGGAGGAGCACTTCGCCGACAAGTTCCGCTTCGAGGACGTGGCCCGCAACCACGGCATGAGCATCCGCAACTTCATGCGCCGCTTCCAGAGCGCGACGGGCGACAAGCCCCTGCACTACCTTCAGCGGCTGCGCATCGAGACGGCCAAGGGGCTGCTGTCGAGCACACGCAAGAGCATCAAGACCATCAGCTACGAGGTGGGGTACGACGATGCGAGCTTCTTCGCCCGCCTGTTCCGCCAGCACACCCAGCTGTCGCCCAACCAGTATCGTCAGTTGCGGGCGTCGGGCACGGAAAGCAGCAGGCCGCAGGCGGCGGTGGAGGTGGAGGTGGAGTAGCGGCAAGCGGCAAGCGGCAAGCGGCAAGCGGCAAGCGGCAAGCGGCAAGCGGCAAGCGGCAAGCGAGAGCGTCAGCGCCGCCTGGACAGCCTGTCAATACCTGACACACCGCACTACCGTCCGCTTGTAGCTTGTAGCTCCTAGCTTGTAACTCGTCGCCTACCTTCCTGTCCTCAAGGCTTGTGCGCCCGCGACAGGAACTCGTGGGACTGCATTTCCAGCAACCGGCTCAAGGTGCGCTGGAACTCGAAGCTCAGGCGCCCGCCGGTGTACAGGTCCTTGAGCTCCACTTCCGCCGAGATGATCAGCTTGACGTTACGGTCGTAGAATTCGTCGACCATGTTGATGAAGCGGCGCGCGATGTCGTCGGTGGTGACGCCCATCTGCTCCACGTTGCTGAGCAGTACGGCATGAAAGATCTTGCCCAGCTCGATGTAGTCGTTCTGGCTGCGCGGGCCGTCGCACAAGGCGCGGAAGTCGAACCAGGCCACGTCGTCGCAGGTGCGCAGGGCATGGATCTCGCGGTTCTCGATCACCAGCACGTCGTTCTCGACCGCTTCGGTGCACTCGGGCGTCAGCGCCTTGAAGCTCTGGCGCAGGCTTTCGTGGGCCGCCTCGTTGAGCGGGTAATGGAACAGCTCGGCCTGTTCCAGGTGCCGCAGTCGGTAGTCCACACCGCTGTCGACGTTCACCACCTCGGTGTTCTGCTTGATCATCGCGATCGCCGGCAGGAAGCGCGCGCGCTGCAGGCCATCCTTGTACAGGCCGTCGGGCACGATGTTGGACGTCGCCACCAGGGTCACGCCGTTCTTGAACAGCTCCTCCATCAGCGTGCCGAGGATCATGGCGTCGGTGATGTCGGAGACGAAGAACTCGTCGAAGCAGATGACGCGCGCCTCTTGTGAGAAGCGCTTGGCAATGATCGTCAGCGGGTTCTTCTCGCCCTTGAGCGTTTTCATCTCTTCATGGACGCGCTTCATGAAACGGTGAAAGTGCGTGCGCATCTTCTGCTTGAACGGCAGCGCCTCGAAAAAGGTGTCGACCAGGTAGGTCTTGCCACGTCCCACGCCACCCCAGAAGTACAGGCCTTTGACGGGCGCCTGTTCCTTGCGGCCGAACAGCTTGCCGAACAGGCCGGGTTTGTCATGCTCGGCGGCCAGCAGATCGTCGTATAGCCGCTGCAGGTGGCGCACTGCTGTTTCCTGCGCCGCGTCGTGGAAGAAGTCAGGGCGTTTCAGATCGGCTTGATAGCGTTCTAGAGGCGTCATAAGTGGTCAGCAAGGCAACAAAAGCGGGCCGTCACTGTAGCGACGGCCCTGGGTAATGGCAATCGGACTTGCGTCAGATTGTCTCAGTCTTGAGCGGGCTGCAGCGCGGCACGCAGGCCGTCCACGGCACGGTCGCGCGCGTCGGCGTCGGCGAACGCCGGGCTGTCGGCGACCGGTGCGTCGTCGAGCCAGACGCTGAAGCCCGTCGCCTCGGTGCGCAGGTCGAGCGCGTCGCCCTGTTGCAGGCGCTTGCTCACGGTGCCAGCGGCCTTGCCGTCGGCGAAGGGACGCGACAACAGCAACTGCTCGCCATCGGCGGCCAGCAGGCGGAAGCGGAAGCTGCCGTCCTCGTCACGGAAGCTGACGAAGCGCGCGGCCTTGATGGCCTTCTTCTTGGTCCCGCTGGCCACGTGGGCATTGGCACGGAACGAGCGCAGGCCGACGGCTTCGCGCAGCTGCTCGAGGAACGGCGACGCGGTACGGCGGGCCTTCTGTGCGCCGGCCAGGAGGATGTCTTCCAGGTCTGTCGGGCGCTCGATCAACTGGTGATAGCGCTCGCGGGCCTCGCCCAGTTGGCCGTCGAGCAGCTGGAACAGGCGCTGCTTGGCTTCGCCCCAGCCCAGCCCTTCCAGGAGCGCCTGACGGAATTCGCCCGCCTGGGCAGGGGTGGCGAACGCCTGGTACAGGGTGAACAGGTGCGACTGATCGGGATCCTTCGGCTCGCCTGGCACGCGCGAGTCGGTGACGATGCGCGAGATGGCGTCCTTCATGTCCTTGGCGCTGCTGAACAACGGAATGGTGTTGTCGTAGCTCTTGGACATCTTGCGTCCGTCGAGCCCCGGCAGCGTGGCCACGCTTTCCTCGATCAGGGCCTCGGGCATGACGAAGAATTCCTTGCCCTGGCCGAACAGGTGGTTGAAGCGCTGACCGATGTCGCGGGCCATTTCCACATGCTGGATCTGGTCACGCCCGACCGGCACCTTGTGCGCTTTGAACATCAGGATGTCGGCGGCCATCAGTACCGGGTAGCTGTACAGCCCCATGCTCACGCCGGCATCCGGGTCTTCGCCGTTTTCCAGGTTCTTGTCCACCGAGGCCTTGTAGGCATGGGCGCGGTTGAGCAGGCCCTTGGCGCTGACGCAGGTCAGCAGCCAGGTCAGCTCGGGGATCTCCGGGATGTCGGACTGCCGGTAGAAGGTCACCTTGTCCGGGTCCAGGCCACCGGCCAGCCAGGTCGCGGCGATTTCCAGGCGCGACCGTTGGATGCGCAGGGGGTCGTCGCACTTGATCAGTGCGTGGTAGTCGGCGAGGAAGTAGAACGAGTCGGCGCCAGGCTGCTGGCTGGCGAGGATCGCCGGGCGAATGGCGCCGGCATAGTTGCCCAGGTGCGGCGTGCCAGTGGTGGTGATACCGGTGAGAATCCGTGTCGTCATGGGTTATCGCTTGATCAGGCTTGGCTCAGTTCGAAAGACGCGGCAGCAGCAGATCCTTCAGATCGGTCAGCTTGCCATGAAAGAAGTGTCCGCATTCTGCCACTTTCAGCAGTTCGTGGGGGCGCGCCAGTGCGTCGGACCATTCGTACACCAGCGTTGGCGCGACCACTTCGTCGGCATCCGGTTGCACCACGGTCAGCGCGCCGCGCTCTGGCAGCGGAAAATCCGGGCCGAGTCGCATCACCGCGGGCGCGATCATGAACAGGTGCTGCACCGGGGTTTGGCGCGACTCGAGTCGGCCGACCAGGCTGGCCGCGACGAAGCCGCCGAATGAAAAGCCCAGCACCACCAGTGGCAGACCGGGGTGGCGTTCGCCGATCCAGGCGGCGACCGCCTCGGCATCGGCCACCTCACCAGCGCCCATGTCGTGGCTGCCGGCGCTCTGGCCGACGCCGCGGTAGTTGAAGCGCAGCGTCGCGTAGCCGGCGTCGCGCGCGGTGCGCTGCAAGGTCGAGACCACCTTGTTGAGCATGGTGCCGCCCTGGACCGGGTTGGGGTGGCAGATCAGTGCGACGCCACGTGCGTCGGCGACGTCCAGGTGCAGCGCTTCCAGCGGGCCGCAGGGGCCGTCGATGAACAGCGGGGTTTCGCGGATGAGCAAGGCACTACTCCGTGACCTCAGGAAAGGTCGACTCGTCTAGCTTGGGAATTCTGTTCTGGCATATTGGCGATCGCTCGCGGTATACAGCGCAGGTCTGAGCCGGTAACGTAAAGCAAAGCCGTTTAGAGAGGAAGGACTCGTGGAACACTCGCTTCTAGTTTGGTTGCTGCCCACCCTGGCCCTCGTGGTCGGCGTCGTGGTCGGTTTCGCCCTCGCCCGCCTGCTGCCCAAAGCGGTGCCGAGCAGCACCCAGCGTCAGCTGGACGACATCCAGCAGCGCTTCGACACGTACCAGAACGAGGTGGTCACCCACTTCAACAGCACCGCCACCCTGGTGTCGCGCCTGACCCAGAGCTACCAGGACGTCCAGGATCACCTGGCCGATGGCGCCAACCGCCTGGCCCTGGACGAGCTGACCCGTCAGCGCCTGCTCGCCTCGCTGCACTCGGAGGCGGCGCAACCGCACCGCGATCGTCTCACCCCGCCGAAGGACACCGAGGCGCCTCGCGACTACGCGCCCAAGGCGCCGGATGCGCCGGGGATGCTCGATGAGAGTTATGGGTTGAAGCGCTAGAAAGGGGTCTTTACGTTTTTAAGATTGAGGCCTCGTGAGAGGCCTTATCTTTTGGTGCAATCGAAAATCTTTGTATAGCTCTTCGCGGCCCAACGACCACCTTGCCACAAAGAAATACGTATAACTATGTAATACCCTAAGAACACATCACTCCTACAAGACCAACTCCCCCTAGCAACGTTACTGAAAAATCTTACACCACGAAAGTCTTTGATCCGTAGATAATTCCAGCGTCGAAATCTCAAGCTTTCCGCTACACCTTAGCGGAGACGACGCGATGGAAAACAAAACCAACAACGGTACTCTTTGGCTGGATGAAGGTCTTTACATTACAGCACCTGCCCCGCCAGATTTCCGTCTAGGTAACGGCGGCGGCGGCCCTGGCTCGGGCGGTTGGGGTCTAACTAATGGTCCTAGAACAAACTCTTCGCATTCAGGCGAGCTCAGTAGAGAACCCTCCTTTGGCCAGATCATTCAAGAGGAATACAATTCAATTCGCAGGGGTGTGGATCGGGAGCTCGCACCACTCTATAACGATGTCGAAAAAAATACTGAATCAGAAATTCGATCCCTCTATGCAACCCTACCTAGCACCCTACACAGTGACGCTGCGCGCAGGCGTGCAGAGCAACACGCTTTAGTGAACTTGGTCAACGCCAAGCAGGCTCACTATGCAACACACCGCGACCATGAACTATCCCTATGGGGCTCGCCACTATTTTACAAGCCACCCCTGTACTTTCATAGCGTTGCCGTGCGCGCACTCAGATCACAGGATCCACGCACAGAACTCGCAAAAGCTTTTAGTACATATGAGAGTGCTTATCAAGCATCACACATTTGTAAAATCACTGATCTTTCGTTAAGGAAAATTCAAGAAATCCTCGACGCACTGCCGTCTTCGATCCATAGCCATGATGAACTTAGCCCCCTGACTTACGAACAAAAAATATCATTACTCACGGCTGACACTGGCATGCTTGCCCTGCGGCGGGCCACCCACCTCCAGTTGCTGCCCGACTTTCTACGAGGCGAAATCCCATCATTCTTCAACACGGCACACCATGATGACCTAATTGCCACCCTCCATACGCAGCTCAACGTAATTAGCAGTCAGATCCAGTCTAGGGCGCAGCTAGTAGCACCCTATTCAGTAGCGAACCCCAACATTGCCCCACCGTTGACACGCTCAGAAATTGAAGCTTTGAACAGCCTCATCTTGGATCAAGAGCAGAAGCGAATCGGCCCTCGCTGGCTCGATTACCATCATTCAATCTTGCATAGCGAGTCCGTTAGGGTACTGACTGACACACAGCGTGCTCTTGGTGCGCTGCTACGCCAGGCCGAGCACATTAAAAATGTCCTATCAGCTGTGAGCATAGAGGAGTCAAGTCGTCGACAACGCGCAGAAGAAGCACTGAAAGTATTGGAAGCGCAGCGAGCAGAAGAAAACAGATTGCAAAAGGCCAAACTCGACAATGAAGCCAGACTGGCCGCGCAAAACGCCGAAGCTGAGCGCATCACACGGGAGGCTGCGCACCAAGCCGAAGCCGAGAGAATAACTCAGCAGGCCGCCAAGCGATTACCCGAGAAACCTAGAAGAAAACAGGCTGCAGAACAGCCTATCCACATACGCAAAGCCAAGAAAGCCGCAAAGCAGGCCGCGGCTGAACGCCGGGAAAGAGAGGCCTTTGAAAAAGCAGAGGCGCGCCGAGCAGCCCTCAAGGCTGCTCAAAAAGCCAAAGCCGACGCCCAGGCGTTGAGAGCAGCACAGAAGGCTGACGCTCAAAGGAAGGCGCGAGAAGCTGCTGAACGTGAAAAAGAAGAAAAAGCGGCTAAACAATTGGCACGCCTTGCTGAAAGAGAGCGCAAACACAAAGAACTAACGCAGAAGGCTGCGGAAAGCCGGATGCAAAAAGAAAAAGAGCGCGTACGCTCAACCTATGCCACTATAAACATTAGCGCTACATCACTTCCATCACTCGCAATCACCTACGTTTCCAATTTCGAAACCTCATCGCGAATTTACCCAATTCTCAAACATGCTATCCGTACGGCGGTTGCCAGCGGCGCTCATGCCTTAGTCGCGACCTTAGCGATGACATGGCCTTCACGCCTTGGCAACAGTGATCGCCACTATATAGTGAGTATCCCATTGACAGATCTGTCGCCAGTGGACGGCCCAGACCTCAACAGGCTTGCGCTTTCAGCGTCGAGCCTCGATGTGCCTCATCTGCTCGCGGGTAGTGAAAACCAGGATAATCTTGATGTGTACATCATACCTGATGGCAAACCAATAGCAGTTCACACGGCTCTGTTCGATACAAAGCGAAATGTATACCGCGTAGTTCTTGACTCGTCCGCACGGATTTTGACATGGACACCTGCTCAACCCCCTGGGCACGAACCAAAGAACGCTACCAGTTTACCCGCGATAGATGAAGGCATATTAGTCTACAGCGGTAGTAGTGTTGACCCCATCACAAATGGCTCAGCGATTCGTCCACCCTTGGACCTGCTCGACCAAGAGCGAATAATTGTTACATTTCCTTCGGATTCTGGCCTACCGCCTTTACTGGTCGTATTCAGAGATCCTAGAATGGATCCAGGCGTGGTCTCCGGGGCAGGGTCTCCACAAAGTGGGCGATGGTTGGGGGAACAGTCCAGACAAGCCGGCGCGCTCATTCCGGATGAGATTGCTTCACAGCTAATTGGCAAGCCTGTAAAGAACATGAAAGAATTTAGAGAACTATTCTGGAAAACTGTAGCAAACAGTTCACTTGCCGAGCAATTCTCCACTCAGAACATAGGCCGAATGAAAATAGGCCTGGCACCAGGAGTACGCAAAATCGACAGACATAAGAAACACATTACATTTGTCCTACATCACCACGTTCCAATTTCGGAAGGCGGAGCAATTTACGACCTAGACAATATCAGAATAGTCACACCAGCAGCCCATCAAGCCATTCACTATAGAGCGAAGCCATGAATAATAAAAAAACACTCTCCGACTACACGGAAACCGAATTCAAGGCGTTTATAGAGTTTATATTTGAAACAAATTGCAACGAAGGCGACGATGTACTATTCCCACTATTAGAGCACTTCGAGAAAATCATCGAACACCCTGCCGGCACAGACCTTATTTACTGGCCCGAAGCTAAAGGCCTGGATGAACCCGACGAGATCATTCGTATTATCAAAGAGTGGCGCTTAGCTAACAACAAGCCACTCTTTAAATCGCATTGATTTTCAGTCCCGCCATCAGCTTGACGCTTCCTAGACAGCAGGCGTCAAGCGTGGGCCTTTGAGCAGCTCAAGCTCTGCTCATCGATCGCCATATCATCGTTGCATTCGATGCCATCAGGCCAGCCCCTACCGACACGCCTCCAACGCCTGCGCCACATCCGCCAGCAAGTCCTCCACATCCTCCAACCCCACCGACAGCCGCACCAACCCTTCAGAAATGCCATGCTGCAACCGCTCCTGCGGTGTATACGCGCAATGCGTCATGCTCGCCGGGTGCTGCGCCAGGGATTCTGCATCCCCCAGGCTAACGGCGCGGCTGAACAATTCCAGGCGGTTCATGAAGCGCCGGCCAGCCTCTACCCCACCCTTGAGTTCGAATGCGATCATGCCACCCGGCAGACGCATCTGCCGTTGCGCCAGGGCATGCTGCGCGAAGCTGTCCAGCCCGGGATAGCGTACCTGCTCGACCTGCGGCGCCTGTTCGAGCCGTCGCGCCACGGCCAGGGCATTGCTGCAGTGACGATCCATACGCAGTGCCAAGGTCTTGATGCCGCGCATCAGCAGCGAGGCATCGTGTGGCGACATCACGGCACCGGTCATGTCCTTGAGCCCCTCCAGACGGATCCGTCTCACCAGCGCCGCGCTGCCGATCACCAGGCCAGCGGTAATGTCGCCATGGCCACTCAGGTACTTGGTCGCCGAGTGCACCACCAGGTCGGCCCCCAACGCCAGTGGGCGTTGCAGGTAAGGCGTGCAGTAGGTGTTGTCCACCACCACCAGCACGTCATGACGACGCGCCACCTCGACCACGCGGGCGATGTCCACCAGGCGCATGGTCGGGTTGGCCGGCGTCTCGAAGAAGATCATTCGCGTACGAGGTGTGATGGCGGCCTCCAACGCCGCAGGATCGTCAAGGTCGACATGCAGGACCTTGACGCCGAACTGGCCGATGCCATGGTGCACGAACGCGAACGTGCAGCCATAGACGGTCAGGCCGACGATCAGCTCGTCGCCTGGTCGCAACAGGGTCCACAGGGTCGAGGTGATGGCGCCCATCCCCGAGGCCAGCGCGAGGGCCGCCTCCCCTCCTTCCAGGGACGCCATGCGCTGTTCCAGCACGGCCAGGGTCGGGTTGGAAATGCGGCTATAGAAGTGCCCGTCGGCCTCGCCCGCGAAGCAGGCCGCGCCGTGCTCGACGGTCGGGAAAGCGTAGGTCGAGGTCTGGTAGACCGGGGGAATCAGGGCGCCTTGATGGGCCTGGGGATCGTAGCCATGGTGGATGGCCCGTGTGGAAAAGCCGTAGCGGTCGTCAGCATTGCCCATGACCTCATGCCTCCAGTGGTTTGGCATAAGCTTATGCCACTGACGCGATTCGTGCGTTCGGACATGACTGAAGGGGCTACGGACGGTCCTGTCGCCGCGAGCGATAACACGTGCCCCTGCCGACAGGACCTGCTGCCAAGGCTACTGGGCCTGCGCTTTTTCCAGCACCTCGATCCGGGCGTTCAGCTCACGCACCGACTCGATCAGCGGCGCGACCAGTTTCTGGTAGTCCACCGTCAGCAGTCCCTCTTTCTCATGGACCACCTGCGGGTAGACCTTCTGGACGTCCTGGGCGATCAGGCCGATGTCTTCCCGACCAGAGTCTTTCCAGGTGAACTGAACGCCCTCGAGCTGCGTCAGTCGTTGGGTCGAGTGGCCCAGCGGCTTGACCGCGTCTTTCAAGCTCATGTCGCTGAAGGGACAGCATTGCGAGCCTGCGTCCGCAAGGGCCGGAATCGCTGCAACAGCCAGGGTTGCCGCGATCAGGGTCTTGCCCATGCCAAATGTCATTGCCTTGCTCCTTGTTCTTGTGGCGTACAAACAGGTACCGCACAATTTTAAATTCGGCGTTTTCACGGACTATCGGCGTTGACGCAGATTTGGAAAGAAAATGCCTAGATCGGCGATGGATTTTTCCGACGCGGCCTTGCCAATCATCGCGCATAAAAAAACCCGCCAGACGCATCGTCATGGCGGGTTGTTCATTCGAGCGCCCTGGGTCAGATCGCGCCCCGTGCACGCAGCACGTCCAGCACCTGCTTGACGCCTTCCTCCACGCTCGTGCTCTGCGTGTCGATCACCAGATCGGCCTCCAGCGGCACGTCGTACGGGAAGCCCTCGCCCGGAATGTTGTCGCCACCGGCGGCATACAGGCCCTGCGGATCGCGCTCGCGGCACACTTGCGGTGAGGCCTGCACGTAGACGGTGACCAGACGTTCGCTGCCGATCAAGGCCTTGGCCTGCTCACGGCCCTCGGCATCCGGCGCGACGAAGGCGGCCAGCGTCAGCAGGCCGGCTTCGTTGAACTGACGCGCCACATGCGCGGCCCGGCGCCAGTTCTCGGTGCGGCCGGCGCGGTCCTGCGGCAAGCCCTTGTTCAGGTCGTGACGCAGGTTCTGGCCGTCGAGGACATAGACCGCACGGCCCATGTCGAACAGCTTGCGCTCCACGGCGTAGGCCAGGGTGCTCTTGCCGGCGCCGGACAGGCCGCTGAACAGCACCGTGGCAGGCTGCTGGCCGAAGCGCAGCGCACGCTCTTCGGTGCTCACGTGCGACGAGGTACCGTGCTGACCCGTGCCCCCGTGTGGCAGCACCGGCGGAGCGATGATCATGCCGGCACCGACGGTGCCATTGGTCAGGCGGTCGATGACGATGAAGGCACCCGTGGTGCGGTTGCTTTCATACCCGTCCAGCGCAATCGACCAATCGAGGCTGACCTTGACCTTGCCGATCTCGTTGAGCTGCAAGGCACTGGCGGCATCGCGCTCCAGGGTGTTCACATCGACCTTGTGGGCGATGCTGGCGATCGAGCCCGGCACGTAGCTGGTGGCACGCTTGATGTCGTACTTCTTGCCCGGCAGCATCGGCTCTTCGGCCATCCACACCAGCATGGCGTCGAACTGGTCGGTGACCGGCGGCACGTTGTCGGCATGCACCAGCAGGTCGCCACGGGAGATGTCGATCTCGTCTTCCATGGTCAGGGTCACGGCCTGGCCGGGGCCGGCGTGCTCCAGTTCACCTTCGTAGGTGACGATCGACTTGACCCGGCTGCTCTTGCCCGACGGCAGGACCACGACGTCGTCGCCCTTGTGCACGATGCCGCTGGCCAGGGTACCGGCGAAGCCGCGGAAGTTCAGGTTGGGACGGTTGACGTACTGCACCGGGAAGCGCAAGTCGGTGAAGTTGCGGTCGGCCGCGACCTCCACCGTTTCCAGGATTTCCATCAGCGCCGGACCGGTGTACCACGGCGAGCGCTCGCTGCGGTTGACCACGTTGTCGCCCTTGAGCGCGGACATCGGCACGAAATGCAGGCTGCTGGGCTGCAGGTCGATCGCGTCGGCGAACTTCAGGTAGTCGGCCTTGATCGACTCGAAGACGCCTTCATCGAAGCCCTTCAGGTCCATCTTGTTGACGGCGACCACGATGTGCTTGATGCCCAGCAAGGAGGCGATGTAACTGTGGCGACGGGTCTGGGTCTGCACGCCGTAGCGTGCGTCCACCAGGATGATCGCCAGGTCGCAGGTCGAGGCGCCGGTGGCCATGTTGCGCGTGTACTGCTCGTGGCCCGGCGTGTCGGCGATGATGAACTTGCGCTTGGCGGTGGAGAAGTAGCGGTAGGCGACATCGATGGTGATGCCCTGCTCGCGCTCGGCCTGCAGGCCATCGACCAGCAGTGCCAGGTCGACGTCCTCGCCGGTGGTGCCGGACTTCTTCGAGTCCCGGGTGATGGCCTCGAGGTGGTCCTCGTAGATCATCTTGGAGTCGTGCAGCAGGCGCCCGATCAGGGTGCTCTTGCCGTCATCCACGTTGCCGCAGGTGAGGAAACGCAGCAGTTCTTTGCGCTCGTGCTGAGCCAGGTAGGCGAGAATATCTTCGCTGATCAAATCAGATTGATGACTCATGCGTTCAAGCTCCAAGTTGTAAGCTTCAAGCAGCAAGCTTGTCAGCGTACAGCTAGTCAGAAATTTTGTTGATCAAGCCCGCAAGCATTTTGGAAATCTCGCGAGTTTCACTAATCCAGTCGGCCGCCAGCTGAGCAGGCAGATAGTCGATTTCGGCCGCAATCATCAATTGCGTTCGAAGCTCAGCGCATGAGGCCTTTGCCACGCTGAGAAACCAGACCTTCTCACGCATCCCACGTCGCTCCATGCCTTCGGCAATATTGGAAGGGACAGAGACCGCTGCCTTGGTGATTTGCGCTTTGAAGCCGTAATCGCGACATGCCTCCAACGCTCGGTAAAGCGCCACAGCCAGTCTCTTGCTCCTCTGCCAAACCAGCAACCGTTCAAAATCCACGCGGGCGCTCCTTGCGCCTGCCAAGCAGGCGACAATCTACAAGTCTTGCACGCTAACCGCTTTGCTATTGACTTGCAGCTTGCCGCTTGTAACTCAAAGCTTAGAAGTAGCCCTGACGTTTCTTGTCTTCCATGGAGCCGGCGCCGTCATGGTCGATGACCCGGCCCTGGCGTTCGGACGTTCGCGTCAGCAGCATTTCCTGGATGATGTCGGTCAGGCTTTCGGCCTCCGATTCGACGGCGCCCGTCAACGGGTAGCAGCCGAGTGTGCGGAAACGCACCTTCTTCTTGACGATGCGGGCCTTCTCCTCATCGGAGAGGTGTTCCAGGATGCGATCGTCGTCGATCATGATCAGGGTGCCGTTCTTCTCGATGACCTCGCGCTCGGCGGCGAAGTACAGCGGCACGATCGGGATACCTTCGAGGTAGATGTACTGCCAGATGTCCAGCTCGGTCCAGTTCGACAGCGGGAAGACGCGGATCGACTCGCCCTTGTTGACCTTGCCGTTGTAGACGTTCCACAGCTCGGGACGCTGATTCTTCGGGTCCCAGCGGTGCTTGCTGTCGCGGAACGAATAGACGCGCTCCTTGGCACGGGACTTCTCTTCGTCGCGACGCGCGCCACCGAAGGCGGCATCGAAGCCATGCTTGTCCAGCGCCTGCTTCAGGCCCTGGGTCTTCATGATGTCGGTGTGCTTGGCACTGCCGTGGGTGAACGGGTTGATACCCTGCGCCACGCCTTCCGGGTTCACGTGGGTGATCAGTTCCAGCCCCATTTCCTCGACCATGCGGTCACGGAAACGGTACATCTCCTGGAATTTCCACTGGGTGTCGACGTGCATCACCGGGAACGGCAGCTTGCCTGGGAAGAAAGCCTTGCGCGCCAGGTGCAGCATCACGGCAGAGTCCTTGCCGATCGAGTAGAGCATCACCGGGTTATCGAACTCGGCGGCCACCTCGCGGATGATGTGGATGCTCTCCGCCTCCAGCTGTTTCAAGTGCGTCAGTTTGTCGACCATGGCTACTCACGAAAAACGATCTTATGGACGGCCGTCGGGCCGTGTTCGAGCCGGGCACTCTATCACAGCGACACTGTTCTATTTAGGAGGGGGGATAGACCGAAACAGTCTAACGATATGCCGTGAGGTTTGAGGGTTTTGGGCTGCACGCTGCAGACAATGAAGTCGAACCTGTGGGAGCTGGTCGCCAGCGATGACAGCGGTGCCGGCACCATCGCTATCGCTGGCAAGCCAGCTCCCACAGGTCGCTTGTAGCTTGCCCCGGCCTTCAGACCGGGTTGGGGCAGTCGATGAACAGGTGCTCGACGGCGAAGCGGCGGGCCAGGTAGTCGCCCAGGGCCTGGACACCGTAACGCTCGGTGGCGTGGTGACCGGCGGCGATGAAGCCGATGCCGTTCTCGCGCGCGCTGTGGACGGTCTGCTCGGACGCCTCGCCACTGAGGAACAGGTCCACACCCGCGGCGATGGCATCGTCGATGTACCCCTGCCCGCCTCCGGTGCACCAGCCCACGCGGCTGACCAGGCGCTCGCTGTCGATCAGCAGGGGTTCGCGGCCGAGCGCCTCGTGGACGCGGCGGGCGAAGTCACGCGCCGAGGTCGGTTCGGCCAGCGAGCCGATCAGGCCGATGACCTTCGGGTTGCCGGAGTCGAGCGGCCCTTCGACCGTGATGTCCAGTTGCCGCGCGAGCTGGACGTTGTTGCCGACCTCGGCGTGCACGTCCAGGGGCAGGTGGAACGCCAGCAGGCTGAGGTCGTTGCGCAGCAGGGTAGCGAGCCGTCGCTGCTTCATGCCGGTGATGCAGGGATTCTCGCCCTTCCAGAAATAGCCGTGGTGCACCAGCACCAGGTCGGCATCGGCCGCCACCGCCGCGTCGAGCAGGGCCTGGCTGGCGGTCACGCCGCTGACGATACGGCGGACCTGGGGCCGGCCCTGGACCTGAAGGCCATTGGGGCAGTAATCCTGGATCTTCGCGCTGGCCAGGTAGCGTTCGGCTTCCTCGACCAAGGTACTCAGGGCAACGGCCATTGGGTGTCTCCTCCATGCAGCGAATGGTCGGACCTGCGCCCGAAAAGGCGTCCATTATACGAAGGACGGCCATGGCACGGGCAAACCTGTCGCCTGACGGCGGCAATCGCACGTCGGCATCGTCCTCGCGACACGGGATGTGTATGATCGCGCGCGTTCCCGGGTGTGCCATCACCCACCCTGCCCTTTCCAGGATGTGATCGATGTTCAAGTCCATGCGTTACGTTGCCTGGCCCTTGCTGACCGGCGTGCTCATCGCCCTGCTGGTGATCCAGCGCTTTCCCCAGTGGGTGGGTTTGCCCAGCCAGGACGTCAACCTGCAGCAGGCGCCGCAGACCACGCAGACCGTGCAGGGCCCGGTGTCCTATGCCGACGCGGTGACCGTGGCGGCGCCGGCCGTGGTCAACCTGTACACCACCAAGGCCAGCAAGGCCGCCGGCAAGAACGCTCACCCGCTGTTCGAAGACCCGCAGTTCAAGCGTTTCTTCGGCGACAACCTGCCCAAGCAGCGGCGCTGGGAGTCCAGCCTGGGGTCAGGGGTGATCATGAGCCGCGAAGGCTACCTGCTGACCAACAACCACGTGACCGCCGGGGCGGACCAGATCGTGGTGGCACTCAAGGATGGTCGCGAGACCTTGGCACGTGTCATCGGCAGCGACCCGGAAACCGACCTGGCGGTGCTGAAGATCGACCTGACCGACCTGCCGGCGATCACCATCGGCCGCTCCGACACCCTACGCATCGGCGACGTCTCGCTGGCCATCGGCAATCCGTTCGGGGTCGGCCAGACCGTGACCATGGGCATCATCAGCGCCACCGGGCGCAACCAACTGGGCCTGAACAACTACGAGGACTTCATTCAGACCGACGCGGCCATCAACCCGGGCAACTCTGGGGGCGCGCTGGTCGATGCCAATGGCAACCTGACCGGCATCAACACCGCGATCTTCTCCAAGTCCGGTGGCTCCCAAGGCATCGGCTTCGCCATCCCGGTCAAGCTGGCCCTGGAAGTGATGAAGTCGATCATCGAGCATGGCCAGGTGATTCGCGGCTGGCTCGGCATCGAGGTCCAGCCCCTGAGCCAGGAGCTGGCCGAATCGTTCGGCCTGAAAGGCCACCCCGGCATCGTCGTGGCCGGCATCTTCCGCGAAGGTCCGGCACAGCGCGCCGGCCTGCAGGTCGGCGACGTGATCCTCGCCATCAACGGCGAGCCGGCCGGTGACGGGCGCAAGTCGATGAACCAGGTGGCGCGCATCAAGCCGGGCGACAAGGTCGCCATCGAAGTGATGCGCAACGGACACCGGCTCAAGCTGATCGCCGAGGTCGGCATGCGGCCGCCGCCGACGCCGGTCGCGCCCCCGTCGGAAGGCTGAAACCGGATCGGGCTGCCGCAGCGGCCCGCGCGCTCGATCGACGCACGCGCGTAGGCAAATTCGCGAGGCCGTGACATGCTTCGAGGTCTTTTCCGCCTCCGTCACGTTCCCTGCTCCGCGCAGAGCGTGCGTCTTTCTCAGGAGCCTTCATGACCGACCCGCTGATTCTCGAACCGCAACAGACGGCCGACGCCTGCGTGATCTGGCTGCACGGCCTGGGTGCCGATCGCTACGACTTCATGCCCGTGGCCGAGTTTCTCCAGGAACGTCTGCCGAGCACGCGCTTCGTCCTGCCGCAGGCACCGACCCAGCCCGTCACCATCAACGGCGGCTACGCCATGCCCAGCTGGTACGACATCAAGGCCATGACGCCTGCCCGTGCCATCGACGAGGCACAGCTCGAAGCGTCCGCCGCACAGGTCATCGCGCTGATCGAAGCCGAGCGGGCCAAGGGCATCGACCTGACCCGCATCGTGCTGGCCGGCTTTTCCCAGGGCGGCGCCGTGGTGCTGCACACCGCCTATGTCCAGTGGCAGGAAGCGCTGGGCGGCGTGCTGGCGCTCTCGACCTACGCCCCTACCTTCAGCGACGAGCACCTGCTCAGCGCCTGCCAGCAACGCACGCCCGCCTTGTGCCTGCACGGCGTGCACGACCCGGTGGTGGTGCCGTCCATGGGCCGCACGGCGTTCGAATACCTCAATACCTGGGGCGTCCCGGCGCGCTGGCAGGAATACCCCATGGAGCACGAAGTGGTGGTCGCCGAGCTGAACGACATCCACGACTGGCTGAGCGAAAAACTGCGCTGAGCGTCCCGTCCGCCCGGCTCGTCGCGGCAATAACCTGCGCCGAGCCGGGTTCTTGCATTACACTGCCCGCCGTACATTCCTTAACCAATCGACGAGATGACCGTGCTCAAGGCACTCAAGAAACTCTTTGGCATGGGTGAGGCCGGCGTTCAGCCAGCCGTCGTCCCCGCTGCCCTGGCGCCCAGCGCGGCGCCCGTCCAGGCTGCCGTGGCGGCCCCGACGACACCTGCGCCTGCCGTATCGCAGCCGGTTCCCGAGCAACCCGACCCACAGGCCGCCGCCCCGGCTGCCCTACCTGTGGCGAGCACGCCGCAACGCACACGAGCCCCGCGTCCCAAGCCCCAGGCTTCATTGTGGAAACGCGAGGACTTCGTGGTCGAGCCTCAGGAGGGCAAGACACGCTTCCACGATTTCGCGCTCTCCGACTCGGTGATGCACGCCATCCACGACCTGGGCTTCCCCTATTGCACGCCCATCCAGGCCCAGGTGCTCGTCCATACCCTGCGCGGTCAGGACGCCATCGGCCGTGCCCAGACCGGGACCGGCAAGACGGCCGCGTTCCTGATCTCGATCATCTCGCAGCTGCAGCAGACGCCACCGCCCAAGGAGCGCTACATGGGCGAACCGCGGGCGCTGATCATCGCGCCGACCCGCGAGCTGGTGGTGCAGATCGCCAACGACGCCAAGGCCCTGACCCGCTACAGCGGCCTGAACGTGATGACCTTCGTCGGCGGCATGGACTTCGACAAGCAGCTCAAGAGCCTCGAGGCACGCTACTGCGACATCCTGGTGGCAACGCCGGGCCGCTTGCTGGACTTCCAGCAACGCGGCGAAGTGCACCTGGACATGGTCGAGGTACTGGTACTGGACGAAGCCGACCGCATGCTCGACATGGGCTTCATCCCGCAGGTCCGCCAGATCATCCGGCAGACGCCGCCCAAGAGCGAGCGCCAGACACTGCTGTTCTCTGCGACCTTCACCGAGGACGTGATGAACCTGGCCAAGCAGTGGACCACCGACCCGGCGATCGTCGAGATCGAGCCGGAGAACGTCGCCAGCGATACCGTCGAGCAGCATGTGTACGCGGTGGCCGGTAGCGACAAGTACACGCTGCTGTACAACCTGGTGACCCTCAACCAGTGGCAGCGGGTGATCGTCTTCGCCAACCGCAAGGACGAGGTGCGGCGCATCGAGGAACGCCTGGTACGCGACGGCATCAACGCTGCCCAGCTGTCGGGCGACGTGCCGCAGCACAAGCGCATCCGCACCCTGGAGAACTTCCGCGAGGGCCGCGTCAGCGTGCTGGTGGCCACCGACGTGGCCGGCCGCGGCATCCACATCGACGGCATCAGCCACGTGATCAACTTCACCCTGCCGGAAGATCCGGACGACTACGTGCACCGCATCGGCCGCACGGGCCGCGCCGGCACCAGCGGCGTGTCGATCAGCTTCGCTGGTGAGGACGACTCCTATCAACTGCCTGGGATCGAAGCCCTGCTTGGCCGCAAGATCAAGTGCGAAATGCCGCCCCAGGAGTTGCTGGTGCCGGTGCCCAAGCGCGGGGCCTGAGGGGCGGGCTGCTGAAAGCTGCAAGCTGCAAGCTGCAAGCTGCAAGCTGCAAGCTGCAAGCTGCAAGCTGCAAGCTGCAAGCTGCAAGCTGCAAGCTGCAAGCTGCAAGCTGCAAGCTGCAAGCTGCAAGC
>NZ_JAAMQJ010000037.1 GCF_013523125.1 Pseudomonas entomophila | reverse complement strand
ACCCGACCTCGTCAGACATTGGGCTGGAAATTCCCTGTTGAAGTGTTGACGGATCATCTGCAACTGCTGGCAACCAATCGGCTCAACATTATCAACTGACTGTTGCACTTGGAACCTGAGGCCGCCAAGCCTTGCTGCCGTGGAACTGCTCACCCGCATCGCCTAGCTGAGCTCGCCACCCATATTGAGTTCGGTGGGGTTTATGGAGCGCTTACGAAAAGGTAAGTCTGGGTCAAGTGGTCTACGAGGTAACGCGCCGGTGGCTGCTGCAGTGCGCCTTGATGTGTTTGGCGACAAGCATGGGCAACCGTCGAGCAAACGCATTAATACAGATCGGAAAGCGTAAAGGGCTCCAAAGGCGACAGTTGTGACAAGAAAGTGAGGTGCTCGATGATGTTCACTTTCTCCAGATTCTCTAACGCCTCACTGCCGCCCAGCATGAGCGCAGGAACGAAACCATACATTTCGTCACTCTTCAGAGGGCCGAGTTTTTTTCGCGCGCGGCTGAAAAGGCCTAGAAAGTCGCTACTTTCGATGCTGGGGTGCATGAAAAGAACCTGACTTTGCCTGTTCAAGGAATCTTCGGTCGTGCCCAGTTCATGGGCGGAGTAGCGAGACAAAGAGGTGTGGATATCCAGCGAGTAACCGGTTTTTTCCCCCCACAGATACAAGCACCCGAATGCAGTGCGTGCGATCACATGATAGATATCCCTTGCTTCGAAAACTGTTCCCTCAAGCCACGAGCGTACGACACCCTCATATTCCGCTGGGTTGACTATCCAAAAAATACCGCCTGCATGAGCGCTCCAACCATAATCCTTCCAGTAGCTCAATAGGCGCTCGGGTAATCTATCTCTGTAATGTTCAATAGCCGTTGATGGCACTGGGGTGTGTGACGTTGGGTTGCCCATTTCTTCTATAAAAAGGTTGATCGCCTCATCCATATAAGTCTCACATTTAAGAATGTATGCTTTCGTGCGGCCGGATGGATCCTCTCAGCGGTCGTCCAGATGCCGTTGATTTTCCCATTCCGCTGTGGGCCAATGCTTGAGTTAACTTGCCTATCGCCAAAGTCTGCAATGACATCCTTGCCTTCTGCGTTTAGAGCAGAGTTATACAGCGCCGCCAGCGGCGACAGGGTTTCTTGAATGCGTTTCTTTGCCAGCGCTCTAGCTTTTGTAGGGCTTCTCGTGGCTGAGCATATTTCTTCTGATCTGGGTCTAATAACTTCTCTGCAACGAGAATATGCTCGGCGGGTTTATTTTTTATTAAACTGAGCACTCAAGGATAAAGGTCTGCAAGTTTGAAAGGCTCCAGTGGGGCGAGCTGAGCCAGAAACGTCAAGTGTTCTATAATCTTGAGCTTTTCTAGATTTTTCAAATCTTCGCTTCCACCAATCATCAGCGCTGGTACGAAACCATACATTTCGTCACTTTGCAGGACGCCGAGTTTTCTTTTGGCAGGGACGAAGAGATCTAGAAAATCGCTGAATTCGAAGCTGGCAGAAATGAAGAAGCTCTCACATTGCCTATCCAAGTCTTCTGCAGTCGTTCCTCGCTTTTTATAGGCACAAAGTGAATAACAACTTTCAATAGTCAGGGACTGTCCCGTCTTTTCGCCCCATAGATAGAGCTTTCCGAATGCGGTACGTGCGATGACATGGTAAGTGTCTCGCGTCTCGAGTTCTGTGTCTTTGAGCCACATGCTAACGACGCCTTCATACTGCTGAGGATCTACGATCCAAAAAATTCCGTCTGCATGGCCGCTCCAGCCATAATCATGCCAATAATTGAGCAAGCGCTCTGGCAATATTTTACTGTAACGTACGATACTTGATATGGGTACAGCTTTTTGAGCGATCGGGGTGCCCATTTCGTCAAAGAAAAGCTTGATGACTTCATCCACTCTGTTTCTCCTTTTGGCTAGCACTTGTAGAGCTTGACATTTAAGAGTGTCGTTTTTCGCGCATGCTGAGGAATTTTCTCGGCAGCGGTTTTGATTGGGTCAATTTTTCGTTTCCATTGAGCGCCAATGCTCGAGTTGACTTGTCGATCGCCGAAGTCTGCGATGATATCTTTCCCTCCTGCAATCAAATCGGGATTGTGAAGCGCTGCCAATGATGACATGGTTTCCTTCGTATGTTGTCTAGCAAGCGCTTTGGCTTCGTCACGGCTCATTATGGCCGAGTATTCCTCTAGTAACCGAGAATGGATTTCCTCTCCTAGTAATATACGTTTTTGTTTCGCAAGGTATGGATCCCGTTTTTTAGGATCAGCAATGTTCTTCAAATACTCCTCAACCGTCAGCCGGTTCAACCCCCCTTCCTGCCCCTTCAACTGCCGCACAAACTCATCACCCTTCGACGCTGGCAATCGATCCGCCCTGAAACACTCCACCTCATGCACAGGCATGGTAGTCGATTTGCCCTTGCCTGGCCCTTCGTGGCGGCCATCCGGTTTAGGGGGCGAAGGCGACGCGTTTCCCTGACCGCCTTCGACCCGTCGTGGCTCGGTGGCCTTCAGGTCAGGGTGGCGCTTGAGCTTGTCTTCATGCTTGAGCATCCACTGCGCGATCCTGCTGCCCCGTGCGCTGCGCTGCATGTCCTGGGCAAGCACCCTCGCCGAACCGCCACCTCGTGTCAGGTAGGCGACGATCGCACCGAGCAGCAGAACCACCACGGCTTCGTGGGACCGTGCAATGTCCCAAGCGCCTTGCTGGGCCGCCGTGGGATCGTCGTAGAAGGTGTTCAGTGGGTCGTTGGGCAGTTCGCGAGGGCCGCGCCACGCCGTGGCGATGCCGCGCACATACCCCTCGATGATGGCCGGGAGCCCGTCCATGAAAAACTCGGCGACCGAGGCCAGGCCAAGGAGGCTGAGCAGCCAGCCACCCGCCTGGGCGCCGATCAGCGCGCCGCTCGCCGCGCCCGGCACGGCGCCGATGCCAGCCGCGAAAAACCCTACGCCCCCGCCGATCACGGCGCCGGTCACCGTGCTGCCGACGACGATCATGGCCATCTCGGCCAAGACCTCGATCAGGTCGTCGAGGATGTCGTGGATATCGAGATCGGCGAAGCGCTTGAGCAACTGGTGGGCCGCTTCGCGTTCGGCCAGGTCGCAGGCATGACGGACGCTCCTGATTCTGCGCCGGAGCAGATGAAGACTCGCACGGTGGGGTGAGCCGTGCGCGCTGAACGTGGGTGAGTACGGATCAGGATTGGTCGGGGCATGAACGTCGAACAGGTGTTCGATCTTGGCCTCCAGCGCCAGCCAGTCGAGAATCCATATCCCTGGGATCATGCGTCGCTCCTGCGCAATGTCAGTCGTTCAGGTAATAAGCAGCCAAGCCGCTCTCTCTCGAGGGCGATCGATACTCGATAAACCGATGTCAGGTTTATTCACGTGCAGGCGCGCACGTTCCGAACTTGGAAGAGGGTCGTTGTTAACGGAAACGTGATCGCATGTACGGCAGTTAAACGAAGTCGCCGCATTCAACCTGAAGGGTTTAAGTAGCAGTCATGTAAAGGCGGCGACAGGCCAAGCGTAAGTAAGGCTGCGCGCACGCTGCAACCGCTTAAATGTAAAAAGCCGATATTTGGGAAGGGGACTACAAGATCGTAGGAAAAGTAGAAGAATTCCTACAACAAAATTCCATAAGTTAAACGCTTTGTTGTTCATGGGCGTCAGCGCTTGTTGTTTCAACAATAAGCGCACACCTGCAGCGCCGCGCCTCTTTACACCTGCGCCTTCGCCCGAACGTCGCGCTCGTGTGCCTCGAGCCACTGCACCACCCGATCCGCGTGCATGGGCCGGGCGAACAGGAAGCCCTGTCCTTCGTCACAGCCCCATTCGGCCAGCAGCACGCGTTCGATATCGGTCTCGATGCCTTCGACCACCACCTTGTACCCGGTCTTGCGGGCCAGGTTGATGATCGTCTTGACCAGGCGCTGGTCCTTTTCCTCGGTGGCGAGAGTGTGCACCAGCGTGCGGTCGATCTTGATGACTTCGGCAGGCAGGTCCCGCAAGTAGATCCAGTTGCTGTAACCCGAACCGAAGTCGTCGATGGCGATGCGTACGCCGGCCTGGCGCAGCCGTTGCAGCTGCGAGCACACCACCTCGGGCGAACGCATCAGCGAGCTTTCGGTGAGTTCGATCGAAAATGAGCCACGGGGCAGAGCCTGCTCGTCCAGCAGACCGATGATCAGATCAGCCAGGCGGGTGTTCTCCAGGTCCGACGCCGCTAGGTTGATGGCGATCGGCATGCTCAGGCCTTGCCGGTGCCAGGCGCTGGCCTGTTCGATGGCGGCCCGGGCCACGAGACAACTGAGGGTTTCGATGAGCGCGGTCTTTTCCGCCAGAGGGATGAACTCGGCAGGCGAAATCACGCCCAGCATCGGGTGCGTCCAGCGCAGCAAGGCTTCGACACCGGTGCAGTGGCCATCGCGCAACGACACCTTGGGCTGATAGTCGAGACGGAACTGGTCGTCCGAGTGGACGGCGACCGACAAGGCGCTCACCAGGTTCAGGGCCCGTTGTTGCGCGGCGTCGATCTCGGACTGGTAGAGCGTCCAGCCCAGGCGCTTGGCGCGTGCGTTGTCGGAGGCGCCGACCACCAAACGCACGTGGTCCTGGTCGAAGGGCGTGTCTCGGCCAATGGGCAGGACGCCGATGCCGATGTTCATGTGCAAGGGAATGCCGTCGTTCACCAGTGGCTGGCTGAAGCGGTCGAGGATCAACTGGTAGAGCGCCGGTCCGTCGCAAGGCTCTTTCAGCAACAGGCCGAAGCGGGTAGGGCTGACCTTGTACAGCGCGTGTCGCGGGGGCAGCAAGGTCAGGAAGCGGTCGCGGATGGCCAGCATCATGTTGCTGGCGAAGGTATAGCCGAACGCCTTGACCACATCGTTCAGCGCCCTGGGCGAAATCACATCGATGGCCACCAGCTGCGTGGCCCGCTGCGCACGCATCGACAGCACAATGTCCTGTTCGAGCTTTGAGCGGTTGTACAGCCCGGTAGGCGGGTCGATGTACGAGGCCGCGCGCAGGTTGCTCAAGCGGATCATCACCAGTTCGGCCATGTGTTGGAGAAACGCCGCCTGCTTTTCGTTCATGGCCCCGCGCGGCTGCGTGTCGGCCACGCACAGGCTGCCCAGCCCCAGCCCTTCGCTGGACAGGATCGGGAAGCCGGCGTAGTAGCGCAGCCCCGGGTCGTCGACCATCAAGGGATTGGTGGCGAAGCGCGCGTCCTGCCAGGTGTCGAGCACTTCGAGCAGGCACGGTTCGAGAATGGTATAGGCGCAGATCGCCTCGTCACGGGGCGCCGACTCGACCGCCAGGCCGATCTGGGCGCGAAAGATCTGGCGCTCGCTCTCGACGATGGAAATGAAGGCGATCGGCACCTCGAGCACGGAAGCGGTCATCGCCACGAGCTTGGCCAGGACCGGGTCTTCCTTGCTGCGCGCTTCGGCCTCCAGGTCCCTGAGCATGTTCAGCCGTGCGTCTTCATGCTCCGGCAGCGGGCAATACGTCACTTCCATGGTTCATCCAGATGGCAATGCTTCTTCGCTATGGGTATCGGCATGCGGGCATCGATATGAAGGCGCACTGACGGGCGGTCGCGCGCGGATCGAACTCGGCGGCTCAGGTGCGCCTCGAACCAGCATAGGCGTTGCCACCCAAGAGGAGAACTGCCATGCCCTCGCCAGATGAGCAAGGTCTGCCGCCCGTGGACCCCTTGCCCGGTTCGAACGACCCGCTGAGCCCAGGCCGCGTCGACGTTCATCCCTCCCGCGATGCAGGCGTGGAACAGTTGCCCGACGATGACGACCACCGGCCCATCGACGGCGACGACACGCCGCTCGACCCACGGCCGACGGACGAAGAAACCGACAACGCCGAGTTCGACGGTCAGCCCGATCCGCGTTGACGCCCGTATTGCGTGTGCTCTTTGGCCCGCTCTGCGGGCTTTTTTACGGCGGGTATTCGACGGATGCGACCCCCCTGCTCCAGTGATCGACCGGTTTGAACCCAGCACGCTCGCTCGACTCAACCTTGGGCGACACCGTGAACCGAACCCTGGCCCTGATGAGGTTTTCCATGAACGCCATCGAACTGCTGACCAACGATCACAAGACCGTGAAAAAGCTGCTGGACGACCTGACCTCGACCACCGAACGCGCCGTGAAGAAGCGTGCCGAGTTGTTGGGCAAGCTGAACTACGAGCTGCAGCTGCACACGCAACTGGAAGAGGAAATCCTCTATCCGGCGTTCAAGAAGGCGGGCAAGAAAGAAGAAGCGACGATGTACTACGAGGCCAAGGAAGAGCACCGTACCGTCGACGCGCTGGTGCTGCCGGACCTGATGAAGACCGACACCGGCACCGTGGAGTTTTCCGGGCGCGCCAAGGTGATGAAGGAGCTACTCGAGCACCACATCGAGGAAGAGGAAAGCGAGATGTTCCCCAAGGCGCGCGAGTTGTTCTCCGATGCTGAGCTGGAGACCCTGGGTCAGCAGATGGAACAGTACAAGAAAGACTTCAAAGGCACCCAGCACGCCGCGTGAGCCTGGCCCTGCGCACGACGAGCCCCGGCGTCGTGTACAGGACCCCGGTGTGTCAGCTCGCTTTCGCCAGGTCAGGTGCTGCGGCGGCGAGCGTCCCAGGGTCGTTGACGGCCCTGGCCAACGACACCACTTCCTGGCACTTGCGTACCGCCAAGGCCAGCCATGCCTTCGGTTCGTCATTCCGTCCCGGCTCGGACACGAGATCCACGGGGCCGTGCAGCAAGGCGCACGACGGCGCTACCCACAGTCGATCGCCCAGCCGTTCGGCCGCATGGCGCAGCACCTCGGCGGCCTTGTCCAGATTGCCACCTTGCGGGTCACGACCATCGACCACGCCCAGCGACAGGGTCTTGTAGGTCGGCAGGCGGTCGAGCAGGGTCGGATACTGCTCCGGCGCGCACACCAAGTCGATGTGCAGGCCTTCGACCGGCAGGTTGGCGGCGAGCCCGAGGTTGTCCTGCAGACCCCCGAAGTAGGTGGTGATCAGCTTCTTCAATGGCGCGCGCTGGAGCAGGTTGTAGACGCGCTCGTAGGCGTTCTTCCAGGCCTGGGGCAGATCCAGGGCCAGGATCGGCTCGTCGATCTGCACCCATTCCACGCCCTGGTCGGCCAGACGATGGAAGATCTGATCGTACAGCGGCAGCAGGCGCTCGACCAGGTCCAGCCTGTCGAACGCCTCGTCCTGGGCCTTGCCCAGCCAGAGGTAGGTCAGCGGGCCTAGGATTACCGGCTTGACGGTGTGGCCCAGGGCCTGGGCTTCGTCGACTTCTTCGAACAGTTGCGTCCAGCTCAGCTGGAAGCTCTGGTCGACGCTGAAGACCGGCGCCCGGTAAAGGTAGTCGGTGTCGAACCACGTGGTCATCTCCTGAGCCGGTCCACCCCCGCACTCGACGGTATCAGCCGCCTCGTCGTGGGCCATGGCGAACAACGTGTGCAACGTCGGCGTGGCATCGCCCTGGGGGCGAGCGTGCGCGGGGATGACGCCGAAGGTCAGGGAATGGGTCAGGACTTGGTCGTGCCAGGCGAAGTCGCCCACCGGCACCAGGTCGATGCCGGCCTCTTTCTGCGCCTGCCAATGCGCGGCACGCAACGCTCGGCCCACGGCACGCAGGCCGGCCTCGTCGAGCGTGCCTTGGCGAAAGGCCTCCTGGGCGCGCTTCAGTTCACGGTCGCGCCCGATGCGCGGGGATCCCAGGGTGTGTGCAACGGCCATGTGTCGAGGTCTCCAGTCAGATGCGTGCAGTCTGCCGCGCACTGGCGCCTGAGAACATCTCATTTGATTCGCTTTGATCGTGAGCGTTTCTAATGCAGCAAGCGCTCTGCGCCTGGGACACCGCCTGGCGTCCGACCGACGTCGGCCTTGAAACCCGTCGATCTCCCCTTAATATGTGTCGGCTACGGAGCAGGGGTAGTCTCACCCTCTGATCACGCGAACGCGCCCAGCGAGGGGTCGTTCACAGACTAAACACCCGAAGAGGTACAGACGTTGGCCATTATCCACCCCAAAGTCCGCGGTTTCATCTGCACCACGACCCATCCGAAAGGTTGCGAACTCAACGTTCGTGACCAGATCGAGGCAACCCGCGCACTGGGCGTTCGTGAAGACGGGCCGAATAAGGTCCTGGTGATCGGCGCCTCCAGCGGCTACGGCCTGGCCGCGCGCATCACCGCGGCCTTCGGCTTCAAGGCCGACACCTTGGGCGTGTTCTTCGAAAAGCCTGGCACCGAGACCAAGCCTGGCACCGCCGGCTGGTACAACGCCGCTGCCTTTGACAAGTTCGCCAAGGCCGAAGGCCTGTACAGCAAGTCGATCAATGGCGATGCCTTCTCCGACGAAGCCCGCGCCAAGGTCATCGAACTGATCAAGAGCGACATGGGTGGCAAGGTCGACCTGGTGATCTACTCGCTGGCCTCACCCGTGCGCAAGCTGCCGAAGACCGGCGAGCTGGTGCGCTCGGCCCTCAAGCCGATCGGCGAGCCATACACGTCGACCGCCATCGACACCAACAAGGACACCATCATCGAGGCCGCGATCGAGCCGGCCTCCGAGCAGGAAATCCAGGACACCGTCACCGTCATGGGCGGTCAGGACTGGCAGCTGTGGATCGACGCCCTGGCCGAGGCCGGTGTGCTGGCCGAGCAGGCCCGTACCGTGGCGTTCAGCTACATCGGCACCGAGATCACCTGGCCGATCTACTGGCACGGCGCCCTGGGCAAGGCCAAGCAGGACCTGGACGACACCGCCCAGCGCCTGGACGCCAAGCTGTCTGCCGACATCGGCGGCGGCGCCAACGTGGCGGTGCTCAAGTCGGTGGTGACCCAGGCCAGTTCGGCCATTCCGGTCATGCCGCTGTACCTGTCGATGGTCTTCAAGGTGATGAAGGAGCAGGGCATCCACGAAGGTACCGGCGACCAGCTCAACCGCATGTTCCGCGACCGCCTGTACCGCACCGACGGTCAGCCAGGCGAGGTCGACGAGAAAGGCCGCCTGCGCCTGGACGACTGGGAACTGCGTGATGACGTGCAGAATGCCTGCAAGGCCCTGTGGCCGCAGGTGACCACCGAGAACCTGTTCGAGCTGACCGACTACGCGGGTTACAAGCGTGAGTTCCTGAACCTGTTCGGTTTCGAGCGCACCGATGTCGACTACGACCAGGACGTGGCGACCGACGTACCGTTCGACTGCATCTCGCTGTAAGCTTCACTTCGAACCCGCACGGCTTTCAAAGCGTGCGGGTTTTCTTTCGGTCTGAAACTATTTGATACAAATTATTTCACGCTTCGCGCGCGCAATCCGCCCACTTCTGGCCTATACCGCTTCCTGGGGAAGTCGATTCAATCAGCTAGGGGATATACATGGGAGCGGGTGCACTGCTGCAAAAGCTCAGGCAGAAAGGCCTGAAGCGTTCACTGAAGACGGCCTTCGAACGGTACGTGTTCTTTCACTGGGAACTGATCTGGACCGAGCGTGACCTGAGCATGCCGATCGAGCGGTTCAAACTGCGTGAGCATCCACCGCTCACCCGCCTCGACATCACACCTGAGAACGTCCACCGGTTCGAACGCCACTTCGGTGACCGTGTAGGCGTCATGCGCGAGTTTGCCGAACAAGGTCATGTCGGTCACATGTGGGTAGACGAAGCCGGCGATGTGGTGGGCGTGATGTGGTCGACCACGGACGATTACTACGACAAGCACTACTACGGCTGCACGTTCAAGGTCGCGCCAGGGCAGTATTTCGCCCACAGCGGAGAGCTGATCCGCCGTTACTACGGCACGCGCCTGTCGCAGACCGCGCAGTTGACCATGTGGGAATGCATGCGCGAGAAGGGCTGCACCACGACGATCGATGTGGTCGAAAGCCACAACGTGCCGGCCATGCGTCTGCACATGCGCATGGGCTATGTCGAAATGGGACGGATCACCCATGTGTACGGGCTGTTCGGGCACTGGCGCTTCTTCCGCGAAACCACCTACCAAGGCTCGCGCCTGGAGCAGCTATGCCGGCCGCTCGTGCGCGCCGCGGCCACGGCGTGAAGCGATCCTGGCCTGGACGTGCGCCAGGCCAGGGTCTGCGAGCCTCGTGTCAGGCCAGGCGTTGCAGCGGCTGTTCGGTGAAGGTGACGCCAGCCAGACCGTAGGCGATCAGCGCCCGGATGTTGGCATGGTCGCTACCGTCCGGCGTGGCCTGCACGCTGCGGTAATGCTCGCCGAACGCCAGCAAGGCTTCCTGGTCGCTCAGGCCCTCGAGCACGGCCAGGCCCAGGGTCTTGCAGGAGCCCTCGTTCTGCCCAGCGGCGTTGTGCACGTCGCCGTTGTCGAACGCTTGCGGCGTGTAGCGGTAGTGTTCGGCGATGAACGCCAGCGTATCGGCGAAGGCGTGCTCGCCGGTGGTCAGGCGCTCGCGCAGGGTGGCCAGGTCAGTCACGGGGTTTTCCTTGTTCGAAGGCCGCCTGTTGGGCAGGGCTGGCGTCGGTCTGGTAACGGTCTTTCCATTCGGCATAGGGCATGCCGTACACCGCTTCGCGGGCATCGTCCAGGCTCAGGTCGAGCTGCCGTTCGTCGGCGGCGGCCTTGTACCATTTCGACAGGCAGTTGCGGCAGAAGCCCGACAGGCTCATCAGGTCGATGTTCTGCACGTCGGTGCGACTGCGCAGGTGTTCGACCAGGCGACGGAACGCGGCGGCCTCGAGTTCGAGCTGTTGTTGGGGTGTCATGGCGACTCCTAGGCGATTCGGTTCTTCAGATGGCGGCCACCGTTGATGACCACCTGGCTTCCGGTGCTGTAGCGGCTTTCGAGCAGGAACATCACGGCATCGACCAAGGGGCCGGCGCCTGGCTCGAACTCCAGCAGGGCTTTTTTCAAGGCGTGCTCACGGTAGGCCTGGTCGCCGTCTTCCTTGAAGATCAGCAGACCCGGCAGGATCCCGTTGACCCGCACGGTGGGGGCATACTTCTCGGCGAACGACAGCACCATGTTCTGCAGCGCGGCCTTGGTCGCGGCATAGCCAATGTGGCTCTTGCTGCCGCGTGACGACGTCTCGTCGCACACATGGATGATGTCGGCCTTCTCGACCTTTCCCAGCTGTTCACCCAGCGCCAGGTTGAGGTGATAGGGCGCCTCGACGTGCAATTGGAACATGGTCTGCAGGTTATCCAGGCCATCGTCCAGCCAGAGCGAGGCGTTGTGCACGATCGCGCGCAGGCCAGGGTAGTCGTTGCGCAGATGGTCGATCAGCGTCTGGCGCTCGGCCGGCACGCACAGGTCGGCCTGGAACGGGATGATGTTCGGGTGTGCGGCCTCGGTGCCGATGCGGCGGCTGGTGCCGATCACAGTATGGCCGGCCTTGGCCAGCGCGAGTGCCAGGGCCAGCCCGACGCGCTGACTGGCGCCGGTGACGAGAATGGGGCTGTTCATGTGCTGGGTGGTCAACGCTGTCTGTTCCGTGTGAAGGTCGTCGAGCATAACCGAAGTGCAGGCCCGCGCGCAGGCCGGGGCAGGCAGGTCCGGTTGCTTTCAAGGCCGCCGCAGCGTGGCGCTCAAGCCTCACTCCAGCAGCGGGTCATGCACATCCGGATGCACGCGGCGGTGCGCCTGGAGAATGTAATCGCGCAAACGCTCGATCTCGTCCTCGGCGCTTTCACTCAGGTCGTAGGCGGCCAGGCGACTGTCGATCTGCCGACGCTTGAGGCCGCGCAGGCGAATCGGCAGCTCGCCTGGTGGCGCGAAGCGCATGTTGAAGCGCGTGGGCGTTCTGGCCATGCCCTGCGCCTCCAGCAGCACCCCTTTGAACGAGATGTCGCGGACCCACAGTCGACTGGCACGATCACGGTCGTCGAGCAAGGCGACCGGCGTCTCCAGCGTCAGGCGCCAGGGCCGCAACAGGGGCCCGTCCTCGTAGATGTCGGGCATGCCCAACTGCAGGTGCAGGGTGTGGAATTCGTCTTCCACCAGGTGCAACGGGAAACTGATCTGCTGGTTGTTGACGTGCGCCTGCAAGGTGACCTGGTCATGGCCGACCAGACGGGTGAGCAGCTCCTGGACCCGTCGATCGCCGTCCACGCGCAGGCCTGGCCCTGGATCGGCCGCGCCAACCTGAGGAAGTCGCTGCATGTCCAGGATGAAATCCAGTTCATCCTGGGTGAGAAGGTTGTCTGACATGGTCGAACTCGAAGAGGCTCATCAGGTCGGTGCGATCGCGCGGAGGGGCCGTGCATCGCGGGTCGTTCGAACGCTGCCCACCCCTCATCGGCTGGGCGCCGACTGCCGTCGCGCGCGATCGCTCAGCGCATCCAGGCAGCATGCCGCACATGATAGCCCATGACATGTGAAGACCGCGTTCATGCATTGGCCTTTTGCTATCGACCAATACGCGTATCCTACGGCTTCACTCTGTTCGGAATCTTCACCCGATGAAAGTCGCCATCATTTCAGGAACGGTCTACGGCACTGCCGAGGACGTCGCTCGTCACGCTGCTTCGTTGTTGGGCAAGGCAGGCTTCCAGACCTGGCACGCACCGCGCGGCACGCTCGCGGACATCCAGGCGTTCGCGCCCGAGGCCTTGCTGGCCATCACTTCGACCACCGGCATGGGCGAGTTGCCCGATGACCTGATGCCGCTGTACGACAGCTTGCGTGACACGCTGCCAAGCCAATGGCGGGGCTTGCCGGGCGGCGTCATCGCGCTGGGCGACTCGAGCTACGGCGATACCTACTGTGGCGGCGGCGAGCAGCTGCGCGAGCTGTACGCCGAGCTTGGCGTGCAGGAAGTCGTGCCCATGCTGCGTCTGGATGCCAGCGAAACGGTCGACCAGGAAACCGATGCCGAGCCTTGGCTGGACGACTTCATCAACGCCTTGAAGGGCTGAGGCGGCCGTCCCTGAAGGCCGACCGGCCATAAAAAAAGCCGCTGTCCACAGGCAGCGGCCAATCGAGACGACAGATCAAGGAGCTTCAAAATCCGCGTCGAGGTACCCACCGGCAGAGGTGAAGAGGGGGAGTTGTCACCCCTGCCAATCAGTCGAGCCAGCATAAGCGCTTGACCCTGAAGGAAATACCACTGCTTTTGACATTCACTGTTGCACGGTGGGCAACAGTCGGTGCCGTTCTCCGCGTGCCGTTCAGTCGCCTACGCTTTCCTCGGCGTGATAGCCCATTCGCCAACTGGTCGCCTGCGCTGCCGCGAGCAGACGCCGAGCCGCCGGGCCCTGTTCGTCGGCATCGAAGGTCGACGCCGGTCCGACCACGGTCATGACCGCAGCGATCTGCCCTCGTGCATCGAAGATGGGCGCCGACAATGCATCGACCCCGGGCAGCAACGACCCATGCACATGGTGCAGGCCACGCGCGCGAATCGTCTGCAAGGTGGCCAGCGGCCGTGCATCGCCGTCGAGTGCCGCCAATGCATCGTCGAGCAGGCTGGCCGTCTGGTGCCCGGGCAGGTAGGCCGCGAACACCAGGCCGGTCGAGGACGACAGCAACGGCAGCACCGAGCCGATCTGGGTCACCAGCGTCACTGCGCGCGCGGCCGGTTCGATACCGACCACCGTCGCGCCCTGGTTGCCCCACACGGCCAGGAAACAGGTCTCGTTGAGGTCGTCGCGCAGCTGCGCCAGCGGCAGCGCTGCCACTTTCAGCACATTGATGCTGCCCAGCGCCGCCAGGCCGACACGCAGGGCTTCGCGGCCGAGCGCGTAGTGGTTGGTGGCCGCCTCCTGCTCGGCGAAACCGCTGGCGATGAGCGCCTGGAGGTAGCGGTGGACCTTGCTCGCGGGCATGCCGACGTGTTCGGACAGGCGCGACAGCGAGGTCGAAGGCGCCAGCTGGGCCAGGGCCTTGAGGATGTCGGTGCCGATCTCGGCGGAACGGACCTTTTGCTTGCCCGTGTCGGGAGCGGAATGGGCGTGGGCCATGGGCAGAACATCCAGCGAGTCAGGGGTCGCCTTTATAGCTTGACGATCGGTGCCGAGCAAATTACGTTTATCGTAATCTGTTTACGATAAATACAATGCACTCGTACGATGCGTCACGCGTCAGTGCGAGCATCCACCCGCAGCTGGGCTTTCCGGCGCACGGAGGTACAGATGACAGCCAGCGCGTCTTCGGACATTCGCTACCAGAGTGGCTGGGGCAACGAGTTCGCCAGCGAGGCGCTCCCCGGCGCGTTGCCGATCGGGCAGAACTCGCCTCAGCGAGCGCCCTACGGGCTCTACGCCGAGCAACTCTCAGGCACCGCCTTCACCCTGCCGCGCACCGAGCAGCGGCGCAGTTGGCTGTATCGCATCCGCCCCTCTGCCTTGCATCCACGCTTCGAGCGCCTGGCCCACCAACCCTTCGCCGATGCCTTGCCGCCGGGCACGCCGAATCGTCTGCGGTGGGGGCCTCACCCTGTGCCCGACGCGCCGACCGACTTCCTCGACGGGTGGCTGCCGATGGCGGCCACGACGGCGGCCGATCAGCCAGCCGGCGTCAGCGTTTCCCTCTATTGCGCCAGCCGCTCCATGGAGCGTGTGTGCTATGACGCCGATGGCGAGCTGCTGCTGGTGCCGGAGCAGGGGCGCCTGCGGGTGGTGACCGAACTGGGCGTGCTGGAGGTCGAACCCTTGCAGATCCTGGTCTTGCCCCGGGGCCTGAAGTTTCGTGTCGAGCTGCTCGATGGCCAGGCGCGTGGCTACATCGCCGAGAACCATGGCGTACCGCTGCGACTGCCCGACCTGGGGCCGATCGGCAGCAACGGCCTGGCCAACCCGCGCGATTTCCTGGCCCCCGTGGCGGCCTACGAAGACCTCGAGCGGCCCACCCAGCTGGTGCAGAAGTACCTCGGCACGTTCTGGGCCTGCGAGCTGGAGCATTCGCCCCTGGACGTGGTGGCCTGGCACGGCAACAACGTGCCCTATACCTATGACCTGCGCCGCTTCAATACCCTGGGCACGGTGAGCTTCGACCATCCTGACCCGTCGATCTTCACCGTGCTGACCTCGCCCAGCAGCGTACCTGGCATGGCCAACCTGGATTTCGTGATCTTCCCGCCCCGCTGGATGGTGGCGCAGAATACCTTCCGGCCGCCCTGGTTCCACCGCAACCTGATGAACGAGTTCATGGGGCTGATCCAGGGCGCCTACGACGCCAAGGCCGAGGGCTTCCTGCCTGGCGGCGCCTCGCTGCACCCGTGCATGAGCGCCCATGGGCCGGATGCCGACACCTGCGCCAGGGCGATCGCGGTCGAGCTGCAACCGCACTACCTGGCGCACACCATGGCCTTCATGTTCGAGACGTCCCAGATCTTGCGTCCCAGCCGTCAGGCCCTGGACAGTGCCCAGTTGCAACCCGACTACGACCAGTGCTGGGCGACCTTGCCCCGCACCTTCACCCCGGACCGGAGATGATCGATGAGCCAGACCGCCGTTGCCCGCAGCTGGGTCGAGCATGCCAATGACCATGCCGACTTCCCGCTGCAGAACCTGCCGCTGGGCATCTTCAGCCGACCGGGTGAGGCGCCGCGCTGTGGCGTGGCCATCGGTGACGCCATCCTCGACCTGCAGGCCGTCTCGGCGGCCGGCCTGCTCGACGGCGCGGCCCAGGCGGCCGTCGCCGCGACCGAGGGGGGCACGCTGAACGGGCTGTTCGCCCTGGGCGCTGCACCCCGCGTGGCCCTGCGCGAGCGCGTGCAGGCACTGCTGGCCGAACACAGCGAGTACCGCCGCCTTCTGGAAGACGCCCTGTACCCCATGGCCGACTGCCAGATGCACTTGCCGGCGCGGGTCGGCGACTACACCGACTTCTACGTCGGCCTGCAACACGCCACCAACGTCGGCAAGCTGTTCCGCCCGGACAACCCCTTGCTGCCCAACTACAAGCACGTGCCCATCGCCTACCACGGGCGCGCCTCGACCCTGCGGCCTTCGGGCACGCCGATGCAACGTCCTTGCGGCCAGACCTTGCCAGCCGGCGCGGCCCAGCCGGTGTTCGGCCCAAGCGCCAAGCTGGACTACGAACTCGAACTGGGTGTCTGGATCGGGCCTGGCAATGCCCTGGGTGAGGCGATCCCGATCGCCGAGGCCAGGCAACATCTGGCTGGCCTGTGTCTGCTCAACGACTGGTCGGCACGGGATATCCAGGCCTGGGAGTACCAGCCGCTGGGGCCGTTCCTGTCCAAGAGCTTCATGACCAGCCTGTCGCCCTGGGTCATCACCGCCGAAGCGCTGGCACCGTTCCGTCGCGCACAGCCCGTGCGTCCCGCCGACGATCCGCACCCCCTGCCTTACCTGTTCGACACCCAGGACCAGGCCCAGGGCGCGTTCGACATCGAGCTGGAGGTGCTGCTGTCGACCGAGCGCATGCGCGCCGCCGGGCTGCCGCCCCACCGTCTGGCACGCAGCCATGCGTCGAGCATGTACTGGACCGTGGCCCAGATGGTCGCCCACCACAGCGTCAACGGTTGCCAGTTGCAACCGGGGGATCTGTTCGGCTCGGGCACCTTGTCGGGTACCGAACCGGGTTCGTTCGGCAGCCTGTTGGAAATGACCGAAGGTGGCAAACAGCCTGTCGAGCTGCCCAACAGCGAACGGCGGCAGTTTCTCGAGGATGGCGACGAGGTCACCCTGCGCGCGCGCTGCGTGCGCGAGGGCCAGGTCAGCATTGGGTTCGGCGAGTGCCGGGGCAGGGTCATGCCGGCGCGCTGAGGGCCTGGGAATGGAGCTGTTCACCTATTACCGCTCGACCGCGTCGTACCGCGTGCGTATCGCCCTCGCGCTCAAGGGCGTAGAGGTTCAGACGCTCCCTGTGAACCTGCTGACGGGTGAGCAGCAGGAGGCTGGCTACCTGGACGTCAACCCGCAAGGCCGCGTGCCGGCCCTGCGCCTGGACACGGGGCAGGTCCTGACGCAGTCCATGGCCATTCTCGATTACCTGGAAGAACGCTGGCCCACGCCGCCGCTTCTGCCGGCCGACCTGCTGGCCCGCGCCCAGGCGCGCAGCATCGCCGGGTTGATTGGGTGCGACGTCCACCCCCTGCACAACGTGGCTGTCCTGCAACGGCTGCGGGGGCTTGGGGTGAAGGAGACCGACGTGCAGGCCTGGATCGCGCACTGGATCGGTCGTGGACTGGCGGCGGTGGAGCCGATGTTGGGCGAGGAGGGGTACTGTCTCGGCGATACACCGGGGTGGGCGGATGTGTTCGTGGTGCCGCAGGTATACGCGGCCCGGCGCTTCGGCGTGGGGCTGGAGGCCTGCCCGCGTATCCAGCGGGTAGTCGCGCTGGCGGAACGGCATCCGGCCTTCATCACCGCCCATCCGCAGGCACAAGCGGATACGCCGGGCTGACCTGACAGACCAATGCATCCCTCCGTGGGAGCTGACGGACCAGCTCAGCCTTCTGTGGGAGCAAGCGGGCTTGCCCGCGATGCAGGCGGCGACGGTCTGGACGCTATCGCGGGCAAGCCCGCTCCCACAAGCTGCTTGCGCAGCCACGCCTACACCGACGGCTGCAGAGATCTGGGTGGGAGCTGGCTTGCCAGCGATAGGGCCCTGTCAGGCGCCGCCTGCATCGCGGGCAAGCCCACACAAGGTCCTGCGATAGCCTGCAACGCCGTAATACGGCTACGGGTGTGGGGGCGGTCTCTGCCGAGGCGCCAGACCGGCCACGATTGGGCGCAAAAGACCCACGAAGTCCGCCTGCAAGCATACCCATCAGTGGCACCGCTCAGACCAACATCACGACCCAGCCTCAATGAAGAGAATGCCCCGTCACCGGCAGGCGTCCCAGCCGTTCGCTCAACCGCAACCGCTGCACCGGGTCATCGCTCAGCAACAAGGCGCGCTCCAGGTCGAACCGCTCTGCCTCGGGGCACTCCAGCCGCTGGTAGAGGATGGCCCGCGCCACATAGTCCGCCGCCGTCGGCGCCCCCAGCTGCATGACCCGCTCGGCATCCACCAGCGCGGCCAAGGGCTGATCGTTGTCGGCATGCAGCTGACGCAGGTTGCGCGACAGGCGTTGCAGCATCTGCCAGGGCGTGGCGGCCTGCAGGTGGTCGGCGGTAAGGGTCACCTGCGCGCCATACTGACGGGCCAGCAGGTCGCGGCAGTCGGCCGGGTACAGGCGCCGGCCGCCGCAGGGGTCGAGCAGGTAGTCGGCACCGGGCACCCGCAGCAGGAAATGCTCCGGAAAGTTCACACCCTCGAGCGCGATATCCAGACGCCGCGCCAGTTCCAGTGCAAGGATCGCCAACGGCAGTGGTTGGCCTCGGCGCCTGAGCCGCACCTGGTCCAGCAGGGCAGCATGGGGCCGCAGGGGAAATTGCTCGTCCTGTTGAAAGCCGAGCGCATTAAGCTGGCGCAGCAGCAGTTGGGCGAGTTCGGCCGCCGGCAACGCAGGCAGGTGAACCTGCACCTCGTGCTGAACGTGTTGAACGTGCCGCAGCCAGGCCTCGGGGACGACCTCTCGGTCATGCTCGGCAGCGACCCACAGGGCAGCAGCGACCAGATCTGGCGGATCGTGTTGCAGGCAGGCCAGGCAAGCGTGACGTGGATTCATGAGGCATCTCCCGACGTCTTAACTATTAGCTGCCGGGCCCCGGTTCGTCCAGTGAACAGGCGCAGACGCCTCTGACATACGCTCGCGCCTCGACTCGATCAGTCGACCTGGCCATCAAGCAACTCGCCGAGTGCATCCGGCTGGCTCTTGAATGCCCGGGCGAACACGTCCCGGTGCTTGGCCATGTAGATGCCTGCCTCTTCGACCTGCTTCTCGTTCAACGACGGTACGGCTTTTTGCAGCACGTCGGCCAGGCGCTCGGCCAGTTCGAGCATCTTGTCATGACGATCTGCTTCGGCTTTATCCATGAACAAACGCTCCGGGTCGCGACTGCTGCGGTACACCACTTCGACGGCCATTCATCACCTCTATGCCTTTATCGCTGTCTGTAGATTGCTGTATCTATATACAGTATTCCGCATTCGCCCTTCCAGCGCAAGCCGGAAGATGCCCTTCGTCCCCGCGTCGACGTGTCCTGCGACGCTCGGTCGTCTTCTCAGGCTAGTGCTTTGGCCTCATGCCTGCATGGCGACATCTGTCATGGACATGACGTACCTTTCCATCCGTCACCTCGGGAGCTGGACATCGTGAACATCAAATGGGCTGAAAAGCTGCGCAAGGGCCTGCATGGCTCCGCCGACTCGCTGGCAATCTGTGCGTCGAGTCGTTCCACTACCTGGCCTTGTTCGGCATCGGTGGGGTGACCGCCTGGGCCGCGCTGATGACCTTTCTGGAAATGGTGGGCCAGGGCAGTGCCAGTGTCGATGACATCCTGCTGCTGTTCATCTACCTGGAGCTGGGCGCCATGGTGGGGATCTACTTCAAGACCAACCACATGCCGATCCGCTTCTTGCTCTACGTGGCGATCACTGCGCTGACGCGCCTGCTGATCGGTGATGTGTCGCACCACAAGGCGCCGGATGTCGGGCTGCTGTACCTGTGCGGCGGCATCCTGCTGCTGGCGTGTTCCATCCTGGTGGTGCGCTACGCCTCGTATCGCTACCCTTCGGCGCGCGTGCTCGATGCACATGGCAAGGATCTGGACGACGGCAAGTGATCAGCCGCGGGTGAGAAGCGTGCCGATCAGAGGGTGACGCCACTCACGGGGGTGGACGAGGCGGGCGAGCGCGGATCGCGGGGCATGCCTGTCAGCAAGGGCAGGGTGTCTCCCTGCTCGGAGGCAAGGTCCAGGCGAAGGCTGTCGATCACGTGCCGAAGGCGTTGAGGATCGTTGCGTTGCTCGGGCGTGATCAGGCGCTTGGCGGCCACGCCGTGCTCGGTGGACAAGGTCAGCATGATGCTGCCGTCGAGTCGTTCGATGCTCAGGTTGACCCGGTAACGCGGGGCGAAGGCATCGCTGATGAGGTTGAACGGGTTGTGCATGGTGCCGGTTCTATGGCGAGGGACGTGCAAGGATTGACCGGCGGCGACGGGCGTTGGTTCACGCCAGGCCGGACGCAGGGCACGAAGCCCGGCGTCCGGCACATCGGTCAGGCTTTCGAGGCCTTGGCCTCTTCCTGGGCTTGCAGGTCCTGCAGGCCTTCCAGCTCTTCAGAGCCGTCCAGGCCTTGCAAGTCCGGGTCTTCGATCAGTTCCGGCACGGCGCGCTTGTCACGCAGCTTGCCGTACAGGTGTTCCAGTGCATGGTCGAGCTTCTCGGCCGCGCCATCGATGGCCAGCTCGAGCGAGGGGGCGTTGTGGGTCACGGAGATCGGCTGGTGGCCCTTGGGTCGTGCCTCGAGCTGGCAACGCTTGTCGTCGGCCCCGGACTTGGCGCCGTTTTCGTCACTCAGGTGCACCTCGATGCGGGTCAGGTCTTCCTCGTAGCGTTCGAGCGCGCTTTGCAGGGTGCTGGTCACCCAGTCGTTGAGACGGATGCCGCCTTCGATTTGATTGCTGCTGTTGACCTGGATCTGCATGGTTCAATCCTTATTCAGCTGGCTCGCAAGAGGCCCTTGCCCTGGCCGAAAAGGCCAAGGGATCTATTGCCTCTTGACTCCAGGGTCGGGGGAAAGTGCATAGAATTCAACCCCCTTCGCCAGATAAATGTCCTGTTGCAAAAGGTAGTTGCCGACCGTCGAGGGTTGCGCGATGCGGTCAGAACTCGACGGACGTCTGCAGGTACAGCGTGCGCGGCTCCCCGACATACTTGCCCTTGTTGTTGTCATCGAACGAGCGGGTGTAGTACTCGCGGTTGAACAGGTTTTTCACGCCCAGAGCAACGTTCAGGTTCGACCATTCAGGACCGAAGTCATAGGCCACGCGGGTACTGGCCAACATGTACCCGGGGATTCTTCCCGTGCTGCCGTCGGCGCTTTCGGCACGGGTGTTGGCATTGTCGGCGAACTGGCCGTCCTGGAAGCTGACATCGAGGTTGGCCTGCCAGGGTCCTTCGCTGTAGCCCACGCCCAGGTCGCCTTTGTGTCGTGAGGAGAAGGGCACGCGGTTGCCTTTGTTGGGCCCATCCTCACGAATGCGCGCATCGACGAAGGCGTAGCTGGCGTGCACGTCGAAGCCGGCCAGGCGTGGGTCGAGGCCATCCAGCGCGTAGCGCACACGGGTCTCGATGCCTTGGTGCCGCGTCTCGCCACGGGCGATCACCGAGTCATTGGTCTGGTTGCTTTCGTACTGGTTGTCGAAGTTGATCAAGAACAGCCCCAGTTCGGCTTGCAGGTCGCCGCTGTCGTAGCGCGTACCGATTTCCCAGGTACGGGCCTTTTCCGGCTTCACTTCGCCACTGCTGACGCGGTTGGGCATCTGGCTGTACTGCACGCTGCCGAAGGAGCCTTCGGTGTTGGCATACAGGTTCCAGCGTTCGCTCAGGCGATAGAGCACGTTCAACGCAGGCAGTGCGGTCGTGTAGTCGCCCTGGTAGCGCTTGCCGTTGAGGGCATTGTCCTGCTCGGAGTCGATCAGTTCGTAGCGGATGCCTGGGGTCAGCGTCCAGCGACCGATGTCGATGCGATCGTCCAGGTACACGGCATGGGCTTCGGTGTGCCCGCGGGTGTCACGATCGTTACGGCTGGCCGTGGTCGGCAGGTCGGCGCCCGGGGCTTCGCGAAAGCGCAGCTCATGGCTGGATTCGTTGACGTAGCGATAGCCGACGCCCAGCTCATGCCAGCTGTCGCCGAGGGCGATTCCTTGGGAGAACCGCGTCTCCAGGCCGCGCACCCAGTACTCGCGCGGCGACAGGGACACGAAGTTGCCCTGGTCCAGGTAGCCACTGCGCAAGGTCTTGGTGAAGAAGCTGTTGACGCTGAACTGACGGTCGTCCTGACGGTAATCGTAGCCCACATTGAACAGCGTCCGACGGCCCCAGAACGTGTCGTTGGTGCGGGACGACTGATAGGGATCTGCGTCGAAATTGGCTTTGCTCAGACCACCCGGCATGTCTGCCTCGCCTTCGTAGTACTGCGCCATGGCATGCAGACTGTTGGCCTCATCCAGCTGCAGCGCGCTCTTGAGGATGAGGTCGTCGATCTGTGTGTCGCTGTGTTCGCGCCAGTCACCGCCCCGGGTGCCGGAGTAGAGCAGCGCGCCGCCCAGCCCGTTGTCGTTGGTGCCGCCGACCAGCAGGTTGGCGGTGTTCTTGAAGCCATCATGGCTCGACGAGGGGCTGATGCGGTTGGTCATGGACGCCTTGAGCGTGGGCGCCTCGGGGATCGCACGGGTGACGAAGTTGACGATGCCTCCGACGTTCTGCGGGCCATAGCGCACCGCGCCGCCGCCGCGGACCACGTCCACCGCGTCCATGTTGCCCAGGCTGATCGGGGCCAGCGACAACTGGGGTTGTCCGTACGGCGCGAAGGGCACCGGAATGCCGTCCATCAGCACTGTCGAGCGCGAGGCCAGTCGTGGGTTGAGACCGCGGATGCCGAAGTTCAGCGCCAGGTCATGGCCACCGGTGCCGTTGTTCTCGGGCGCGTTGACCCCCGGCATGCGGTCGAGTACGTCCCGTGCGGTCGCGGCGCCACTGCGCTGGAATTCCTCACGACGGATCACGTCACGGGCGCCAGCGTGCTCGAACACCCGATCCTGGCGGGCGTCGCCCAGCCAGTCACCGACCACGGTCGAGGTGCCCAGCTCCAGCGGCTCGCCCGCCACGGGCACCTTCGCAGGCTCCAAGGTATAGCCACCGGCATTCGGCTGTGCCTGCAGGCCACTGCCGCGCAACAGGGCATCCAGGCCGGCGGCGACCTCGTAGGGTCCTTCCAGGCCAGGGCTGAGCAGGCCCTGGGTCAAGGCCGAGCCGTAGGCAATCAACACGCCGCTCTGTCGGCCGAACTGGTTCAGGGCGTCCTCGAGCCCACCGGCGGCGATGTGATAGGTGCGGGTCTCGGCCGCCTGCACGGCGGGTACGGTGAACACCAGACTGGTGGCGAACAACAGCGCCGGGAGGCAAGGCGTGCGTGACAGAGGCATGAAGCAAACATCCTTCGAAGGTGGGTCTTTGCCTTGTCTGTCACGCGAGGTCGACGAAATGGCTCACACACGATGAAAAAATCGGCAGTCGCATGGTGCGGATCAGGTCGGCTCTACCTGAACCCAGTAGCGCGTGAAGCGTCGTACCCGTACCGGCAGGGCCACGCTGAGCATGTGCAGGATGCGCTCGCTGTCGTCTATCGGGTACGAGCCGGATACGCGCAGCCCCGCGATGCGCTCACTGCACCCTAGCCGACCGGGGCGATAGCGCGACAGCTCGTCGAGAAAGTCTGCCAGGCGCATGTGCGAGGCGACGAGCATGCCATCGACCCAGGCGCCGACGTTGGGGTCCAGGGGCGCCACCGCCTGCCAACGGTCGTCCAGCAGCCGGGCCTGCTGCCCTGCCTGCAAACCCTGGCCGTGCAGGATCGCCATACCGTCGAACACCGACACCAGGCTGTAGCCCATGAACCGGCGCACGTTGAATCGCCCGTGTTCGAGCTGCAGCCGCCCACCGGCCGTCTCCAGCGACAAGGGGCGCAACCCCGCGCGCACGTCTAGCTGCGCTTCGCCCTCCAGCAGCCTGACGTGGCGCGCCTGTGCGGTGATCTGCACATCGGCGGCGCTGGCGGTGTTCAGTTGCAACAGGCTGCCATCGTCCAGGGTCAGGCGCCGACGCTGACCAAGCGGGCTGCGGTAGTCGGCCAGCAGATGCGGCATCGACGGGTGCGTTTGCAGACCCAGTCCGCACCCGGTCACCACACCTGCCAGCAGCAGGGCCTTGAGCGCGTGTCGTCGCGCGGGCGAGGGCGGCGCTTGCAAGGTGGCATGAAGGACCGGTGAGGCGACCGTGCGAAAGCGTCGGTTGACCTGCTGGATGTGTTCCCAGGCGCGGCGATGCTCCGGGTCGGCTTCGAGCCAGTCAGCAAAGGCCGCCTGCTGGCGCGGGCCGAAGTCGTCATCCTGCGAGGCGAGCAGCCAGTGCACGGCCTGCTCGGCCACGGCAGGGGCGAAAGGGAGGCTCACAGGGCAAAATAGCAGCGCAAGGCTGCCTTGTGCAGGTGGCGTTTGACCGTGGCCAGCGAAATCCCCAACTGCACGGCGATCTCGGACTGGCCCAACCCATCGACCTGCGACAGCAGGAACGCGCGCTTGACCAGGACCGGCAAGCCATCGAGCAACCGGTCGAGCTCGAGCAGCGTTTCGAAGATGATCGCTTTGTGTTCCTCACTGGGCGCACAGGCCTCAGGCGCCTGCGCCAAGGCCTGCAGGTAGGCCCGCTCGAGTTCCTGGCGCCGGAAGTGGTTGCACATGACCCGTTTGGCGATGGTCACCAGAAAGGCGCGGGGCTCGATCAACTGGGGCGTTTCCCGCGCGTGCAGCAGCTTGATGAAGGTGTCCTGCGCCAGGTCTGCGGCATTGTGCGGGCAGCCCAGACGCTGGCGCAGCCAACCGGTCAGCCAGTGATGGTGGTCGCGGTAGAGGCCTTCGACCAAAGGGGTAGGGGAAGGAAACGCCATGCTGACTCCAGCACCAGGCAGGCGCGAGTGTGATCGAGAATTGTTCGCATTTTAAAGTGCGTGACGGTGAGCAGCAAGGGAAACGTGCGTTGCTGCTTTGCATATGAGAATCCAACTCATTATTATCGCAACCCTTGTCCTTCCTCTGGATACGTTCGATGAAAAGCAACGCCGCCGGGCCCATGCTCGGTTATCGACTGGCCGTCGCCTCGCGCTGCCTGGCCGCCTTGCTGGGGGGCTACTTGCTGGCGTCGATGGTCAGTGTGTGTCTGGCGTTGCTGATCCCGGGGCCGCAGGTCGATGCCGTGCTGATCGGCTCCATGCTGTCCTTCGTCTTCTACGTGCTGGCCTTTCTCTGGTGCTTCGCCTGCCGCAGCACGTGGCGCGCCTGGGTCGGTGTGCTGGCGCCGAGCCTGATGCTGGGCGCGATCAACGGTCTGGTCTACGGGATGGCGTACCCATGAGAGAGGGCTTCCGCCAGGCGATGGCCTGGTTGCACACCTGGCTCGGCCTGATCTTCGGCTGGTTGCTGTTCGCGATCTTCCTGACCGGGACGCTCTCGTACTTCAAGGAAGAGATCAGCCACTGGAGCAAACCGGAAATCCAGCGCCATGCGCTCGATCCGGCTGCCAGCCTGGCCGTGGCCCAGCGCTACCTGCAGGCCAACGCCGCTGATGCCAGCAGCTGGTTCATCCGCCTGCCCAGCGAGCGCGAGCCGGCCATCAGCGTCAACTGGCGCGCCAAGGACGCGGTCGGTCGCCGAGGTTTCACGGGTAAAGAGCTCGACGCGCGCAGCGGGGAGGTTGTCGAAGCCCGCGAAAGCCGAGGCGGGGAGTTCTTCTACCGCTTCCACTTCCAGTTGGAAATGCCGCATCCCTGGGGGCGCTGGCTGTCGACCTTCTGCGCCTTCATCATGCTGCTGGGGCTGGTGACCGGGATCATCACCCACAAGAAGTTCTTCAAGGAGTTCTTCACCTTCCGTCCGGGCAAAGGCCAACGCTCCTGGCTGGATGGCCACAACGCCATCGGCGTACTGGTGCTGCCGTTTCACCTGATGATCAGCTACAGCAGCCTGGTGATCTTCATGTACCTGGTCATGCCGGCCGGCATCCTCGCCAGCTACGGCAGCGCCGACGGCTACTTCGCCGACCTGTTCGGGCGTGACCAGACCGTGCCCGCTGCCGGTGCCGCTGCTCCCCTGACCTCGTTGCCAGGGCTGTACGCCAAGGTGCAGACGCAGGTGCCGGGGGCGCGCATGGGCTTCATCCAGGTGCAGAACCCCAACGACCAGAATGCCCACGTGAGCTTTACCCGCTCGGCCGCCGACCATGTGGCCTACAAGCGCAGCGAGACATGGACGTTCGATGGCGTCAGTGGCGCCACGCTGTCGCAGGGCGCGCCGGAAAGCGTCGCGATGATGACCTCCTTCACCTTCGTCGGCCTGCACATGGGCAACTACGCCGGCCCTTGGCTGCGCTGGCTGTATGCGGTCTTCGGCGTGGCCGGGACTGCAGTGATCGGCACGGGGCTGGTGATGTGGCTGGGCAAGCGGCAGCTCAAGCACGCCAAGCAGCCGAGCATGCCCGGCGAGCTACGCCTGGTGGAGGTGCTCAACATCGCCAGCATGAGCGGCCTGCTGCTCGGGGTGGCCGCATTCTTCTGGGCCAACCGGCTGCTGCCGGTGACCTTCGAAGGGCGCGCCGACGGGGAAGTGAGCGCCTTCTTCATCGCCTGGGCGCTGGCGCTGGTGCATGCCGCGCTGCGCCCTGGACGTCGAGCCTGGGGCGAGCAACTGACGCTGGGCGCGCTGGCCTTCGCCGGCCTGCCGCTGCTCAATGGCCTGACCACCGGCCAAGGCTTGAACCACTCCGTGCCCGTCGGCGACTGGGCCATGGCCGGCTTCGACCTGACGGCGCTGGTTACCGGCCTGCTGCTGGCCTGGACCGCGCGACGCATGCTCGCCGCACCCCACGTGGTCAAGCGCGCGCCTCGGACCGTCCAGGCTGCCCGTGAGGCCATGACCGACGTGGAGGCCAGCTGATGCTCGGCGTGGCCATGCTGGCGTTCGCCGGGTTCGCGACCTTGTGCCTGGCGATGGACAAGCACGCCAGCGACCTGCTCAAGCGCAGGCCTACTCCCGCGCAGTCGCGCCTGGCGAGGGGCGTAGGGTGGGGACTGCTGCTCGTTTCGCTGCTGCTGGCCGTGCAGCGGCAGGGGTGGGCCTATGGCCTGGTGCAGTGGACAGCCGTGTCGATGGCGGGATTGCTCATCTGGGTCTTCGGCCTGCCCTACCAGCCACGGGCGTTGCTGGGCCTGGCGGCCGTCAGCCTGGTGCTGGGGCCGGTTCTGGCGCTATGGCCGGCCTGAGCCTCGAAACACGGCGCGGTAATCGCCCGGGGTCGCGCCCAGGGCAGCGCGGAACCGGTTGCTGAAATGACTGGCGCTGGCGAACCCGCACAGCAACGCCACCTGGCCCAACGGCAGGTCGCTGTCGCGTAACCAGTGACAGCCGCGGGCCAGACGGCGGGCCAGCACGTAGCGATGGGGCGGCAGGGAGAAGCTGACTCGGAACATCCGGGCGAAATGGTAGCTGGACAAGTGGCAGCGCAGCGCCAGTTCGTCCAGCGTGAGCGGTTGGTCCAGGTGCGTCTCGATGTAATCCACCAGATGCCGACGCTGATGCGGTGCCAACCCGCCTTTCAGACGCAAGCCCTGACGCAGGCCGACCTGTCCGAGCAAGGCATGGTCGATGATCGCCTGCCCCAGGCTGCTGGCCAGTAGCCGTTCACCAGGTTCCTGCCAGTCCACGGTGATCAACCGACGAAAACGCGCGGCCTGGTGAGGATCGTCGAGGAAGGTCGCCTCGTGCAGTTGCAGCTCCCGCGGCTCACGGTCGAGCAGACGCACGCAGCCCAGGGCGAACTGCTCTTCGCTGACGTACAGGTGCGCCAGGCGGATCGCGCCATTGACCACCCAGTTGGACTCGTGCCCGGCCGGCATCACGCACAGCTTGTTCGGCGCGCCTTTGGCACCGGGCTGCTGGCGCCGAAAGGTTCCTGTGCCATCGGCGATGTAACACGACAGGGTGTGATGGGTCGGCGCCTGGTAGTCGCGGGCATCGTCGCGGTTGTACCACACCGCTGCCGCCATGCCGGTGTCCAAGGTCGCGCTCAGCTCCAGGCGCGCGTTGGGCGAAGCCTGCATGCTGTTGAAGACGTCTAGCTGGTTCAAGGGGGTCATGGGCACTTCCTCCGAGCTCATCGTACGGCCAGACGCAGGGGAAGGGCAGCGTAGCGCTGCGCAAAACCGCAAGTTTGTGCAAGCGCACGGTGGGCCGCCGCTCGACACTGTCGGCCTGACCCAAGGAGCGTCCCCATGAACCTGTCGCTGTACGTGCTCACTGTCCTGATCTGGGGCACCACCTGGATCGCCTTGAAATGGCAGCTCGGCGTGGTACCCATTCCGGCCTCCATCGTCTATCGCTTCGCCCTGGCCGCGCTGATTCTGTTCGCCTTGCTGGTGCTCAGCGGTCGTCTTCAGCGCATGGATCGGCGCGCGCACCTGATCTGCCTGGCGCAGGGCCTGTGCCTGTTCTGCGTCAACTTCCTGTGTTTTCTCAACGCCAGTCAATGGATCGCCAGCGGCCTGATCGCCGTGGTGTTCTCCACCGCCACCCTGTGGAACGCCTTGAGTGCACGCCTGTTCTTCAAGCGCACGATCGCGGCCAACGTGATCGGCGGCGGCGTGTTGGGCCTGCTGGGGTTGGGCCTGTTGTTCTGGCCGGAGCTGAGCCACCACCGCGTCGGTGAGCGCACGCTGCTCGGCGTCGGCCTGGCATTGGCCGGTACGCTGTGCTTCTCGGCGGGCAACCTGCTCTCCAGCGTGCAGCAGCGCGCCGGGCTCAAGCCGATGACGACCAACGCCTGGGGCATGCTCTACGGGGCCTTGGCGCTGGCACTGTACTGCGTGATCGCACAGGTGCCGTTCAGCACCGACTGGAGCGCCCGTTACCTGGGCGCTCTGGCGTATCTGGTCATCCCTGGATCGGTGATCGGTTTCACCGCGTACCTGACTCTGGTCGGGCGCCTGGGGCCTGAACGAGCGGCGTATTGCACCGTGCTGTTCCCGCTGGTGGCGCTCAATGTGTCTGCGCTGGTCGAGGGATATCAATGGACGCCGGTCGGCCTGGCGGGGCTGGTGCTGGTGATGGTCGGCAACGTGTGGGCGTTCCGTACGCCCAAGGCGCGCGACACCGCTCTGATCGACAGCGCTTCGCTCGCGCGCTCGACAGCCCCGAAACAGACACTACACTGACGTGCAGACAGCCTTCTTCGAGACCGGCCATGCCGCGTTCCAGCTTCTGGAAAAGACCGCTGAGCTACCGCGAAACTCAAGTGTGCTGTCTGATCGCCCTGGCTCTTCATGTGCTTCCCCTGCTACTGGCCGATCATTTCTATATCGACGACAGTTGGCGCTCGGAGGAAGCAGGCAACGCCTGGGCGGTCGAAGGGCGGGTGCTGATGCAATGGCTGTACGCCGGGCTATCGTTCAGCGGCATCGCCCCCAATCTGTTTCCCTTGCCCTTGCTGCTGGCCACCACGCTGGCCGCCCTGGCCTTGGCGCGCCTGGTCTGGCATTACGTCGAGGCGCCGACCGCCAGCCATGTGCTGGTGGTGTTGCCGCTTTGGTACAACCCGCTGTTCCTGCAAAACCTGTCCTATCAATACGACGGCGCCGGGATGGCCCTGGCCATGGCAGCCTGCATCATGGCCATCGCCACACCGGTCTACCGATGGCGTGATGCCTTGGCTGGCACCCTGTGGGTGGCGATCGCCTGCAGCTTCTACCAGATCAGCCTGAACGTGTTCGCTGCACTGTGTGCCGTCGAGGTGGTACGCAGTGTGATCGAGAAAGGCAGGTTCGAGGCGGTGGTGCGCCAGGTCGCAGGCCGCTTGTCGCAGCTGGTGGGTGGATGCCTGCTCTACTACGCCACCGCTTACCAGGCCATGGGGCCGGCGCGCCAGGCAACGTTGCCGTTGGACGGCCAATGGCCGGCATCGATCCTGCAGCGGCTGGCTCATGTCCATGAGCGCATCGCGCTGCTGGCGACCCCTGGCACGCTGTGGCTCATCGGCCTACTCACGGCCGTGTCGGGGGTCGGCCTGGCGATCGCTGTCATCCAGGTGCTTCGGCGGCCAACGAGCAGGATGAACCGACTTGGGTTGCTCACTGCGCTGATCGTGCCCGTGCCGCTGATCGTGCTGCTGGTGCCCGGCCTCACGCTGGGGTTCGCGGTGTTCAACGATCACGCGCGTACGCTGATGGCCTTCGGCGTCTTGATGCTGCTGGTGGCGTGGCTCGCCCATCGCGTCCTGATTCAGGTGCACCCGCATCTCGGCTGGCTCCTGGCCCTGCCGCTGCTGGCAATGCTCGCCTTCGCCTTCGCCTACGGCCGGGTCATGGTCATGCAGAAAGAGCTGCAGCAGGCCGTCGCCTTTGGCCTGGCCAAGGACATGACATCCCAGCCCAGCCTTGCCGGGCTATCGTGCTATCGCATGATGAATGGGTCCAGCCACCAGTGGTTGCCCGCCGCCAAGGGGTCGTACGCCGCGATGCCCGCCTTGCGCTACGTGCTGAACATCGATTTCCTGCTGCTGCCAGAAATGCTGCCCAGACTCGGCGTGAACACGTTCAACTGCTCGCAAGGACTGGACAGGGTACAGGTGCTGCTGCGAAGTCCTGAGCCGCAGGTGGACACTGTGTTCTATGCCATCCACCGCGTGGACGATGTGGGGTACGTGCTGATGAAATCGCCGCGTGATCCAGAAGGCTTGCGCTGGTGAGCCGTCGGCGGTTTGCGCGCTATGCCCTGGTCGGCCTTGGCAACACGGCCATCCATTGGCTGGCGTTCTTCGTACTGCATCAGGCCATAGGCTGGTCGCAGGCGTCGAGCAATGCCGTGGCGTTCGGCCTTGCGGCCAGTCTGTCGTACCTGGTCAATGCACGCGTCACCTTCGAGGTCGCACCCAAGACGAAAGGCTATGTGCTGTTCATGTCCGGCATGGGCGCGCTGAGCCTGCTGATCGGATGGGCCGCAGACCACTCGGCCTGGTCGCCGTGGCTCACGGTCTCGGTCTTTTCCGCCATCAGCCTGATCGCGGGTTATGCCTATGCGAACACCGTGGTGTTCAGGAGGAGCGTGCGATGAACATTTCTCTGATCGTGCCGGTGTTCAATGAACAAGCCATGGTGGAGCGGTTCTACCGGGCCGTGCGCGAAGAGCCGACGCTGAAGGCGATGACGGTCGAGATCCTGTTCGTCAACGATGGCAGCAGCGACGACACCGAAGCGATCTGCACGCGCCTGGCCGAGCAGGACGAATGGGTCACGGTGATCAATTTCTCGCGCAACTTCGGCAAGGAGTCCGCCCTGTTCGCAGGCCTGGAGTACGCCGGCGGCGAAGCGGTGGTGCCGATCGACGTCGACTTGCAGGATCCGGTCGAGATCATCGCCCAGCTGGTCGAGCGCTGGCAGCAAGGCGCCGACGTGGTGCTGGCCAAGCGACGCAGTCGCAGTGCCGACACACGGCTCAAGCGCTGGAGCGCGCGGCTGTACTACCGCCTGCACAACCGCATCGCCTCGACCCACATCGAGGAAAACGTCGGAGACTTTCGCCTGCTCGACCGCAAGGTGGTGATGGCCATCCGCCAACTGCCCGAGCAGCAGCTGTTCATGAAGGGGGTATTGTCCTGGGTCGGCTTTCGCACCGAGATCGTCGAATACGACCGACCGTCACGCGTGGCCGGGAACAGCAAGTTCGGCGGCTGGCGACTGTGGAACCTGGCGCTCGACGGCATCACCTCGTTCAGCACCGTGCCGCTGCGCCTGTGGACCTACGTGGGTGGCGCAGTCTCGCTGGTGGCGTTGCTGGTCGCCCTGTACCTGCTGATCGACACGGTGGTGTTCGACGCCGATGTGCCCGGCTACCCCTCGCTGATGTCGGCGATCCTGTTCCTGGGCGGCGTGCAGTTGATCGGCATTGGCATCCTGGGCGAGTACATCGGGCGCATCTACCAGGAAACCAAGCACCGCCCCCGTTATGTGGTGCGCAAGGTCCAGGGCCGGCAGCGCCAGCCAGGCTAGCGCTCGGTGCTCCGGTGGCCTGCCGGCCCTCGGGTCAGCCTTTCCAGACCTGCGGATTGACCAGGTCCCGCGGGCGCTCGCCCAGCAGCGCCGCACGCAGGTTGTCCAGGGCGCGGTTGGCCATGGCCTCGCGGGTCTCGGCGGTGGCCGAGCCGACATGCGGCAGGGTCAGTGCATTGGGCAACGCGAACAGCGGCGAGTCGGCCAGGGGCTCCTTCTCGTAGACGTCCAGGCCGGCGCCACGGATCGTGCCCGATTGCAAGGCTTCGATCAGCGCCGCTTCGTCCACCACCGGGCCACGGGCGATGTTGATCAGGAAGGCGCTGGGTTTCATGAGCTTGAGTTCGCGCGCACCGATCAGGTGACGTGTCGCGTCGCTCAGCGGCACCACCAGGCAGACGAAGTCGGACTCGCCCAGCAACTGGTCGAGGCTGCGGTATTCGGCGCGCAGTTCCTGCTCCAGCGCAGGCTTGCGGCTGTTGCCGGCGTACAGCACGCGCATGCCGAAGCCCAGGTGGCCGCGCCGCGCGATGGCCGCGCCGATGTTGCCCAGCCCGACGATGCCCAGGGTCTTGCCATGCACGTCGCTGCCGAACAGGTTCGGGGTGACGCTGGCCTGCCACTGGCCGGCCTTGGTCCAGGCGTCCAGCTCGGCGACGCGCCGGGCGCTGCCGATGATCAGCGCAAAGCCCAGGTCGGCGGTGCTTTCGGTCAGCACGTCGGGGGTGTTGGTGAGGGCGATCCCACGCTCGTTGAAGTAATCCAGGTCGTAGTTGTCATAGCCGACCGAAACGCTCGACACCACTTCCAGCTTGCCTGCGCCTTCGAGCTGCGCCCGACCGAGCTTGCGACCTACGCCGATCAGGCCATGGGCCTGGGGCAGCGCTTCGTTGAACTGGGCGTTGAGGTCGCCCTGCTTGGGGTCGGGCAAGATCACGTCGAAATCGTGCCGCAGGCGCTCGGCCATGGCGGGCGTGATGCGGCTGAAGGCCAAGACGGTTTTTTTCATCGGGCAACCTTTCTGCAAGAGGGGTGGCGGGGAAGGTAAGGTTCATAGCAACCTACCATCCCCATCCCCGAGCAGACACCCCTGTCTTCAATTCGCGATCAGCAGCTCATGGGTCTTGAGGTCCGCCTCGTGCGCCGCGAGGATCTCCGGCAGGGAGTTGCGCAGGTACTCCACCCAGGTCTTGATCTTGGCATCCAGGTACTGACGCGACGGGTAGATCGCGTACAGGTTCAGCTCCTGCAGCCGGTAGTCCGGCATCACCCGCACCAGGCTGCCATCGCGCAGGCCATCGATGGCCGAATAGATCGGCAGCACGCCCACGCCCATGCCGCTGCGGATCGCCACCTTCATCGCGTCGGCGGAGTTGACCTGAAACGGGGACTGGGCGATGGAGACCACCTCCTGCCCCTGGGGCCCGTCGAAACTCCATTTCTCCAGCGGGATCACCGGGCTGACCATGCGCAGGCACGCATGCTGGGTCAGGTCCGCAGGGCGTTGCGCCACGCCGTGACGCGCCACGTAGTCCGGCGAGGCGCAGACGATGCTGTAGGTGATGCCCAGGCGCTGCGACACGAAGCCCGAGTCGGGCAGTTCGCTGGCCAGCACGATGGACACGTCGTAGCCCTCGTCGAGCAGGTCCGGGACGCGATTGGCCATGGTCAGGTCGAAGGTGACGTCCGGATGGGTTTCGCGATAACGCGCGATGGCGTCGACCACGAAGTGCTGGCCGACGCCGGTCATCGAATGCACCTTGAGCACACCGGCCGGGCGGGCATGGGCGTCGCTGGCCTCGGCTTCGGCTTCCTCGACATAGGTAAGGATCTGTTCGCACCGCATCAGGTAGCGCTTGCCCGCCTCGGTCAACGCGATGCGTCGGGTGGTGCGGTTGAGCAGGCGCGTCTGCAGGTGCGCTTCCAGGTTGGAAACCGCACGGGAGACGTTGGCGGTGGTGGTGTCCAGTTGCGCGGCAGCGGCGGTGAAGCTGCCCACTTGGGCCACGCAGCTGAAGGCACGCATGTTTTGCAGGGTGTCCATGGGTCGCTCTCGAAGTAGACGGCCGATTGTGACACGAAGACGCCCGCGCCGACCGTCAGACGAAAGCCTGATTATCGCGTTTTCGGTAACAAAGATTCGCAGGAATCCCTGCTTATCGCCAGTGCGGCCGCCTCCTAGAATGGCGCCGCCCCTCTTCCTTGCTCGGAAACCGCCGTCGTGTCGCGTCGCCTCATCGGAGCGCTCCCTGCGCTCAGCGCCTGTGTTCTCGCTTTGACCTTGACTGGCTGCCTCTCCACCGCGGGCATCGCGCCTCAGAGCAAGGCCCCCTCGGCCGATACCCTGGCCACTGACCAGGCCATCCGCGAAGCGGTGCGCGAGGCGGGTTGGCCCGACCAGCAGTGGTGGCACGCGTTCGGCGATGCGCAACTCGATCACTGGGTCAGCCTGGCGCTGGCCGGCAGCCCAAGCCTGGTGCTGGCGGCCGCCCGCGTGCGCCAGGCCAAGGCCCTGGCCGGGGTGGTCGAGGCCGACGAGCGTCTGCAAGGCACCGCCCAGACGACGCTCAAGCGACATGCCTGGCCGGAGGATCAGTTCTACGGCCCCGGCGCGCTGTCAGGGGCCGAGACCTGGGACAACCAGGCCAACCTTGGGTTGAGCTATGCCCTGGACCTGTGGGGCCGTGAGCGCAATGCCAGCGAGCAGGCCCTGGACCAGGCCCATGTGCGCGTGGCCGAGGCCCGGCAGGCCGCACTCGAGTTGCAGAACAGCGTGGTCAAGACCTACATCGGTCTGTCGCTGCAGTTCGCTCGCCGCGACATCGTCAGCGACGAGCTGCACCAGCAGGAGCAGATCGTCGCCCTGGCCGAGCGTCGCCTGGCGGCCGGCATCGGCACTGAGTTCGAGCTGAGCCAGGCCCAGGCGCCGCTGCCGGAAACCCACCGCCAGCTCGACGTGCTGGACGAAGCGATCGCCCTGGCGCGCAACCAGCTGGCCGCGCTGACAGGCCAGGGGCCGGGCGCCGGGACCAGTCTGACCCGACCGCACCTGAACCTGGGCGCGCCGATCGCCTTGCCCTCGGCGTTGCCTGCGCAATTGCTGGGCCAGCGCCCGGACGTGGTCGCCCGCCGTTGGCAGGTGGCCGCCCAGGCCCGTGGCCTGGATGTCGCTCACGCCGATTTCCTGCCCAATGTCGACCTGGTCGCTGGCCTGGGCTTCGTCGCCACGGGTGGTGGTGCGCTGTCCTTCCTCCAGGGGCGCAAATTCAACTACAGCGCCGGCCCCGCCCTCAGTCTGCCGGTGTTCGATGGCGGGCGCCTGCGGGCGCGCCTGGGCATGGCGGCGGCGGGCTACGACGAGGCCGTCGCGCAGTACGACCAGACCTTGGTAAGCGCGCTCAGGCAAGTATCGGACCAGCTGATCCGCCGTCATTCGCTGGACGTGCAGGCGCGGCTGGCCGCCGAGTCCGTGGCCACCGCCCGCAAGACCTTCGATATCGCCACGCTGGCCTTCGAACGCGGCTTGACCGGGTACCTGGAGGTGCTCAACGCCCAGACCCTGCTGTTCCGCCAACAGCAGATCGAACGGCAGGTGCAGGCCTCGCGGCTGGTGGCGCAGGCCGAGCTGGTGACGGCCCTGGGCGGTGGCGTGCAGGCCGGGCGCGACGTGCCGGGCACGCCGCAAGAGGCGGTACCGCCTGTACCACGCGCACTGGCCGTCTTCGATCAGCGGGCGGGCGGCCGGTGAACCTCGTTCAGTCGCCCATGCGCTGGCTGGGCCAGCTGGAGTGGCGTCGCGGGTTCCTCGCCTGGGCACGCACCGACGGCGTGACCTGGGTCTACATCGTCAAGGTGCTGCTGGCGGCTTTCCTGACGCTCTGGCTGGCCATGCGCCTGGAGCTGCCGCAACCGCGTACGGCGATGATCACCGTGTTCATCGTCATGCAGCCCCAGAGCGGCCACGTGCTGGCCAAGAGTTTCTACCGCATCCTCGGCACCCTGGCCGGCTCGGCGATGATGGTCGCGCTGATCGCCTGGTTCCCGCAGAACACCGAACTGTTCCTGCCCAGCCTGGCGCTGTGGGTCGGGCTGTGCTCGGCCGGGGCGATGCGCTACCGCACCTTCCGCGCCTATGGCTTCGTGCTGGCCGGCTACACCGCGGCGATGATCGGCCTGCCGGTGCTGGAGCATCCGCAGGCCGCGTTCATGGCCGCCGTCTGGCGAGTGTTGGAGATCTGCCTGGGGATCCTGGTCTCGACCCTGGTCAGCGCCGCGATCCTGCCGCAGTCGGCCAGCGCGGCCATGCGCAACGCCCTGTACCAGCGCTTCGGCGCGTTCGCCGGTTTCGTGGTCGAGGCCTTGCGGGGCGCCGGCTCGCGTGAGCGCTTCGAGCAGGACAGCGTGCGCTTCATCGCCGAGGCCGTGGGGCTGGAGAGCCTGCGCAACGTCACCGCCTTCGAAGACCCGCACATGCGCCGGCGCAGCGGCCGGCTGATGCGCATGAACAGCGAGTTCATGGCCATCGGCACGCGTTTCAACGCCCTGCACCAGTTGCTCGAGCGCCTGCGCCTGCGCGGGCCGTCGCAGCTCGTCGATGCGCTCGCCCCCGGTCTGGAGACCCTGAGCGAGCTGCTCGCGCCTTATGCCGGGCGTGCCCTGACCGACGCCGATGCCGTGCGCCTGACCCTGGAGCTGGCCGCCTACAAGGACGGCCTGCAAGGGCAGGTCCGCGCCCTGCGCGCCGCCTTCCTGGAGCGGGCGCCGAGCGAGGCGGAGCTGCTCGACTTCCACACCGCTTTCGAGTTGCTGTACCGCTTCATCGACGACCTCTACAGCTATGCCCAGACCCATGCGTCGCTGGCCGCCCACACCCATGAACGCGAGCGCTGGGACGAACCCTACGTGGCCCAGACCAGCTGGCTGGTCTCGCTGGCCGCCGGGGTGCGCGGGGCGGCAGTGCTGTTGCTGCTGGGCAGCTACTGGCTGCTCAGCGACTGGCCGAGCGGGGCGATGATGACCCTGATCGCCACGGTCACCGCCGGGCTTTCGGCGGCCTCGCCCAACCCCCGCCGACTGTCGTTCCAGATGGCGTGCGGCACCTTGCTCGGGGCGCTGGTGGGGTTTTTCGAGACCTTCTTCGTGTTTCCCTGGATCGATGGGTTTCCGTTGCTCTGCCTGGTGCTGGCGCCGGTGTTCGCGCTTGGCGCCTTTCTCGCCTCGCGCCCGGCCTATGCCGGGTATGGCATTGGCCTGCTGGTGTTCTTCGCCATCGGCAGCGTGCCCAACAACCTGACGGTGTACGACCCGTACGGTTTCATCAACGATTACCTCGGCATGCTCCTGGGCATGCTGGTCTGCGCAGCGGCTGGCGCGATCATCCTGCCGCCCAACAGCCGTTGGCTGTGGACCCGCCTGCAACGCGATCTGCGCGAGCAGGTGCTGTGGGCGATCAGTGGTCGTCTGCGCGGCCTGGGTTCGGCCTTCGACAGCCGCACCCGTGACCTGCTGCACCAGGCCTATGGGCTGGCAGCGGGGCAACCCCAGGTCCAGGGCGAACTGCTGCGCTGGATGTTCGCGGTGCTGGAGATCGGCCATGCGGTCATCGAGCTGCGCAAGGAGCAGGCGAACATGCCCGTGCACCCGGCCTACGCTCAATGGCAACCCTGGCGCCAGGCAATCCGGGTGATGGGACGCGCCTTGGCGCGGCTGTTCCTGCAACCGAACGCCGGTAACCACGAACGTGCGCTGTGGGCAGTCGACCAGGCGATCGCCAGTGTCCAGGCCGCCGACGAACCCTTCGCCCGGCATTTCGACACCTCGGTGCTGCGCCGGGTGCAAAGCTACCTGCACTTCATCCGCAGCTCGCTGCTCGACCCCCGCTCGCCGCTGATGCCGGCCCAAGGACTGCACCATGCCCCGTGAGATCGCCTTCCACGGCGTCTACCTGCCCACCATGACCTTGATGTTCCTGTTCGCCGCAGGCCTGGCCTGGGGGCTGGACCGCTACATCGCCAGCCACGATGGCTACCGCTTCTTCTGGCACCCGGCGCTGTTGCGCCTGAGCCTGTTCGTCTGTCTGTTCGGCGCCCTGGCGCTGTGGGTCTACTGGTGAGACATCCGCGATGAAAAAGTTCTTCAGCCTGTTCGCTACCCTGCTCGTGCTGACCGCTGCGGTGGTCATCGGCCGCCAACTATGGCTGCACTACATGACCACGCCCTGGACCCGCGACGGCCGCGTGCGCGCCGACATCATCAACGTCGCCGCCGACGTGCCCGGCTATGTGGTGGACGTGGCGGTGCGTGACAACCAGCGGGTCAGGAAAGGCGACCTGCTGCTGCAGATCGATCCGGCGCATTACCGCGTGGCCGTGCAGCAGGCTCAGGCGCTGGTCGCGTCGCGCAAGGCGACCTGGGCAATGCGCAAGGACAACGCTCGCCGCCGCGCCGACCTGGACAACCTGGTGATCTCCCGCGAGAACCGCGACGACGCCGACAGCGTCGCCCTGGCTGCCCAGGCCGACTACCAACAGGCGCAGGCCGCCCTGGCTGCCGCCGAGCTGAACCTGGAACGCACGCGCATCGTCGCCACCGTCGACGGCTACGTCACCAACCTCAACGTGCATCGAGGCGACTATGCCCGCACTGGCGAGGCGGTCATGGCGGTGGTCGACGAGCACTCGTTCTGGGTGTACGGCTTCTTCGAAGAGACCAAGCTGCCGCACGTGCGGGTGGGCGACCCGGCCGACCTGCAGATGATGAGCGGCGAGCAGTTGCAGGGCCATGTCGAGAGCATCGCCCGCGGCATCTACGACCGTGACAACCCCCAGAGCCGCGAGCTGGTCGCCGACGTCAACCCGACCTTCAACTGGGTGCGCCTGGCCCAGCGGGTGCCGGTGCGGATTCACCTGGACCAGGTGCCGGATGGGTTCCTGCTGGCGGCGGGGATGACCTGTACGGTGGTGGTGAAGCCAGACGCTCGAACGCACTGATAGATCTGTCAGTACCATAGCGTGTGCCTTTGGACCATAGTGGCTGAGTGTGCTTCATTAGGCATCGTCGAGGGTGGTCGCCAGGATGAATAAGGTCACGTTCAGATCACAGGGTCGGCACGCGTACGGGCCTTATGGCTATTGCAAGGCCTTGGGCAGTACAGCCGGCCTGCTGGGATTCAGCGGTGTTCACGTAGATGCAGGGACAGGCAATTATGCGTTGGGAAATGGGCACAGAATGTACAACCCAAGGCTCATGCGCTTTCAGAGCCCGGATTGGCTGAGTCCATTTGATCGAGGCGGCGCTAACACCTATGTCTATTGCCTAGGCGACCCTGTCAATCAGACAGACCCCTCTGGCCGATTTTCGCTGCGGCGGACATGGCAGGCGTGGACAGGTGGACCAAAGAGCGTCACCTCGTTGTCGAGGCTCAAGAACACCAATGCCCATCAACTCTCGATGGAGACCCAAACGACCCGGACTAGTCTGCGCCTGGGTCTTGCAAGCCTGAAGTTGGTGACCCCCCAAAGACCTCTCGCCAAGCTCCTGAACGCATCGAGTTCACATACGCACAAGTGGCTGGTCACCGAGCGCGGTGAGCTGGTTGTTGGAAGTTTCGATCACGCCAAGGTGTACTCGACACATGCGAGCTTCGCGGACCTTGCTGCGGAGAGGTATGGCACCAGCGCTGTTGTCGTGGCGGCCGGGGAGTTCAAGATGATAAAAGGGAACATCGTGATGACCAACTACAGCGGGCATTACAAGACACCCTACGACAGGCTATGGCCGGTCAAGATGCACATCGAAACGCTGGCTGAAGGAGTCAAGATCGTACGACGATCGTATCTGGCTGATGCGCCGTAAGGCAGCCTGATCGCCAGACGAGCTGCCTCTGAGGCTCAGGGCGGCGGGGAAAAGGCTGTTCAGGATAGAGCGCAGGATACTGAAAGTCCCTGGGAAGGCCAGCGTTGGCTGACGCACTTTGTCGACCGCCTGTTCATCACATGTGCACGAACAGGCCAACGTAAGGCCTGCGCTGGCGTCAGCCGGCTTATGAATCACTGCTGCCTGAAGCTACCCCCACCAACACCGGCACGCTCACCTGGTCGATCACCTTGGCGCTGATCGATGGGTCGAGCAGCCGGCCCAGGCGCGACAGGTGGCGGTGGCCCATGATGATCAGCTCGCAGTCCAGCGTGGCCGCCTGGGTCACGATCGCCTCCACTGGCGTCTGGGTGAGCATGGTGCCTTTGCAGGCGAATCCGGCTTCGCGCAGCCGGCGCAGTGCGCCGGCCATGGCCTGGTCGGCCTGGCGCTGCTCTTCGCAGGCGGCGGGAAACTCGTCCAGTTCCTGTTCCGTGAAGGCAGCCGGACGCTCGTGCACGGCGAAAGTCGCGTCGATGGCCAGGAGCACGTGCAATTCGTGGGCCTGAGGCTGGCAATAGCGTTCGGCCAGCGCCAGCAGGGCATGGGCGGCGGCGGAAGCGTCGATGGCGATCAGGACGGTGCGGGGCATGCGGGCTCCTTGGCGGCAGCGGTGGCGGTGGGCATCGAGTCGCGAACGGCCGCCATCAGGCGCCGACCGGGCTCAGCGCCGACAGATGTACCACCTCGGCCCCGCGCGAAAAATGCCGCGTGCCGCACTCACCAATTGCGCTCGGCGCAATCCGCCCAGCTGTTAAGCTGCGTCGTCTCACCTTGCCATGGAAAACGGTCATGCAACTCCCGGACATGAATCTGCTGGTCGCCCTCGACGCCTTGCTCGACGAAGGCAGCGTGGTAGGCGCCGCGCAGCGCATGAACCTGAGCCCGGCGGCCATGAGCCGGACCCTGGGGCGGATCCGCGACGCGTTGGGCGACCCGGTCCTGGTGCGGGCGGGGCGAGGGCTGGTGCCGACCCCCAGGGCCTTGGCGTTGCGCGAGCAGGTCAGCGCGCTGGTCGAGCAGGCCGGGCAAGTGTTTCGCAGCGGTGACGAGGTGGACCTGGCGAACCTGGACCGTGCCTTCAACATCCGCACCAATGACCTGTTCATCGCGTTGTACGGCGCACAGCTGCTGCGCATGATGCACGAGCAGGCGCCCCGCACGGTGCTGCGTTTCGTGCCGGAAACCGGCGGCGACGACGATGCCGTGCTGCGCGATGGACGCACCGACCTGCTGATCAGCTCGAGCATCGACCTGGGCCCCGAGATTAAGGTGCAGAGCCTGTTCCATACCCGCTACATCGGCCTGGCCCGGCGTGACCACCCGATCTTCGAGACGTCGATCACGCCCGAACGCTTTGCCGTCTATCCACAGATCAGCGTGTCCCGGCGTGGGCGCGCCAACGGGCCGATCGATGTGGAGCTGGCCAACTTTAAGGCCCAGCGCCGGGTCGCGCTGATCACGCCCAGCTTCCACTCGGCGATGTTCTCGCTGCCCGACTCGGACCTGATCCTGCCGATGCCGGCCAACATCCTCAACAGCGTCGCCAAGCTCGGGCTGCCGTTGCGTTCGTTCGAGATCCCGCTGTCCATGGAACGGGTCGTCGTGATGCAGGCCTGGCACCCGCGTTTCCACCATGACCCGGCGCACCGCTGGTTACGCCAGCTCTTGAAGCGCTGCTGCAGCGACGACCCTGAGCGCTAACGCCCACCTGCTCCCGTCGAGCGTGCAGCAAAAGCACGCTCCAGCGCTCCGACCATTGCGCCAGACGCAATCTAAACCTGCCGACAAGTCAATTTTCGTCAGCCTGTCGCGCTCCTAGAATGCCCAGCTTCCCTAATTTGTTGCTGGAGATGTCTGCTCCATGGCGTCGCTGTCCCTGTCTTCCACCGCGCCCGTCGCACCGCCGGCTGTCGCGCCTGCGCACACGACCTTCGGCCCACGGGTGGTCACCGGACTGTTCGGCGTGCTGCTGGCGGTGCTGTGCGCGGGCCTCAACGAGAGCGTGATCAAGCTGTCCCTGGCCGACATCCGCGGTGCCATGGGCATCGGCGCCGATGAAGGCGCCTGGCTACTGGCGGTGTACTCGGCCGCCTCGGTGTCGGCCATGGCCTTCTCGCCCTGGCTGGCGGCGACCTTCTCGCTGCGCCGGTTCACCCTGACCGCGATCGGCCTGTTTGCCGTGCTGGGCCTGGCCCAGCCCTATGCGCCGAACCTGCACAGCCTGATGCTGCTGCGCGTGGTGCAGGGGCTGGCGTCCGGTGCCTTGCCGCCGATGCTGATGAGCGTGGCGCTGCGCTTCCTGCCGCCGGGCATCAAGATCTACGGGTTGGCCTGCTACGCGCTGACCGCGACCTTCGGGCCGAACCTGGGCACGCCGCTGGCCGGGTTGTGGACCGAGTACGTCGGCTGGCAGTGGTCGTTCTGGCAGATCATCGTCCCGTCCCTGGTGGCGATGGCCTGCGTGGGCTGGGGCTTGCCCCAGGACCCTCTGCGCCTGGAACGCTTCGCCCAGTTCGACTGGCGCGGCGTGCTCCTGGGGCTGCCGGCGATCAGTTGCCTGGTGCTGGGCCTGAGTCTCGGGGATCGCTGGGGCTGGTTCGACTCGCCGCTGATCACCTGGCTGCTGGGCGGTGGCCTGGTGTTGCTGGTGCTGTTTCTCTACAACGAATGGTCCGAGCCGTTGCCGTTCTTCCAGCTGCGCCTGCTGGGGCGGCGTAACCTGAGCTTCGCCCTGGTGACCCTGGCCGGTGTGTTGATCGTGCTGTCGGGCAGCGGCAGCTTGCCGTCGGCGTACCTGGCGCAGTTGCAGGGCTACCGACCTGCACAGGTCAGCCCTTTGATGCTGCTGGTGGCCCTGCCGCAATTGATCGCGCTGCCCCTGACGGCCGCCTTGTGCAATATCCGGGCGGTGGATTGTCGCTGGGTACTGGCCACGGGCCTGAGCCTGATGGCGCTGTCCTGCGTCGGCAGCCATTTGCTGACCTCGCAATGGATCCGTGACGACTTCTACGGGTTCTACCTGCTCCAGGTGTTCGGCCAACCGATGTCGGTGCTGCCGTTGCTGATGATGTCGACCAATGGCATGACCCCGCAGGAAGGGCCGTTCGCCTCGGCCTGGTTCAACACGGTCAAGGGCCTGTCGGCAGTGATCGCCGGTGGGTTGCTCGAAGCGCTGGGGACGCTGCGCCGGCATTTTCATTCCAACCACCTGGTCGACAGCCTGGGCAACGCGCCGCTGATCGACGATCGCGCCGCCGGCCTGGCCCGACGCATTCACGAACAGGCCGCGGTGCTGAGCTCGGCCGACCTCTACCTGGTCCTGGCGGGGGTTGCCGTGGCCTTGATCTGCCTCATTCCTCTGGTCCCTACCCGGGTCTATCCACCGCGCGCGGTGGCCTGACCTGGGACTGCATTCGGAACTCTGCACATGAACAATCCTCGCAAGACCCTCATCCTCGGCTCGGTGCTCGCCGTGGCCGTGCTGGCGGCCCTCGTCGGGCCCTGGCTGCTCGGCAGCGACGAGCACCAGAGCACCAACGACGCCTACGTGGTCGCCGACTACACCGTGGTCGCGCCGAAAGTCGCTGGCTTCATCGAGCAGGTGCTGGTGGAAGACAACCAGCAGGTCAAAGCCGGTCAATTGCTGGCGACCCTCGATGCGCGGGACTACCAGGCCGCGCTGGATGCCGCCGAAGCCCAGCGGCTGGTCGCCCGGGCGCAGAGCGTCGATGCGCGGGCCACACTGGAGCGGCAGCAAGCGCTGATCGCCCAGGCCGATGCCGCGTTGAAGGCGGCCAAGGCCGAAACGGCGTTCGCCACCCAGGAGGTCGGGCGCTACGGGCGTCTGGCCGAGCAGGGCGCAGGGACCGTGCAGAACGCCCAGCAGGCACGCAGTCGCGTCGACCAGGCCCGCGCCCGGCAGGCCAACGCCCAGGCGGCGTTGCTGGCCACGCGCAAGCAGGTGGACGTGCTGCAGGCCCAGGTGGCCAGTGCGGACGGTCAGCTCAAGCGTGCCGAGGCGGGCGTCGAGCAGGCCCGCCTGGCGCTGTCCTACACGCGCATCGTCGCGCCGGTCGATGGCATGGTCGGCGAGCGTGCGTTGCGTGTAGGGGCGTACGTCACTCCCGGCGCCCGGCTGCTGTCGGTGGTGCCGCTGCACCAGGCCTATGTGGTGGGCAACTTCCAGGAAACGCAGCTGACCCACGTGCAGCCCGGCCAGGCCGTCACCTTGCGCGTGGATACCTTTGGCGACGAGGTGCTGCAGGGCCACGTGCAGAGCATCGCTCCGGCCACCGGCGTGACCTTCGCGGCGGTCAAGCCGGACAACGCCACCGGCAACTTCACCAAGGTGGTCCAACGGATCCCGGTGAAGATCGTCTTCGACGACGGCCAGCCCTTGCTGGCGCGGCTGCGGGTCGGCATGTCGGTCGAGGCGACCGTCGATACCCAGGACACGTCTCTGGACGGCACGCAGGTCAGCGCACGATGAGCGCCCTGACACGTCTGAGCCCGTTGCTGGCTGCCCTCCTGCTGGCCGGCTGTACCCTGGGTCCGGACTTCCAGCGTCCGGACGCCCAGGCGCCTGCCACCTGGCAACCCGTGCAAGGGCAGGCCGCGCCCAGCCTGCCCGAGGCGCAGCCCGTGGAGACGCGCTGGTGGGATACCTTCCACGACGATCGTCTCAGCGCCTTGATCGAGCGGGTCGTTCGGCAGAATCTCGACCTGAAGATGGCCAGCGCGCGGTTGCTGCAAAGCCGGGCGTTGCGCAGCAGCGTGGCCAGCGACGAAGTGCCGTCGGTCGGTGTCCAGGCAGGCTACGACCGTGCACGCAACAGTGCCGAAGGCCTCAACGACCCGTCGGGACGCAGTGGCAAGTCAGCCTACGATCTCTGGCAGGGCGATCTGGTCGCCGGCTGGGAACTGGACCTGTGGGGACGGGTGCGCCGCCAGGTGGAAGCGGCCGATGCCTCCGTCGCGGTGGCAGAGAACGACCGTCGTGGCGTGCTCCTGGCCTTGCTGGCCGAGACGGCGGGCGACTACATCCAGTTGCGCGCGACCCAGCACACCGTGCGGGTGACCCAGGAAAACCTCGACGTCGCCCGGCACAGCCTGACGCTGTCGCGTAGCCGCCAGGCCGAAGGCGTCGCCACGCGCCTGGACGTCGCCCAGGCCAGCGCACAAGTGGCCTCTATCGAAGCGCGCCTGCCCAGCCTCGAAGCGCGCCGGGACGAGCTGATCAACGCGCTGAGCCTGCTGGCCGCCGAGCCGCCACGCAGCCTGCAGGCGACACTGCTGGCCGAGGCCGACCTGCCCACGCCCCGACAGACCTTCGCCATCGGCCTGCCGTCGGAACTGGCCGCGCGTCGCCCGGACATCCGCCAGGCCGAAGCCCGGCTGCATGCCGCCACCGCCAACATCGGTGTGGCCCAGGCGGACTTCTACCCGCGCATTCGGTTGTCGGGCAGCGTGGGCTTGCAGGCCCTGCAACTGTCCGACTTCGCCGGTTGGGATGCGCGACGCTTCGCCATAGGGCCGCAGGTGTCGCTGCCGATCTTCGAAGGCGGGCGGCTCAAAGGCAACCTGCACCTGCGCGAGGCGCAACAGCAGGAGGCCGCCTTGAATTACCGCAAGGTGGTGCTCGGCGCCTGGCACGAGATCGACGATGTCCTGCGGTTGTACAACGCCAGCCAGTTACGTCGGGATCGCCTGGCCGAGGCGGTGAAGGAAAACCGGATCGCCCTGGAAACGGCCCAGCGGCAGTATGTGGAAGGGGCAGTGGATTTCGTCAACGTGCTGACGGTGCAAGGTGCGCTGCTGGCCAGCGAAGAACAATGGATCGACAGTTCGGCGGCCGTGTCCCAGGCGTTGGTGGGGTTGTACAAGGCATTGGGCGGTGGGTGGCAGGCGTTCGAGTAGTTGACGTCGTCCTGGTTTGAAGAGGAGAGGACGGCCAGGCTGACCAGCGTCGCTCGGTGACTGTGACGAGGCATGAAGCCCAGGCCCCTGGCAGGGGCCATCGCGGGCAAGCCCACAGGCGCCCCTTCTTGGCAGGCTGTGTTGGCCTTACTGGGAGCAGCTGTCTTTGCTGGTTCAATCGCGGGCAAGCCCGCTCTCACAAAGCGAGCATGCACCAACGTTTTGACCGGCCACATTGGCCTTGGTGGGAGCTGGCTTGCCAGCGATAGCGGCTGGTCAGTCACCACCTATGCCGGGCATGGGCAGGGTCCTGACCTAAAGCGAGCGCAACAAGCCGAAACGCTTCTTCAATGCCCAATCCAGCCACCGCCGTGGCACCCAGCCAGCCAGCCAGGGCAATGCCCGGCTGCCGTTGCCCACCCGCACCCGGATCGGCACAGGTTGGCGTGAACACGCCTGCAGCACCTCACGGGCCAGCACCGTCGCCGGTGTGGGCCGATCCTGCGAGGCCCGGGCCCTGGCCCGCACGCCATCGCGCAGCGGCCACCAGGGTGAAGCCGGGGTCAGCACCTGCTCGGCCTGGCGCTCGGCGTGGGCGGCAAAACGTGAGGCAATGGCGCCTGGCTGTACCTCCATCACCCGCACACCGAACGGCGCCAGCTCCAGCCGCAGCGCATCGCTGAGCGCATGCACCGCCGCCTTGGACGCGCAGTAGGCGCCGGCGAACGGCGTCACCAGAACACCCGAGACGCTGCCGATGTTCACCACCAGGCCCCGACGGCGGCGCAACAGCGGGAACAGCGCGCGCGTCACCTCGACCAGGGCGAACACGTTGGTCTCGAACTGCCGGCGCAGCGCCTCGGCACCGCCGTCCAGCAGCGGTCCCATGGCGCCGTAGCCTGCATTGTTGATCAGGATGTCCAATCCGCCTTCCTCGGCCTCGAGGCGCTCGGCCAGGCCCGCCACACCCGCGGCATCGTTCACGTCCAACCCATAGCCGCGCAGGCCGGCAGCGGCCAGCCGCTCGACGTCGTCGGTGCGACGCGCGGTGGCCCAGACACGGTGACCCGCATCGCGGAACGCTTCGGCCAGGGCGTGGCCGATGCCACTGGAACAGCCGGTGATCAGAACGACGGACATGCACGGTTACCTGTCAGTGTGAAGGAGGGCGGCTCAATCGGCGAAGCGACCTTGCAACTGCTCGGCGCGGAACGTCAACGTCTGCGCCCGATAACCCGTGCGTATCGATGGCAGGGGCAGGCAATCGCTCCACGTGGCGCCAGGCTGCAGCTGACCAGGTCCCTGGTAACGGGGCGAATCATAGGTGGTCGCGGCCAGGTTGATCGTGTCGCCCGGCGCATAGGCGGCGACCTGCCAGCGCAGTGCGACCAGCGGTACGTCGTTGCCGTTCTTCATCTCCGCCCGCAAGGCGCGATCAGCAGGGCACTGGTCGGGCGCGTAGTGCAGGCGAAGCTCGAGGCGTGCCAGCTGCGCCGCTTCGCGGTGATCCTGCCAGGCGACCCAGACGGCCACCAGGCCCAGCCCGCAGACCGCGGCCAGCGAAATCGCCAGCGCCTTGGCCGGATAGCGCAGCAGCAGCACCAGCCAGGTCAGGATGAGCAATGCACCGATGATCATGAGCGGCCATGTCCTTGGAGTGAAAGTGACATCCTATCCCGTCAGGATCTTGCCTTCAAAAGGCCTGTGTCACGGCAGGGCTAGCACTTCTGCCAGTGGTCCGGCCTCGAGCAAAACCTTTAGGGTCTTTGTAACGCTGCATCACGCAGTCATCAGAGGACACGATCATGCACATCGACCAAAGGATCACTGACGCTTCGCAGACCGACAACGCCACCGGCTCGCTGTCCGCCAAGGTTTCGCCCGCTGGGTGGGTACCTGGCGATCAATTCGTCGCGACGTCGGTTCATTTCTCTCAGACCGACAGCACGGTAGGTGTTCTGGGCATGCTCCGCGAGGAAAACGTGGACGGTGCTCAAGCTTCCGATCCGATCTACATGTTTCTGGGCTTCCCCGCCAGCCTCGAGGAGGGCGATCATGAGATTGGCGCTGGGGAGCAAGGCGTGTGGGCCTATTTTGCTAGCTCGACCGGCGGCTATGCCACAGGTGGGAAGGTGACGGGCCTGCAGTGGAACAAAGACGCAGGCATCCTGCAGGCTGCCCACTTTGAATTTCATGGCAAAGCCGAGAACGGTCAGGCGTTTTCCATCACCAACGGGAAATTCTGTGTCGACTATCAGAGCGCGCTTTCGTCTTTTGACAGTAGCGAATTGACAGCGACCGGCTCCGGATCGGCGTCGATCGACCCGGCGTTCATGAATATCGCTCATTTCACGGCCAACCGCTTCGAGCTTCATTACGACGCCAGTGTGTCCAAGGGCTTCGTCACCCTGCTGGAATACGACGCACAGGATGTCGTGCAGGCGGGCGCACGCCTTGGCTTCAGCGTGGTTGAAGGCGTCGTGACGCCCGACAAGGCTGCCCTTCTGGTAGGGCAGGGCGTGTACCCGGCAGACCCAAGTACCTTCACCGTCACGGAGGTCTCGTGCAACGAAGACATGACCCATGTGGCCTTCGCCTATACGTTCGACCTCAGCCGTTCGAACGAGCCACGCACCACGGTCAAAGGCGAGCTTGACGTAAGACGTGGCTGAGTGCTGACGGCATCGCCTGATCCTGGCACCTGACGCCCTGCACGGGCGTCAGGTCGTCCGGACCGTGTCGCCTCAAGGCGCCTCGTCACGCAGAAAGACCAGCTTGTCTGCGCTCGAGGCGTCTTGCGCATACCGATACCCCTGCACGTCGAACGCCTTCAGCCGCGCAGGGTCCTCGATGCGCGCCTGAATCATGAAGCGCGCCATCAGCCCACGGGCCTTCTTGGCGTGGAAACTGATGATCTTGTACTGCCCGTTCTTGAAGTCGCGGAACTCGATGTCGATCACCCGCGCCTTGAGTGCGTCACGCTTGACTGCACCGAAGTACTCGTTGCTCGCCAGGTTCACCAGCACGTCATCGCCCTGGTCGGCCAGGGCCTGGTTCAGCCCTTCGCTCAGGCGTGTGCCCCAGAAGGCGTACAGGTCCTTGCCCCGGACATTGGCCAGGCGTGTGCCCATCTCCAGGCGATACGGCTGCATCAGGTCCAGCGGTCGCAGCAGCCCGTACAGCCCCGAGAGCATCCGCAGGTGCTGTTGGGCATGGTCGAAGTCGTCTTCGCCCAGGCTGTCGGCGTCCAGCCCGGTGTAGACATCGCCCTTGAACGCCAGCAGCGCCTGCTTGGCGTTGTCGGGCGTGACGTCCGTCGTCCAGCTGCCGAAGCGCGCGGCGTTGAGCCCGGCCAGCTTGTCCGACAGGTGCATGAGCGCGGCGATCTGCTGGGGCGAAAAATCGCGCAATTGGTCGACCAGCAGCTGGGCATGGTCCAGGTACTGCGGCAAGGTGTGCCGCTGGGTGACCGGCGGGGTTTCGTAGTCGAGGGTCTTGGCGGGTGAGAGTACGGCCAGCATGGTTCGGCTCCTGAAGTCAGCGGACGATTCTAAAACGGCTGACAGATCACGCCAAACCCTCGTGCGTCTCGACCTGCCACGACCGGCCGGCGGCGGCTATAGTACGCGGCTCGTCTACAGGGAGTTGCCGCATGCGTGTCGCCTGGATCGTCCTGGCCATTTTCCTCGCCACCCCGGCCCAGGCCGCGCCGACGTCGTTCGTCAGCCTCGACCGCAGTGTCTGGCCGGAGCGGCTGGACAGCCCGGTGCTGTTCGACGTCGCCTCGCGTGCGCAGATTCTCTCCTTCGCCCAGGTCCTGCACGAGAGCGAAGCGCTCGATGAGCAGGCCCTGGCCGATCGCCTGCAACTGCGCCTGATCAACCTGCAGTCGGTGCGCGCCGTGCGCGCCAGGATGTGGGGGCGGCTGTGGGACAACTACCAGCAGGCCCTGCAAAGCTGCGAGCAGGATGCCTCGTTCTGTTTCCCGGCCCAGTCCCTGGCCGAGTTGCGCACCTTGGCCGCGACCTTCGACACCCAGGTCGGCGCGTTCTACGCCGGGTGGGTCGAACCCAGCCGACAGTTCCATGAGCGCTACCTCGACGACCTGTTGCGCAAGGCCGCGCTGTTGCCGCGCCTGGAGAGCGAGATCCAGCGCTTCCTGGACCCGGAAGGCACCGGCGGCACGTTCGGCGATCGCCTGTTCCTGCTCAGCGTCGTCGGCGGCCCAGGGCCGATGGACGGCGCGACCGAAACGCTGGCCGATTATCTGCGCCAGCAGCAGGTCTCGGGCCTGTTCTTCGTGCTGGGCAGCCGCTGGCAGCAGTGCCGCGACGCCACCTCCGCTGCTGCGCTGCGCGAGCGCTATGCCGGCCACTGCGTCGGCCTGCAAGGGTGGGAGTACCGCTCCCACGCGCAGTGGCAGGACTGGCAGGCCTCGCTCCAGCGCAGCCAGGCCAGGATCCAGGGTGACGCGCCACAGCAGTACGTCGGCTGGTTCCGCCCGCCCTACGGGCAGCGGCGCCAGGACGGTCAGGCGTTCATGGCCGCTCGGCAGCTGCGGGTTTCGCTGTGGGACATCGATGCGCAGGACAACGGGCCGCTCAGTGCCGAGCAGTCGGCGCAGCGTGTGCTCAGCCTGATGCTGCTCTGGCGCCAGGGCATCGTGCAGTTCACCGAGACCTCGGCCAAGGCGCAACCTGCGGTGCAGCAGCTGCTGGCGCTCACCGCCCAGAGCGGGATCGGCTGGGCCGATTGCCATGGGGACTTTCAGGCGCCGCCCCCGCACGAAGCGGGGCAGGACGCCGAGGCGGCCGTGCCGACGGAGGACGAACACGAGCAGGTTGACCACTGACTGTAGTCGTACCTGGACGACAATCCAAGGTGCGCGGTCAGTCGGAAAAAATAAACTGCCCATCCGTTGGAAAACGCTGTTGCCTGCCATGGGTTTGCGGTATTTAGGAAGTGGACAGCCGAATCCTGCAGCACAGGTGGCGTCATCCAGGCCCTCCTGGCTGCAGGTGCGCTTCCCGCCCGTAACGACGCGGATACGGGGAGAACGGTGTCACTTCGCGGCGCGGTGATAGCGCGCCGTCTGGCTCCCACATAAGGTGACAGAGTATGGATGACCAAGGACGCACCCCTTCTTCCGACCAGCCAATCCTGTATGTGCTCGATACCAACGTCCTGATCCACGACCCCAATGCGTTGCTCAACTTCGAGGAGCATTACGTCGCCATCCCGATGACCGTGCTCGAAGAGCTCGACAAGCTCAAGGCCGGCAAGCATACCGTCGCAGCCGAATGCCGCCAGGCCATCCGCCTGATCGACCAGACCTTGGGGGACGCCTCGCCCCAGGACGTCGAGCGCGGTGTGCCGATCCAGCGCGGCAAGAGCGGCCCGAAAGGCTACCTCTCGATCCTGATGACCTCGCGCAACGACCCGGCCCAGCTGTTGCCGGAAACCCTCAACGACAACATCATCATCAACCAGGTCCTGGAAGTGCGCGCCCGGCGCAAGGACTTGAGCGTGGTGCTGGTCACCAAAGACATCAACATGCGCCTGAAGGCGCGCGCCTGTGGCATCGCCGCCGAGGACTACAGCACAGACCAGCTGGTCGACGACGTGTCGCTGCTGTCCAAGGGGTACCATTCGGTGACCGGTTCGTTCTGGGACCGGGTCGACAAGGTCGAGACGCGCCAGGAGCGCGGCCGTACCTGGCACCGTGTTCACCTCAACGACGTCATCTCCCCGGTGCACGTCAACGAGTTCATCGTCGATGAGCAAGGCTTCGTCGGTTGGGTCAAAGGGGTGCGGGGCGACGAGCTGCTGTTGCTCGACCTGCACCAGGAACCGCTGTTGCACCAGGAGGCCTGGGGCCTCAAGCCGCGCGACATCCACCAGGCGCTGGCGCTGTTCGCGCTGCTGGACCCAGACATCCACCTGGTCAACCTCACGGGCGCCGCCGGTTCGGGCAAGACCATCCTGGCCCTGGCGGCCGCCATCGAACAGACCATGGTCAGCAAGCGTTACCGGCGCATCATCGCCACCCGCAGCGTCCAGGGGCTGGACCAGGAGATCGGCTTCCTGCCCGGCACCGAGGCGGAGAAGATGGAGCCTTGGCTGGGCGCGATCACCGACAACCTCGAAGCGCTGCACATGGACGACGAGAACACCCATGGCAGCGTCGAGTACATCCTCGAGCGCGTACCCTTGCAGTTCAAGTCGCTCAACTACATTCGCGGACGCAGCTTCCAGCAGAGCCTGATCCTGATCGACGAGTGCCAGAACCTCACGCCGCACCAGATGAAAACCATCATCACCCGGGCCGGCGCGGGCTCCAAGGTGGTCTGCCTGGGCAACCTGGCGCAGATCGACACCCCCTACCTGTCGGCCCCCAGCTCCGGGCTGACCTACCTGACCGAGCGCTTCAAGGACTTCCCCCACGGCGTGCACATCACCCTGCAGGGCGTGCCGCGGTCGGTGCTGGCCGAATACGCCGAATCGCACCTGTAATCCTCCCCATCTGCCGGGCGCTTCGCCGCCCGGCGTTTTCCGTTCCGGGAACCTCGACCTCGGGTTTACACTCTTTGCCTCTTACCGGAGGAAAACCGTGCTGACCCATCTCGATTCCCAAGGGCGCGCCGCCATGGTCGACGTCACCGACAAGGCCGTCACCGCCCGTGAAGCCATCGCCGAGGCGCGGGTGCGCATGCGCCCGGAGACGCTGCGCATGATCGTCGACGGCGAGCACCCCAAGGGCGACGTATTCGCCGTGGCCCGCATCGCCGGCATCCAGGCCGCCAAGAAGACCAGCGACCTGATCCCGTTGTGCCACCCGCTGATGCTGACCAGCGTCAAGCTCGAGCTGCGCGCCGAAGGCATCGACGCCGTGCACGTCAGCGCACGCTGCAAGCTGGCAGGGCAGACGGGCGTGGAAATGGAAGCCCTGACTGCCGCCAGCATCGCGGCGTTGACGATCTACGACATGTGCAAGGCGGTGGACAAAGGCATGGTCATCGAGCAGGTGCGCCTGCTGGAAAAGACCGGTGGCAAGAGCGGCCCTTATCAGGCGGAGGCGTGATGCAGGTTCGAGTGGTGTACTTCGCGCGTTACCGCGAGCGGATCGGGCACGAGGGCGAGACGCTGGAGGGCACGTTCGCCGTGCTCGACGACGTACGCCGCGCGTTGCTGGCCAAGGGCGAGGCCCATGCAGTGCTGGGCGAACAGAACCTGATGTGCGCGCGCAACCAGGACCTGTGCCGGCTCGACGAGCCGGTCGCGGACGGCGATGAAGTCGCCTTCTTTCCCCCCGTGACCGGAGGCTGAGCATGAGCGTTCAGGTGCAACAGGCCGCGTTCCAGCCCGGCCAGCAACTGGAAGCCCTGCACGCCGCCAATGTCGGGGTAGGCGCGGTGGTCGGCTTCGTCGGCTATGTGCGCGATTTCAACGACGGACGTGACGTCGCGGGGATGTTCCTCGAACACTACCCTGGCATGACCGAAAAGGCCCTGGCCAAGATCGTGGAACTGGCGCGGACACGATGGCCGCTGCTGAACGTGCACGTGCTGCACCGTATCGGCGCCCTGGAGCCGGGCGAGCCGATCGTCTTCGTCGGCGTGGCCAGCGCCCACCGCCAGGCCGCCTTCCAGGCCTGCGACTTCATCATGGACTACCTCAAGACCCAGGCGCCGTTCTGGAAGAAAGAGACCACGCCCGATGGCCCACGGTGGGTGGAAGGACGCCAGAGCGATCAGGACGCGGCGCAGCGGTGGTGAGCGGTAAGTCATGAGCTACAAGCTACAAGCTACAAGCTACAAGCAGGAGCAGGCCGGCGGTGCTTTCAGAGGCGCCTGCGTCCTGCTTTTACTTGCAGCTTGCAGCTTGCAGCTTGCAGCTTGCAGCTTTCAGCTTTCAGCTTGCAGCTTGCAGCTTGCAGCTTGCAGCTTGCAGCTTGCAGCTTGCAGCTTGCAGCTTGCAGCTTGCAGCTTGCAGCTTGCAGCGTGCGCTGACGTGCACGGCGTCGATGCCTTCGGCGCGCAGCTCGAGCTTGACGCTGGTCAGCATCAGCGGG
>NZ_JAAMQJ010000036.1 GCF_013523125.1 Pseudomonas entomophila | reverse complement strand
GCCTCCTCGAATAGGCCTAATACATAGATGCAACCGGGTCCCTTTGTTCAAAACAGCAGGAAAAGCGGGTAGACAATGTAGGCGAGTCCATACATAGGAGCGGCCCCTGTGCCGCGATTGGGCCCGCAGGGCCCACAGAGCCGTCAACGCGGTGAGGCCCGGGTCAACCTGGAGAACGGCGGCTGCTCACATTCACAAGCGACCGCCGCGTTGATGCATGCCTGGAAATCGATCGCCGCCAGACCTCAAACCCTGGCGACTATCGTCACGCTCTGCGCACGACAGCATGGCGGCGGAGCTGCATGCAGGGCGCTGCAAAAGTCCGTCACAGGTGTCCAGTGACGGTCACTTGCCCAGCCGCCGCAACTCATCCGACTCCACCACCCGCACACCGTCCTGCTCCTCCAGGGCCAGGCGCCACAACGCCCGCGCCAGGACGCAGGCTTCGATCCCGTGGTACTTGCCCGGCACCAGGCGCGACAGCGGTGCGGCGATGCGCTCGGCCAGGCGTGGCTCCAGGCGCTCGCCGATGAGCAGCGAAGGGCGAGCCAAGGTCAGCTGCGGCCAGCCCTGCGCGCGCAGCGCTTGCTCCATCTCGCCCTTGACGCGGTTGTAGAAGATCGACGAGTCCGGGTCGGCGCCGATGGCGCTGATCACCAGCAGGTGCCGGGCGCCCAGTGCACGCGCACGGGCGGCGAAGGCCACCACCAGGTCCAGGTCGATCGTGCGGAAGGCCTCTTCGGAGCCGGCCTGCTTGAGCGTGGTGCCCAGGCAGCAGAAGGCGATGTCCACCGGACCCTCGAGCTGCTCCAGGACCTGGGCCGGTTCGCCCACGGGGTTCTCGAGGTGAGGATGGGCGACCAGCGGGCGCCGGGTCGGGGCCAGCACACGACTGACGGTCGGCTCGTTCAGCAGGCGGTCGAGCAGGTGCTCGCCGGTCAGCCCAGTGGCGCCGGCGAGCAGGACGTGCTGAGGGATCAGGTGCATGGCGGTTCTCCCAAGGGGCGCAGCGCGGTCTAGCGGCGGACCGTGCTGCTCGCGTGTGACGGGGCCGGCGTCGAAGCAACGTTGCGCAGGGCGTCTTCGGCTTGCTGGTGACGCAGCCGCCGCCAGTGTGCGAGCACCGGCTCCGGTGCCCAGATCTGCGGTTCGGACGCTTCGAAACCTTCCTTCTGTTCCCGTTCGGCAACGCTCTGGCGCGCCAGTTCAAACGCCTGTTCGAGGTCGTCGGTCTGGTTCAGCGCCTGGGCGAACAGGGCATCGCCGAAGTAGGTGAAGTCCGCCTCTTCCGAGCAGCCGAACGACACCCGGTCGGCGCGTGCGGCGGTCATGATCAGGGTGTGTTCGTCCTTCAGTGGCGCCAGGTAGCCGCCCGAATAGCAGGCAGAAATCACGATCACCTTGTTGCGCGACTTGAGCGGCGCCAGGGCACTGGCCAACTGATCGGCCGACAGGTCGGCCAGTTGCAGGCGCGGCTGGTCCAGGACCAGTTGATGGTCGCTGCTGCCGTGGCTGGTCAGGTAGATGAACAGCAGGTCGTTCGGCCCACTGCGCTCGGCCAGGGTGCGTGCGGCACGGGTCAGGGTCTCGCGGGTGGCCATCGGGCGGTCGGCCAGGTGGTCGCGGTGGTTGACCAGGGTCACCTGGCTGCGCGCGCCGAAGCGCACCTTGAGCAGGTTGCTGACGTAGTCGGCCTCGCGCAGGAACACGCTCTGCTGGCCATCGCCGGCCACCACCAGGCTGTAGAGCTGGATTGTCTTGCCCGACCGGGCGACCGCGTTCAGCGCCTTGTCCAGCAGCGTGCCCTGGTTGAGCAGCGCCAGCTCGAGCGGGTCGGGCAGCAGCGCGCCTTTCTCGTCGCGCACGCGCACGCCATTGCGCCATTGCCCGCTCTCGACCCGCCCGTCGGCCAGCAGCAGGCGGCCATGGCCGTCATACGCGTCGTTGTCGAAGCCGCCGACATACTGGCTGCCGTCGGCCAGCTGCAACCGGCCTTCGCCGCTGAACCGCCAGTCGCGGAAACCGCCCTTGTAACGGCTGCCGTCGCTGCCGAGCAGTTCGCCTTCGCCGGTCAGCGCGCCATCCTTGAAGGTGCCGATCCAGACATCGCCGTCGGCATTCTCGTAACGGCCACGGCCTTCCAGGCGGCTGTCCTTGAACTCGCCGATGTACTGCTCGCCCTCGACACTGTTGTAGGTGCCGCTGCCCTGCAGCAGGCCATCGACGAACTGGCCGCTGAACTGGTTGCCGCTCGGGTCGCTGCGCATGCCGGTGCCGTTGGGTTTGCCGTCGCTGAACAGGCCCTGGTAGCGGCTGCCGTCAGCCAGATCGAGCTGCCCGGCGCCCGAGTACTGATCGTCCTTGAACTGGCCGCGGTAGGTCGCGCCATGTTCCTTGAGCGTGCCTTCGCCATCACGGCGCCCGTGCTTGAAGGTGCCCGCATAGTGGCTGCCTGGCGTGACCAGGTCGCCCAGGCCGTGGAACAGCCCCTGAGCGAATTCGCCGCGGTACACCTCGCCATTGCTGCCGTGCCATTCGCCCTGGCCGTGCCATTGGCCATTGACGAAGTTGCCGGCATACCAGCTGCCGTTGGGGTAGTCGATGCGCCCTGCACCCTGCAGCAGGCCGTCCACCACCTCGCCGCGGTAGCGGCCGCCGTCTGGCAGGCGGGCGTCGGGCGGCGCGAGCGACTCGCCCTCGCCACAGGCGGCGAGCAGCAGGATCAAGGACAAGGGCAGCAATGGGCGCATGGCGGTTTCCGGGCACAGGATGGCGCGAGTATGCCGCAGAACGGGCAAGCGCAGACAGTCACCGAACGTCTGGCGACGGCTGTGTTCGGACGAAGCGTGGCCTTGCCGTAAAGAAGGGAGGGCATGGTTATAATGCCCCGTCATGCGAAGGAGGTCCTCGATGCTGTTGCGCGGTCTGACATGGCTGGTGCTGTTCCAACTGGTGGGCACGGCACTCAACCACCTGCTGGTCCCGGTCTTGCCCGGGCCGATCCTCGGCCTGCTGTTGCTGTTGGTGTTCCTGATGCTGCGCGGCGAGGTCGGCACGCCGCTGAGCGAGGCTTCGGCCAGCCTGCTGCGCTACCTGCCGCTGCTGCTGGTGCCGCCTGCGGTAGGGGTGATGGTCTACGCTGCTGCCATCGCCGCCGACTTCTGGGCGATCGTCGGCGCGCTGGTGCTGTCGTGCCTGGTGACCCTGGTGTTCGTCGGCCTGCTGATGCAACGGCTGATGCGCCGTCACGCCCACCCCGAGGACCGCCCATGATGCTCGACTGGCAAGGCGCGGCGGGCGCCGTGACCCACCACCCCCTGTTCGGTATCGGCGTCACGCTAGGGGCCTATCAACTGGCCCTGGCGCTGTACGAAAAGACCCGCTGGATCTTCCTGCAGCCGGTGCTGCTGTCGATGCTGCTGGTCATCGGCGTGCTGCTGGCCTGTGGTATCGACTACCGTGAATACCGGCGCAGCACCGAGATCCTCAACATCCTGCTCGGGCCGGCGACGGTGGCCCTGGCCGTGCCGCTGTACCTCAACCTGCGACGCATCCGCCAGTTGTTCTGGCCGATCCTGGTCACGCTGGTGCTCGGCGGCGTCTTCGCCACCGGGGCCTGTGTGGCGCTGGGGTACGGGTTCGGCGCCGAGCACATGATCCTGATGACCATGGCGCCCAAGTCGGTGACCTCGCCCATCGCCATGCTGGTGGCCGAGCAGATCGGCGGCGTGGCGGCCCTGGCGGCGGTGTTCGTGCTGATCACCGGGGTGCTGGGGGCGATCTTCGGCCCGGCGCTGCTGACCCGCTGCGGCGTGCGCAGCCCTGAAGCGCGCGGCATGGCCCTGGGGGTGACCGCCCATGCGGTGGGCACCTCGGTGGCCCTGCAGGAAAGTGACGAATGCGGCGCCTTCGCGGCGCTGGCGATGAGCCTGATGGGCGTGGCCACGGCGGTGTTTCTGCCGCTGGCGGTCAGCCTGGCGACCTGAGGAATGACGATGAGCCTACCGCTGTTTCCCCTCGACACCGTGCTGTTTCCCGGCTGCTGGCTGGACCTGCAGATCTTCGAGGCCCGTTACCTGGACATGATCGGCCAGTGCATGAAGCAGGGCGATGGCTTTGGCGTGGTCTGCATCCGCGACGGCGAGCAGGTCGGCAAGGCACCGCTGGCGGTGGCGCCGGTCGGCTGCGAGGCGGTGATCCGCGACTTCACCCAGCAGGACAACGGTCTGCTGGGCATCCGCGTCGAGGGCCGCCGACGCTTCGAGCTGATCGACACCCAGGTCGACAAGCGCCAGCTGATGCAGGCCCAGGTGCGCTGGCTGGACGAGATGGCCGACAGCCCGCTGGCCGAACAGGACGACGACCTGCTGGCGCTGCTGATGGCCCTGGGCGAGCACCCGATGATCGAAGCGCTGGGCATGCCCACGGCGGTGACCGGGCGTCAGGCGTTGGCCAACCAGTTGGCCTACCTGCTGCCCCTGATGGACGAGGACAAGCTCGAGTTGCTGGCCATGGACGCGCCCGGGCAACGCCTGGACCGCATCCAGGCCTTGCTCGAGCGCTTGCAGGGCGAGCTGTTCGCCTGAGCTGCGTGGCTCAGGGCAGCGGCGCGTCGAGCAGCTCGTAGCGGTAGCGCGCCACCGCATCGGGCAATGCGTACAGCGCGAAGAACGACAGCAGCGCCACACAGGCCGGCACGATCAGCCACCAGACCCGCGGTGCCAGGGCCGGCAGCGGCTGGTGACGCTGGACCAGGGCCAGGCTGGTAGCGCAGACGCAACAGGCCAGCAGCGAGCCGGCGAGGATGTCGGTCGGCCAGTGCGCGCCCAGGTAGACCCGCGAGGTGGCGATCGCCAGGGCCGGCAGGCAGCCGAGCACGACCCAGGTCAGGCGCAGGCGCACCGGCTGGCTACGCCCGGCCAGCACTGCGATCGTCAGGAAGAACGCGAACGAGGCCGAGCTGTGGCCGCTGGGCATGCTGTAGCTGGTCAGCGGGTCGCTCAGCACTTCCGGGCGTGCGCGGGCGAACAGCCACTTGAGCGTGCCATTGGCCACGGCGGTACCCAGCAGCGTGCCGCAGGCGAACAGCGCGTGGCGCCATTGCCGGGTGATCAGCAGCAGCGCGGTGAGCAGGCCGGCCAGGACGAACTGGGTGCGGAAGTCGCCGAGCCGGGTGATCACCACCATGACCTGATCGAGCGTCTGGCGGCGATGCTCCTGGATCAGCGTCATCACGCCCTGGTCGAAGTGCAGCAGGTACGGCCAGCCCAGGAACAGCGCCGCCAGCGCCACCAGGCTGACACCGGCGATCAGGCGCGTACCATGCCGTTGATGGCGCACGCTGCTGTTGATGCTCAGACCGATCAGCACCGCCAGCACGCCGGCGATGGTCCCGGCTTGCAGCCAGAAGCCCTCGGGCAAGGGCAGGCGCATCGCCGCGCCAGTGGCCCAGCCGGGCAGCAGGTAGGCGACCGACCAGCCGGCAGCGGCCACCACGCTGACGCCGATGAAGCGTGCCAGCGGCATGTCGAACATCCCGGCGACCATGGGCAGCATCGGCCGCAGCGGGCCGATGAAGCGGCCGACCAGCAGGCTGGCGATGCCGTAGCGGTGGAAGTAGGTTTCGGCGCCGCCGATCCACTCCGGGTGGTCGCGCAGCAGCGGCAGTTGTCGGATGTTCTGGTGGAAACGCCGGCCCAGGGTGTAGGACAGGGCATCACCCAGCAGGCCGCCGGCGAACCCCAGCAGCAGGGTTTCGCTCAGCGACAGCGCGCCACTGCCGGCCAGCACCGCCACCGCGAACAGCAGCACCGTGCCGGGGACGATCACCCCGGCGATGGCCAGGCATTCGATGCAGGCCACCAGAAAGATCGCGACGCCAAGCCATTGCGGGTTGGCGCTGAGCCAACCCGTCAGGCTGTCGAGCCATTGGCCCATGTTCAGCTTCCTTGTTCGAGTATGAAGAAGTCCCGGCCTTCGACCTGGCCACGCCGAAGCGGGTTGCGCGTGCAATGGCGGGCGTACTCGGCATCGACGAAGCGGTAGGGCAAGTGCTCGTCGCGACCCTGGGGGATGCCCAGGCGGGTGGTCTGGATGATGCGTCGAACCTCGATGCCGCAGTCCTCGACGTAGAACCGCTCCGGGTCGAAGCGCTGGGCATCCCATTGCGGCACTTTCAGGCCCAGCGCCTTGCACAGCAGGGTCTGACCGGCACACAGGCGCTCGGGCGGGCGGACCTGGCCGCTGGCGTCCGGGTTGTTGAGCTGCATCCGGGCGAGGCTGTTGGCATCGGACACGGCATCGACCCACGGGTAGGCGGACTTGATCAGCACCGCATTGCCCGGGCCGTGGGCGCTGAAGTTCACCGAGTCGCCGCCGCGGGCGTAGTACATGTAGATGTGCCCGCCATCGAGAAACAGCGCCTTGCGCTTTTCGGTGTAGCCCAGCGACGCATGGCTGCCCTTGTCGGACAGGTAGTAGGCCTCGGTCTCGATGATCCGCGCCGCCAGCCACTGGTCGCCTTGGCGGTGGCGGATGACCTTGCCCAACAGGGCCTGGGCCAGTGTCTGGGCATCACGGTCGAAGAACGTGTCGGGCAGGGCGACCGCGGGGCAGGGGGCATCAGGCATACGGTCGGCTCGGCTGGGCGGTGTGGGGATCATAGCAAGTCGTCGGTGTCCGGTGGATGAGGTCTCGTGCGCGAAACGCGTTCAGTTGCCTAGACCGCAGGAGGTGGAAAAACTCACCGGGCCGATTGTATCGAGGCACGTCTTGGATGAGCGGCCCCACAAGCTGCTTGCGCAGCCATGCCTACATTGACGGCTGCAGAGGTCTGGGTGGGAGCTGGCTTGCCAGCGATAGGGCCCTGCCAGGCGCCGCATGCGATCGGGCGTGTACGGAGTAGAAAAGACAGTTGCTCCCCCAGGCGCCGCGACTGCCTGTCGCACGGCAGCGGATGGGCGGCCCCTGTCGGGGCGCCGGACCGGCTGCGGTTGGGCCGGCTGGGTTTCCCCTAGGCGTGATCCCACCCCGTTCAAGGAGGCGCTTCACGGTCTTCAGGTCAACCCCGGTTACATCTTTCATACAGATTATTCCTACACAACCTCTGCCATCGGCCTGCCACCGCTGGGCGTATACCCATGCGGCAGTTATAATCAGCCGCTTTCCCCATCGCCAAGACACAGAACCCATGACTGAGTCCGTTCTTGACTACATGGCCCGCCTCGGTCAGGCCGCCCGTGAGGCCTCCCGCGTGATCGCCCGTGCCAGCACCGCGCAGAAGAACCGCGCGCTCAACGCGGCCGCCGACGCCCTGGACGCCGACCGTGAGGCCTTGGCCGCCGCTAACCAGCGCGACCTGGACGCGGGGCGCGCGAACGGCCTCGACCCGGCCCTGCTCGACCGCCTGGCGCTGACGCCGGCGCGTATCGACGGCATGATCGCCGGGTTGCGCCAGGTCGCCGGGTTGCCGGATCCGGTGGGGGCGATCCGTGACATGAGCTACCGCCCGTCGGGTATCCAGATCGGCAAGATGCGCGTGCCGTTGGGCGTGATCGGGATCATCTACGAGTCACGCCCGAACGTGACCATCGATGCGGCGAGCCTGTGCCTGAAGTCCGGCAACGCCACCATCCTGCGCGGCGGGTCGGAAGCGATCCACTCCAACCGGGCCATCGCCGCCTGCATCCAGCGCGGCCTGGCCGAGGCCGAGTTGCCGCCCGCCGTGGTGCAGGTGGTCGAGACGACCGATCGCGAAGCGGTCGGCGCGTTGATCAGCATGCCGCAGTTCGTCGACGTCATCGTGCCGCGTGGCGGCCGGGGCCTGATCGAGCGCATCAGCCGCGACGCACGCGTGCCGGTGATCAAGCACCTGGACGGCATCTGTCACGTCTACGTCGCCGAGCACGCTGACCTGGACAAGGCCTGGCGCATCGCCTTCAACGCCAAGACCTACCGCTACGGCATCTGCGGCGCCATGGAGACCCTGCTGGTCGATCAGCGCGTGGCCTCGGCCTTCCTGCCGGACATGGCCCGCCGCTTCCAGGCCAAAGGCGTCGAGCTGCGCGGCTGCGAGCGTACCCGCCAGTTCATCGAGGCGGTTCCGGCCAGCGAGGACGACTGGAGCACCGAGTACCTGGCGCCGATCCTGTCGATCCGTGTGGTCGAAGGCCTGGACGCGGCGATCGAGCACATCAACCACTACGGCTCGCACCACACCGATGCCATCGTCACCGAACACCAGGGCCAGTCGCGACGCTTCATCGCCGAGGTCGATTCGGCCTCGGTGATGCTCAACGCGCCGACCTGCTTCGCCGACGGCTTCGAGTACGGCCTGGGCGCGGAGATCGGCATCTCCACCGACAAGCTGCACGCCCGTGGGCCGGTCGGGCTGGAAGGGCTGACCTGCGAGAAGTACGTGGTGATCGGTGACGGTCAGCTGCGCGGCCAGGAGCTCTGCTGAGGTGAGCGGGGCGCAGACGGTGCGACGCGTCGGGATTCTCGGCGGCACCTTCGACCCGGTGCACATCGGCCACCTGCGCGGTGCGCTGGAGGTGGCCGAGTTCATGGACCTGGACGAGCTGCGCCTGCTGCCCAACGCCCGCCCGCCGCACCGCGACACGCCACAGGTGACGGCCAACGACCGTCTGGCGATGGTCCGGCACGCGGTGGCGGGTGCCGAACGTCTGAGCGTCGATGCACGGGAGCTGTCGCGCGACAAGCCGTCGTATACCATCGACACCCTCGAGTCGATTCGCGCCGAGCTGGCCCCGGGCGATGCCTTGTTCCTGCTGCTGGGCTGGGACGCCTTCTGCGGGCTGCCGAGCTGGCACCGCTGGGAGGAGCTGCTGCAACACTGTCACATCCTGGTGCTGCAACGCCCGGATGCCGACGTCGAACCCCCGGACACGCTGCGCAACCTGCTGGCAGCGCGTTCACAGAACGATCCCACCGCGCTGCCAGGGCCGGCGGGGCACATTTCGTTCGTCTGGCAGACACCGCTCGCGGTGTCGGCCACACAGATCCGACAGCTGCTGGCCAGCGGCAAATCGGTACGGTTCCTGGTGCCGGACGCAGTACTGGCCTACATCGAGGCGCACGACTTGTACCGTGCGCCGAACTGAAGGCGCGCCACGCGCCTCATCCAATGAGTTGAACGAGTTTTTATGACCAAGCAGAACATTACCGGCGAAGAGCTGGTCGAGCTGGCCAAGTCGGCCCTCGAAGACGTCAAGGCCCAAGACATCCAGGTCATCGACGTGCGCGACAAGCACAGCCTGACCGACTACATGATCATCGCCACGGGTACCTCGACCCGCCAGATCAACGCGATGCTCGAAAAGACCCGCGAAATCGTCAAGCAGAAGGGCGTGCAGCCACTGGGCGAAGAAGGCAAGGGCGACAGCGACTGGGTCCTGCTGGACCTCAACGACGTCATCGTGCACATGATGACCGCTGCGGCCCGTCAGTTCTACGACCTCGAGCGCCTGTGGCTCGGTGCCGAGCAGAGCCGCGCGGCCGACGGCAAGCACCACAGCCCGGAGCACACCCACAGCTACGCCGACAACCTCAAAGATCGCGGCTGAGGACGGGTCGTGCGTCTACGCCTGATCGCGGTCGGTTCGCGCATGCCTCGCTGGGTGGAGGACGGTTGGCACGAGTACGCCAAGCGTCTGCCGCCCGAGCTGGCCCTGGAACTGGTGGAGATTCCACTCAACACCCGCGGCAAGAACGCCGATGTCGCGCGCCTGATCCGTCAGGAGGGCGAGGCCATGCTGGCCAAGGTCCAGCCGGGCGAGCGGATCGTCACCCTCGAAGTGCACGGCAAGCCGTGGAGCACCGAGCAGCTGGCGGTCGAACTGGACCGCTGGCGGCTCGATGCGCGCACTGTCAACCTGATGGTCGGTGGCCCCGAAGGCCTGGCGCCAGAGGTCTGCGCGCGCAGCGAACAGCGCTGGTCGCTGTCGCCGCTCACGCTGCCGCACCCGTTGGTAAGGATACTGATCGGCGAACAGCTCTATCGCGCCTGGACCGTGCTGTCCGGGCATCCTTACCATAAATGAGCCAATAAGCCTTCCCGATGTCGCAGCCGATTCGTCTCAAGGACCACGAGAAGGACGCCCGCCTGGTGCGCAATCGTGTCGTGGTCGGCGCGAGCGCGGTCATGCTGCTGGTGTGCGTGCTCATCGCGCGGCTGTATTACCTGCAGGTGATCCAGTACGACTATCACTCCACGCTGTCGGAGAACAACCGGGTGCACGTGCAGCCGATTCCACCGACCCGGGGGCTGATCTTCGACCGCAACGGCGTGATCATCGCCGACAACCGGCCCAGCTTCAGCCTGAGCATGACCCGCGAGCGGGCCGGGAACTGGCAGCAGGTGCTCGACGTGATCGTCGAGGTGCTGGAGCTGACCGAGGACGATCGCGCGCTGTTCGAGAAGCGCATGCGCCAGGGGCGCCGGCCGTTCGAGCCGGTGCCGATCCTGTTCGAGCTCGACGAAGAACAGATCGCCCGCGTGGCCGTCAACCAGTTCCGCCTGCCCGGCGTCGAGGTGGTCGCGCAACTGGTGCGCCATTACCCGCAAGGGGCGCATTTCGCCCACTCGGTCGGCTACGTCGGGCGTATCAACGAGAAGGAACTCAAGACCCTCGACCCGGTGAACTACAGCGGCACCCACCACATCGGCAAGACCGGCATCGAGCGCTTCTACGAGCCGCAGCTGCATGGCCAGGTGGGCTACGAAGAAGTCGAGACCAACGCTCGTGGTCGTGTGCTGCGGGTGCTCAAGCGTACCGATCCGAAGCCCGGCCAGGACATCGTCCTGAGCCTGGACATCAAGCTGCAGGAAGCCGCCGAGGCCGCACTGGCCGGCCGCCGGGGCGCCATCGTCGCCCTGGATCCGCGTACCGGCGAGGTGCTGGCGATGGTCAGTCAGCCGAGCTTCGACCCCAACCTGTTCGTCACCGGCATCAGCGTCAAGGCCTATGCCGAGCTGCGCGACTCGATCGATCGCCCGCTGTTCAACCGCGTGCTGCGCGGGCTGTATCCACCCGGCTCGACGATCAAGCCGGCCGTGGCCATCGCCGGCCTGGACAGTGGCGTGGTGACGGCGGCCAGCCGGGTGTTCGACCCCGGCTATTACCAACTGCCCAACTACGACCACAAGTACCGTAACTGGAACCGCAGCGGCGATGGCTGGGTGGACCTGGACACCGCGATCATGCGGTCCAACGACACCTACTTCTACGACCTGGCGCACAAGATGGGCATCGACCGACTGGCCAGCTACCTGAACCGCTTCGGCATCGGGCGGCGGGTCTCTCTGGACATGTTCGAGGAATCCGCCGGGCTGATGCCGTCGCGCGAATGGAAGCGTGCCACCCGGCGCCAGGCCTGGTTCCCCGGCGAGACGCTGATCCTCGGCATCGGCCAGGGCTACATGCAGGCCACGCCCCTGCAACTGGCCCAGGCCACCGCGCTGATCGCCAACAAGGGCAAGTGGAACCGTCCGCACCTGGCCAAGACCCTCGAGGGCCAGCCGCCGGTGGACGACGACCCGATGCCGGACATCGTCCTGCGCGACCCGTCCGACTGGGCCAAGGTCACTCACGGCATGGAGCAGGTGATGCACAACGCCCGCGGCACCGCGCGCAAGGCGTCGGTCGGTGCCCAGTACCGCATCGCCGGCAAGAGCGGCACCGCCCAGGTGGTGGCGATCAAGCAGGGCGAGCGGTACGACCGCAACAAGCTCCAGGAGCGCCACCGCGACCATGCCCTGTTCGTCGGCTTCGCCCCGGCCGACGATCCGCGGATCGTGGTCTCGGTGATGGTCGAGAACGGCGAGTCCGGTTCCGGCGTCGCCGCCCCGGTCGTGCGCCAGGTGATGGATGCCTGGCTGCTCGACGAACAGGGCCACCTCAAGGCCGAATACGCGCCAGCCACCGTCGCCCAGGAAACGGCCCCGTGAAGAACAATTTCGATCGCATGCTCTCCAGCGAGGACGTGATGCGTCGACGCGCCAGCTTCTTGCAGCGCATCCACATCGACGGTCCTCTGCTGATCATCCTCCTGACCCTGGCCGCCGGCAGCCTGTTCGTGCTGTATTCGGCCAGCGGCAAGAACTGGGACCTGCTGCTCAAGCAGGCCAGCTCGTTCGGCCTGGGCCTGGCCTCGATGTTCGTCATCGCCCAGCTCGAGCCACGCTTCATGGCGCGCTGGGTGCCCCTGGCCTACCTGGTCGGCGTCCTGTTGCTGGTGGTGGTGGACGTCATGGGCCACAACGCCATGGGCGCCACGCGCTGGATCAACATTCCGGGGGTCATCCGCTTCCAGCCCTCGGAGTTCATGAAGATCATCATGCCGGCCACCATCGCCTGGTACCTGGCCAAGCGCACCCTGCCGCCGCACCTCAAGCACGTGATGATCAGCCTGGTGCTGATCGGCGTGCCGTTCATCCTCATCGTGCGCCAGCCCGACCTGGGCACGGCCCTGCTGATCCTCGCCTCCGGCGCCTTCGTGCTGTTCATGGGCGGGTTGCGCTGGCGCTGGATCCTCAGCGTGGTGGCCGCGGCGGTGCCGGTGGCGGTGGCCATGTGGTTCTTCGTCATGCACGACTACCAGAAGCAGCGCGTGCTGACCTTCCTCGACCCGGAGAGCGATCCGCTGGGCACCGGCTGGAACATCATCCAGTCCAAGGCCGCGATCGGCTCGGGCGGGGTGTTCGGCAAGGGCTGGCTGCTGGGCACCCAGTCGCACCTGGACTTCCTGCCGGAAAGCCATACCGACTTCATCATCGCCGTGCTCGGCGAGGAGTTCGGCCTGGTGGGCATCTGCGCGCTGCTGCTGATCTACCTGCTGCTGATCGGCCGCGGGCTGATGATCACGGCCCAGGCCCAGACCCTGTTCGGCAAGCTGCTGGCAGGCAGTCTGACCATGACCTTCTTCGTGTACGTGTTCGTCAACATCGGAATGGTCAGCGGCCTCCTGCCCGTGGTGGGCGTGCCGCTGCCCTTCATCAGCTATGGCGGAACTTCGTTGGTGACGCTGCTGTCAGCGTTTGGCGTTTTGATGTCGATCCACACGCACCGCAAATGGATCGCACAGGTTTGAATAAGGTGAACACTCATATGCAAGCAGTGCGTGGCTGGGCAGCCCGTTGTATGCCGTGGATCGGCGCGATCGGGTTGGTGGGCGCCGTCCAGCAGGCCATCGCCGGCGACTATGACGGCTTACCGCAGGTCGCCGACTTCATCGGCGAGATGACCCGCGACCATGGCTTCGCCAGCGAGCAGCTGGAGGGCGTGTTCAGCGAGGTCCAGCGCAAGCAGTCGATCCTCGATGCCATCTCGCGGCCGGCCGAGCGGGTCAAGCCGTGGAAGGACTACCGGCCGATGTTCCTCACCGAGGCGCGCGTCGCCCGCGGCGTGGACTTCTGGCGCCAGCACGAGGCCGTCCTGGCGCGCGCCGAGCAGACCTATGGCGTACCGGGCGAGGTCATCGTGGCGATCATCGGCGTGGAGACGTTCTTCGGCCGCAACACCGGCAACTACCGGGTGATCGATGCGCTGACGACCCTGGGCTTCGATTACCCGCCCCGGGCGGCATTCTTCCGCAAGGAACTGCGCGAGTACCTGCTGCTGGCGCGCGCCGAGCAGCTCGATCCGCTGGTGCCCAAGGGCTCCTACGCCGGTGCCATGGGCCTGCCGCAGTTCATGCCCAGCAGCTTCCGCGCCTATGCCGTGGACTTCGACGGCGACGGCCACATCAACATCTGGACCGACCCGGACGACGCCATCGGCAGCGTGGCCAACTACTTCAAGGCCCACGGCTGGGTCGCCGGGCAGCCGGTGGTCAGCCGCGCCGTGGTGCTCGGCGAGCGGGTCGACGAAGGCCTGACACCGGGTATCGAACCGGCCAGCACCGTGGCGCAGTTGCGAGCGCTGGGCTGGTCGAGTCAAGATGCGCTGCCCGACGACCTGTCGGTGACCGCCTTCCGCCTGGACGGCGAACAAGGCCCGGAATACTGGATGGGCCTGAAGAATTTCTATGCGATCACTCGCTACAACCGCAGCGTGATGTATGCCATGGCGGTGCATCAGCTATCGCAGCAGCTGGTTCAAGCCCGGGGTATCAAGTAATGCGTGCACCGAACATCGTCACTTCCTTCAAGTTGCTCACCTGCCTGGCCCTGGGCCTGGCCGTGGCCAGCTGCTCGTCCAGCCGTCCCACCGCACCGAAGGCCAAGGGGCCGTCGGTGGTGCGCGCCCAGCCAGGGTTGGACATCAACCGTGCGCACAAGGACGGCGCGCCCTGGTGGGACGTGGACGTGAGCAAGATCCCTGACGCCACGCCGACGCTGCACACCGGCAACTACAAGGCCAATCCTTACACCGTGCTGGGCAAGACCTACTACCCGATGCAGGACTTCCGCGGCTACCGCGCCGAAGGCACCGCGTCCTGGTACGGCACCAAGTTCCACGGTCAGAACACCGCCAACGGCGAGGTCTACGACCTCTACGGCATGAGCGCGGCGCACAAGACGCTGCCGCTGCCGGCCTACGTCAAGGTCACCAACCTGGACAACCAGCGCAGCGTCATCCTGCGGGTCAACGACCGCGGACCGTTCTATTCCGACCGTATCATCGACCTGTCCTACGCGGCGGCCAAGAAGCTCGGCTACGCTGAAACCGGCACCGCGCGCGTGCGCGTCGAGGGCATCGACCCGCAACAGTGGTGGGCCTCCCGGGGTCGTCCGGCGCCCCTGGTGCTCAATGAGCCGCAGGTTGCCCAGGCCCAGCCGATCACGAAGAGCACGGGCACGGTAGAGCAGTGGACACCGCCGCCCCAGCAGCACGCGGCTGCCGTGGTACCGGTCCAGGTGTCCAGCGGCGCGGTGCCGAGCAACAACGGCGGCCTGTTCCTGCAGGTCGGCGCCTTCGCCAACCCGGACGCTGCCGAGCTGCTGCGGGCCAAGCTCAGCACCATGGTCAGCGCGCCGGTGTTCATCAGCTCCATCGTGCGCAACCAGCAGACGCTGCACCGCGTGCGCCTGGGCCCGATGAACAGCCAGGGCGAGGTCCAGCAGACCCAGGACAGCGTACGCCTGGCCAACCTGGGCCAGGCCAAGCTGGTCACGGACTGAGGCAGCTGTAAGCGACGAGTGGCAAGCTGCAAGCCAAGGCGAACGGCGTTGTTGCACGCTTTTCGCTCTAGTAGGCTTTGGCGGCGCATGGCAAGTGGCAAACAGGATCACCACCACGGTTCGCTCTTGCTTGCAGCTTGCAGCTTGCAGCTTGCATCTATGCCTGGCTGCCGCTGCTCTTCCATGTACAATGGCGGCTTTTGCCCACCAGCCGCTGGCCTTTGAACAGGCTGCCTTCGGGCAGCGAGACCATTAGCCATTTCGAGAGACGGATGAACATCACCTCTATTGCCAAACGCCTTTGCCTGCCCGTTCTGCTGCTGATCGCTCCCGTGACCTTCGCGGCCGAGCAGATGATGCCGGCGCCCCCGCAACTGGCCGCCAAATCCTATGTGCTGATGGATGCGTCCAGTGGCAACGTGCTGGTCGAGAACAATGGCGACGAGCGCCTGCCGCCGGCCAGCCTGACCAAACTGATGACCGCCTACATCGCCACGCTCGACATCCGTCGCGGGCAGATCGGCGAGAACGATCCGGTCACCGTCAGCGAGAACGCCTGGCGCACCGGCGGTTCGCGGATGTTCATCAAGGTGGGTAGCCAGGTGACCGTCAGCGACCTGCTGCACGGCATCATCATCCAGTCGGGCAACGACGCCAGCGTCGCGCTGTCCGAGCACATCGCCGGCAGCGAAGACGCGTTCGCCGACATGATGAACAAGACCGCCGCCGACCTGGGCATGGGCAACAGCCACTTCATGAACCCGACCGGCCTGCCGCACCCGGAGCACTACTCCTCGGCGCACGACATGGCCCTGCTGGCGCGCGCGATCATCAACGAAGACCCGGCGCACTACGCGATCTATTCGCAGAAAGAGTTCTTCTGGAACAACATCAAGCAGCCCAACCGCAACCTGCTGCTGTGGCGCGACAAGACCGTCGACGGCCTGAAGACCGGCCATACCGAGGAAGCCGGCTACTGCATGGTCGCCTCCGCCGTGCGTGACGGCCAGCGCCTGATCGCCGTGGTGTTCGGTACCAACAGCGAGCAGGCCCGTGCCGCCGAGACCCAGAAGCTGCTGACCTACGGCTTCCGCTTCTACGAAACCCAGACCTTCTACCAGAAGGGCACCGAACTGGCCCAGTCGCCGGTCTGGAAAGGCGCCACCGGTCAGGTCAAGGCCGGCCTGGCCAACGACCTCACCCTGACCATGCCCAAGGGTCAGCTCAAGCGCCTGGCGGCGTCCATGAGCCTGAATCCGCAGCTGACCGCGCCGATCGCCAAGGGCGACGTCATCGGCAAGGTCGAGGTCAAGCTGGACGACAAAGTGGTCCACAGCGCCGACCTGATCGCTCTCGACGCGGTCGAGGAGGGTGGTTTCTTCCGCCGTATGTGGGATAGCATTCGTCTGTTCTTCTACGGGTTGTTCAACTGATCCGTGACCTGCATGCCTCCGCGCGCCGCGCGGGGGCTTTGTTGTCGCCACGCCTTGCGAGGCCGTATCCGCCATGAGCGAAGCAGACGTCAAGTCGCACAAAATCGAATTCCCCTGCGAGGACTACCCGATCAAGGTGATCGGCGAGACCGGTGTCGGTTTCAGAGACAGCGTGATCGAGATCCTCAGCAAGTACGCCAAGGTCGACCTGTCGACCCTGGCCGAGCGCCAGAGCAAGGAAGGCAAGTACACCACGGTGCAGCTGCACATCGTCGCCACCAGCGAGGACCAGTTGCAGGACATCAACAGCGCCCTGCGCGCGACCGGCACCGTCAAAATGGTGCTGTGATGTCCGCCTGTCTCGGTGTTCGCGTGCTTGGCCTGCAGCCCTATGAACCGGTGCTGGCGGCCATGCGGCGGTTCACCGAGCAGCGCGATGCCTCGACTGCGGACGAGGTCTGGCTGGTCGAGCATCCGCCGGTCTTCACCCAGGGGCAGGCCGGCAAGGCCGAACACCTGCTGGTGCCGGGCGATATCCCCGTGGTCCAGAGCGACCGCGGCGGACAGGTGACCTACCACGGGCCAGGTCAGCTGGTCGCCTACCTGCTGCTGGACGTGCGTCGCCTGGGTTTTGGCGTGCGCGACCTGGTCAGCCGCATCGAACGCAGCCTGATCGAGCTGTTGGCCGGGTATGATGTCCAGGCCGCCGCCAAACCGGACGCGCCAGGCGTCTACGTGAATGGCGCCAAGATCGCCTCCCTGGGGCTGCGCATCCGCAACGGTCGCGCGTTCCATGGCCTGGCCCTGAACGTGGACATGGACCTGGCGCCGTTTCGCCGAATCAACCCTTGCGGCTACGCCGGGCTGGCCATGACCCAGCTGCGCGATCTCGCGGGGCCGATCGAATTCAACGAGGTCAGCACAAGGCTGCGCGAACAGCTGGTCAAGCACCTCGACTATGCCGAGCAGACGACCCTCACGGGCGGAATCGACTGATATGACTATTGTGCAAGAAGCCGTGCCTCACCTGATCCCGACCACCGATGCCACGGCGCGCCCTGCGCCGCGCAAGGTCGAGGCGGGGGTCAAGCTGCGGGGCGCCGAGAAGGTGGCGCGCATCCCGGTGAAGATCATCCCCACCGAGGAGTTGCCGAAGAAGCCCGACTGGATCCGCGTGCGCATTCCGGTGTCGCCCGAGGTGGATCGCATCAAGCAGCTGTTGCGCAAGCACAAGCTGCACAGCGTCTGCGAAGAGGCCTCCTGCCCGAACCTGGGCGAATGCTTCTCCGGCGGCACTGCGACCTTCATGATCATGGGCGACATCTGCACCCGTCGCTGCCCGTTCTGCGACGTCGGTCACGGTCGACCCAAGCCGCTGGACGTGGACGAGCCGAAGAACCTGGCCGTGGCCATCGCCGACCTTCGCCTGAAGTACGTGGTGATCACTTCGGTGGACCGCGACGACCTGCGCGATGGCGGTGCCCAGCACTTCGCCGACTGTATCCGCGAGATCCGCGCACTGTCGCCGGGCGTGCAGCTGGAGACCCTGGTGCCGGACTACCGTGGGCGCATGGACGTGGCACTGGCCATCACCGCGGCCGAGCCGCCGGATGTGTTCAACCACAACCTCGAGACCGTGCCGCGCCTGTACAAGGCCGCGCGTCCGGGGTCGGACTACGACTGGTCGCTGGACCTGCTGCAGAAGTTCAAGCAGCTGGTGCCGCACGTGCCGACCAAGTCGGGCCTGATGCTCGGCCTGGGCGAGACCGACGAGGAAGTGATCGAAGTCATGCACCGCATGCGCGAGCACGACATCGACATGCTGACTCTGGGCCAGTACCTGCAGCCGTCGCGCAGCCACTTGCCGGTGCAGCGCTTCGTGCACCCGGACACCTTCGCCTGGTTCGCCGAGGAAGGCTACAAGATGGGCTTCAAGAACGTCGCTTCCGGGCCGCTGGTACGCTCCTCGTACCACGCCGACCAGCAGGCGCACGAGGCCAAGATCAAGCTCTGATCGCCGGTAGCCTGCGAATGCCGGCGCACGTCGACAGACGGCGCCGGCATTGTGCTGTCTGGAGGGGTCGCATACGGCCTGTGGCAATGTGGTGAAGCAGCCGTCGCTGTCGCGGGCAAGCCTGCTGCCACACCTATGGTCATGCCGCTGGGTGCTGGCGATCGCTCAGTCCCCTGTGGGAGCGGGCTTGCCCGCGATAGCGCCAGCCCCGCCACTGCCTGACTGAGCATGCAGGTATTCCCGATGCCCTGGCCCCGACCGCTACTGTATGGTGAACCCCCTTCAACCCCGCCGCACCGCGGTCATCGCGCAAAAGGACGCCTCGCATGTCTCTCGCTTCCGTTTCCCGGCTGCCCAAAGCACTCAAGGCCAATGCCTGTTTCGCCATCGTCGCACCCGCAGGCCCGGCCCGACTGGACGCCGAGCACGCGCGCCTCTGGTTCGCGCAACGCGGCTACCGTTGCCGGCTTTTTCCCGGGGTGTTCCAGACCGAAGGCTATCTGGCCGGTTCGGACGAGCAACGCCTGGCCGACCTGCACGCGGCCTTCGCTGATCCTGATATCGATGCGATCCTGTGCATGCGCGGTGGCTACGGCAGCATGCGCCTGCTCGACCGGCTGGACTTCGACCTGCTGCGCGCCCACCCCAAGCCACTGATCGGCTACAGCGACATCACCGCGTTGCACACGGCCCTCCATCGCCATGCCGGGTTCCCGACATTCCATGGCGCGATGCTCAACGCCGACCTGCTGGGCAACAAGCAGCCACCGACCAGCAGCTCCCTGTTGCAGCAGCTCACCGGGGTGTTGAGCCAAGGGTCGATCATCGAGCATCCACGCGAGATGGCGCTGACCAGCGTGGTACCCGGCGTGGCCACGGGACCTCTGGTGGGCGGCAACCTGTCCATGCTGGGTGCGACCCTGGGCACCTGCGCCGAGGTCGAACTCGAAGGTCGCCTCCTGTTCATCGAGGACGTGAACGAACCGCTCTACCGCGTCGATCGTCTGCTCACACAGTTGCGCCTGGCAGGCAAGTTCGAGGGAGTGAACGGGGTGTTGGTGGGGGACTTCGCCGGCATCACCGTGGCGGCGCTGACGCCCTTGCTGCACGACATCTTCGGGCCGCTGCGCATTCCGGTGCTGGCCGGCTGGCGCAGCGGGCACTGTGACCCGAACGTGTGCCTGCCCTTGGGGGCCGAGGTGACGCTCGACAGCAGCGCCGGACGTGTGTCGTTGAACCAGGCTCTTTTCGACGCCTGATCACGCAATGGCCTGCACGGACGCAGACCCTTGCACGACCCACTCAACGCTGGCGCAGGTTGTCGAGCAAGGGATGGGTCGGGTATCCATCGGCAGGCCAGCCCAAGGCCTGCTGGGCGTTGCGAATCGCCTTGCGGGTATTGGCGCCGATGATACCGTCGGCGTTGCCGGCGTCATGACCCCGTGCATTGAGCAGGTTCTGCAGCTCCATGCGTTCGCTGCGGGTCAGCGGCTTGTCGTCCTTCGGCCAGCTGCCGGCGATGAAGCCCCAGCCCGAGAACCGATCGCCCAGCAGACTGACCGCCAGCGCATACGAGGAGGAATTGTTGTAGCGCAGGATGGCGCGGAAATTGTCCAGCACCAGGAACGCCGGACCACGTGCGCCAGCCGGCAACAGCAGGGCGGCGGACAATTGCTGACTGCCGTCGGGCAGGCGCGTGCCCTTCGGTAGCTGTACACCCATCTGCAGCCACTCGCTCACCGTCTTGCGCTGCGTGCCATCGGCCTGCCAGTAATCGAACCCGCTGGGCACCTGCACCTCGAAGCCCCACGGCTGGCCGCGCTTCCAACCCGAGCTTTGCAGGTAGTGCGCGGTCGAGGCCAGGGCATCGGGCGTGCTGTTCCAGATGTCGCGCCGGCCATCACCGTCGAAGTCCACCGCATGGGTGTTGTAGGTAGTGGGGATGAATTGCGTCTGACCCATGGCGCCGGCCCAGGAGCCTCGCATGGCCTCTGGCTGGATGTCACCGTTCTGCACGATCTGCAGGGCGGCGATCAGCTGGTCATGGGCGAAGGCCGGACGGCGCCCTTCGTAGGCGAGGGTGGCCAGCGAACGGATCACCGACTTGCTGCCCTGGAACTGCCCGAAGTTGCTTTCCATGCCCCAGACCGCGACCAGGATCTGCCGGTCGACCCCGTAGCGCTGTTCCAGCTGCCCGAGCAGCGCAGCATGCTGCTCGAGCAAGGCCTTGCCCTTGCGCACACGGACGGGCGACAGGGCGCCGTCGAGGTAGTCCCAGACCGGGCGGGTGAACTCCGGCTGGCTGCGGTCGGCCTTGATCACGTCCAGATCTGGCGTGACACCGGCGAAGGCCGCGTCGAAGACGCTGGCACGAATGCCGGCTTGCAGGGCCTGTTCGCGAAATTGCGCTTGCCATTGCTCGAAGCTCTGCTGCGGCTGGATCTCGGTATCGGACGGCGTGGCAGCGCTTGTCTGCGGGGCCGCAGGCACGCTGGCCGGTTGCGACGTGGCGGGCAGCGGCACCGCATCGGCGGCCGTGGGCTTCTCGGCGCACGCCACCAGCAGGATGAGGCTGGTGGCGGCCACCAGTTGACGAGGCTGTCGACGCAGAGAAAGACAAGAAAGCATGCACGAATCCAGAAAATGCAGATTAGGTGAAGACCATATCATGCTCGGGCGGTTCGTGCCTCACGCGGCCAAACGGCAAGAAGCCTCCCAATCTCTCGATTGGAAGGCTTCGCGGCGGTAGCTGCCTTTGCCCTTGCCGGCGCGTTCCTGGCGACAGCGGAAAAGTGGCTGGGCGACGATCGACTTGGCTTTGTTGGGGCGGGTGGTACCGGACTTCTTGCTCATGGGCTGGGCCTCGTGAGGGGGTTGCGAAGCGCACTGTAGAGGGGAGGGGGTGCGGGGGCTAATTGATTGTATGCATCGAAAGCTTGAGGGCGACTGATTGCCGAGTACGGGTTACGCTAACGGGGACCACGTCGCCGTTTTTAGGGGCGAGGAACTGTTTTTTTCAGTCCATGTAGCCATGCATTGACGGTTTTATGGGCCCTGCGGACTATGCCTTTCAACGTCTTCGGAAAAAGCCCTGAGACAGGGTCATGGTTGCATCCACAGCTTCACCGGCATGATACAGGCAAGCGCAGTTCTCCTGTGGGCGCGGGCTTGCCCGCGATGGCGTCCGGCCCATCACCGCCTGCATCGCGGGCAAGCCCCCACAGAGGAGATGAACCGCTCTGCCAGATCGGCGATGTGGTCCACATCGTCTTAGGCAAAGACGTTGAAAGCCCTGGCCCTGCGGGCCCAATCGCGGCACAGGGGCCGCTCCTACACCCGTAGCCCCACCGCGGGGTTGCAGGCTATCGCGGTCACCTGTGGGGGGGGGCTGTGCCGAGATTGGGCTCGCAAGGCCCATGAATCCCGCCACGCCATCTGGCAGATCAGCGCTACAGCAATGATCAGCAGGATAACCCCATCGGGCACCCGTTCGAGCCCGTCACTGCGCCGGCAACGACACCCGCTGACCCGCCATCAACAGTACCAGCCGCGCCAGACCGACCCAAGGGCAGCCCTCTGACTGGCCCTTGATCTGCGCATCGATCCGCTGAGCGTCCACCAGCAACTGGTTCCAGCGCTGTGCCGACAACCGTTGCAACGCCTTGCCCACCAGCGGTCGGCGCTTGTCCCATACCGGCGGCTTGGCCTGGCTGAAGGCCTTGTCCAGGGGAATACCCTGGCTGAACTGCTGGGCGATACCGGCCAGCAGGCGCAGCTCGCGGGCCAGGGCCCAGAGGATCACCGGCGCTTCGACCCCTTCACCGCGCAACCCTTCGAGCATGCGCAGGGCATGGCTCGCCTCGCCCTTGATCACCGCATCGACCAGCCCGAAGACATCGAAACGCGCACTGTCGGCCACCGCCGCCTGCACGGTGTCCACCGTCACCTGGTTGCCCTCGGCCAGCAGCTTGAGCTTTTCGATTTCCTGGGCGGCGGCGAGCAGGTTGCCCTCCACCCGTGCGGCGATCAGATCGACCGCGTCACGCTGCGCCGACAGCCCGGCCCGCGCCAGGCGCTGGTTGATCCATTGCGGCAACTGGTGCGCATCCACCGGCCAGATCTGCACGAACTGGCACTGCGGGCTGTCGATCAGGGCCTTGCCCCACTTGGACTTCTGCGCGCTGGCATCGAGCCGGGGCAGGCTGACCAGCAGCACGGTGTCGTCGGCTGGCCGGCTGACGTAGTCGATCAGGGCGGCTGCGCCCTTGTCGCCCGGCTTGCCGCTGGGCAGCCTGACTTCCAGCAGGCGCTTCTGGGCGAACAGCGACAGGCTCGCGCCGGCGAGCAACAGGTTGCCCCAGTCGAAGTTGGCATCGGCGGAGAACACCTGGCGCTCGTCGTGGCCCTGATGGCGCGCGGCGGCGCGAATGGCGTCGGCGGCTTCCTGGCACAGCAACGGGTCGTCGCCGCTGACCACGTAGACGGGGGCCAACGCGCCTTGCAGGTGCTTGTCGAGTTGGGCGGGGGCGAGTTTCATGGGCGGGAAAGGCGGGGCACCCTGAGGTGCCCCGCCTGGCATCACTGAACCGGCAGTTCCAGAGGCGACTGCTGCGGCGTCTCATCCTGAGCGCGGCGCGCGTCTTCCAGCGCCTGGGCCTGCGCGCGGGCACGGGCGTCGGCGTCCTTCTGCAGCTCGTCCAGACGCGCAGGCGTCAGCAGTTGCAAGCGCACGATCATGGCCTGGATCAGGTCACGGCGCATTTCCTTGCGCACCTGAGCCGCTTCCTGGTCGCCGCCGGTGACGTTGTTGCCGTCACGGGTGTAGACGCGGCGCACGGTGACCTTGTCCGACAGCAATTCAGCGTTGTTCAGGCCGGCGATGGTGTAGTTCAGCACCGTGGTCAGCTCGTAGTCGGCCGAACGGCTACCACCGGCATAGGTGGCGGCGCGCTGGTTCTCGTCCTCGCGGGTCAGGATCAGGCGGTAAGGGGCGCTGCTGCGCACGGCCACACCGTCGTTCTCCAGGGCCTGGCGCAGCTGCTTCACGGTGTCGCCATAGGCGTTACGGGCGCTGACGTCCAGCTCGCGCAGGCTCAGGTCGGCTTCGCCGGTACCGCGCAGCTGGAAACCACAGGCGCTCAGCAGCACGGCCAGGCCCACTACCAGCAGATTGCGTTTGATCATGTTGTTGCTCCCTTCTGGGCCGATTCCGCCTGCCTGCGCCGTTCGCAGACAGGCGTTGCCATCAATTGGCGACGATGTTGACCAGCTTGCCTGGCACCACGATGACCTTGCGGATGGCCAGGCCTTCGGTGAAGCGCAGTACGTTCTCGTTGGCACGGGCAGCGGCTTCGACCTCTTCGCGGCTGGCGCCGGCCGGCATCTCGACCTGGCCGCGCAGTTTGCCATTGACCTGGACCACCAGCACGACGCTGTCCTGCACCAGGGCCTGTTCGTCCACGGCCGGCCAGGCGGCGTCGATCACCGGCTGGGCATGACCCAGCTGCTCCCACAGCACGTGGCTGATGTGCGGGGTGATCGGGGCCAGCAGCAGGGTGACGGCTTCCAGGCCTTCGTGCAGCAGGGCTCGGTCCTGTGCGGTGGCCTGCGGGGCCTTTTCCAGCACGTTCATCAGCGTCATCACCTGGGCAATGGCGGTGTTGAACTTGTGGAACTGGCCCACGTCGGTCCCGGCCTGCTTGATGGCGACATGGATGGCACGGCGCACGACTTTCTGCGCATCGTCCAGCGCGGCCACGTCCAGCGTGCCCGGCAGGCCGGCGCTCACGTGGGCCTGGGCCAGACGCCAGACGCGGCGCAGGAAGCGGCTGGCGCCTTCGACACCGGCATCGGACCACTCCAGGCTGGCGTCGGGCGGCGAGGCGAACATCATGAACAGGCGGCAGGTGTCGGCGCCGTAGACCTCGATCATCGACTGCGGATCGACGCCATTGTTCTTCGACTTGGACATCTTCTCGGTGCCGCCGATTTCCACCGGCAGGCCGTCGGACTTCAGGCGAGCGCCGATGACCTTGGCCTTGGCGTCACGCTCGATCTCGACATCGGCCGGGTTGAACCAGTCCTTGCCGCCGTTGCTGGCCACACGGTAGTAGGTGTCGGCGACCACCATGCCCTGGGTCAGCAGGTTCTTGAACGGCTCGTTCGAGGTGACCAGGCCTTCGTCGCGCATCAGCTTGTGGAAGAAGCGCGCGTAGAGCAGGTGCAGGATGGCATGCTCGATGCCACCGATGTACTGGTCCACCGGCAGCCAGTGGTTGGCCGCCTTGGGGTCGACCATGCCGCCTTCGTAGTGAGGCGAGGCGTAGCGGGCGAAGTACCAGGACGACTCGACGAAAGTGTCCATGGTGTCGGTTTCGCGCTTGGCCGCGGCGCCACAGGTCGGGCAGCTGCAGTCGTAGAACTCGGGCATGCGCGCCAGGGGCGAGCCGGCGCCATCGGGCACCACGTTCTCCGGCAGGGTCACCGGCAGCTGGTCTTCCGGTACCGGCACGTCGCCGCAGTTCGGGCAGTGGATGATCGGGATCGGGCAGCCCCAGTAGCGCTGGCGGCTGATGCCCCAGTCGCGCAGGCGGAACTGGGTGCGCGACTGGCCGAGGTCCTTGCGGATCAAGGCGGCTTCGATGGCGTCGAAGGCACCTTCGAAGTCCAGGCCGTCGAACGCGCCGGAGTTGATCAGCTGGCCATGCTCGCCGTAGGCCGGCAGCCAGTCGTCACCGACCGTGTCGCCCGCGCTGGTGCGCACCACGGCCTTGATCGGCAACTGGTACTTGCGGGCGAACTCGAAATCACGCTCGTCATGGGCCGGGACTGCCATCACGGCGCCGTCACCGTAGTGCATCAGCACGTAGTTGGCGACCCAGACCGGCAGCTTCTCGCCGGTCAGCGGGTGCTCGACGAACAGCGACGTCGGCATGCCTTTCTTTTCTTGGGTGGCGATGTCGGCTTCGGCGACGCTGCCGCTCTTGCAGGCGTCGATGAACGCCTGCAGCTCAGGATTACCTTGGGCGGCCTGGGTGGCCAGCGGGTGCTCGGCGGCCACGGCCACGTAGGTGGCGCCCATCAGGGTGTCGGGGCGCGTGGTGAAGACCTTCAGCGCGCCGGCATGGCCGATGCTGGCCAGGTCGTGGGGGAACTGCACTTCCATGCCGCGCGACTTGCCGATCCAGTTGCGCTGCATGGTCTTGACCTGCTCGGGCCAGCCTGGCAGCTCGTCGAGGCTTTCCAGCAACTCGTCGGCGTAGTCGGTGATGCGGAAGTAGTACATCGGGATCTCGCGCTTCTCGATCAGCGCGCCCGAACGCCAGCCGCGGCCGTCGATGACCTGCTCGTTGGCGAGCACGGTCTGGTCGGCCGGGTCCCAGTTGACGGTGCCGTTCTTGCGGTAGATGACGCCCTTCTCGAACAGACGGGTGAACAGCCACTGCTCCCAGCGGTAGTAGTCCGGCTTGCAGGTGGTCACTTCACGCGACCAGTCGATCGCCAGGCCCAGGCTCTTGAGCTGGGTCTTCATGTACTCGATGTTCTCGTACGTCCACTTGGCCGGCGCGACGTTATTCTTCATCGCGGCGTTTTCCGCCGGCATGCCGAAGGCGTCCCAGCCCATGGGCTGCAGCACGTTCTTGCCGAGCATGCGCTGGTAGCGGGCGATCACGTCGCCGATGGTGTAGTTGCGCACGTGCCCCATGTGCAGCTTGCCGCTCGGGTACGGGAACATCGACAGGCAGTAGTAGGTGTCCTTGCCTGGCTGTTCGGTCACGGCGAACGACTGGTTCGCTTCCCAGGCGTGCTGGGCGGCGGCTTCGATTTCACGGGGCTGATATTGTTCGTGCATGGCTACTTTGCGCTGAGAGATGAAAGACCCTGTCCAGGCAGCGAAAACCTCGCTGCGACGGCAATCCGGCGTCGGTGGAGTGAACGCCGTAGCATACATGAGCGCCGCCTACCGTGGGAAACCCTGATTGCGTCGGGCCGTGCCGATGGCCGTTGGTCGCGGCGTCCGGCTGCCGGCGCAGGTGCCGCTAAGCTCAGGGGTGCATGAGACTGTCATCCCCAACGAGGTGCCCGCATGGGAGAGCCGCACACCCCCCAATCCCCAACCGATGTCTATGAACGTCTGATCGACCGACTTGGCCTAGCCCTGGAGACGGCCCGCACGTCGGTGCGATTGCGTGACGAACAGCCGACCGAACTGGAACTGCGCGGCCTGAGCCGTGCCGAGTACGACGTGCTCAAGGCGTATCTGAACGCGCTGCCCCCGCATCAGGGCCTGGCGGCCGAAGCGCCCCGACAGCGTCCCGCCAGACGCACCGCCGAGGTCGTCTGGCTGCGCGATCGCAAGCGCCGCGACACGTCGGCCCGCGCACAACGCCTGCCGGCGCGCTGACCGCTCTCGGCACCGGGCCACGTCTTGTGGCCGGGTGCCGATCCCCCTAGGCTGCGTGCACCGAGACGAGGTGCACCATGCCGATCCGCTTTCTCCTCAAACACCTGCTGCTACCCCCTGGGTCGCTGTTGCTGCTGGTCCTGGCCGGCCTGTGGCTGCGTCGCCGTCGCCCGCGCCTGGCCCGCGCCTGCCTGGTACTGGGGGTGGGCGGGCTGTGGCTGATGAGCCTGCCGCTGGTGGTGCAGCAGGCAGCACGGCTGCTCGAGCGTGAACCGCCGCTGCCCCTGGCGCACTGGTCGACGCTGGCGTCCCAGGCCCAGGTCATCGTGGTGCTCGGTGCGGGGCGCGAGCGGGGCGATCCGGCCTGGGGCGGTGAAGACCAGCCCACCGGCGTGGCCCTGGAGCGCATGCGCTTCGCCGCACAACTGGCCAAGGCCTCAGGGCTGCCGTTGCTGACCAGCGGCGGCCTGCACTACGGAACACCACCGAGCGAGGCGCGGTTGATGGCCGAGCGTCTGCAGCAGGATTTCGGCGTCCAGGTGACGTGGGAGGAGGGTGCCAGCCGAACGACCTGGGAGAATGCCCGCTTCACGGCCGAACGGCTTCGGCCGCTGGGCATCGACCGCGTGGTGCTGGTGACTCAGGCCTGGCACATGCCCCGTGCACGCTGGAGTTTCGAGGCCAATGGCCTGACGGTCGTGCCAGCACCGGTGGGCTTTCTCGGCCATGCACCGGTGGGACCTTTCGCCGGGCTGCTCCCGGAAAACCGAGCCGTCTGGCGCAATGGGCAACTGCTCAACGAGGCGGCAGGCCTGGTGGGCTACCGCCTGTTCCAGGGCCGCTAGACGCGACCCGTACGACGCCGGGCAAGCGCCGCCCAGCCCAGCAGCCCGGCGCAGACCAGCGCCAGGGGCCAGGAGCGCCAGCGCAGGTAGGGCGTCAGGTCCTGCATCGGCACGACGTCACCGTACAGCACGGCCTGCTGGAACTGCGGTACACGCTCGGTGATCCGGCCGAACGGGTCGATCAGCGCGGTGACGCCGTTGTTGGTGGCGCGGATCATCCAGCGCCCGGCCTCCAGTGCACGCATCTGCGCCATCTGCAGGTGTTGCAGCGGGCCGATCGAAGTGCCGAACCAGGTGTCGTTGCTGATGGTCAGCAGCAGGTCGCTGCGCGCGGCCAGGCCGGCGGCGAACTCCGGGTAGACCACCTCATAGCAGATGTACGGCGCGATCGCGTGCCCCTTGGCCTGCAACAGCGCCTGCTGGGCCGGGCCCCGAGCGAAGTCCGACATCGGCAGGTTGAAGAACTCGATCAGCCCGCGCAGCATGTCCTGCAAGGGCACGTACTCGCCGAAGGGCACCAGCTTCTGCTTGAGGTAGGTGCCTTCGCCGCCGCCGGCCACGGTGATGCCATTGTAGTAGCGGCGCTGGCCATCGACCACCTCGCGCACCGGCACGCCAGTGATCAGCGCGGACCGACGGTCCGTGGCGAACGTCCCCATCATGTCGATGAAGCCCTGGGCCTGGTCCTTGAGCACCGGCACTGCGGTTTCCGGCCAGACCAGCAGGTCGACCGGCCGCGAGGCGACACTCAGGTCGCGGTACAGCGCCAGTTGCGCATTGACGTGCGCCGGGTCCCATTTCAGGTCCTGTTCGACGTTGCCCTGGATCGCGGCCACCGACAGCGGCTTGCCCGACGGTTGCGTCCAGGCGTGACCCTTGAGCGCCCAGCCGATGGCCCAGGGGGCGATCAGCAGGGCCAGGCCGCCTGCCAGCAGCGCGCCCCGCGCACGCAGGCGCGGCAGGTTGCACAACAGCGCCGCACTCAGGGCCAGCACGAACGATACCAGCCAGACGCCGCCCACCGGGGCCAGCCCGGCCAGCGGGCCATCGAGCTGGCTGTAACCGGCATACAGCCAGGGGAAGCCGGTCAGGAACCAGCCGCGGAACGCTTCCTGCAACAGCCACAGGGCAGCGAAGCCCAGGGCATCGGCCAAGGGCGCCTCGCTGCGCCGCAGCCAGCGCGCCCAGAGCCAGGCCGGCAGGGCGAAGAACCAGGCGATGGCCGCGAAGAACGCCAGCAGCAGCAAGGTCGCCAGCAAGGGCGAAGCGCCGCCGTAGGTGTTGATGCTGACATAGATCCAGCTGGTGCCGGCGCCATACAGCCCGAAGCCGTAGCACCAGCCACGGCCCAGTGCCTGGCGCGGGCTGAGCGAGCGCAGGCCGAGGTAGAACAGGGCGATCGCCAGGACGGCGAGTGGCCAGACGTCGAACGGCGCCAGGGCCAGGGACGTGCTGGCGCCGGCCGCCACGGCCAGCAGGTTACCGGGCCAGCCGGGGCGGGTGATCCAACGCATGACTATCCTTGGCGGTTGATGGGGGTCAGACGCAGCAGGTGGATGCGGCGGCTGTCGGCGTTCAGGACGCGGAAGCGGTAGGCGCCGATCTCGGTGGTCTCGTTGCGCTTGGGCATGTAGCCGAAGGCCTTCATGACCAGCCCGCCGACGGTGTCGAATTCGTCGTCCGAGAAATCGCCGTCGAAGGACTCGTTGAAGTGCTCGATCGGGGTCAGCGCCTTGACCAGGAAGTCGCCGTTGGGCAGCGGCTTGATGTAGCTGTCTTCCTCGACGTCGTGCTCGTCCTCGATATCGCCGACGATCTGCTCGAGCACGTCCTCGATGGTCACCAGGCCGGCCACGCCGCCGTATTCGTCGATGACGATGGCCATGTGGTTGTGGTTGGCGCGAAACTCGCGCAGCAGCACGTTCAGGCGCTTGGACTCGGGCACGAAGGTGGCCGGGCGCAGCAGGCTCTTGATGTCGACGCTGTCGCCGTTTTCCCTGAGGATCAAGGGCAGCAGGTCCTTGGCCAGCAGCACGCCGAGCACGTCGTCGTGGCTCTCGCCGATGACCGGGTAGCGCGAGTGCGCCGCGTCGATCACCGCCGGCAGGAATTCGCGCGGCGTCTGGGTGGCGCGGATGCTGATCATCTGCGAACGCGGCACCATGATGTCGCGCACCTGCAGGTCGGCGACCTGGATGGCGCCCTCGACGATGGCCAGCGCTTCGCTGTCCAGCAGTTTGTTCTGGTGGGCTTCGCGCAGCAGCTCGAGGAGCTCCTGGCGGTTCTTCGGCTCATGGGCAAAAGCCTGGGTCAGTTTGCCCAGCCATGACTTCTGCCCATTGCTCGATCGGTCTTCGCTCATGGCGGTTACTCGTGATCCTTGCAGGTATCGGGGTGTGAAGAGTCGGTGTCGTCGTCGGCGTACGGATCGGGGTGGCCGAGCTCCGCCAGCAGGGTGCGCTCCAGCGCCTCCATTTCCTCGGCCTCATCGTCGTCGATGTGGTCGTAGCCGAGCAGGTGCAGGCAGCCGTGAATGACCAGGTGCGCCCAGTGCGCCTCCAGGGCCTTGCCCTGTTCGGCGGCTTCGCGCTCGACCACCGGCACGCAGATCACCAGGTCGCCGAGCAGCGGGATGTCCAGCAGTTCATCGGGCACGTCGGCCGGAAAGGACAGCACGTTGGTGGCGTAGTCCTTGTGCCGGTAGGTGTGGTTGAGCGCGCGGCCTTCGTCGAGGTCGACCAGGCGAATGGTCATTTCGGAGTCGGCGCTGCGCTGGCGCAGGGCCAGCTCGCACCAACGGCGGAAGGCGGCGTCATCGGGTGCAGCGGCCTCGGTGGCACGCTGCAGATCGAGTTCAAGCATCTTTGCCGCGCACCTCGGGCTGAGCCTGCTGGGCGTCGAAACGCTCGTAGGCCTCGACGATGCGCTGCACCAGCGGATGGCGCACCACGTCCTTGGGCTGGAAGTGCGTGAAGCTGATGCCGGGTACGTCGCGCAGCACCTCGATCACGTGGGCCAGCCCGGACTTGGTGCCACGGGGCAGGTCGACCTGGGTGATGTCGCCGGTGATGACTGCCGTGGAGCCGAAGCCGATCCGGGTCAGGAACATCTTCATCTGCTCGAGGGTGGTGTTCTGGCTTTCGTCGAGGATGATGAAGCTGTTGTTCAGGGTGCGGCCACGCATGTACGCCAGCGGCGCGATCTCGATCACCTGGCGCTCGATCAGCTTGGCCACGTGCTCGAAGCCGAGCATCTCGTAGAGGGCGTCGTACAGCGGGCGCAGGTACGGGTCGATCTTCTGGGCCAGGTCGCCCGGCAGAAAGCCGAGCTTCTCGCCCGCTTCGACCGCCGGACGCACCAGCAGGATGCGGCGCACCTGTTCACGCTCCAGCGCATCCACCGCTGCGGCCACGGCCAGGTAGGTCTTGCCGGTACCGGCCGGGCCGATGCCGAAGTTGATGTCGTTGGCCAGGATTTCCTTCACGTAACGCTGCTGGTTGGCACCGCGCGGGCGAATCGGGCCCTTGCGCGTGCGCAGCGATACACTGACTTCGTTCGTTGCCGGGGTTTCGAGGGCTTCCACGGTCGACTCCTGCAGGTACAGGTGAACCATTTCCGGCGACAGCTCGGTCGCTTTCGCTTCGCGGTAGAGCCTGCGCAGCAGCTGTTCGGCGGAAAAGGTGGTCTTGGGTTCGCCAATGAGCTCGAACTGGTTGCCGCGGTTGCGGATCTCGATGTCCAGACGCTGTTCGATCAGGCGCAGGTGCTCGTCGAACTGTCCGCACAGGTTGGCGAAACGATGGGCCTCGAAGGGCTCGAGGATGAAGCGATGGGGTTCTATGGGTGCGTTCAAGGTAGTCTTGGGCCGCTCGCCGGCTAGGGAATGTAAGATCAAGAATAACCCTTGATCGGCAGTGGCGAAAGGTCCACGGCGATCAAGGGTTGCCAAGGGTCGCTCATGCTGTTTGGAGCGCGTCAGGGCGCGAGGGTTTCAAGGGTCGGGACAGCCAGGCGAGGCGCTGTCTGCTATGCTGCGCGCCCTTTTTCCGCACCGTTGACCTTGCCGCCATGACCAAACGCGACGCGCCGCTGTTCAAAGTGATTTTCCTCAACCAGGGCCAGGTGTTCGAGATGTACGCCAAGCAGATCTACCAAAGCGACCTGTGGGGGTTCCTGGAGGTCGAGGAGTTCGTCTTCGGCGAACGTACCCAGGTGGTGGTCGACCCCAGCGAAGAAAAGCTCAAGGCCCAGTTCGACGGCGTGGTGCGCAGCTTCGTGCCGATGCATGCCATCGTGCGCATCGATGAGGTGGAGCGGGTCGGTGCGGTGAAGATCAGCGAGGCCAGGCCCACCGGCAACGTCATGCCGTTCCCGATGCCGCTGCCGGAGAAGTGACACCCGGGCTGAACCGCGTGCCGCTCAGGGCAACGGCGAGAAGGGGGTGCGGCCGTCGGCGCTCTGCAGTTCCAGCAGGTATTTGCGGAAGATCTGCCCCAGCACCTGGGTCGCCCGCTCGAGTTCTTCGCGCGGCATGCTGGCCGACACCTCGTCGGCCATGTCCAGGGCATCCTCGGCACCGTTGACCGCCGCCATCTTCAGCAGGATGTAGGCCTGCACGTTGTTGGCCGCCACCCCTTCACCCTGGAAGAACATCGCCCCCAGCTTGGACTGCGCCTCGGCATGGCCGAGCAGCGACGCTTGCTCGTAGTAGTCCAAGGCCTTGTGCAGGTCCTTCGGGACCTGGTCGCCCGCATGGTACAGCTCGGCCAGCTCGTACTGCGCCTGGGCGTCGCCCGAGGCCGCCAGTTGCTCGCACGCCTTGAGCGCCCTGTCCACGTCCTGCGGCCGGGTGTCGAACGTGCAACGTCCCGTGGTCGGGATCAGCAGCGAGTTGCCGCCTTCCGCCAGGGTCGACAGGGGCTGGAGGAGCAGCAGGCAGCCCAGGCTGAGGGCGCGGCCGGTGCGGTTCATGGGGATCGACTTACCTCTGCAAAGCTGCGGCCAATGTCTCTGGGGGCTCATTATGGGATAAGCCACCCGTACCTTACAAAGTTTTACTCGATTTTCTGGCGGCGGCAGGGACAAGTTCCCTGACCACCGGCGCATGGGCGCGGTGGTCGGGGGCACCGCTCACTCATTTCAGCGCAGCGAAGGCCTTTTCCGCGGCGTCCAGCGTGATCTTCAGCTCGGTCTCGCCATGGGCGATCGAAGTGAAGCCGGCTTCGAAGGCGCTCGGTGCCAGGTACACGCCACCCTCGAGCATCAGATGGAAGAAACGCTTGAAGCGTTCCGCATCGCTGCCCATCACGTCGTCGAAGGTGACGATGTCGTCGGCGCCGGTGAAGTACAGGCCGAACATGCCACCGGCCTGGGTGGTCACGAACGGCACGCCCGCGGCATCGGCGCGCTGCTGCAGGCCGTCGAGCAGGCGGCTGGTGAAGGCGCTCAGCGCGTCGTGGAAGCCTGGGCGGCTGATCAGGCGCAGGGTGGTCAGGCCTGCGGCCATGGCCAGCGGGTTGCCGGACAGGGTACCGGCCTGGTAGACCGGGCCCAGGGGCGCGATGCATTCCATGATCGCGCGCTTGCCGCCGAAGCAGCCCACCGGCATGCCGCCGCCGACGATCTTGCCGAAGGTCGACAGGTCGGGGGTGATGCCGTAGTGGCCCTGGGCGCCACCGAGGGACACCCGGAAGCCGGTCATCACCTCGTCGAAGATCAGCACCACGCCATGCTGGTCGCACTGCTCGCGCAGGCCTTCGAGGAAGCCCGGTGCCGGCGGCACGCAGTTCATGTTGCCGGCCACCGGTTCGACGATGATGCAGGCCACGCTCTGGCCGACGTCGGCCAGGGTCTGCGCCACTGCGCCCAGGTCGTTGAACGGCAGGGTCAGGGTGTGCTTGGCGAAGTCCGCTGGCACACCGGCCGAGCTGGGCACGCCGGAGGTCAGCAGGCCGGAGCCAGCCTTGACCAGCAGGCTGTCGGAGTGGCCGTGGTAGCAGCCTTCGAACTTGATGATCGCGTCGCGGCCGGTGTAGCCGCGGGCCAGGCGGATGGCGCTCATGGTCGCTTCGGTGCCGGAGCTGACCATGCGCACCATTTCCATCGACGGCACCAGCGAGCAGACCAGGTCGGCCATCTCGGTTTCCATCGCGGTCGGCGCGCCGTAGGACAGGCCGTGCGCCAGCTGGCGACGTACCGATTCCAGGACGTCCGGGTGGCCATGGCCGAGGATCATCGGCCCCCAGGAGCCGACGTAGTCGACGTAGCGTTTGTCGTCTTCATCGATGACATAGGCGCCTTCGGCGTGCTTGAAGAACAGCGGCGTGCCGCCGACGCTGCGAAACGCACGCACGGGCGAGTTGACGCCACCGGGGATGTGCTTCTGGGCTTGGGCGAACAGGGATTCAGAACGGGACATAAAAGGCTTCTCTCGAATCAGGAGGCGAACAGGGCATTGAAGGCGCGGGCGCGGCGGGTGACGTCTCGCGCGTCGTCGGCACCGAACAGGCCGTGGATCACCGCCAGCAGGTCGGCACCATGGGCGACCAGCGGGGCGGCGTTGTCGAGGGTGATGCCGCCGATCACCGCGATCGGCAGTGGCAGGTCGGCGCGCGCCTGGGCCAGCAGGTCGAGGCTGGCCGCCGGGGCGCCGGGCTTGGTCATCGAGTGGAAGAAACGGCCGAAGGCGACATAGCTGGCGCCTTGTGCCACCGCATCCTGGGCCAGGTCGAGGCGCGCATGGCAGGTCGAGCCGATCACCGCCTGTGGGCCCAGCTGCGCGCGCGCCGGGTGCAGCGGGCCGTCGGTCTGGCCCAGGTGCACGCCGACGCCCAGTTGGGCCGCCAGTGCCAGGTCATCGTTGATCACCAGCGGCGTGTCGTAGCGCTGGCACAGCTCGCGCAGGGCCTCGGCTTCTTCACGGCGGCGCGAGGCATCGCCACTCTTGTCGCGGTATTGCAGCAGCGCCAGGCCGCCTTCGAGCGCCGCTTCGACGTGCGACAGCAGCCGCCCGGCCAAGAGCTGGCTGTCGGTGATCGCGTACAGGCCGCGTCGTGTCATGTCGTCCTCGCGTCGGGTCAGGAACAGAAATCCAGCGGCAAGCGGCGGGGCACGTACTGGCCCCGGCCCAGCTGTTCGGCGTCGCGCAGCGTGCGCCAGGTATAGTCCAGGGCGCTGCGCACCGCGCTGTGCAGCTGCTCGCCTTGCGCCAGGCGGCCGGCCAGGGCGCTGGCCAGAGTGCAGCCCGAGCCGTGGTAGCTGCCGGGCAGGCGCTCGCAGGTCCACACCTGGCAGTCGCCGTCGCGGCTGTAGAGGCGGTTGTGAATCTGCTGCTCGTCGCCATGCCCGCCGGTGATCAGCAGGTGCTTGCAGTAGGGCAGCAGCTTTTCGGCGCACTGGTCCGCCGTGCCGTCCGGCAATTCGGCGAGAATGCGGGCTTCAGGCAGGTTGGGCGTGGCGATCGTCGCCAGCGGCAGCAGGCGCTCGCGCACGGCGTAGCCGACCTCGTCCTTGCCCAGCCGCCCGCCGCCACCGGCGCGCAGTACCGGGTCGCAGACCATCGGCAAGTGCGGGTGTGCGCGCAGCAGCTCGGCGACCGTGTCGACCATCTCGAGCGAGCCGAGCATGCCCAGCTTGACCGCCGCCACGCTGGAGTCGGCGAGCACGGCATTGGCCTGGGCCAGCACCCACTCGCGGTCCAGCACCCGGAAATCGGACACATTGACGGTATCCTGGACGGTCAAGGCGGTAACGGCGGGGGCCGCATGGCAACCTTGGGCGATCAGGGCTTCGATATCTGCCTGCAGGCCGGCGCCACCACTGGGGTCATGGCCGGACAGACAGAGGACAACGGGGCGAGAGCTGTAGATAGTCATGGAGGGCGAGCTTACCACCAAACGTTTCCAGGTGCCTCCGTCCCAGGGTGGTGGCGCCTGGCCTGTAGCCCCCGTGTGACTTATGCCTTGAGGATCGAGCCCGGCGCTGCTTCACTGTCCTGACCTGTCCCCCGGATCGGGAGTCGTCCCATGACCCTGCGCACGTTCGCCGAGACCCACGCGGTCACCAACCAGCCGCCGCCGCTGGACGGCGCCAACCTGTACCGGCTGGACCTGCCGTTGCAGCAGGGAATACGGCGCCACGGGGCCGCCTGGGCCGAGGCGCGGCTGGACACTTACGGCGCGCTGGCCGGCGGCCCGCTGATGGAGGCCGGCCTGCTCGCCGAGCGTCACCCGCCGCAGTTCAGCAGCCACGACCGCTACGGCCACCGCATCGATTGCGTCGAATTCCACCCGGCCTACCACACCCTGATGCGCACCGCCGTCGAGCACGGCTTGCCAGCGTTGCCCTGGGTCTCGCCCGGCGAGGGCGCGCAGGTCGCCCGCGCCGCGCTGGTTTACCTGCACATGCAGGGCGACGCCGGCAGTGGCTGCCCGCTGACCATGACCTTCGCCGCCGTACCGGCCCTGCAACGCCAGCCGGGCCTGGCCGCTGACTGGCTGCCGAAGGTTTTGGCACCGACGTACGACCCGCGCAACGTCGGCGCGGCGCACAAGGCCGGGGTCACCCTGGGCATGGCCATGACCGAGAAACAAGGCGGCACCGACGTGCGCGCCAACACCACCCGTGCCTGGCCGGTGGGCCAGCCTGGCCCTAGGCAGGCCTATGAACTGGTGGGGCACAAGTGGTTCTGCTCGGCGCCGATGAGCGATGCCTTTATGACCCTGGCGCAGACCGATCAGGGCCTGAGCTGCTTTCTGCTGCCCCGGCACCGGCCCGACGACAGCCGCAACCTGCTGTATATCCAGCGCCTGAAGGACAAGCTCGGCAACCGCTCCAACGCCTCCAGCGAAATCGAGCTACGCGGCGCCCTGGCCTGGATGGTCGGTGAGGCAGGCCGCGGCCTCGCCACGATCCTGGAGATGGTCAGTCTGACCCGCTTCGACTGCGTGCTCGGCTCCAGCGCCCTGATGCGCCAGGCGCTGACCCAGGCCACCCACCACTGCGCGCACCGCCAGGTCGGCGGGCGTCCGCTGGCCGAGCAGCCCTTGATGCAGAACGTGCTCGCCGACCTGGCCCTGGAGAGCGAAGCGGCCCTGGCGCTGAGTCTGCGCCTGGCCCAGGGCCTCGATCACCCGACCAATCCGCGCGAGGTGGCCTTCGTGCGACTGGCGACGGCGGTGGGCAAGTACTGGGTCTGCAAGCGCGCCCCAGGCATGATCAACGAAGCTGCCGAATGCCTGGGCGGCGCCGGCTACGTCGAAGACAGCGTGCTGCCACGGCTGTACCGCGAGGCGCCAGTCAACTCGATCTGGGAAGGCTCGGGCAACGTGCAGTGCCTGGACGTGCTGCGTGCCCTGGCCAAGACGCCGGCATGCGCCGAGGCCCTATGGCACGAACTGGACGGCGGGCATGGCGATGCGCGGCTGGCGCGGCACGTGACCGCGTTGCAGCAAGCGCTGGCCGACCTTGAGGACCAGACTTACCGCGCCCGCCAACTCAGCGAGGCCATCGCCCTGGCGCTGCAGGCCAGCGCGTTGCTCAAGGCCGGTGACGACACGGTCAGCGAGGCCTTCATCGGCAGCCGCCTGGCGCCGGGCGGACATGCCTACGGCTGCCTGCCACGCGGGGTCGACGTGCGGGCGCTGCTGGCGCGGGCGACGCCGGCCTGGCCGGTCTGAGAGGGGGATGTATTTACCGGTGAACCTAGGCAAGATGGAGCGCCTGCACGTCCAGACAGGAAACACAGTGTGAGCCAAGCGTTCGTTGTCGTTGATACTCCAGAGCAGGCCGTCGACCGTCTCGCGGCGCTGCATGAACAAGCCACCGGCGCCCTCAGCCAGGCCCTGAAACGCTACCTCAAGGACCGCACCGAACCGGATGCCGACGAGCGCGCGCTGTACCGCTACCCGGCGCTGCGACTGACCTACTACTGCCAGGGCGATGCACCGGTCACCACCCGGGCCTACGCCAAGGTCCAGGTCGCCGGCACCTACAGCGTGACCATTACCCAGCCCAAGGCCTTCCGCAACTACCTGCTCGAGCAGCTGCGCCCGTTGATGAGCGACTTCAGCGTCACCGTCGAAGTCGGCGCCAGTGCCCAGGACATTCCCTACCCCTACGTGGTCGAGCAGGGCGACGAGCTGGCCGGCAGTGGTATCACCGCCGCCCAGCTGGCGCGGGTGTTCCCCAGCACCGACCTGTCGGCGGCCACCGATGACATCGCCGACGGCCTGCACGACTGGGACGGCGCCGAGACCTTGCCCCTGGCACTGTTCGATGCCGCGCGCGTGGACTTCTCGCTGCGTCGCCTGGTGCACTACACCGGCAGCGACTGGCGGCACGTGCAGCCGTGGATCCTGCTGACCAACTACCACCGCTACGTCGACCAGTTCATCGCCCACGGCCTGGAGCAGCTGCGCCAGGACCCGCGCTTCGTGCGCATGGTGCTGCCCGGCAACGTGGTGATCGAGAAGGACGTGCCGGACGACCAGGTGCAGGCCCTGGTCGCCGGTGTGGTCTGGCACCGCTTCCAGATGCCGGCCTATCACCTGATCGCCGCCGACGGCGACGGCATCACCCTGGTCAACATCGGCGTCGGTCCGTCCAACGCCAAGAACATCACCGACCACCTGGCCGTGCTGCGGCCGCACTGCTGGCTGATGATCGGCCACTGCGGCGGGCTGCGCCAGTCGCAGACCATCGGCGACTACGTGCTGGCGCATGCCTACATGCGCCGCGATGGCATCCTTGACCGCGTGGTGCCGCCGAACATCCCCATCCCGGCCCTGGCCGAGGTGCAGCTGGCCTTGCAGGAAGCGGCGGCGCAGGTCACCGGCGAGCGTGGCGACCAGCTCAAGAAGCGCCTGCGCACCGGCACCGTGCTGACCTACGACGACCGCAACTGGGAGCTGCGCTGGGCCCAGGAGCGCCCGCTGATCAACCTGTCGCGCGCCGTCGCCGTGGACATGGAAAGCGGCACCATCGCTGCCCAGGGCTATCGCCTGCGGGTGCCCTACGGCACCTTGCTGTGCGTCTCGGACAAGCCGTTGCACAGCGAGATCAAGTTGCCCGGCTCGGCCAACGCCTTCTACAACCGCGCCGTCAGCCAGCACCTGAAGATCGGCATCGCCGCCCTCGACCTGTTGCGCACCGAGCTCGATGCCCTGCATTCGCGTAAACTGCGCAGCTTCGATGAGCCGCCGTTCCGCTGAGGTTGCATGCCACCGCCGTCCCGTCCCACGCCGCGTCGTCCCTCGACGCGGCCCACCGGCCCACGCCGCCCGGCCAAGGCCGCGCCCGCTGACACGCGGCTGATCCTGTTCAACAAGCCGTTCGACGTGCTGACGCAGTTCAGCGATGGCGAAGGGCGCGCCACGCTCAAGGACTACATCGACGTGCCCGGCGTGTACCCGGCCGGTCGCCTGGACCGCGACAGCGAAGGCTTGTTGCTGCTGACCAACGATGGACGCCTGCAGGCGCGCATCGCCGACCCCCGGCACAAGTTGCCCAAGACCTACTGGGTGCAGGTGGAGGGTGAGCCGAGCGACGAGCAGGTACAGCGCCTGCGCGACGGCGTGCAGCTCAACGACGGCCTCACCTTGCCCGCCGAAGCGCGACGCCTGGACGAGCCGACCCTCTGGCCACGCCACCCGCCGGTGCGCTTTCGCAAGAGCGTGCCCACGTACTGGCTGGAGCTGATCATCCGCGAAGGCCGCAACCGCCAGGTCCGACGCATGACCGCCGCCGTCGGCCTGCCGACCCTGCGCCTGGTGCGCGTGCGTATCGGCGACTGGACCCTCGACGGGCTCGAGCCTGGGACGTGGCGGGAGGGCGGGGTTTAGCGGCAAGCTACAAGTTACAAGCTACAAGCGGACGTTGGCGCGGTGGGTCAGGTGTTGACAGGACGTTGATGCAGCGCTGACGCTCTGGCTTGCAGCTTGCAGCTTCACCGCAAGTGGGTCAGGGGCATCTCGGTGCTGGCCAGCACCTGGTTGAGCACGAAGCTCGAGCGCACGCTGGTGACGCCTTCGATACGGGTCAGGCTGCCCAGCAGCAGCTTCTGGTAATGGTCCATGTCGGGCACCACGACCTTGAGCTGGTAGTCGGCGTCGATGCCGGTCACCAGGCAGCATTCGAGCACTTGCGGCAGGCTGCGGATCGCCGCCTCGAAGGTTTCGAAACGCTCGGGCGTGTGGCGGTCCATGCCGATCAGCACGTAGGCGGTCAGGCTCAGGCCCAGTTTCTTGCGGTCGAGCAGCGCGACTTGGCGCGCGATGTAGCCATCGTCTTCCAATTGTTTGACCCGGCGCGAGCACGGCGAGGGCGACAGGCCGATGCGTTCGGCCAGTTCCTGGTTGGAGATGCGCGCATCGCGCTGCAATTCGGCAAGGATACTCAGGTCGTAACGGTCGAGTTTGCTCATGGGAGAAGCCTTTTCTATCTGAATTGCGGCGAATTATTGATCTTGAGTCAAAAATTGCGCAAGCCCTATTTAATTCAGCAATCTTCGCAATCCCCTGCCGCCCTCGATCCCTTATCGTTATCCCCAGAATCACTGCCCGGACATCAGTCCACGGCGACCGACCTTATGCAGGCGGTTGCGGCCAGACGCTCCCACAGGAGCCGCCAGGCCCCCGGGCTACGCCCCGTCCAGAAGACGAGGCGAGGTGAGCCGACGCCACAAGCGTCGAGCACGGACTCCATCTTCCAAAAGGGAGGCCCTCGGGCCTCCCTTTTTTCATGTCTGAAAGGCGTCTGCGCGTGCTGATGGCGTTGTAGACTGCGCCTTATCGAACGATCTCCCTGTCGAGGGCAATTCCATGATGTCGCGTGTATGGCAGTGGGCGGCACTGACGCTGTGTTGCATGGCCGGTGGTCAAGCGGCCTGGGCCCAGGACCCGAACGCCGGGCCAGGCCCCGGCCATTCCCCGTTGCAGTCGCGCGACGAAGTGCGCCAGACCCAGCCGCCACGCCCAGGGTATTACCAGGACATTCCACGGCGTCCGGGCGATGGGCGTGAATGGCAGGCAGGTGGTCCCGGGCAGCGTCCTGGCGAGGGATGGGGAGGGCGGCCTGGCGAGCCTGGAGATGGCTGGGGACCAGGGCCGCGCTATCGTCCGGGCCAGGCCATCGGGCAGTTTCCCGATCGCTACTGGAGAGTGCCCTATCGCGGGCGGGAGTATTTCTTCTCGGGGGGTTACTGGTACCAGCCCCAGGGACCGGGCTACGTCGTGGTGCGTCCACCATTCGGCGCGCGGGTCGGCTACCTGCCGCCCTATGCCCGTGAGATGTGGGCAGGCGGTACGTTGCTGTACGGCGTGGCCGATGCCTACTACCAGTACCGACCCGAGAGCGGGGAGTACGTGGTGGTCGATCCGGCGCAGGTGGGCCAGGTGCCTGCGAGCGGCGAAGGGCAGGGCACCGGCTACGACGTCATCGCCTACCCGGCGCAGGGGCAGCCGCCCCAGCAGCAGGAACAGGATCGCTACCAGTGCCATCGCTGGGCGGTGGAACAGTCAGGGTTCGATCCGGCCGGTGCGGGGTATGCACCGCCTGGTGACGGGGCGCAGGTGTACAGACGCGCGTTGGGGGCGTGTCTGAGCGGGCGGGGTTATAGCGTCAATTGAGGCGCAGGCCGTGACGTCGTGGTGCTGAGCGTGCTTTGCTCAACCGCCGCCACGGAGTCGCAGGTTTTACGGCCCCTGCGGGCCCGATCGCGGCACAGGGGCCGCTCCCACACGGAGACAGCGGTGCCCTGACAAATCAGCGTCGCAGCTCACCCACCTGTAGGAGCGGCCCCTGCGCCGCGATCGGCCCCGCAGGGGCCGCAAACCCAGCCACGCCATTCATCCGGCGAACGCCTCCCACCCAGCCCAACCCTTCACACCGGATCCGCATGCACCATCACATCCGCCTGTGGATAACGCTCCCTTATCCGTGCCGATGCCTCGACGCACACCGCATGGGCCTCATGCAACGGCAATGCCCCAGGCAACTCCAGATGCACCTGGACGAACCAGCGATGCCCTGAAACCCGCGTGCGCAGATCATGCGCCCCCACCACGCCCGGCAGCCCACACACCAGCACCCGCATCTCCTCGGACACGTCACTGGGCAGTTCCTTGTCCATCAGGATGCCGCCACTCTCGCGCGCGATCTGCACCGCGCTCCAGAAAATGTACACCGCAATCCCCAGGCCGAACAACGCATCGAGCTGCGGCCAGCCGAAGCGCGCCAGCAACAGGGCGACCAGAATGCTGCCGTTGAGCAGCAGGTCGGAGCGGTAATGCAGCGAGTCGGCGCGGATGGCCGTCGAGCCGGTGACGCGCACGACCTTGCGCTGAAACGCCAGCAACCCCACCGTCAGCACCAGCGACAGCAGCATCACGCCGATACCGGCCGTGGTGTTGCCCAGCGGCGCGGGCGCCTGCAAACGCTCCGCCGCTTGCACGGCGATGATCACCGCACTGGCGCCGATGAACAGCGCCTGGGCCATCCCGGCCAAGGCCTCGGCCTTGCCATGCCCGTAGCGATGGTCGTCGTCGGCGGGCCGCAAGGCGTACTGCACCGCCAGCAGATTGAGCAAGGACGCCACCGCGTCCAGCACCGAGTCGGTCAGCCCGGCCAGCAGGCTGACCGAGTCGCTGAACCACCAGGCCAGCGCCTTGCTGATCACCAGCACGCAGGCCACGGTGAGCGACGCCCGCGTGGCCAGGCGCAGCAGGCGCTGGTGCTCGGCGCTCGGGGTCATGCCCAGGCTCCGCGTCGCGGCGAGGTCACGCCGCCGGCACCGTGTTCAGCGCCGCCAACTGCTCGACACTGCCGCGCTGCTGGATCAGCCGCGGATCGTCCAGCGGCAGGCGCTGACCCAGCTCGGCCTCCAGGATCGCCTGCAGCTTGAGGCGGTCCACCTGGCCATCGGCATCGATCGCCGGGCGCAAGGTGGCCGGGTCGACCTGCGCGGTGACGCCGCCTGGGTAGTAGATGGCCCCCGTGGCGAAATCGATGCCGAAGGCGATCAACCCCGGGATCACGTAGAAGAGCAGGCCGACCGCGTCCAGGGCCACGATCACCGGGTCGACCCGGCCATCGATCTGACCGCGACGATCGGGGTAGAACAGGGTGCCGCAAGCGGTCAGCTGCGTGGCGATCAGGGCGCCACCGATCAGGCGAGTGGGAATGCGCATGGGAGTCTCCGCAAAAAAGGGCGCAACGAGGCGGGCAAACGCCGGCCTCCGTGAATGGGACCGTGACGAGTCAGGCCCGGTTCGCCGTTATACTGGTCCGCTCGCCTGAGGACCACCATGATTTCACTCCCGATCGATACCGTGTTGCCCGCCCTGCGCCACGCCCTTGAGGCACGCCACGAGGTCGTGCTCGAAGCGCCGCCCGGCGCCGGCAAGACCACCCGCGTGCCGCTGGCCCTGCTCGATGCCCCCTGGCTGCACGGCCAGACCATCGTCATGCTCGAACCCCGCCGCCTCGCCGCACGGGCCGCCGCCGAGCGCATGGCCAGCGAACTGGGCGAGCGGGTCGGTGAGACGGTCGGCTACCGCATCCGGCTGGACAGCAAGGTCGGGCCGAACACGCGGATCGAGGTGGTCACCGAAGGTATCCTCACCCGTCGCCTGCAGGACGATCCGGCCCTGGAGGGCGTGGGGCTGGTGATCTTCGACGAGTTCCACCTGCGCAACCTGGACGCCGACCTGGCCCTGGCCCTGGCGCTCAACGGCCGCGAGCTGTTGCGCGAGGATCCGCCGCTGAAGGTCCTGTTGATGTCCGCGACCCTGGAGGGCGAACGCCTGTCGCGCCTGCTCGATGACGCGCCGATTGTCACCAGCGAAGGGCGCATGCACCCGGTCGACATCCGCTGGGGGCGGCCGACGCAACCGGGCGAATTCATCGAGCCACGGGTGGTGCAGGCCTGCCTGGAGGCGCTCGACGAGCAGACCGGCAGCCTGCTGGTGTTCCTGCCGGGCCAGGCCGAGATTCGCCGCGTGCAACAGGCCCTGGACGAGGCGCTGGGCCAGACGCCCCAGGTGCAGGTCTGCCCCTTGCACGGCGAACTCGACCTGAACGCGCAACGGGCGGCGATCGACCCGGCGCCGGCTGGCCAGCGCAAGGTGGTGCTGGCCACCAACCTGGCCGAAACCAGCCTCACCATCGAAGGCGTGCGGGTGGTCATCGACGCCGGGCTGGAGCGCACGCCGCGCTTCGACCCGCGCAGCGGCATGACCCGTCTCGACACCCAGCGCATCTCCCGCGCCAGCGCCACCCAGCGCGCCGGCCGGGCCGGACGGGTGGAGCCGGGCGTGTGCTACCGGCTGTGGTCACAAACCCAGCACGAACAGATGGCCGCCTTCAGCGCGGCCGAGATCCTCCAGGCCGACCTGGCCGGGCTGGCCCTGCAGCTGGCCCGCTGGGGCGTCGAGCCGGACCAGCTGACCTGGCTCGACGCTCCGCCCAGCGCCGCCTTCGCCCAGGCCCGCGACCTGCTCGAGCGCCTCGGTGCGTTGCAGCCTGGAGGCGGTCTGTCCCGGCATGGCCAGGCCATGGCCGAACTGCCCGCTCACCCGCGCATCGCCCACGTGCTGCTGCGCGGCCATGCCCTGGGTCTGACCCAGCAGGCTTGCGACCTGGCCGCCCTGCTGGGCGAGCGCGACATCCTGCGCGGTGGCGGGGCGGACGTGCACAGTCGACTGGCTCTGCTCGCAGGCGACCAACGCTTGCCCCGAGGTGCGCAGGGCAGCACCCAGCGCGCCCGGCAACTGGCCCGGCAGTACCGCGCGCACCTGCGCGGCGCTCCCGGTGACAGCGTGAAAGACCCAGAGCACCCCCGCTGGGCCGGGTGCCTGCTGGCGCTGGCCTACCCGGACCGCGTCGCCCGCCAGCGTCAGGCCGGCGGCGGCGACTACCGCCTGGCGAACGGTCGCGCCGCGCAGTTCGGCGAACCCGACGCCCTGATGAAGCACGCCTGGCTCGCCATCGCCGACCTGGGCAGCCGCCAGGGCCAGCGCGAAGAACGCATCTACCTGGCCGCCGACCTCGACCCGGCGCTGTTCGAGACGGTCCTGAGCGAACAGGTGCGCCAGGTCGACATTCTAGAATGGGACGAACGGGAAGGGGCGCTGCGCGCCGAACGCCAACGCAAGGTCGGCGAACTGGTACTCGACCGCCAGCCCTTGCCCGACCTGGATGCCGACGCACGCGCCCAGGCCCTGGCCGGGCTGGTCCGCCGCAAGGGCCTCGAACTGCTGCCTTGGACACCGGAGCTGCGCCAGTGGCAAGCCCGCGTGGCACTGCTGCGCAGCCTCGACCTCGCCCAGACTGGCACCAGCGACTGGCCCGACCTGAGCGACACGGCCTTGCTCGCCTCGCTGGAACAGTGGTTGGCGCCCTACCTGGGCAAGGTCACCCGACTGAGCCATTTCGCCCAGCTCGACCTGTCCTCGATCCTGCGCAACCTGCTGCCCTGGCCCCTGCCGCAGCAGCTCGACAGCCAGGCGCCGCAGACCCTGGCGGTGCCGTCAGGGTCGAACATCCGCATCGACTACAGCGAGCAGCCACCGGTGCTGGCCGTGCGCTTGCAGGAACTGTTCGGTCTGGCCGAGACGCCGCGCATTGCCGGTGGCCGTCAGGTACTCAAGCTGCATTTGCTGTCACCGGGGCGCCGGCCTGTGCAGGTGACCCAGGACCTGGCGAGCTTCTGGCGCACCACCTATGACGAGGTGAAGAAGGATTTGAAGGGGCGGTACCCGAAGCATTACTGGCCGGATGATCCGTTGGTGGCGGAGGCGACGGCGCGGGCGAAGCCGAGGAAGGTTTGAAGATTTGGCAGGGTGTTTCAGGCAGCGCGTTAAGCGAGGGCTCGAGTCGATGCGTGCTGGAGTTCTGAAACACCGCGATAGGGGGGTGTTTCAGAAATACTGTATGGCGGCAGACGCCTCAAGAGCGTCGCAGTCATGTGCTGGGAAACATCGACTCCAGCACGTCCATCATCATTTCACTGCAGCCGACGTCGATGAGGAATCGCGTCATGAAAGCGCGAGGCGCGCTGCTCTTTCAATTGTTTGGATCCCGTTTAAAACGGGCGCCTGAGCTCCGCAAACAGACTGAAATCTGTAGCGCATTGCATAAAGACTCTCTGACGCAAAGAAGCCAATCATGCGTGCAGGGCTGAAACACACGAGGTGCGAGTACTCTCACTCAGGATGCCCAGCGCTTAAACAAAAAGAAGATAAGTTGGACGTGTCCTTCAACACGCCGTTTCATGACCCACACAGTGACAGGGCGTACGCTCGTCCATGGAGCCACCACACCTGATCATCGCCTCCAACGAGCCTGGCGCTTGCGGGCGACGTGTCGATGCCTTCGCTGAACGCCAGGCCCTGTCGTTTCCCCACAGGAGCTTCCCATGCGCAGGGATTACCTCGCCTTCTTCATCTCGCTGTTCCTGTCGAGGCTGGCCGATCAGATCCTGTTGTTCATCGTGCCACTGGTGGTGTTCCAGACCACCCAAAACGTGTCCTGGGCAGGGCTGGCTTTCTTCGTCGAGTCACTGCCGCGCTTTTTCGCCTTCCCGGTCTGCGGAGCGCTATGCGACAAGTATTCGCCTGTCAGGATCCTGCACATCAGCCAAGTGTACCGGGCCGTGTTCTGCGTGGTGGCGATGGCGCTCCATGGCGTCTTCGGTGGCCTTGGCTGGGTGGTGGCTCTGTCGGCGCTGTGTGGCGTGTTGACCACGCAAGGCCTGATGGCGCGCGAAGTGCTCATGCCGCATGTCTTTGCGCATTACACCTACACCAAGACCTTGTCGTATTCGCAAATCGCCGATCAGACGGGGCTGGTCCTAGGACCGTTGGTGGCGGCGTTGATGCTCGAGGTGTGGTCATGGCCATGGGTGGTGCTCTGGGTCGCGGGTGTGTTCTTGCTGGCGGACGCGAGCATGCTGGTATGGCAGCGCTTGAGCTGCATCACATTCCAGGGGCTCGATCCACGGCAGGACATTTGGCGACAGCCTTTGAAGATCGCTTTGGGCCATATCCTGCGCCTGACAGCGCTGAAGAAGGTCATCACGCTGGCGGTAGGCGTCAACCTGGTCGTCGGGGTCACCTTGGCCACTTCAGCGGCCATGGTCATCGGCCAGCACGGCGCCGGCAAGGACAGCTATGCCGCGTTGCAGACGGCAGGGGCCGTGGCGACCATCGTGATCCTGTTCGTGCTGGCTCGCGTCGTGCTGTCACTGCGGGTACTCGGCGGTGTTGGCTACTGCATGATCGTAACCGGTGGGCTCCTCACGGCACTGAGTCCGAGCCTGCTCGGTTATGGGGTGGGCTTTCTGCTGATCGTCGCGTTCGACAAGATGTTCAACGTCTACATGCGCACGATTCGCCAGCGGGTGATACCGCCCCAGGACTTCGGGAAGACCGTTGGCGTGATGACGCTGTTGAACAATCTGTCCCAGCCACTGGCGGGTTTGCTGGTGGCGTTGTTGGCTGCGCCCTTGGGGGCACGGTACGTCATTCTGATCGTGACGGTGATGGCGGTGCTGTTGGGGGCAGGTGCCGTGGCGCATGTTGGGAGAAGGCACCACGGCGTCCCGCTCTCTGAACTCGATCACGGTGCAGAGGCTATTCGAGCACAGGACGAAGAAAGCTCCTCTCGTAGCTCATGATGAACTTCAACGTTGTCGCTTCTTCCACCAGACGCACACACTCGGGATCGTGTGCTGCTGCTTGCCGGTACTGCTCGTACTCGGCAAGGGTGGCGAAGCTAAAGAGGCAATAGGCGACGTTGTTGGCGCCTTCGGCCGGTAGGAAGTAGCCGTGATGCTGTCCTCCCAGGCGCTCTACTATCGAGATCCATGCGCGTGAATAACGCTCGAATGCACTGACCTGGTAAGGATCGATGAGGTAGCGGACATGGCAGGTGATCATGAAAAGACGTCCTTGAGTGAGCGTGCTTGATTCCACAGGCATCGACAGCGCGCAATAGTGGTGACGATAAGTCAGGTGGTCGATTTTTTAACCAATCAGCCCGTGTCATCTCCCATATCTCGGCTTTCATCGGACCAGAGACGAACGTTCGTTCCTGCATGTCGACCAGGCGCATGCCCTCGTGTTCGGACACCCTGCGAGACGTGTGGTTGGCAATCGCCTTGGGTACCTGCATGACCGGACGCGCCAGTGTCTTGAACCAATAGTCGTTGACGACCCGGCACGCCTCACGCATGTAGCCCTTGCCCCACCACTGCGGGGCGAGCCAGAAACCTCTGTTGTTTCCAGGCTGGTCGTACAAGCTGATGCTGCCCAGGGTGCAGCCAGCCTCGTCGCGCTTGCGGATCATCCAGTGCCACTCGCGACCTGCCGCCATGGCAGGCAGGGCGATATCCCGGACATAGATCAGCGCCCCATCGTCCGGGTACGGCCAGGGGCCACGGCTGTCCAGGTAGCGAACCACTTCCCACTGGGGAAATAGCGCTTGAATGAGCGGGGCATCATCCAATCGAAGAGGCGTGAGCGTCAGCCGATCGGTGATGAGGGTCGGGGGAGCATCCATGGCCGTTATTCCTGGGCATCGCTGTCAGGTTTTGATTATCTGTACCGAGCCTGTCCGTGTCGACCAGCCATGTGTCACCGGATGGGCAGCCCTGCGGTTCGATGTTCTGGTCTGTCCGGACGATTGAACAACGCCTGAAAGCTGTTCCTGCCAGGATCGAGTCAACGACCATGACCCCTCAAAAGCTGCTGACCTACCTTCCACGTGATCTGGTCGAGCCGATCACCCGTGATGTCGCCCAAGCGACGGCCTGGCAGATGCTTGGTCCTGAAAAGCGCCCACTAAATCCTGACGGCACGGGTGCCCGCGATGCAGCCGGCGCCTGACAGGCCCCTATCGCTGGCAAGCCAGCCCCCACCCAGATCTCTGCAACTTGTCGGTGTGGGCATGGCTGCGCAAGCAGCCTGTGCGCAGGCTTGCCCGCGATGCAGGGGCGCCTGACAGGCCCCTATCGCTGGCGAGCCAGCTCCCACCCAGATCTCTGCAACTTGTTGGTGTGGGCATGCCGGCCAACACGCAGTCCAGGCCCTGCGGCCCCTGCCAGGTGCACTACACCACTTCCTCGATCAGATACTCATGCAACTCACCTTCGCCCACCGTCAACGAATAGAACTGCCCGGGCTGGTGATGGGGCGTATCCGGCTCTGCCTTGACCTGGTGCCCCTGCTGATCGCGCCAGCGGCAGATCAGCCGGCCGTCAATGCCCTCGAGCGGCTCGATCTTCCAGTGGTCGGTCACTTCGGCATGCTCGTACAGCCCCAGGTAGCCGTTGCGGCTGATGCCGAGTTGGCCACGTGCACGCGGACCAGTGCCCGAGATGCGGTAGTGCCAACGGTCCTCCGTGTGGGACACGTAGGTGAACTGCAAGACCGGTGGCCACTCGTCGCCGCCGGCCTGTAGCCAATCGTAGGCCGGGGCGATCCCCCAGCCGAACGTGTCCTGGGTGCGGCTGAAACGAAGCGGGAGGGCGCGGTCGCCTTGCAGGAGGTACACGCGGGCTCGGAAGGACGTGCCCGCCTGAAGCAGGGCGGATGGGGAGGCATGGGGCATGGGAAGGGCTCCTGTCGGTCGTAGGGAAGGGCACCGTGACGGTGCCAGGCGACCCTACAGACGGGCAGGACGAGGGCGAAGATTGAAGGGCTTCCGGGGTGCCGCCGGGCCTGGGCAGGCCGCAACGCAACGGCGGCGCGCAAGACCGTGGGGGATGTGCAGCCTGCTCACGCCGGACGCTGCCGCTCCTCGACCAGCATGAACAGGCGATACAGCACCACGACACTGAACAGCTGCAGGAAGCTGCTCACGCTGGACAGCGCCACCAGCCCCAGGTACGGCAAGTCCGACACCACCATGAACACGCCGATCTCCAGCAGCCAGATGGGCACGGTCGCTGCCAGCATGCAGAGCACGATGCGCAGGAACTGGCCCTGGGTCAGGCGCGCGCTCTCGCGCATCGAGTCGATCACCGGGCGGCCGCGCAGCACCAGCAGATACTGGGCGAAGGCCAGCCTGACCATCAGCCACACGCCGGGCACGATGAACAGGAGCAGGCCGGCCACGATCAGCAGCCCGCTGAGCCCCATTTGCAGCATGGCCTTGGGGTAGAACTGCGCCATGCGGTTGAACACGGCGCGCAGGGTGGGTGCCTTGCCCCGGCTGCGGGCATCGAGGTAGAGCATCAGCAGCGAGCTGTACATCGGATAGAAGACCAGGCCGACGATCAGCCCCTGGGACGCCTGCGCCTCTTCACCGAACTGCATGAGCCACAGGTGCAGCACCACCGACTCGATCACGATCAGGGGCAGACACAATCGGACAATATTCATCAGGTGTCGGCGGGAGAAGTACAGCGAGTCGCGTAAAACGGTCAAGACATCCATGGTTCCGGGTCGCCAGGCAGAAAGCAGGGCCTCACTTTAGCCCACAGCCCGGTCCTGACTGAAGAAAGTTTCACCCGGCGTGATTGAATCCCTGCGCGTCTTGCCCCATCTTCAGCACTGTCCGATGTCCAGGCACTGCATGAGGTAGCCCATGAACACTGAAGAACAAACCTTGATCGATGGCCTGTTCGGCCGTCTCCGGCAAGCCGAGGACGCCGGTCAGGCGCGCGATGCCCAGGCGCTGGCGCGGATCGAGGAGCACGTCCGTCAGCAGCCGGCGGCGCCGTACTACATGGCCCAGGCGATCCTGGTACAGGAAGCGGCGATCAAGCGCCTGGACGAGCAGAACACCAAGCTCGAAGCCGAGCTCAAGCAGCTGCGTGCCCAGGCCTCGGCGCCCCAGGCCCAGCAGGGCGGCGGCGGTGGTTTCCTGTCGAACCTGTTCGGCGGCGCCTCCCGCCCCGAACCTCAGCGTCCCTCGGCGCCGACGTCCGCACCTGCGCCAAGCTCGGGCGGCGGCTGGCGTGACGGGCCGCGCTCCAATTTCCAGGGGCAGGCACCGGCCCAGCCACAGGCCTCGGGCTTCGGCGCTGCGCCAGCAGCCGGGCGCGCGGGCGGCGGATTCATGAGCGGCGCCTTGCAGACCGCAGCCGGCGTGGCCGGGGGTGTGCTGCTGGCCCAGGGCATCAGCAGCCTGTTCCACGACAAGCCTGAGGAAGTGGTCGAAGTGATCCAGGACGAGCCCGCCCACGCCAGCGACAGCGGCGGCGGCTGGAACGACCAGGGTGAGCATGCCCAGGTGGCCGACAACGGCTATGGCAACGACCAGGGCGGGTTCGCCGACACCGACTACGGCAGCGACGAGGGCGGTGGCGACTTCTTCTCGGACGACGACAGTTTTGTCTGAGGTGCCTGGCCAGGCGATCCGTACCCCGCGGGTCGCGCTGTTCGCCGACGTGCAGAACCTCTACTACACCGTGCGCCAGGCGCACGGTTGTCATTTCGATTACAGCGCGCTCTGGGCCCAGGTCAGCCGCGAGGGCGAGATCGTCGAGGCCAAGGCGTATGCCATCGAGCGCGGCGACAGCAAGCAGCAGCAGTTCCAGCAGATCCTGCGCAACCTGGGTTTCGAGGTGCGCCTCAAACCCTTCATCCAGCGCAGCGACGGCTCGGCCAAGGGCGACTGGGACGTGGGCATCACCCTCGATGTGGTCGATGCCGCGCCCACGGTCGACCGGATCGTCCTGGCCTCCGGCGATGGCGACTTCGACCAGCTGCTGCAGCGGGTCGCCGAGCGCCATGGCGTCGAGACGGTGGTCTACGGCGTCCCGGGCCTGACCGCCAGCGCGCTGATCCGTGCCGCCGACCGCTACGTGCCGATCGAAGGACGTCTGCTGCTGCGGCGCTAGGCCTTGCGGCCGGCCGGGACGAGGTGCTCCAGGGGCACCCGCTGTTCGATCGGGCTGGACAGGATGATCGAGGTCTTGCTGAAGCCGAACTGGGCGATCTGGTCGATCACCGTTTCCAGCTCCTCCATCGAACCGACGGCGGCCAACAGCACCACGCAGGCATCGCCGGTGACCCGGTGACATTGGGTCAGTTGCGGGATGCGCGCCAGCGCTTCATAGGCCTGCGGGTTGCCATGGTGGCTCAGGCGCAGTTCGACCAGGCACTGGATCGGCAGGCCGATGCGGTCCAGGTTGACCTTGGCGGTATACCCGGTGATGACGCCCGTGGCTTCGAGCTTGGCCACCCGTTCGGCCACGGCCGGGGCCGACAGGTTGACGTGGCGCGCCAGCTGCGCGAAGGAGGCGCGGCCGTTTTCCAGCAGGGCGGCGAGGATCAGGCGGTCATAGCGGTCCATACGGTCTCGTGTGTGGGCTGTGGATTCGATGGCCAAAAGGCCACAGAACCGTTCATTCGAAGGTGGAGTGTCTCGGCAAACCCTGTTCGCAGCTTAAGTTTGCGCGCTGGCCTTTCTAAACTAAGCCACCTTCAAATGGATTTCGAGTACTGCCTCATGCCTGCCTCTTCGCGTTTGCCGTGGTTGTTGATCGGTGCCTTCCTGGCGCTCTACCTGGTCTGGGGGTCGACCTATCTGGCGATCCGCATCGGCGTCGAGTCCTGGCCACCGATGATGATGGCCGGCATTCGCTTCCTGGTCGCGGGCGGGCTGCTCTATGGGTTTCTGCGCTGGCGCGGTGTGCCGGCCCCGACCTGGGTGCAATGGCGCTCGGCGGCGGCCATCGGGTTTCTGCTGCTCAGCTGCGGCAATGGCGGCGTGACCCTGGCCGAGCATGCCGGAGTGGCCTCCGGCGTCGCGGCCCTGGCGATCGCCACGGTGCCGTTGTTCACCCTGCTGTTCGGCCTGTGGTTCGGGCAGCGCACCACGCGCCTGGAGTGGGCGGGGATCGTGCTGGGGCTGGTCGGCATCGGCCTGCTCAATCTGGGCCCGAACCTGCAGGCCAGCCCCATGGGCGCGGCGCTGGTGGTGTTCGCGGCGGCGGCCTGGGCGTTCGGTTCGGTGTGGAGCAAGCGCCTGCCGCTGCCCCAGGGCGCCATGGCCAGCGCCGCCGAGATGCTCGGCGGTGGCCTGGTCCTGCTGATCGGCAGCGTGCTGAGCGGCGAGCGTCTGACCCAGATGCCGTCAGCGGCGAGCTGGGCCGCCCTGGGCTACCTGATCGTGTTCGGCTCGATCCTGGCCTTCAGCGCCTACCTGTACCTGCTCAAGCACGTGCGCCCGGCGGCCGCGACCAGCTATGCCTATGTCAACCCGGCGGTCGCAGTCCTGCTCGGCATCCTCTTCGCCGGCGAGCGTATCGACCTCGAGGAGGGCCTGGCGATGCTGGTGATCATCAGCGCGGTGGTGCTGATCGGCCTGCCGCAATGGCGCCGCCGGAGCGTGCAGCCGGTGGCGGTGGACGGTGGCGAAATCTGCGAGCCGGGCAAGGCGTTGCGGTAGACTGCCGGCTTTGCTGAACCTCTACACGGTATTGCCATGACCTTCGCCACGCTCGGCCTGATCGAACCCCTGCTGCGCACGCTGCAACAGCGGGATTACACCACCCCAACGCCGATCCAGGCCAAAGCGATCCCCGCCGTGCTGGCGGGCCGCGACGTGATGGCAGCGGCGCAGACCGGCACCGGCAAGACCGCCGGCTTTGCCCTGCCGGTGCTGCAACGCCTGGTTCAGGAGGGCGGCAAGGTCGCCAGCAACTCGATCCGGGCGCTGGTGCTGGTGCCGACCCGCGAGCTGGCCGAACAGGTACACACCAGCGTGCGCGAATACGCCGAGCACCTGCCGGTGAGCACCTATGCCGTCTACGGCGGGGTCAGCCTCAACCCGCAGATGATGCGCCTGCGTCGCGGCGTCGATCTGTTGGTGGCCACGCCTGGCCGGTTGCTCGACCTGTTCCGGCAGAACGCGGTGACCTTCGGTCAGGTGCAGATGCTGGTGCTCGACGAGGCCGACCGCATGCTCGACCTGGGCTTCGCCGAGGAGCTGCGGGCGGTGTATGCCGCCTTGCCACGTCAGCGCCAGACGCTGCTGTTCTCCGCCACCTTCTCCGAGCAGATCCGCCTGCTGGCCGGTCTGGCGCTGAACGACCCGCTGAGCCTCGAAGTCAGCCCGCGCAACACCACCGCCAGTACCGTCAAGCAATGGCTGGTGACGGTGGACAAGAAGCGCAAGGCCGAACTGTTCCTGCACCTGCTGCGCAAGCACCGCTGGAAGCAGGTGCTGGTGTTCGCCAAGACCCGTAACGGTGTCGATCAGCTGGTCGAGCAGCTGCAGGCCGAGGGCATCAGCGCCGACGGCATCCATGGCGACCGGCCGCAGGCCACGCGCCAGCGCGCGCTGGACACCTTCAAGGCCCGCGAGATCCAGATCCTGGTCGCCACCGATGTGGCTGCCCGAGGGCTGGACATCGACGACCTGCCGCTGGTGGTCAACCTCGACTTGCCGATCGTCGCCGAGGACTACGTGCACCGCATCGGGCGTACCGGGCGGGCGGGCAACAAGGGCGAGGCGATTTCCCTGGTG
>NZ_JAAMQJ010000035.1 GCF_013523125.1 Pseudomonas entomophila | reverse complement strand
CGTTCTTTTTTCTTGCCCGACTGAGCTACCCGCAAGTCCATTCCTAGAAAAGCGATGAAGGCATCAGCACTCTTGAACTCACCTCGTTGGTAGGTGGCGACCAAACGCGCAGCGGTGAGAAAACCAATACCTTCAACTTTCATGCACCGCCTAACTAGCGGCATCAGTCCTGCCTGCTCCAGCAGTTTCTTGATCATGTTTTCGATGAGGTCTTCAATGCGCTTCATCGAACTGAGCTGGGACTTTAAAAGGCCCTTGAGCAGCGGCTCGCCTTCCCAGCTCAGCTTTAGCGCTGTACGCGTCTGGACGAGCATCGCGCGTCTGCGAAACAGGCTGACAAGGTTGCGATAGAGCGTCGAAGGCGGGACCCAGGGGCTAAGGTTAGCGTTCTCGTTTTTGAGGTAACGAGCCAGTACCCTGGCATCGATCGGGTCTGTCTTGGCTCGTGAACCAATACCTTTTCGGTAGTGACTCAGGGCATAACCATCCATCAAGTAAAGAGTATGTCCTGCTTCATGAACCATATCGGCGAACAGCAGGTGATAGACATTGGTGGCCTCGATTGCAATCGAGACGTTGCCGGGCAATGCCTTGATCCATTGCTTGATGGCCGTCTTATTGTTGGCAATGGTGCTCAACTGTCCGGAGCTGTCTTCGTAAATGACGAGCTCAGCCTTAGCAACATCGACGCCTATGATCGTGCTGTGTTCGGATGCTGGCATTGCCATGGGCGCGTCTCCAGGGGTAAGGTCTAAGGGCTTGAAGGGCCACCCAGAGGCGCAGGCTTGTACTTTCGTCGGTCAAAACCGGAAGCATTCCTTATCGGCGCTTGGGTGAAGGGAGGAGGGGCGAAATCTCCCACGGTCTGTACTGCGCGAACAGTCAGAAGCGGATCTAGTCCCTCCTCCTCCCTTCAAGTCCTACCATACAAGTCGTAGTCTGGATGGGTAGATTGAACAGGCATTACGCCAAACCTCCGATGCGGCGGGTGCCGGCCGACTGGCTCTTGATGGGGTACCGCTTGGCGATGAAGTAGCCGGCGGCGTCGTTCATATGGTCGTGACCCTTCTTCGGGTCCTTGTCCGGCACGCCGTTCTTGTCGTAGGTCTGCCGCTCCAGGCACTGGGTAAGCATGGGGCACTGGTCGATGTTGACCTTCAGGCGCCGCTCACCGTAGGTGTTGAGGAACATGGCGTTGACCGCGTTGACTCGATCCTTCACGCCGGGGTTCTGCGAGTCGACCACCACGGTGAAGCCTGCCTTCTTCAGCAGGGAGATGTCCGACTCGCTGGCGTTCTTGCTGCTAGTGTTCTGACCGCTGGCGTCCGGGTAGACCGAGACGCCATGACCTGGGAGCTGGGCCTTGATCTTCTCGATCATCTCTGGCGTGTCGCGCACCGTGTGGAACTCGTGGAGCGCCAGCGGCAGGCCGTCGCGCATGACGTACACCACCGCGCTCATCTTCATCACGTTGAAGTCCATGCCGATGTGCAGCGTCTCGCCCGGCTTGATGCGCTCGCTGGTACTGCACTCGTTGCGGTCGAAGGTGTAGTAGACGACCCCCGCGTAGTTCTCGAACCCGGCCTCGTATTCCTGGCGGAACGTGCGTGGGTCCATCTTGCGCCGGGCCGCGTCCAGCTCCTCGGCCGGAACGTTGCCGCCCTGCAGCGAGGTGTACTGCCAGCTCTTGTGGTCAGGCTCGCCGCCGGGTTGGCCGTCGCGGTAGGTGTCATAGCAGTGGTTGAAGCCCTTGGGCGTGCCGATCCGCAGCGCATGACCGCCCTTTCTCGACTCCCCCGTCTGAGGGATCGTGTACTGGCAGGTCGAGAGCATCGGGCGCAGCACTTCCTCCCATGCCGCCCATGGGCAGTCGGCCCACTCGTCCACCAGGACGAAGAACAGGCCGGAGCCGCGCAGGTTGTCGTAGTTGTCCAGCCCCACCACGCGCATGATGTGGCCGGACTTGAGCGTGATCGAGCATTCGGTCTCGTTCGGCCGTGCCGCGCGCCAGGCTTCCGGGATGGCCTGCTTCAAGCGGCGCCAGAACACGCGCTTGGCCTGCTTGAACGTCGGTGCGCCATACCAGATCTCGTCCTCGACGCTGACGCCCCACTCAGCCGCCAAGCGCGCCGCACGGCGCATCTCTGCCTTGCCGAGGAAGGTCTTGCCAAAGCGTCGGCCGCATACCGCGTCCCGGAAGCGGGCCTGGGGCTGGAACCCCCACACGTAGATGTTCGCCTGCTTCGGCGTCAGCTTCACCGGCGGGTCATAGGTACGGGGTAGTCGGGACATTCTCGTCTGGCTCCAGCGTGTACTCAGCAACGGCGTGCTGCTGGTCCGCCTGGGAACCCAGGGGCTTGTCAGGTTCGATCTTGCGGTTGACATACATGTCGCCGCATTCCTTGGCGGCCTGCTCGTACAGCTGGGCAGTCAACGCCAGGTTGCGCATGCTCTCGGCCTTCTCAGCCATGCGGCCAAGGCCACGGAGGCGGTAGGCTCGATTGGCGATCGGGATGTCCGCTGTCTCTTCGCGGAAGCGCTTGCGGCTCTCATGGAACAGGTCAGTCCATTTCTGCGCCAGGCCGCGCCCGGCGTACTTGGTCGGGTCGTGTCCTTCGCACACCTGGCGGCTGACCTCCAGGCCGAATTCCTTCTTGACGGCCTCCACCACCTGAGACGGTGTATCGAAGCAGGCCAGAGCCTGAACAATGAAGGCTTTGACCTCGCTTCGTAGTGTTGCCATAGGGTATTCGCTCGTCAGGACCTGTCAGGACTCAGGCCGACTTGAGCAGGCAGGTTCCGCAGGCCCTCGCAATGTTGATCTTAGCCACCTCGGGCGGCCGGCTTGCAGCGTCGATCAGCTGCTGTACGTCGTTGCTCGCACCGTAGCGGCGGACTACACCGATGAACTCCTCGACGTCGTGCCCACGCATCTCCAGCTTGGGCATGCCGTCTTGGGTGAACTTGGGTGCGCCGTACTGATCGACCGCCTGGGTGATGTGGTACAGCTCATGCTCGACCAGGGCGCAGAACTCGGCCTCGCTGCACTGGGCGCAGTAGTCACCCGCCAGGGTGATCAGGAACTCAGGCTCGTCGCCAAACCAGGCGCGCATCTGCTGCTCCTGCCTCGCTTTCTGCCATCCGCCTGCGCGAATCATCAGCTGTTCGGCCTGACCCAACACACTGCGACCCTTCTTGTTGAACGACGAGGAAGCCCACAGCACACCGATGTTGGCGTCGATCAGATGACCATGCTCTGGGTTGTGAATGCTTCCGGTGTCGGCAAGAACCTCTCGCTGTATCCACTCCCACACCTCGGGTGCCGGGCGCAGTGTGAGGAATGGCAACTCGAGCAGTTCGGCCGGCGGCATCGGTCTGCTCATGCTCACTCCCGCGCCACGAAACGGCGCATGTCGATTTTGTGGCGCGGATCAGTTCGGCCGCTTGCAGATGTCGCAGTCCAGGCGCCGACAGATCCAGCGCTTCACACGCGGCCAGTAGGTCAGCATGAACATGTGCCGGAGACCGGCCAGGAACAGGGCGACGTGCATCGTGACCCCGGCGGTGTTGGGGGTGAAGAACATCCGGTCCGACCGGGCCAGGATGGCGTAGCCGCTCAGGGCGATGACCGCGTACAGGAACTTGCCGATCACACCGTCGCGCACCTTCCCGCTGAAGATCGACCACACCGCCCAGGAGGCGATGCCCCCAGCAGCGAACGCGTTCACGTATTCGAGCATCATGGGTTAGGCCCTCCGAACTTGGACCTGATGACAGACCAGAGATCAGCGGCCTTGATGGCGCGGGTGATGGCGGCGATCAGCGATCCGCCGAAGGTGCCCAGCAGGAAACCGACGCCGGCGACACTGCGCGGCTCGGTGATGCCGAAGTAGGCGCTCACCATACCGGTGAGGTAATGGGCGCAGGCCATGCCAGTGAGCAGGAACAGCACCCAGGCCTTCCGGTCGAGCAAGTCGTCCTTGTGCCAGCGGGTGGCAACTAATGCCCCAAGCAGTCCTGCAATAGCCAGGTCCGCTTTTTCGAGCATGCGGTGAAAAAAATCCATGCTCGACCTCTCGCTGGGCATGAAAAAGCCCCGCATAGTGGCGAGGCTTGGAATGAGTGGAGATGCCAGCCCTGTCAGGTTGGTGTCGTGGCGTTTCTCTCCACCGCTATGCTGACTATTACCCCTACGCGTCTCAGCTGGGCTTTGATCATCTCCAAAACTGAAAAGCCCGGCACTAGACCGGGCTTCAAGCGATTTGCGGCGATGTCAGATGCGGTGGCTGTAGAACAGCGAAAACGACTCGATCCCATCGTTTGGCTGCTTGATGCTAGCGTTCGAATAGTGGATAGCGCGGATGCCTACCTTCTGGCTATCACCGAATTTAAGACCGGCGCCGATGCGGTCCTCGAAGTTGAAAGCCGAGCCGAACTCTTGGTCCCCAGCCGACGTGCCGGAGAAGACAGCAACCCCGATACCCGCCTCGATGAATGGTTTCACATCGCCACTGCCGAACTCATAGACAAATACGGGTGCGAACGACAACGAGTGTGAGCCGCCCGAAGCGTCTCCAGCTTCCCAGTAGGTATACCCAGCATCCCAATAGCCAGTGAGCCTACCAGTGCTGGTTTCAAACCAGCTCTTGTCCCAGCCAAACCCCACTGCTGCACGAGCCGTAAGCCCGCCTTGACTGGTTGCGCCGATGGCCCCGGAAAGCTCAGCGGCTTGAGCGCCCACAGCTAGCAGGGAAAGCGTTACGGCAGCGACGATCTTTTTCATGATTGCAGACGTCCTAGTGATTGTTAGTGACCTATCTGAACAATATACCCATAAAAAATTCGCCTCACAAAATCTCAACTCCGAATTACAGGCGCGCTAACCAGTATCTCTGTATGACGAAGCCTTGATTAGGTGTGCGGTCTCTCCCGCCGTCCGCCGCAGGCAGGTCCAGCGCCAACGCCCATATGCATTGGTCTCGCTCTCCCAACCTCAGGCTGATCCGCATGCAAGCGGCTGATCGCCTGGGCTGCCGGTGTTTTTCACGTCGCGGCACTACCGGCTTATCCGCGTCCAGGTCCCCTCTCGGGCCACCCTGGCAGTGGGTCTCTGCACAATCTCCGGGCACAAAAAAACCCGACTCGATGGCCGGGTTCTTTGGGTCACTCCTCAACGTGCGCAGGAATGACAGGATGGGCTTATATTGCGACATGGCGACATGACATTGCAAGCCCTTTTGAGGGACTCTTTCATGCCGCCTCGCTTTCCAGCACCCCCACCGCCTCCAGCATGTGCTGAGCCTCGACCAGAGCCTCGTTCACCAGCCCCTCCAGTGAGCCGCGGATGGCCTTGTTCCAGCGCTGATAGGTGCGCTCGGTCAGACCCTGATCATCCCAAGTGGTCATGTCGTAGTTCGACGCGGCCAGCACGATCATCTCGCCCGGACGCTCCTCGGCCACTGCCTTGGCGTGGGCGTTGGCCCGCTCCACGGCCCGCTGGGCGGCCTGATTCCGCCAGGCCCAGCGATCATCGCCCTTGTCGCACTCACGCACCTCGGCTGGCTTGACCTGGGCTGCTGCCCGTTGCACGCCCTTTCGCTGCTCGGGCACCGCCCACACCATTACGGCCTGCTGGGTGAACCGCTTGGGCGCAGGCGTTGGCACGACAGGCACCAGCGCGCAGATGGCTTGGAGCTTGCGCCCCTTGTGCGTGCTGTACTTAGCCAGCAGCGCGTGCCATTGCCTGGGACTGAGCTGTGCGTGGAGCATCTTGTGCACGATGCAGTCTGCCAGCAGTGCCGCTTCTTTGCCGGTGATCTCCCCTTTCAGCTTGCTGGTCTGCACCCGGGGTTCGACACTGCACCCGCCGGCGCTGTTGATGGTCTCGGCCGCCAGGGCTCGGACTACGGCGGAAATCACGTTCTGGTATTTCATGCATCACCCCCGGTACGACGAGCCTTGCGCTCCATGAATTCCTGATAGCTGGCGGCGCGGGCCTTGCGGGCGGCGATGCCAAGCCCGACCAGTACCGTGCCGACGGAAGCCGTGAGCATCACGGCCAGTGCGAACCATGCCCATTGAATGCTCATGCTGCTTTCCTCTTGAGGTCTCGTAGTTTCTGGCGGTACAGGGCCTTGATGGCCTGCAGGTCTTCGATGGTGTGGCTCATAACGTGCAGCCCTCATGCAGGATTCGCTTCGCAGCCACGTAGGCTTGGTGGGCCTCCTGCTCGGTCATGAATGCGCCAAGGCTTCGCTGCTTCCCGTCGACGCTTATTGCCGACCTCCAAGGTGCGGACCTGCCCCGCTTATTGGCATACACACCCAAGAGACTGCTGGATCGCTTGTTGCTTTGCGGCTTGCGAATGTTTTGTTGGTTCTTCTGTCTGCTCGCCTCGCGGAGATTTGAGAATCTGTCGTTGGTCTGGTCGCCGTCGATGTGGTCAATTTCAAGCTCCGACCATTTCCCAGTCATCCACAGCCAGGCCAGCCGGTAACCAAGATAGAGACGACCATCTAGTCGGATCAGCGCCCTACCATCCTTGCGCCTGCGGCCGCCAGCGAGGTCGCCAGCCCGATGAATGATCACCGATCCTTTGAAGCCGCCCCGGCTTTCGCCAATCCAGTAGAACTTTCCAGTTGCCGGCTCATACCTGACAAGCTCGCGCAGGCGTTCTGCAGTCAACTTCATGCTGCGATCCTCCATTTCTCGATCCGGCGACACTTCTTGAGGAAGATCGTCTTGATCCGCTTCAGGTATGGGATGTCGTGACGGACGATGTCGCTGTTGCACTCCAACCAATCAACCCTGGCCTGGCCGATCTTCTGGATGAGCGCAGGCCGGTAAGCCATGATGTTGCCGCTCAGGAAGTTGTTGCAGGCACTGCAGGACTTGTTCATGTTCCAGAGGTTGAACCGCAAATGAGGGGCGGCGCCGACACTGCGGAAATGCGAGCAGTGCCATTGCCCCTGCCACGACGCTGGCTTGTCACAGCTGACACACCCGAGATGAGCGTCACGGAGGCGCACGTAGCGGTTGATTGCCGCCTGGGCCTCCCTTGCGTACTCGGCTCGCGTCTTCAGCTTCTCACGGCGCTCCTGAAGGTCCTGGCGCGCCTGCTTGGTGATGGCCTTGGCCGCGACCTTCTGGAGCTTCGAATCCTTAGAGATGGCGATGGCGCAGGCCACGCTGCACACCTTCTGGGTGCTCATGGTGGGATTGAAGCGCTGGCCGCAGCCCGGGGCGCGGCACTTCTTCGGCTTGGGATCGGCTACGCGCATGGCTCGGCCTCATTTGCCGCGATGATTCCTGCAGCAACTGCCTTTGCGACCAGCTCGGTGCGGTTGGTAGCTTTAAGGTGCAGTCGCGCATCCGCCATTCTGTTAGTGACCGTTCCGGGCGAGATTCCCAGCTCTCTGGCGATCTGTTTGCCACTTTTGCCGGTCGCTGCCAAGACAACGCACTGGAGGCCGCGCCGCGTCAGGCCATGCCCATACAGGCAGATCCATCCCGGCACAGTGAAGACGCCTTCGTCTTTGTTTCGCTTGAGATTCGCTTCTTGGCTCTTCATGCCGCCACCTCACTCACCAGGTCGCCGAAGAAAACGCCCTTGGCCGTGAACTCAGCCAGAATGCGATCGGTGTAGGCCACGCCCTGGGCGCGGTTGAACAGACTGGTCACAGGCATGCCATCAGGCCCGAAGAGCTTGCAGCCACCCATGGCCGCCAGCTTCTCCTCATAGGTCAGGTGGCGCATGACCCGGTACCAAGCCCGCTGAAACTCCTCGTCTTCGTTCAGCAGGATATGCACGCCGATGTGCAGCTTGCAGTAGCGCCGGGCGTCGGCCGCGTCGCCGATCTGGGTCATCTCCGCGATGCGCTTGTAGAACCCGAACCACAGCGCGTTCTGGTCTAGGGTGCGGTCCTTGCCTGGGCGCAGGCTGACCACCACGAACTTCTTATCGCGGAACATGCTGGTCAGCTTGCTGATGGCTTCGGAGAGCTTGGTGGTGCTGTTGACGCTGATACGGTCAGCCATCAGTTTTACTCCTTGCCAACGGCTGGCTTGCGCTGGGAATCGAGGTCATTCAACAAGCCGAGCATGGCTGCGGACCAGTCAGGGATGCCCTGGCGCAGCGCAGACACCGACTCTACCCATGCCTGGAGTTGCTCGGCGTCACCGGCAGTAGTCGGACGCAGGGCAACCTCTGCCTCAAGCAGGCGCCTCATCTCGGCTTTCGTAGTCATCAGAAATTCACCTGCACCACGTTTTCCTGGCTGGATCTGGTGGCCAGTGGCAGGAATCGGGAGCGGTCGCCTTGGAAGGCGGTTGGCACCATGCCAATCTCACCATCTCGGTTCTTGCGGATCAGGATTTCGCCGATGCCCTTGTCCTGGGTGTTCGGGTGGTACACCTCATCCCGGTACACGAACATCACGATGTCGGCGTCCTGCTCGATCGCGCCAGATTCGCGCAGGTCGCTCAACACCGGACGCTTGTCCGGACGGGCTTCACAGCCACGGTTGAGCTGAGACAGGACGATCACCGGGCAGCCCAGCTCACGCGCCAGCAGCTTGATCTGCCGCGACATGGCGGTGACGTCTTCGGTGCGGCCCTTGCCCTCACCTTCCATCAAGCCCAGGTAGTCGATGACGACCAGCCCCAGCCCGCCCATGCGGTGAGCCTGGCGCCGGGCGATGGAGCGAATGCGCGGCATGGTCATGGTTGGCACGTCCGACACGCAGATCGGGGCTTCGCGCAGCGTGCGCACCGCAAGGTTCAGCTCGGTGGTGTAGTCAGCTGCGCACACACCGGTCTTGAGCGACGGCAGCGGGATGCCGCCAACGGCTGCAATCAGGCGGTCCATGAGCTGGGTCTTGCTCATCTCCAGGCTGATCACCAGCACCGGCTTGCGCTGCTTGATTCCCACGTCTGCCGCGACGTTCATCGCCAGGGTGGTCTTGCCCATTGCTGGACGGCCCGCAACTACGATCATCTGCCCAGGCTTGAGTCCCAGCGTGTAGCTGTCCAGATCGGGGATGCCTGTGCTCAGGCCATCCATGACGATCCCCTGCTCGAAGCGGTCCAAGCGCTCCTGCAGGATCTCGACGTGCTCAGCCAGGATGTCGCCGATCATCTGGCACTCGCCGTCCTTGCCCGCGCCGTCCAGGCCCAGCACGATGGACTGGGCGAGCGAGATCTTGTCTTCGATGTCAGCCTGCTCGTGGGCGACTTCGCTGATCCGTTCGGCGGCCGCGGCCAGCTGTCGGCAGATGGCGCGCTCGCGGATGATCTGGGCGTAGCTCTTGGCGTTCGCCACGCTTGGCGTGTTGGCCTGGATCTCGCCGGCATAGGCCAGGGTGCGAGTACCGTTGGACAGCTCGGCGCGGCGATCGCTCAGGGTGATCACGTCAACCGGCTGGCCGTCGGTGTGCAGCTCCAAAATCAGGCGGTACAGGTCGGCGTTGTCTTCCCAGGCAAAGGCGTCAGCGGCCAGGTCGTCGGACAGGACGTCGATCAGGTGCGGCTGGCGAAGCATGGCGCCCAGTACGCCGTGTTCGGCTTCGAGGCTATGGAGTTCGATCACTGCGCGGCCTCCGAGATCTCGCGGAAGACGGCGCGGCTGACCAGGGCCTCCAGGCGCGGTATGACGTTCGCGCCCCGGAAGAACACCTGGCTGCGGTTGTTGGCCTTCTGGAAGAACCCGAGCCAGAAGCCCTGCCCGCTCTGGTGGGCCGGGGACTCGTTCCAGCGCTCGGCGATCATGCTGCGCAGCACGCGGTCACTGGCGACGGTCACGGCTGGAAGGTTCGGGCAAACGCGGTGGTACAGCTCAATGATCTTGTCGACCGGAACGCCTGCCTCGCTGGCGCCATTCGGGTTGCGCTTGAACTCACGGCCCAGCCAGTTGACCAGGAAGCGGCGCCAGTTCTTCTTCGGCTTGCTGCCGCTGGCCCAGGCCGCTGCTCGCTTGATCTCGGCCTCGACATCCATCGGGGCGTAGGCTGCTGCCCACTTGTTGATCAGGTCGGTGGAGACGTGGAATTCTTCGCCGTTGAACGAAACCTGGCTGGCTTCAGGCTGGGCGGGTTCTGCCCCCTGGGGGGCTGTAATCTGTTCCGTAGGAACAGTTACAAGGGGTTTTTCTTTCGTATAAAGATGGGAGTCGTCGGAAATTGGTAGTTTCGTGACGCTGGCGAGACTACCAATTTTGGTAATTTCGACTGATTTTGGTTGAGTCGATTTGTCTTTCTTCGGCTCTTGATAAACCCACTCTGCAGGATCGCAGATGCCGATATCACCACGGCTGCCACCCACCCGATACAGGACGCGACGGGCCAGCAGGCTGCTGATGGCGCGTGAAGCGTGTGCAGCCAGCATGTTGGTCTTCTTGGCGATCTCTTCGGCGGTGATGCGGCGCTCCTGCAGCTGAAAGCCGACAGTGAGGCGAGTGATGGCGTGCAGGGTCTTGAACTCAGCTGGCGACAGGTGCACGGCCGCCAGTGCTTCCATCAGCTGGTTGTCCATCCGGGTAAACCCCCCGGTATTGCGCAGTGGGACGATATTTGTCATGATCGGTCTCGTTGATTTGTTGTTGAAAAAGCCACCCTTGCCCGGTGGTTTTTTTGTGCCCGCTTTTCGGGCTATTCAGGGCCTATTCAGGCCTTGCGCTGAAACGGCTGAACCGTCCCCCTCGCGTTTCGAGGTTTCGTCCGGCTGGCCAGCTCTCGATCAATCAGCTCGGCTGCAAGCGCTTCCGGGGTGATACCCCTCTTCCGCGCTTCTCGCTCGAGCACATCCATCGATCCCTGGTCCAAGCCGAATTGTTCGGTCGGCATAGGGCCTCCTCGCGGCCTTCAGGCTGCGGTCTGATCGCCTGTATTCTCCGAAGCCAGCGCGGCCAACTGCGCCTCCAACAGCTCGCGGCACAGCACGGCACGCTGCGTGCGGTGGTACGCGGCCAAGGCCTGAATCAAGTTGAAAGTGTCCTCATCAACCCTGACCTTGATCTCGCGGTCATGCAGGTGCTTGGGATTGGCGTACATGCGGGGGTGGCTCCTTGCTGTTGAAGTTGATTAGGCAGCTGCTTTTTCTGGCGGGAACGCATCGTCGAGCGCACATCGGGCGCCCAACTCGTTCAGCGCTTCGACTATCTGGCGCGCCTCTTGTAGGCCTGGATTTCTAAGGCCGGATTCGTAATTAGCCAGACGAGACTGGTTCCAGCCGAGCTGACGGCGCAGCGCTGCCTGGGTCACGCCAGCCCTTTCGCGGATCATTCGGACTTGGTTCATACGGTCTTCCTCCATTGATGCTCAAAGGATAAACACGCATCGTGTTAATTGCAATCACAATAAGTGAAAGCCGGGTATTTCGTTTCGTGATGAAATTCCGCGCATGAATGAATCATTGAGTCAGCGCCTAAAGCGCTTGAGAAAGGCCTCCGGCATGTCGCAGGCACAGCTGGCCGAGGCCTGCGGATGGAAGTCCCAGTCCCGCGTGGGCAACTACGAAGTCGGCACTCGCGAACCGACATTGGCGGATATCGCGGCTATTGCATCGGCGCTTGGCGTGGACCAATCGGAATTGCTTTTGAATTCCCCGCAACCCGATAGCGGCCCCGCGCCCGTGCTAAGCACTGCTGACCTGGTTAAGCAAATGCTCGCGAAGAGCGGAAAGAAGATTCCGCAGGAAGCGCGTCAGCGCCTCCTTGCTGCAGCAGAGGACCCAGCCGTCACAAGCATGATCCCATCTGGCGTAACCCGCCCAGGTCAAGTCGGTGACGAGGTATGGATCGCTCATTACGACGTGCGAGCCGCTATGGGTGGCGGGCAGGTGGCGCATGACTTCCCGGAGATGCTCCAAGATGTACGGGTGAGCCCCAAGCACCTGCGAGAGATTGGGGTGGAGTTCGCCGAGCACTTCCACCTCAAGCTGGTTACCGGCTGGGGCCAGTCCATGGCGCCTACGATCAAGCACCGGGACCCGCTCCTGGTCGACGTCAGCATCCGGGAGTTTGTAGGGGATGGGATTTATCTGCTCTCGCATGGGGACATGCTCTACATCAAACGACTACAGATCGCCGATGAGGAGCACTTTGAGATGATTTCGGACAACTCCAACCACAAGGATCGGACGATCCGAAGGGATGACACGTATATTCAAGCTCGTGTTTTGTTAGTGTGGAATGCTCACCTCGTGTGACATCGAATAAAAGCTAGATGACACAGTAGATGTTCGACCCAATTAAAGGGATTGGAATTGGCAAAGATCACCCCAACAAAGCTCCGCCAAATACACATTAAGAAGTTTCGCGGCTTAAACGATATAACCATCGATATAGCCAATCGAATAACTTTGATTTGCGGAAAAAATGGCACATCTAAATCGTCCATTCTAGGTATTGCCGCCCAGGTCTTCAGCTTCCGAAAGGACTACGCTTCTGACGAAGACATTGCATTCAAGACACTTACCGGCGACAACTTCAAATCACAAATATCTGAACATTTTAGACTATCGAAGATATTTGACATCTCCGGCTCAATGGATACCATCATTAAGATCTATGATGGTTATACGAAAACCGATGCAGAATTCAGCTTGAAGCTGTACAACTCTGCAGACCGCCCCCAACCCAGACCCGTTGTAAGGGGAAATACAACAGCCCCAGGAATAAATACGAGCCGAAACGCTACGCACCCAGTTATCTACTTAAGCCTCAAACGGCTCATACCCATTTCGTTTCGTGAGAAATATACGGCCCATAGCCTGCAGTACCTGCACGACCACGAAAAAGATTTTATTCGAGAAACACAGGCTATACTGGGTAAATTCAATACTACGAGATTAACCGCTACAGCAGGAACGTTGCACTCAGCGGTCGCACATAGCGATGAGTACGATCAAGATTCCGTATCCGCAGGAGAAGACAATATCGGTCAACTTTTGATGGCTGTGTTCTCATTCCGTAAGCTCAAGGAAGAATATCCTAATTATAAAGGCGGATTACTGCTCATAGACGAGGCAGATGCTGGTCTTTTCCCAGCCGCTCAGATAGAACTGCTCAGGTTCCTGAACAGGGAATGCAAGAGACTTGATCTTCAAGTGGTTATGACCTCACACTCGCCTACGATGATCGAATTAATCCATGAGTCTAACCAGCGCGAACAGTCAGACAATAAGACCGTCTATCTTACAGACAGCTACGGCCCCATATCGATCAGAACCAATTTTAGTTGGCCCGAGATCTATGCAGATCTTCATCAGGAAACACGAGCACTTAATGAGGAGATCTCTTTCCCTGTCGTAAACATATATTTCGAAGACAGGGAGTGCGCAGACCTTTATTCAGCAATAATTACTTCTAGACCCATAAATAGGATTACTAATAAGCTAAAAGACATTGCACTTGGATGCGATGAATACAAAAAACTCATTGATCGAAAAGTCCCAGAATTCACATCCAAAGGCATCATAATTTTAGACGGCGACGTGGATGGAGTCGATCATCTCCCGAGCGTCATAAAGCTTCCATCAATATTACCGCCAGACCAGATGATATTTGAAATGCTTCTCAACACCCCAGCTGAGGACCGATTCTGGACAAATAAAAACATGTACACCAGGCAGGTTTTTCTAAAGTCAGCACGCGGCATCATAGAAGCACTAGAACTCCCTATTCATGAAAAATCGATAACTCTATCAGATTACATCCAACAGTACTCGAAGAACAAAAAAGCTAACCAGCGTCCGCTCCGAGAACTTTTCAAGGACTTTGCCCACGACTCGCATTTCTGCAGAGTTGTAAACGGCCCCGTCGGATTTAACCCGTATCGCATATGGGTGAAGCGGAACGAGCAAGCGGCGAACGAATTTCGTGAAGCTGTGGTTCGGACCTTGAAAAGCACGCTGGTCAAGGGCTTTGGATTAGACGCCGCTAAGGTCTCCGTCTTAGGATGACCGCCCGTCCCTCTGATGCCTCTAAGGAGGCTGGCCAAGTATACTGCCGGCCGCTAAACTGGGCCGACAAGCTCCGTAGGAAACGACCTGATGTACTCCAATAAGCTGTATAGCCCGCTACGCTACCCTGGCGGCAAGGCGCGTTTCGCGCCATTCCTCGCTGAGGTCATGCGTGCCAACAGCTTGGATGGCGGCCATTACCTGGAGCCTTTTGCAGGCGGGGCCGGGGTAGCTCTAGAGCTTCTCTTCGATGGGCACGCGACCCATGCCCATATCAATGATCTGGATCCAGCTGTGCATGCTTTTTGGTCCGCGGCGACCTCCGACCCTGAAGGCTTGCTACGCCTGCTGCACGACACACCCATCACCATGGACGAATGGCATCGCCTAAGGCAGGTGATGCTTGACCAAGACCCTGATCTGTCTGTCACTGACAGAGGGTTTGCGACCCTTTTTATCAATCGGACCAATCGCTCTGGCATTCTCAAAGGAGGCGTGATTGGAGGAAAGGCGCAAGCGGGAGCGTATAGGCTGGACGCTCGATTCAACAAAGATATGATCGCAGCGAGGCTTGAGCGCATCGGTCAGCATGCACATAGAATCACGGTGCATCAGGAAGATGCATATAGTCTTCTCAGCCGAGCATCAGAGCTTCTTCCTGACCGCTCGCTGATCTACCTAGATCCTCCGTACTATGTGAAGGGTCGCGACTTATACCGGAATTTCTACAAACACGATGACCATTTGCAGATCGCTCAGTTGCTACAGTCGTCGGACTTCTTGAGACAGTGGGTGGTGTCGTACGACAGCGCTCCTGAGATTTGCGAGATGTACAGCGGTTCAGAAGCACTGAAATACGGCCTCCACTACACGGCCCAGGCCCGGTATGTCGGCGACGAGGTTATGTTCTTCAAAGACGCCCTCACTGTGCCGGATGCCAAAATGCCGAGAGCGAAGGCGAAGGCGAAGGCGGCCGCATGAAGCCCGTATATGTGCCACTGTAGGCCCGCTCCGGCGGGCCTTTTCATGCCTGTCAGAAGGGCGCCACCTCCTCCTCCGTCTCGAGGTTAGTCTCCGTCAGCCACCCCTCCACTTCCTGCTTCTCCCACCTCACAGTCACGCTGCCGTCATCGTTGAAGTTAAGGTCCAGCTCCGGCGTCTCTGCTAGCAAGACCATCACCTCCTCCCATTCCGCGTCACCATCGGTGTCCAGCCGGTGGATTGTCACCCAGCGCTGAAGCTGCGCGATCGGGTGATTGATCATCGACGACACCCGCAACCCCAAACGATCTAGGCCTGTCATCACCTGACGCTCCTGCGCCGACTTCTTTTGATTGGCCATGTCACCTCCTTTTTAGCTGTATATCCATCCAGTGTTCCGGGGAGCTTATATCACGACCCGTGAAACGTGAACCCATCCCGTAGGAAAAATTCTCAACACGCCCCACCAAAATAAATCACATTTCGTGTTGACATTAAAAACACGATACGTGATATTTGCTCCATCGCAATGCAGTCCCCCATGAGGGACCCGCGCTGAGAGAGGGCCTGAAGCGGCCCGCCCGCTCTTTAACAACCAGCGCAACAACCAACAGACCGCATTGCCTCTACCGGCGACCGGCGATCAGACAGCCCCGAAAGGCTGCCCACGACAGGGAGAACCCTGTACGGCTGATCGAGAGCGACAGGCTCGAACCGTTACGCCCAGTAGGCACGAACGACCCGGTACGCAATGCGCCCCGCCATCCCGGCGGTAATGGGACAGAACGATTCACTGAAGCACCTGGGCGACCGGGTGCTTTGGGAATCCACTGGAGATAGCTATGCGAACAGTGAAAGTGAAGTTCAAGCCAGACACCAAGGCGGGCCGCGAGATCTGCGACGCCATCAGCAAGGCCGATGGTAGCGAGCTGCTTCAGGCGGCCCTGCAAAACCATCTGCAATCCGCTATGCGCGAAGGCCTTCGGTGGCTGACCAGATAATCAACCGCCCAGGAGGGCAAGACGATGTCTCGAACATTCGAACAAGGCTGGGCGGCGCGACCGTTCGCCGAGCAGTTCCCGGAAATGAACGCCGACGATGCCAAGCGCCTCGACCACATCAACACGTCCATCACCACGCTGTATCTGGCTGGCCTGCTTACCGACAAGCAGGCGAATGAGATTCGAACCAAGAAATTTCCCAAGGTCGTCACCAAGGCGTTCTTGGGAAAGAGCTGATTCCCTGGCAGCCGGAAAGACGGCCCGATGCTCTGCTCCCCATCGCAGGGTGCATCGGGATGTGATCTGAATGCCCTGTAGCGTGGGCTATACCGTCGGACGGGTGACCCGCACCTGAAAAGCGCGATGCTGACCTCGGGTGAGTCAGCGCAAGCAGTGAGTTCGCTACCTGCCAGATCGCATCACCGATACACCCCGAAACACTGAGCTGATCAGTGAGGCTGCTCGCCCGAGCAGTCTACCCCTCTACCCTAATCCCGGCGGGTATCAGCAACGGGAAGCGCTCGATGTTGGTAGCTTCGAGCGTGGCATCCGCTGTCTTGCCAGCGGCCTTCAACCACCTGCCTGCAGTGAGCCAAAAGCAGGCCCGATGCTCCTTTAGCGGGGTGCATCGGTGGATCAATTGGTGAAGGACCACCCAGCCTCTCATGCCCCGGGCGAAGCTGGTCGAGCCATGAAGCCAGTTGCTCCACCGATACACCCCGCACCCCTTCCCTTCACATACGACCGCATTGGCAGGCGCCAGGCCCGCGCTCTCGGCTGCGCGGGGGTTTGGTCACCCGCCCTGACGCCTGACCAATGCGGCCGGATCAACGCCCTGGAGGCGACCATGCAGCGAGAGAGCGAGCTTTATGCAGACAGCCCTCAAGCGCGCGACACCGATCGGCGCGCCCGCCAGAGCGAAACCCCATCCCTACCTCGCCTGAGCGAGAAGGAAATCCAAGCGCTGATTGAGCAGCGCACTGAAGCCATGCGCATACAGCGCGAGCAGCAAGCCATCAGGAGCCGCAAGAAGATCGCCGCGGCCATGGACAAGATGGAAATCATGTTCGGTTTGATCGCCGCCCGGAGGCAACAATGAACCAGCTACCGACCCAGCAAGAGCTCGACCACCAGACCGCTATCACCTGGATCACCACTGAATTGCAGATCTTCGCGCAGAACGTTGGCCAGCGTAACGCGGCATCTGCCGTCTTGTCGGTCCTGAATCTCGCGACCGTACTGCGCCTGGTCAGCCTCGACGAGAAGCAGGCCTTCGCGGAGGAGATCAACCGCATCACCGAGGCCCACTTCCACAGCCTGAGGGTGGTCGCATGATCGGTCCGGACGTCGCCACGCTCGAGCGCCAAATCGAGCAGATCGAACGCAGCCTGGCCATCATCGGCATAAGCCTGCCGCTTCCGCGCGAACTGCCAGTGCAGAAGCTGCAGCCTGAGGTTGCTGCCGCCCTCAAGGCAGGCCACATCGCCGTCCGTCCCGCCCCCTGAGGTAACCCATGAACACCACGCCACGCATGGCCGCCCAGCTCGACTGGATAGCGGCAGGCGCCTTCTCGCCTGAGCGTTTTTCGGGCGAGCAGCGCAAAGAGTACGAAGACGAAGCCGCGCGCATCGAGCGGCAGTGGGACAACCAACCGAACTGAGGAAACCCCATGTTCAAGAAAGCCGAACGTAAGCAGGCAAGGCTACGGCTCGCACTTACCGGCCCATCTGGATCAGGCAAGACCTACTCCGCCCTTCTCCTCGCCATGGGCCTGGGCGGCTCCATCGCGGTCATTGATACCGAGCACGAAAGCGCCTCGCTGTACGCCGACCTGACCGACTTCGACGTGATGGGCCTGGCTCCGCCCTACTCACCTGAACGTTACATCGAGGCCATCAAGGCCGCCGAGGACGCCGGTTATTCGACGCTCATCATCGACAGCTACTCGCACGAGTGGATTGGATCTGGTGGGTGCCTGGAGATCAACGACACGATTGCCAAGCAGCGCTACAAGGGGAACACCTGGTCGGCCTGGAATGAAACCACGCCCCGTCATCGCAAGCTCGTCGACACCATCCTGACCAGCCCTCTGCACATCATCTGCACGATGCGCAGCAAGACGGAGACGGTCCAGGGTGAGGGTAAAAAAATCCTCAAGCTGGGCATGAAATCAGAGCAGCGCGACGGCTCGGACTATGAGTTCACTGTCGTTCTCGACCTGGTGCACGACGGCAACGTCGCGGTGGCTACCAAGGACCGCACGCGTCTTTTCGAGCAGCCGGAGGTGGTCAGCGTCGAAACCGGCCGACGCCTTCTGGCCTGGCTGAACGACGGCAAGGCCCAGGGCGACCTGCAGACCACTGCATTGAAGGATGCGCTCTCCAAGATTCCGGTAACCGAGACGATGCAGGAACTGCAAAGCGTGTACTCGGCGGCCTACCGAATCCTCGAGCAATCACCAGACCACCTGGCGCAGCTCAATGCGGCCAAAGACCAACGCAAAGCAGAACTCACGGAGAAAGCAGCATGAGAGGCGTAAACAAAGTCATCCTGGTCGGCACCTGCGGCCAGGATCCCGACGTCCGCTACCTGCCGAACGGCAACGCGGTCACCAGCCTTAGCCTGGCCACCAGCGAGCAGTGGACCGACAAGCAGTCCGGCCAGAAGGTCGAGCGCACCGAGTGGCATCGTGTCTCGCTGTTCGGGCGCCTGGCCGAGATCGCCGGCGAGTACCTGCGCAAGGGCTCTCAGGTGTACGTCGAGGGCAAGCTGCAGACCCGCGAGTGGGAGAAGGATGGGATCAAGCGCTACACCACCGAGATCATCGTAGACATGCAGGGCCGGATGCAGCTGCTCGGTGGTCGCCAGGACGACCAGGGCAGCGGTCAGCAGCAGGGTCGTCAACAGCAGGCGCGTCAGCAACAACGACCCCAGCAGCATCAGCGTCAGCAGCACCAGCAGGGTATGGACGGCCCGGACAGCCCGAACTTCGACGATGACATCCCCTTCAAGCCGCTCCATCACCTCTCAGGTGCATAGCCATGAAGAAGCGAGCCCCACGCCTCGAACACCCCACCGCCTACTACCAGGGCCGCGCTGACCGCCAAGCGGGCCGGTGCCGCCTCTCCCAGCCCTACGGCCACCTCACTGTCGATTGCGGCTGGTGGCTCGCTGGCTGGAACGACAAAGACATGGAGATCCTGCTTGAACAGGAAGATACACCGCGCCCTGCAATTGCACAGGCGGCGTGACCAATTCACCTTGCCGCCCAGCGGCTTGAAGGAGGCGCCGTATGGCGATGTCAGCCCAAGACCGGGAGGAACGGCGCAAGGCAAAGTCAGCTCGGCTCATGGAGTACGACCTTCGCCTAAAGCTGCACCTGCGCAACGTCGAGCAGCTCAAGGAGCTGATGAGCTGGGCCAGCATTGAAGAGAGCGGCGAGGCTTTGACGCTGCTGATCTACAACGCCAGGCGCCTGGGGCGTGACCGATTTCACTGGTTCATGGGCGGTGCCCAGTTGCAGATCGAGGATGCAGGGCTGGCCAAGTCCAGCCGCAGAGAGGTACGCATGCGCGCCAGGCCTGGGACGCTCAGCGAGCTTGACGAAATGGGCGAATGGCTTGGCCCGGCTGACCGCAGCCTTACGGTCAGGATGCTGATCGAGAAAACCCATGCTCTGGGTTCATTCCAGGCCTTCGCTCTGCTGAAACTACCCCCGCGCCACACATACGAGATCAGCAGTTCTGTGGCGCGCAAGCTTGAAATGTTCTGCGCCAGGCGGGCGTTGCGCGCCCCTGCACTGCCCTCTGACGAAGATCCAGACGACACCGGCCTGTTGCTGCTCGGCAACGGCTGAACCCGCGCTGCCCTCCAGCGCCTTCCCCTATTCAACGATAACGTCTGCCCGGCGAGGGCGGCGCCTGCACGCATGGAGCCACCATGGCCGAACACAACATCGTCAGCATGAGCGGCGGAAAGGACAGCACAGCCACGCTGCTGGTGGCCCGCGAGCTGGAGGTGCCGAACCTCAGCGCCGTCTTCGCCGATACCGGGCACGAACACCCGGCCACCTATGACTACGTGCACTACCTGGCCGAAGCCACAGGCGTGCCGATTCGCTGGGTCAAGGCGGACTTCGCCAGGCAGATCGCTGGCAAGCGCAAGTTCATCGAAACGAAGTGGCGGGAGAAAGGAGTGGCGGAAGCCGTCGTGGTCGGCGCGCTGGAGGTGCTGCATCCCACAGGCAACCCCTTCTTGGACATGTGCCTCTGGAAAGGCCGGTTCCCCAGCACCAAGGCGCGCTTCTGTACCGACGAGCTGAAGCGCAACCCCATCATCGAGCAGGTATTCATGCCGCTGATGGACGGCGACAGCATGCTGCTGTCCTGGCAAGGCGTCCGGGCCGATGAATCGCTGAGCCGCCGGTACCTGCCGGAATGCGATGAGGTTGGCGGCGGCCTGTTCAACTACCGTCCGATCCTCAAGTGGCCGGTTGCTGCTGTCTTCGAAGCCCACCGCGCCGCGGGCATCAAGCCGAACCCGCTGTACCTCCAAGGCTGCAACCGAGTCGGCTGCATGCCCTGCGTCAATTGCGCGAAGGACGAACTGCGCGAGATCGCCTCCAGGTGGCCGGAAGAGGTCGCCCGGGTCCGCGAGTGGGAGCGCCTGGTCAGCATCGCCAGCAAGCGTGGATCCGCGACCTTCTTCACCTCGACCAACGACCCGACCGTGCAGGCAGGCGACGACATTACAGCCGCCACTCACGGTATCGACCGCATGGTCGAGTGGGCCAACACATCCCGCGGCGGCCGCCAGTTCGACATGGTCAACCTGATCGTCCGCGCCGATAGCCAGCACCGCTGCTCCTCAGCCTACGGCCTCTGCGAGTAGAGCCATGCCTACCTACTACAACGAGATCGACCCATACGCCGCGCAGTGGCTCCGCAACCTCATTGCCGCAGGACACATCGCGCCAGGCGACGTTGACGAACGCTCGATCGAGGACGTACACCCCGATGACCTCAAGCCCTACACCCAATGCCACTTCTTCGCCGGCGTCGGCGTTTGGTCCTACGCCCTTCGCCGCGCCGGCTGGCCAGATGACCGACCTGTTTGGACCGGTTCCTGTCCGTGCCAACCTTTCAGCGCGGCAGGCGCGGGCGCTGGGTTTGATGACCAGCGGCACCTGTGGCCGCACTTCCATTGGCTCATCAGCGAGCGCCAGCCTGCAGTCGTCTTTGGAGAGCAGGTTGCAAGCAAGGACGCAGACCCTTGGCTCGACCTTGTACAGGCTGACGTGGAAGCCATGGCTTATGCCTTCGGGGCTGTCGCGTTCCCGTCTGCGGGCGTCGGTGCTCCGCACATCCGAGATCGCACGTACTGGGTGGCCCACGCCCACGGCAGCACTGGCAGAAAAAGGGGTGCGCACCTTCGAGGGCGGCCTCATGGAGGCGATGCGCAACCATGGTCCGGACCTGGCGGCAGCGGCCTGCCTGGTGGGATGGCCGACTCCCACGGCCAACGCAAAGGACCAGGTCGAGACACGTCGAGGATTGCAGACGCTCGGCGGCTCAGCGCTGCTGTCGGGTTGGCCGAGCCCAACGGCCTGCGATTCGAACAGAAAACCATCGCAAAGCTTCACCACGCCGAACATAACGTTGAACCATGCGGCGGTGCTGAGCGGATGGCCGACACCGAACACATGCAACGATCGCCAGCCCAGGCCGCAGGACTCGCTGAGCTGGTATCGCCAAGACGGAACGAAGATTCAGGAGCGCCTGCAAGACACGGCTTCAATTTGCGGCCCGGCCCGGTTAACGGCCTGTGGTCAGATGCTGACTGGCTCTTCTGCAGGGATGGAAAGTGGAGGCCAGTTGAGCCCGGAACATCCCCGTTGGCTCATGGGGCTGCCAGCCGAGTGGGACGCCTGCGCGCCTACGGAAACGCCATCAATGCTGAAGCGGCGGCGCACTTCATAGCCGCCTATCTCGAAACCCTATGACACCCCAGGCGAGGTATCCCCATGCCCACACAAAACCACCCCAACGACCTACGCGACCTGTATATCAAGCTCAATCCAAACGGATGGTGCGACGAAGACCTGGAGAAGGACAGCCTCGGCTTCGTAGATCCGCACACCTCCCAGGACTTCAACGCTTTCCGCGCCGGGCACCAGGCCGGGCAGGAAGACAACGAACGCCTCACCGCCGAGCGTAACGCCCTCCAGCAGCGGCTGAATGCGGTTGAGGAAGAGAACGATCGGTTGCGGTCGGCGCTGAAGTTCTACGCCGACGGCGAGCACTACCATGTCGAAAGTGGCAGATGGGACACAGTGAGCGGTGAGCCACTGAACATGCTGTGGCATGACGAAGAACCCGAGTTCATTGAGGACGGGACTGTGGCTCGCACTGCCCTGGAGAACCGCTCATGAGCAACGCAGAGAAGATGGTGGGCGAAGACCTTATCCGCGCAATCCTTGGCAATGCGGCTCAAGGGTATTTCAGCAAGGATCATGGCGATCAGTTGCGAGCAATTCTGGACCAGCCAGCCCAGCAGGGGCAACGCAACCCGATACCGTTGCCTGAGGGCTACATGCTGGCAGAGCGCAGCATCTGGACCGAGCGGCAGGTCGAGGCCGCTACAGCATGCATCACTCGCCTTAAGGGCGTCCCCGGCATGCGCGACCGCGACTTGGCGATGGCTGCCATAGATGCCGCCCAGTGCAAGGCGCCCGAGGTCACGCTTGCCGATCTGCTGCCAGCCCAGCAGGGCCAGGGCGAGCCGGTGGGCTACCAGATCCGCAGCAAGACCGATCGACCCGGGTCACAGTGGAAGCCGTGGCGGGAGTGCTGCGACACCGAGCGGGCTTTGCACGGCCATGAGGTAGGCCGCTTCAATCAGTTCGGGATCATGCGAGAGATTCGGCCGGTCTTCGCCAGCGCTGCCGATCCTGCCGAGGTTGGGCGGCTGCGCGCCAACGCGGGCCAGCACAAGCTGGCGATGGATGCCGCGAGCGGTGAGGTGGAGGCCCTGCGCGCCCAGCTGGCCCAGGCGCATGCGCTGCTGGCTCGAATCCTCGGCAAGCGCGATCCCTGCCCGGCTAGGTACTGGTTCGAAGAAATCGAAAAGGTCCTATCCGCCAGCGCAGAGCCGAGCACGCCGGTTGAGATCAACGAGACTGTGTGCAAAGGCGCCTGGGAGCTGGGCACTGCGTGCGGCAAGTGCAGCCGCTGTAAGGCTGGCGCCGCCTTGGAGCCAGTGAAGCTTGATTTGATCCAGCGGCTACGCGGCGTCGGCACAAACCAGCTGAACCACATTGCGAATGGGTTATGCCCCGATCAGATCGAGGGTTACGACTCCCGGGATGAAAGCTGCCCAGCGTGCAAAGTCCTTATGCAGGCTGATGCGTTGATCGGCAAACAGTAACCCCGCCCCGCTGCAACCCCTCTCCCCTCTATTCACTGCCGCGATGTGGCGGCAAAGGAGTGCCTGTGTCTGAAGTAGACGAACGCGACCTCGAATTGCTCAAGCTGGCCGCCAAGGCCGCACGCCTTGAGATCGAGCCATGCACCTGCCGCGATCCGAAGTGGCCTTTTCGCCTGAAGGGTCAATCGGGTGTACGTGCTCACTGGAACCCCTTGATCAACGATGGCGACGCACTGCGAGTGGCCGTATTGATGGGCCGGGGTGACCGCCTGGGCATCCAGATCCACATCGTAGAGCCGTTCGACGGCGACTCGGACCCGTACACCGTCGTGGATGCTGAGCGCTTTGGTGAGTTCGACATCTACCACGGCGACGACCCATTCCGGGCAACTCGCCGGGCGATCGTTGAGGCGGCCGCCGCGATTGGGAGCAGGCCATGACCCGCTTCGCCCTCTGCCTCCTGCTGCTGGCCACCGGTGCCAGCGCCAGCGAGAACGTCATCGACATTGAGCACGACAGCCACCGGGGCGTCACCTGCTACATCCTCAATCAGATGGCGATCAGCTGCATCCCTGACAGCCAGCTGCAGGCCGGTACCGAGCACCAGCTATCCCCGCACGAACAACAACCCGAACCCATGCCCGCGCAGGCGCCCGGGCGCTGGGTCGACGTGAGGTATTACCTGTGAGCGAACACATTGAAGCTGCAGCCTGCGGCTATTCGGTCGGCGACTGGGAGTGCCGACCGGGCGGCTACCTTTTTGATGCAGGCGCTGGTGAAGGCTACGATCCGCAGGACTGCACGCACCTGTGCCCGCACTGCCGAACACAGGATTTTCTGGAGTCGGCCAAGGAAGAGGCCGAGTCTGTCTCCAGCTATGGCGGCACCGGCGGAAGCGGGACCGGATTGACCATTTGGATGTCGGCAGAGCGCCGAGCTCTCGAGGCCAACCGAATCGCCGCGATCGAAGCCATGGCCTCACTTGGCCAGGTGCAGGCCCTGGATGGCGACGAAGTCGTGCTGTGCAACACGCAACAGGTGACGCCATGATCGAGCAACTGACCCTCCATGAGCTCAAGGCCGTGCTGCAGGGCGTCAAGCCCAGCGATCTGCGCCCCGGTGAATCCACTGCCGACTACCTGCACCGCGGCATCCAGCGCCTGGTCACTGAGCGCGACGACGTGCGCAAGGACCGCGACGGCCTGCTCGAAGCCGGCGCCCACCTGCTGTAACCCACCCCTTCCTTTATTACCGAGGCCCGCCGATGTGTGCGGGCGAGGATCACCAATGCTCGAAAACATCGAGGTGGTGCGCATCAAGCGCTTCGCCAGGAACACGGCTGGCCGCGATTTTGCGGTCGGCGACATTCACGGGCACTTCACCAGGCTGCAGGCCGCGCTGGATGCGGCCGGCTTTGATCCGACGGTTGACAGGCTTTTCAGCGTCGGCGACCTGGTCGACAGGGGGCCGGAGTGCCGGGACGTGCTCGAGTGGCTGGCCAAGCCATGGTTCCACCCGGTGCGCGGCAACCATGACGACTACGTCTGCCGCTTCGATACCTGCGACGTCGACAACTGGGTCTACAACGGCGGCGCCTGGTTCGCCGGCCTGGCCTGGGATGAGCAGCGCGAGTTCGCGGCCGAGTTCCGTGGTCTGCCGATCGCCATCGAGGTCGAGACCGACAATGGCCTGGTTGGAATCGTGCACGCCGACTGCCCATTCCCGTCCTGGAGTGAGTTGCGCGCCAGGCTCGAGCAGCCGGACACCGCAAGGCAGCTCAAGCTGACGCAGAACACCTGCATGTGGTCGCGCAGCCGCATCGAATTGGGCGAGACCAATGGCGTCGCGGGCCTCCGAGCCCTGGTAGTCGGCCACACGCCACTGCACAAGCCGGCGACACTCGGCAACGTCATCCACATCGACACCATGGGCTGGCGGCCAGAGGACGGCGGCTATTTCACGCTGCTGGATCTGGCGACGCTTGAAACCCGCCCGGCATCACCTGAAAAGCTCAGCCACGACTGGGACTGACCACCAACCTGCCGCCGCCGGCGGCGCGGAGACCACCATGGCGAATGCCACAGCAGCAAAGCCATCCAGCATTCAGCCACGGTTCATCCGGTTCGGCGATGCACCCGGCTACCTCGGTATGTGCCGGGACGAGTTCAACAAGACGGTACGCCCGAACGTGCGCGAGTTTCCCATCGGAAAACAGGGCGTGGCTTTCGACCGCCAAGAGTTGGACGCATGGGCCGACGCCTATGTCGAGGCCAAGGCGATTGAAAAAGCAGGCTCACAGGACAACAATCGGCCCCGCAGCGAGCGCCGAGGAGAGAACACATGGCGCGAAAAACGATCACTGGCCTCTACGAGAAAGGGGGCATCTGGCAAATCGACAAGGTCTACAGGGGGGAGCGAATTCGAGAGAGCACTGGAACTGGTGACCGGGAAGAAGCAGAGCAGTACCTGATCCACAAGCTGGAGAAGTTGCGCCAGGAGAAGGTGTACGGGGTTCGGCAGATTCGGACATGGGAGCAGGCAGCTACGCGCTACCTGATCGAGTTCAAGGATCAGCCATCTATTCACCTGACCGCGCTCTGCCTGAAGCAGTTGCACCCGTACCTGGGTCACCTGCCTCTAACGCACATCGATGACCAGGCGCTCGAGCCATTCATCAAAGACCGGCAAACGCAGAAGGTGCTGCCGGACGGCTCCATCGAGAAGGCTGTGACGAACCGAACCATCAACATCGCCATCGAGCGCGCCGTCCGGGTTCTCACCCTGTGCGCGCGAAAGTGGCGCGACGATGATCGCCGGCCGTGGCTGGACAGTGTGCCCATGCTGAAAAAGCTCGAGGAGAAGAAGTCGAGCCGCAAGCCATACCCGATGTCATGGGAGGAGCAGTCGATTCTGTTCGGCGAGCTGCCTGGCCACCTGCAAACGATGGCTCTGTTCAAGGTGAACACGGGCTGCCGAGAGCAGGAGGTGTGCAAGCTGAGGTGGGATTGGGAGATTGCGGTACCGGAACTTGGGACCAGTGTTTTCCTGATCCCCGCTGATTTCGGCGGGAGGCACGCCCGGTCGGGCGTCAAGAATGGCGACGAGCGCTTGGTGGTGCTGAATGGCGTGGCCAAGTCGATCATCGAAAAGCAGCGCGGCATCAGCAAGGAATGGGTGTTTCCGTACAACGGCACGGCCATGCACAGGATGAATGACTCGGCTTGGAAGAAGGCGCGGGTGAGAGCGGCGAAACTCTGGCAGGAGGAAAACCTTCGCCCCGCTCACCCTGGGTATGCCTCGATCAGGATCCATGATCTCAAGCACACCTTCGGCCGCCGGTTGCGGGCAGCGGGTGTGACAGAAGAGGATCGCAAATCATTGCTTGGGCACAAGAACGGCAGCATCACCAGTCACTACTCCGGCGCTGAGCTGGGCAAACTGATTGAGGCTGCGAACATGGTATCAACAACAGACTCGCGTGGGCCTGTGCTGACGATCTTGAAGAGGAAAATCGGATGATGTCCCGAAAAACTCCCCACACGCAGAAATGAAAAAGCCACCCGAAGGTGGCTAAGTCATTGGGATTATTGGTCGGGACGGAGTGATTCGAACACTCGACCCCTTGCACCCCATGCAAGTGCGCTACCGGGCTGCGCTACGCCCCGACAAGTACAGCTGCTTCCAAAACCGCTGAAAGCGTTGAGAAATGTACCCTAACCATCTGATAAGTGAAAGCTTTTTTTCAAAAAACTTTCACGCCTCGGTGGATCACTTCTTCAAGACCCCCAGTACATCCTCCAATTCGACGATCATCTGCCGAATCATCTGCTTGTACTGGGAAGAATCTTCCTTGGCCTCATCACTGGACATGCGCAACCGCGCACCACCGATGGTAAAGCCCTGCTCGTACAACAAGGCACGGATCTGGCGGATCATCAGCACGTCCTGGCGCTGGTAATACCGCCGGTTGCCACGCCGCTTGACCGGGTTGAGCTGCGGGAACTCCTGCTCCCAGTACCGCAGTACATGGGGCTTGACCGCGCAAAGCTCGCTGACTTCACCGATGGTGAAGTAGCGTTTGCCGGGTATGGGCGGCAGCTCGTCGTTATGGCTTGGTTCCAGCATAGGCCTCAACCCGGGCCTTCAGCTTCTGCCCTGGACGAAAGGTGACGACTCGGCGAGCGGTGATCGGGATCTCTTCCCCTGTCTTGGGGTTGCGGCCCGGCCGCTGGCGTTTGTCACGAAGGTCGAAGTTGCCGAATCCGGACAGCTTGACCTGCTCGTTGTCTTCCAGCGCGTGCCGAATCTCTTCGAAGAAGAGTTCGACCAGCTCTTTGGCTTCGCGCTTGTTCAGACCCAGCTCTTCGTACAGCCTCTCAGCCATCTCAGCTTTCGTCAGAGCACCCATACGCTATTTCCTTAACGTGGTGTTCAACCCTTGTTCGAGCGAGGTGAGGATCGTCTGCAAGGTGGCATTCACCTCATCGTCATTAAGAGTGCGCGATGGATGCTGCCAGGTCAAGCCGACCGCCAGGCTTTTTCGATCCGGATCAATGCCTTTGCCCTGATACACGTCGAACAGCCGCAAGTCGGTCAGCCACTCGCCTGCGTGCGCACGGATGGTGTCGAGCACGGCGCTGGCCGAGACGTCGCGGCCAGCGATCAAGGCCAGGTCGCGGCGCGTTTCGGGGAAGCGCGACAGTTCGCTGAACGCTGGCAGACGGCCTTCGGCCACTTCGCCCAGGATCAGTTCGAAGGCGAACACCGGACGCTCCAGACCCAGGGCCTTGGCCAGCTCCGGGTGCAGGGCACCGAGGTAGCCGACTTCCTGGCCGTCACGTTCGATACGGGCGGTCTGACCGGGGTGCAGCGCCGGGTGTTTGCCTGGCACGAACGCGAAGGCGTCCAGGGCACCGGCATGACCGAGCACGGCTTCGACGTCGGCCTTGACGTCGAAGAAGTCGACCGCATCACGTCCGTTGGCCCAGCCTTCGGGCAGACGGCTGCCGGTGACCACGCCTGCCAGCATGGGCTGCTGCTCGAGCGCACCCAACTGGCCGACGAAACGCAGCCCGCTCTCGAACAGGCGCACGCGGTCCTGCTGGCGGTTGAGGTTGTGCTGCACGGCCTTGACCAGACCTGGCCACAGCGAGGCGCGCATGGCGGCCATGTCGCTGGAGATGGGGTTGGCCAGCAGCAGGGGTTCGACACCTGGCGTGAACAGCTCGAACAGCTTCGGATCGATGAAGCTGTAGGTGATCGCTTCCTGGTAACCGCGTGCGACCAGCAGACGACGCAAGGTCGGCAGCTCGCTGCGCGCTTCACCACGCGGTTGCGGGGCCAGGCGCGCCTGCGGGTAACGCACGGGCAGGCGGTTGTAGCCGTACAGGCGTGCCAGCTCTTCGATCAGGTCCACTTCCAGGCTGATGTCGAAGCGGTGGCTTGGCACCTCGACGGTCCACTGCCCTGCCCCGCTCGCACGGGTCGTCAGGCCCAGGGCGTTGAGCAGCTGCTCGACCTGGTCGGCCGGCATCTGCATGCCGAGCATCTGGTCGATGCGCTCGGCGCGCAGGGTGATCGGGGCGACCGACGGCAGGTGCTGCTGGCTGACGCTTTCGATGATGGGGCCCGGCTCGCCGCCGACGATCTCCAGCACCAGGGCCGTCGCGCGCTCCATGGCCTCACGTGCCAGCTGCGAGTCGACGCCGCGCTCGAAGCGGTGCGATGCATCGGTGTGCAGGCCGTAGGAGCGGGCCTTGCCGGCGATGGCGATCGGGTCGAAGAAGGCGCTTTCCAGGAACAGGTCGCGGGTGCCGGCGCTGACGCCGCTGTGCTCGCCACCCATCACGCCGGCGATCGCCAGGGCGCGGGCATGGTCGGCGATGACCAGCGTGTCGGGACGCAGGCTGACTTCCTGGCCATCGAGCAGGACCAGCTTCTCGCCGGCCTCGGCCATGCGCACGCGGATGCCGCCGTTGATCTCGGCCAGGTCGAAGGCGTGCAGGGGTTGACCGAGTTCGAGCATCACGTAGTTGGTGATGTCCACGGCCGCATCGATGCTGCGCACGTCGCTACGGCGCAGGCGCTCGACCATCCACAGGGGCGTCGGGCGGGACAGGTCGACATTGCGAATCACCCGACCCAGGTAACGCGGGCAGGCGTGAGGCGCGAGCACCTCGACCGGACGAACCTCATCGTGCGCGACGGTAACCGCCGGCACGTCGATGCGGCTGACCGGCGCGCCGTACAGCGCGCCGACTTCGCGGGCCAGACCGGCCAGCGACTGGCAGTCGCCGCGGTTGGGGGTCAGGTCCACTTCGATGCTGGCGTCGTCGAGGTTCAGGTAGGCACGGATGTCCTTCCCCACCGGCGCGTCGGCCGCCAGCTCGAGCAGGCCATCGTTCTCTTCGCTGATCTGCAGTTCGGCCGCCGAGCACAGCATGCCGAAGGACTCGACGCCGCGCAGCTTGGCCTTCTTGATCTTGAAGTCGCCGGGCAGCTCGGCGCCGATCATGGCGAACGGGATCTTCAGGCCCGGGCGCACGTTGGGCGCGCCGCAGACGACCTGGAAGGTCTCGCTGCCGTTGCTGACCTGGCAGACGCGCAGTTTGTCGGCGTCCGGGTGTTGCTCGGTGGCCAGCACTTCGCCGACCACGATACCGCTGAACTGGCCCGCCGCCGGGGTCACGCTGTCGACCTCCAGACCGGCCATCGACAGACGAGCGACCAGCTCGTCACGGGAGACCTGCGGGTTGACCCAACCGCGCAGCCACTGTTCACTGAATTTCATGCTGTTCTCCTGGAATATGCGTCGGGTACGGGCCTAGCGGAATTGCGCGAGGAACCGCAGGTCGTTGTCGAAGAACAGACGCAGATCGTTGACGCCGTAACGCAGCATGGCCAGGCGCTCGGCCCCCATGCCGAAGGCGAAGCCCTGGTACTCTTCCGGATCGATGCCGGACATGCGCAGCACGTTCGGGTGCACCATGCCGCAGCCCATGACTTCCAGCCAGCCGGTCTGCTTGCAGACACGGCAGCCTTTGCCGGAACACATCACGCACTGGATGTCGACTTCGGCGGACGGCTCGGTGAAGGGGAAGAACGAAGGCCGGAAACGCACGGCCAGTTCCTTCTCGAAGAACACGCGCAGGAATTCTTCGATGGTGCCTTTGAGGTCGGCAAAATTGATGTCGCGATCAACCAGTAGGCCTTCGACCTGGTGGAACATCGGCGAATGGGTGATATCCGAGTCGCAGCGGTACACGCGGCCTGGGCAGACGATGCGGATCGGCGGCTGGCTGGACTCCATGGTCCGCACCTGCACCGGCGAGGTGTGCGTGCGCAACAGCATGTTCGCGTTGAAGTAGAAGGTATCGTGCATCGCCCGCGCCGGGTGGTGGCCGGGGATGTTGAGCGCTTCGAAGTTGTGGTAGTCGTCTTCGACCTCGGGGCCTTCAGCGATGCCGTAGCCGATGTGGGTGAAGAACTGTTCGATGCGCTCGAGGGTACGGGTGACCGGGTGCAGGCCACCGGTGGTCTGGCCACGGCCTGGCAAGGTCACATCAATGCACTCGGCGGCCAGGCGCGCACTCAGGGCGGCCTCTTCGAACGCGGCCTTGCGGGCGTTGAGCACGACGGTGACGCGTTCCTTGGCGTCGTTGATCAGCGCCCCGACCTTCGGTCGTTCGTCGGCCGGCAGGTTGCCCAGGGTCTTCATCACCTGGGTCAGTTCGCCTTTCTTGCCGAGGTAGTGAACCCGGATCTGCTCCAGGGCATTGATGTCTTCAGCGCGCTCCACGGCCTCCAGGGCTTGAGAGACCAGCGCATCCAGGTTTTCCATGTACAGACTCCAGATACGAAATAGGGGAAGAGCTTTACAGGCTCTTCCCCTATCGATGACGTTCAATACCCGACGCCGCGAGCGCCGCCGGGTGATTGTCGTGGGTACTTAAGCCAGAACGGCTTTAGCTTTCTCGACAATCGCAGCAAACGCCGCTTTTTCGTTCACTGCCAGATCGGCCAGAACCTTGCGGTCGATTTCGATCGACGCCTTTTTCAGGCCAGCAATCAGACGGCTGTAGGACAGACCGTTGGTGCGGGCACCGGCGTTGATACGAGCGATCCACAGTGCGCGGAACTGACGCTTCTTCTGACGACGGTCACGGTAGGCGTATTGACCCGCCTTGATGACAGCCTGCTTGGCAACGCGGAACACGCGCGAGCGTGCACCATAGTAGCCTTTAGCCAGTTTCAGGATTTTCTTGTGACGCTTACGAGCGATGACGCCACGCTTTACACGAGCCATGAGTAACTTCCTCTATCGTTGACCAGAATTAACGAACGCGCAGCATGCGCGCGACTTTCGCGACGTCGGACGGGTGCAGCAAGCTGCTACCACGCAATTGACGCTTACGCTTGGTCGACATTTTGGTCAGGATGTGGCTCTTGAAAGCGTGCTTGTGCTTGAAGCCGGAAGCGGTTTTCAAGAAACGCTTCGCTGCACCGCTTTTGGTTTTCATCTTTGGCATGTTCGGAACTCCGCATTGAGTGGATAAACATAACCGCAAGGCCTGCCGTGCCCTGGTGGTTATTTCTTTTTCTTGGGGGCGATGACCATCATCAGCTGGCGTCCTTCCATCTTAGGATGCTGCTCGACGGTGCCGTATTCCACGAGGTCACCTTCGACCCGCTTCAACAGCTCCATGCCCAGCTCCTGGTGGGCCATCTCACGACCACGGAATCTCAGAGAGATCTTGGCCTTGTCCCCTTCACTAAGGAAACGTACCAGGTTGCGTAGTTTTACCTGGTAATCCCCTTCCTCCGTCCCTGGACGAAACTTGATTTCTTTGATCTGGATCTGCTTCTGGTTTTTCTTGGCCTCGTTGGCCTGCTTCTTCTTCTCGAAGAGGTGCTTGCCGTAGTCCATGACCTTGCAGACAGGAGGTACGGCATCGGCAGAAATTTCTACCAGATCCAGCTTCGCTTCTTCAGCGATACGAAGCGCTTCATCGATCGAGACGATGCCAACCTGCTCGCCATCCGCGCCAATTAACCGAACCTCGCGTGCCGAGATATTCTCGTTGATCGGGGCCTTCGGGGCAGCTCGTTTATCGTTTCTCATATCACGCTTAATAGTCATTACTCCGATTCTTGGCGACCACGCCGGGAAACCGCATGCGCCAGGAGCTCGGTGAACTGGGTGACGGGCATGGAGCCCAGGTCCGCACCTTCACGAGTCCGCACAGCGACGGTTTGCGTTTCGACCTCGCGGTCCCCTATAACCAAAAGATACGGGACCCTGAGCAAGGTATGCTCGCGGATTTTAAAGCCGATCTTCTCATTTCTCAAGTCGCACTTGGCACGGAATCCGCTGGAATTCAGAGTTTTTTCCACGTCAAGGGCAAAATCGGCCTGTTTGTCGGTGATATTCATGATCACCGCCTGGGTCGGCGCCAGCCACGCGGGGAAGACACCGGCGTAATGCTCGATGAGCATGCCGATGAAGCGCTCGAACGAACCGAGGATGGCGCGGTGCAGCATCACCGGACGACGACGGTTGTTGTCCTCGGCGATGTAGCTGGCGTCCAGGCGCTCAGGCAGGTTCGGGTCGTACTGCAGCGTGCCGCACTGCCAGTTACGGCCCAGGCAGTCGCGCAGGGTGAACTCGATCTTCGGCCCGTAGAACGCGCCCTCGCCCGGCTGGTATTCCCACTCCAGGCCCGATTCGTTCAACGCATCGGCCAAAGCACCTTCGGCGCGATCCCACAGCTCTTCGGAACCCACACGCTTGGCGGGACGGGTCGAGAGCTTCATGGCGACGTCGGTGAACCCGAAGTCCTTGTAGACGTCGAGGGTCAGGCGGATGAAGTCGGCAGCCTCCTTCTTCACCTGATCTTCGGTGCAGAAGATGTGCGCGTCGTCCTGGGTGAAGCCGCGCACGCGCATGATGCCGTGCAGAGCGCCAGAGGGCTCGTTGCGGTGGCAGGCACCGAACTCGGCCAGGCGCAGCGGCAGGTCACGGTAGGACTTCAGGCCCTGGTTGAACACCTGCACGTGGCACGGGCAGTTCATCGGCTTGACGGCGAAGTCGCGGCTTTCCGACGAGGTGGTGAACATGTTCTCGGCGTAGTTGGACCAGTGGCCGGAACGCTCCCACAGCACGCGATCGACCACCTGCGGCGTCTTGATCTCGAGGTAGCCGTTGTCACGCTGGACCTGGCGCATGTACTGCTCGAGCACCTGGTACACCGTCCAGCCGGCCGGGTGCCAGAACACCATGCCTGGCGCCTCTTCCTGCAGGTGGAACAGGTCGAGCTGCTTGCCGATCTTGCGGTGGTCGCGCTTCTCGGCTTCCTCGATGCGCTGGATGTACGCGGCCAACTGCTTCTTGTCGGCCCAGGCGGTGCCATAGACACGCTGCAGCTGTTCGTTCTTGGCATCGCCACGCCAGTAGGCGCCGGACAGCTTGGTCAGCTTGAACGCCTTGAGGAAGCGCGTGTTCGGCACGTGCGGACCCCGGCACATGTCGACGTATTCTTCGTGGTAGTACAGGCCCATGGCCTGCTCGTCCGGCATGTCTTCGACCAGACGCAGCTTGTAGTCCTCGCCACGGCTGGCAAAGACGTCGATGACCTCGGCGCGCGGGGTCATCTTCTTGATCACGTCGTAGTCGGTGTCGATCAGCTGCCGCATGCGCGCTTCGATGGCCGCCAGGTCTTCGGGGGTGAAGGGGCGTTCGTAGGCGATGTCGTAGTAGAAGCCTTCATCGATCACCGGGCCGATGACCATCTTGGCCGTCGGGTACAGCTGCTTGACCGCATGACCGATCAGGTGGGCACAGGAGTGGCGGATGATGTCCAGCCCCTCCTGGTCCTTCGCCGTGATGATCTGCAGCGTGGCATCGTGGTCGATCAGGTCGCAGGCGTCGACCAGCTTGCCGTCGACCTTGCCGGCCAGGGTGGCCTTGGCCAGGCCTGCGCCGATGGATGCGGCGACGTCGGCAACGCTGACGGCCTGCTCGAAGGACCGCTGACTGCCATCGGGAAGAGTGATTACGGGCATGGCGCCTCCTCTCCTAGTGGTGACCCCTACCAAAGGTCACGTGGGTTGGGATGAGCCAGTACAAGATCCGCCCTGCCTTTCCCGCGGGAAAGCCTGCCTCACAGTGGCAGAAGCCGTTGAGCTTGCCAGGGTCGAACCAGAGTGACTGGAAGAATGACGACGAGGCCAGGCTGGCCCGTCGTGAGCCGGTCATGCTAGCACGCCCTGCCGAGCCACCCTATGAATATTTGGGAATCCCAACCTGCCGGTGAACTTGTGGCCTTGATTGCCCGTCACAATTGCCGGAACCACCCTACTCTTGATGAGACCTTACCGAAGGAGTTAACGGTTATGCGATTTCAGTCTCTTCTGGCCCTGACCGCGGCAGGTGCCCTGATGCTGCCCCTGGCAGCCCACGCCGAAGCGTGGCCAGCCGGCAAGAAAGACGCCTACATGGCTCAATGCACCCAGGTGGCGAGCAGCAAAGGCCTGGATGCCGCCGCTGCCAAGCAGCACTGCGAATGCGGCGCTGGGGCGATCGAGAAGAACTTCAGCACCAAGGAGATCGAGCAGCTCGACAGCAAGCAGGGCGTCGATGCCAAGCTGATGGAAAAAGCCCAGGCTGTCGTGGCCAAGGCCTGCGCTGCGCGCTGAAGCTTCGTACAGGATTCATCGTTCTTTTGCGCTGGATCACGATTGTGCAAAGGTAATTGACGCGACACGCGCAAAATTAGACTATGATGTGACGCGTGCAGTCTGTAGCCTCGGCCACATCGCACTACTGAAAAATTTCAAGATTCCGGAGATTCACCCATGTCCAATCGCCAACAAGGCACCGTCAAATGGTTCAATGATGAAAAAGGCTACGGCTTCATCACCCCAGCAGGCGGCGGCGACGACCTGTTCGTTCACTTCAAGGCCATCGAATCCGACGGCTTCAAGAGCCTGAAAGAAGGCCAGACCGTTTCGTTCGTTGCTGAACGTGGTCAGAAGGGCATGCAGGCTGCACAGGTTCGTCCGGAGTAATTCGGGCTTACCGCTGTAAAAGAACCCGCCTTCTGGCGGGTTTTTTTATACCCGGAACGGGCAGTACGAGCATGTGCCGCAGGAGCCGCTCCCTGCCCCGCAGTCACGCTGCCGTGCCGCAGGTCGTCCCTGCCAGGGCGCCGAACCGACCGCAACGGGCAGCGCACGGACGCCCCCCGCTGGACGCACTCAGCCACAGTTGATGCGGTTCACCACACCTTGCCCATCCACGTTCAGGTTCAGGCGCTCGGAACGGTATTCCAGCGTCACCATGTCATCAGGCTTGAGGATACGCGCATACTGGGCGCCGCTGGCCTTGCGCGCCTGCTCCAGCAAGTCGGCGCTGGCCGGCTTGCCCATGGCGAAGTCGGCACCGCTGGCCGAGCAGCGCCCGCCCTCATCGGCCGCTGCAGCCGCAGACGTAGCGTCACGATCGTCCGAGCCCCCTCCGATACTGCACCCGGCCAGGGCTGCAGCGACCAGCAAGGCCGCCAGGGAAGCGCGAGTATGAAACATGAATCCTCCTAATCGATCACGTGGGCTGCCTAATGCGACAATGCCATCAAGCGTTTGTTGCAAAACCTGTCGAGTGTGCCTTAAATCCGCACAGGCTGGCCCATTGCAATCGTGACCGGATCTTACGCCCTTCGAAACGGCACGCCCGCCAGGCCAACCCAGACCTTCATGCTCATGCCGTAGAGTCCGCCATGCACACCCAAGACACCCTCACATGCCCAAGGCCTTGGCCTGCTCCGCTGAGCGAGGAGACGAATGCCTGCCGCTCACCCACGTCCACCCTGCCACGAGAACACTCATGAGCCGTCATAGCATCGATGCCGACATCAAGGTCAAGTGGCCGGAGGGCCAGAGCGCCTATAGCCCAGGCACCCCTGAAGAGCTGTTGTTGATCGCGATCGACCTGCTGGTGCGCGATTTGGGCGGTCAGGCGGCACGCGCCTTCACTGAACAGGTACTCGAGCGGCACGCACCGCGCGCCATCACCGCGCAAGATCCTGCGCCGTGACCGGGCGTGCGTGGGCATCGCACCCCGCACGCGACCACGCCTGAACGAACCTGCACGAAAAACCGAACGAGGCCGCGACAGCTCGTTCGGAGCACCGAACGCCCGCCCCTGCATGCCTGCCTTGCGCACCGGCTCCACGCCTCGCGAATGTCCATCAGCTGCGCCATCAGGCAGTGTGACCAGGTTGGTACGAAAACTGCCTGAATTTGCTGGGCAATACAGCCCATCTCATTTAGGAAGAGCGAGAACAATAATGATCCACGTCGCCATGAAGACCTTCATCCCCAGTGCCCTTGCACTGCTGCTGGCCTTGCCAGCCCATGTCAGCGCCGAAGAGGCCAAGCAACAGCAGGCTCTGGCCAATGTCGTGATCCTGGCCACCGGCGGCACCATCGCCGGGGCCGGCGCCAGTACCGCCAACAGCGCCACCTACCAGGCGGCCAAGGTGGGCGTCGACAAGCTGATCGCAGGCGTGCCGGAACTGGGCAACCTGGCCAAGGTGCGTGGCGAACAGGTGATGCAGATCGCCTCGGAAAGCATCAGCAACGAAAACCTGCTGCAACTGGGCAAGCGCGTCGCCGAACTGGCCGACAGCCCAGACGTCGACGGCATCGTCATCACCCATGGCACCGACACCCTGGAAGAAACCGCCTACTTCCTGAACCTGGTGGAGAAGACCGAGAAACCGATCGTGGTGGTCGGCTCCATGCGCCCAGGCACGGCCATGTCCGCCGATGGCATGCTCAACCTGTACAACGCCGTGGCCGTCGCCAGCGACAAGCAGTCGCGTGGCAAGGGCGTCCTGGTGACCATGAACGATGAAATCCAGTCGGGCCGCGATGTCAGCAAGTCGGTCAACATCAAGACCGAAGCGTTCAAGAGCGCCTGGGGCCCGATGGGCATGGTCGTGGAAGGCAAGTCGTACTGGTTCCGCCTGCCGGCCAAGCGCCACACCGTCGACTCGGAATTCGATATCAAGCAGATCAGCAGCCTGCCGCAGGTGGACATCGCCTACGGCTACGGCAACGTGACCGACACCGCGTACAAGGCCCTGGCCCAGAACGGCGCCAAGGCACTGATCCACGCCGGCACCGGCAACGGCTCGGTGTCCTCCCGCGTGGTACCGGCCCTGCAGGAGCTGCGCAAGAACGGCGTGCAGATCATCCGCTCCTCGCACGTCAACCAGGGCGGCTTCGTCCTGCGTAACGCCGAGCAGCCCGACGACAAGAACGACTGGGTCGTCGCCCATGACCTGAACCCGCAGAAGGCCCGCATCCTGGCCATGGTCGCCATGACCAAGACCCAGGACAGCAAAGAGCTGCAGCGGATCTTCTGGGAATACTAAACGCTCCGCCTGACGAGAGGGCCGGACGGCCCTCTCGCTCACACCGTTCGATCAGAACGTGTAGGAAACACCCGCCTGCACGGTGCGTGGTGCGCCTGGGTACACATAGGTGTTGAAGGCCCCCTCGTCATACCGCGTATTGAAGACGTTCTTCACGTCCAGGTTCAGCCGCACGTGCTCGTTGACCGTGTAGAAGCTCAACAGGTCCACCACGCTGTAGTGGTCCATGGTGTAGGTCGAGGCTGCCGTCTGCCCGGCACGGTCGTCCACATGCTTGAAGCCCACCCCCAACCCCAGCCCTTTCGCCACACCGTCCTGGAACTCATACGTGTTCAGCAGGCTGAAGCTGTTGCGCGGAATGTTCGCCAGGCGTATACCGCGCGCCAGGGTGTTGTCGCGCGTCACCTCGGCATCGACGTAGGCATAGCCGCCGATCACTCGCCATTCGGGCGTGAGGTTGCCGGCGATGTTCAGGTCGAAGCCGCGACTGCGGACCTCGCCTGCGGCCACGCTGTAGGTACCGGTCGGGTCGTTCGGATCGCGGGTCAACACGTTTTCCTTGACCGTGTGGTACACGGCGGCATCGACGCTCAACCGACGGTCGAGGCTCTCCCACTTCACCCCGACCTCATAGGACTTGCCCTTTTCCGGGTCGAACCCGCCGCCTTGCAGGCTGGTGCCACTGTTGGGCTTGAACGAGCGTGACGCCGTGGCGTAGAGCGCCAGGGTCTCGGTCAGGTCGTACATCAACCCCACGCGCGGTGTCACGCCGTTCTGGCCATTGGAGAAGTCGCGAGCATCGCTGAGCTTGTCCTCGTAGTCGTGCTCGAAGCGTTCGAAGCGCACACCGGCCAGTGCCTTGAGCCGCTCGGTCAGGGTGACTTGATCCTGGACGAAAGCGGCCCAGGTCTTGAGGTTCTCCCGATCGTGGGTCGTCGTGCGCGTCAGCGCAGGTCGCGGCTGCCCCAGCACAGGACTGAACAGATCGACCGGATAGGCGCTCGCGCCGCCCGCCGAGCGCAGGATGATCGAGCTGTAGTCGTAGTCCTCGTACTCGAGCCCGGTCAGCAAGGTGTGCGACAGGCCGGCGGTGTCGAAATGCCCGGTCAGGTTGAGCTGGTAGTCGCGACTGGTCCATTCCAGTTCGCGGTAGTTGAAGTTGCGCCCCAGGGTGCGTCCATCGGCCTGCAGCCCGTTGGCTTCCACGGCATTGCCCTTGAGCGAGCCGTCCAGCCACTGCATGCCACCGGTCAGGGTCCAGTCGTCATTGAGCAGGTGCTCGAAACGCAACTGGGCCATGTCGTTGTCGTTGTGCAGCAGGTTGTCGCCGCCCTTCTCCCAGACGTTGGTGTCACGCGAGGCCGTGCCGGCCTGCCTGGGCAAGCGGGTCAAGCCACGGTCCAGGGGGTGGTTGTTGCGCATGAAGTCACCCTCGAAGACGATCCGGGTGGCCTCATCGACCTGCCAGCTGAGCACGGGCGCCACACCGTAGCGCTCGCTGCCCACCTCATCACGGAAACTCTCGCCGCCCTCACCCAGCACGTTGAGCCGGTAGGCCAAGGCACCGTCCTGGGTGAGCGCGCCGGTAGCATCGAGCGTGGCACGGCGCAGGCCCTGGTCGTCGACCTGACTGCCCAGAGTGACCTTGTCGTCGAGCTGCGGCTGCTTGCTGACGATGTTGAAAGTGCCGCCCGGATCGCCCCGACCGTACAAGGTGCTCGCCGGCCCACGGATCACCTCGAGGCGCTCCACGGTGTTGGCATCCGGCGCGTTGGGGTAACCCCGGTTGATGGGGAACCCGTTGCGGTAGAACTCGCCCGTGGTGAAGCCGCGAACGGTCAAGGTGGTCAGGCCCTGGCCTCCGAAATTGTTGGCGCGCCCTACACCGCCAGCATAGTCCAACCCGTCCTGCAGGCGCGTGGCGGAGGTGTCTTGCAGCACGTCTCGGGGCACCACGCTGATGGACTGGGGCGTCTCGTGCAGTGCGGTATCGGTGCGCGTGGCACTGGCAGAGCGCTCGGCCTTGTAGCCTTGCACCGGGCTCGTGGCGGTCTGCCAATCCGCAGCATCGGCGTCGATGTTCACCGCGCCCAGTTCGATGCTGGGAGGCGGCGTGACAGGGGCTTCGGCGGCCAGGGCCAAGGCGGGTAAGGCATGCAGCAGGCACAGCGAGGCGATCGAGCGGCGCATCGATAGACGAATCCTGAAAGTGGGAAAACCGTAAGGGCCTGAAAAACGAGCGAATGCTATGTGGAAATAATTCGCATTGGCAATTGTTATTTTTACAATTTGAAAGATAAGCTTTTGCTGTTTTCGTAACAGAGCACAGGCCGACCTCGCCGTACCTCCCAAAGACACGACAGCCCGGTCGACGGGCGATGGCGATATCCCCGAGCGTGACGGTAAAGAAACTTATGCTTGGTTGCGAAATGTCCTACGGTGAAATACTGTACGCGCATACAGCCCACCAAGGATCCGCCATGGCCAGCCCTGCACCTGCCACCCCCTCGAGCTTTGCGCTACTGGGAACCCGCATCCAGAAGATCATCAACAGCCCCGCCGCCCAGCGCAGTCGCGCAGCCCTGATCTACCGGCTCGAGGGCGAGTCGCCCGAAGACTGGCTGACGTTGCTCGACGAGATCGCCGAGAACGACAACGTGACCATCGCCCATCGCGACGATGGCGGTGTGCAGCTGTTCTGGACCGTGCCGCAGGATGACTGACCGACCATGAACGTGTTGACGCTCACCCTGGCGGGCCTGTTGCTCGCGCTGCCTCTTGCCTATGCCCATGCCGATGCGCCGCGCACGTTCCAGGAGGCGAAGAAAGTCGCCTGGACACTGTATGCGCCGCAATCCACCGAGTTCTACTGCGGCTGCAAGTACAGCGGCAACAAGGTCGATCCACGCACCTGCGGGTACACACCGCGCAAGAACCCAAAGCGCGCCTCGCGCATCGAATGGGAGCACATCGTCTCGGCCTGGCAGATCGGCCATCAGCGCCAGTGCTGGCAGCACGGCGGGCGCAAGAACTGCGCACGCAACGATGAGGTGTTCCGGCGCGCCGAGGCCGATCTGCACAACCTGGTGCCCAGTATCGGCGAGGTCAACGGGGATCGCAGCAATTACAGCTTCGGCTGGCTGCCCGAGAAGCATGGCCAGTATGGCCAGTGCCTGACCCAGGTCGATTTCAAGGCACGTCGGGTGATGCCACGGCCGTCGATCCGCGGCATGATCGCGCGGACGCACTTCTACATGAGCCAGCGTTACGCCCTGCGCCTGTCGAAGCAGGACCGCCAGTTGCTCGAGGCCTGGGACAAGACCTACCCGGTACAACCGTGGGAACGCCAGCGTAACCAGCGCGTGGCCTGCCTGATGGGCCACGGCAACCCCTTCGTCGGCCCGGTGGACCTGGGCGCCTGCCGTTGACTGTCAGGCCAGCGTGTTGAGGTAGGCGCTCGCTTCGCTGTACTTGGCCATCCGCGCGACGTCATCCGGCCCAGGGCAGGGAATGCGCGACATGTCGCTGTTGTCGGCCAGGTCGGCCAGCTTGACGACGCGTGCCAGGGGGTCATCACCGACGCGCACCACGAAGTCCAGGTACGACTCGTCCTGGCGGCGGCTCAAGGCATGCACGGCCGCCAGGATCTTCAGCGAAAACCCCTGGCGCGCCAGGTCGGCCAGGGTGGTGGGCGTGTCTTCCAGCACGTCGTGCAGCACGGCGACGATGCGCTGCTCTGGCGTCGCCACGCGCAGCATGACCCGCAATGGGTGAAGAATGTAGGCGTTGCCGCCTTTGTCGTATTGCCCCTCATGGGCCTGGGCCGCCAAGGCGATCGCCCGCTCCAAGGTAGACATGTGGCCCTCCCGCGCAGCCTGTGCCATTGAGCATAGCTGTGACAGCGAGGTCGGCACCAATACTCCCCTCAGAACCTCAGCGCGTGGCGCCGTGCTGGATCACCACCGAGTCGGTACCCAGCTTGGCCATGACTTCGGTCTTGCGGGCTTCGGCTTCGGCCTTGCTCGGGAACGGCCCCATCAGCACCACCGGCTTGCCGTTGCGGTACTCGACGGACGAAGGGATGCCTTTTTCCAGCAAGCGCGCCGTCATGTCGGTCATGGCGCCCATGTTGGCGCCCTGGACGACTTCGACGTCCCAGCCTTCGGGCGCCGGCTGGTCGGCCAACGCATCGGCGCGGCGCTGCAGGTCGGCGCCGCCGCACACTTCACGGATGCGCAGGTCGTTGCCCGACTCGTCGACGATGATCTGGTAGTCGCTGCCCTGCTTGATAGCGACGTAACTGCGGTAGGCTTCGTACTGACCGGCCTGGTCTTTGCCACGGAACTGACCACAGATGGTGCCTTCCGGGGAGATCCGCACGTTGGCGAACTTGGCCGTGTCAGGGCGCGCCAGGCTTTCAGCGACCCGCTTGTGCACGCCTTCGACTTCGTTGTCACAGCCAGCCAGAGCCAGCACCGCCATTACCACTGCCAGTTTGCGCACGCCATCATCTCCCGTTCAGAAGCGGGGATTCTAACACGGTCGACCGCCTCGTCAGGGGCGTGCCTGGGACGGCGCACTGCTCAGGCCAATGATCATCGGTGACCGAAGCGGACCTTGCGACACAAGGCCGCAGCCACCTGACGGGTTTTCGCGGGCAATAAAAAAGGGCGATCTGCGCAGATCGCCCTTTTTCGATTTGGTAGGCACAATTGGACTCGAACCAACGACCCCCACCATGTCAAGGTGGTGCTCTAACCAACTGAGCTATGTGCCTGTCGTGTGGCGCGCATATTACGAGTGCGCCCTGATCTTGTAAAGCGTTTTCTTCAAAAAAATCAGAAACTTTGCGTGCAGGCCTACACCTCCGTGCATGGCGGCGCCTTCTTCGAAAAACGCGCGCAAAAAAAGGGCGACCCTTTCGGATCGCCCCTCTTTTCGATTTGGTAGGCACAATTGGACTCGAACCAACGACCCCCACCATGTCAAGGTGGTGCTCTAACCAACTGAGCTATGTGCCTGTCGATGAGGGCGCATTCTACGCACCTGCTCAGGCGTGTCAACCAGTATTTTTCCTAAGCCACTGAATCTCCACTCTTTTATCGACCTTGCACTGATCAGACCCACTGCTCACTTGCCGTCAGGAATTTTTAACGGGCCGCTGGCATGCGTTTATTATTATTGATAGAATCAGCGCATCCGTTAAAAATATAAAACACGAGGTGCTGCAGCATGGCCACTACTTCCTATCCCCAGTCCTACTATGCCGCCTCGGCCAATCCAGCGCCGGCGCGCCCGGCACTGCAGAGCGAAGTAGAGACTGACGTGTGCATCATCGGCGCGGGCTACACGGGCCTGTCCAGCGCCCTGTTCCTGTTGGAGAACGGCTTCAAGGTCACCGTACTCGAAGCCGCTCGCGTCGGTTTCGGCGCCTCGGGTCGCAATGGCGGGCAGATCGTCAACAGCTACAGCCGCGACATCGACGTCATCGAGCGCAGTGTCGGCCCTCAGCAGGCCAAGCTGCTGGGCGACATGGCGTTCGAGGGTGCGCGCATCATTCGCGATCGCGTGGCGCGCTATGGTATCCAGTGCGACCTGAAGGACGGCGGCGTGTTCGCCGCGCTCACGCCCAAGCAGATGGGCCACCTGGAATCGCAGAAACGCCTGTGGGAGCGTTACGGCCACACGCAACTGGAGCTGCTCGACCAGCGTCGGATTCGCGAGGTCGTCGCCTGCGAAAACTACATCGGTGGCATGCTGGACATGAGCGGGGGCCATCTCCACCCGCTCAACCTGGCCCTGGGCGAGGCGGCCGCGGTGGAATCGCTCGGCGGCACGATCTACGAGCAGAGCCCGGCGGTGCGTATCGACCGGGGTGCCAACCCTGTCGTGCACACCCCCCAAGGCAAGGTGCGCGCCAAGTTCATCATCGTCGCCGGCAATGCGTACCTGGGCAACCTGGTGCCTGAGCTGGCCGCCAAGTCCATGCCCTGCGGTACCCAGGTGATCACCACCGAGCCGCTGGGCGAGGACCTGGCCCGCAGCCTGCTGCCGCAGGACTACTGCGTCGAGGACTGCAACTACCTGCTCGACTACTACCGCCTGACCCAAGACAAGCGCCTGGTCTTCGGCGGTGGCGTGGTCTACGGCGCGCGTGACCCGGCGAACATCGAAGCGATCATCCGACCGAAGCTGCTCAAGGCCTTCCCGCAGCTCAAGCAGGTGAAGATCGACTACGCCTGGACCGGCAACTTCCTGTTGACCCTGTCGCGCCTGCCGCAAGTCGGTCGCCTGGGCGACAACATCTACTACTCGCAAGGGTGCAGCGGTCACGGCGTGACCTATACACACCTGGCTGGCAAGGTGCTGGCCGAAGCGCTGCGTGGCCAGGCCGAACGCTTCGATGCCTTCGCCGGGCTGCCGCACTACCCGTTCCCGGGCGGCCAGGCCCTGCGAGTGCCGTTCAGTGCGTTGGGCGCCTGGTACTACAGCCTGCGCGATCGCCTGGGCTTCTGACAGGCGCCGTACCTGCCGGTCAGCGGTCCAGGCTGCTGACCGCCTGGCGTGCGGCCCGTTCCTGACCGGCGCGCGCCAGTTCATCGGCGGCCTGCAGCCAGCGCTGCCGATCCACCTGCGCGGCAGGTTGCGTCGGTGGCTGCACCAGCACCGCCCAACGCCCCTCCTTCGCCCAAGCCTGGGCGAAATCGTCGAAGTCCATGAGTTGCCGACGGTTCATCCCTGAGCGCAGCAGCACATGGCGCTTGTAGCGGTCATAGCCGATCAACAGTGCATAGCGCGGCTCACCCCACCAGGCCGTGCCTTCGCGGTAGCTGAGCAATACCGGATTGCCCGCCGAGACCTGGACCAGCAATGCCTCCAGCCGCGGGTCGAGCGGGTAGACGACCATGCCATGGTCGCGGGCCACGGGCGGGATGCGCGCCTGCAGTCGATCCGCCGCCTCCGGCAAGCCCAACGGGGCATCGAGCATGCCTGGGGTGATCTGCACGCCCTGCTGGGTGAGCAACGCGGCCAGCGCCATGGCGCCACTGTGGTTGGCGTATCCGCGATAGAACGGCACGCTGCCGATCTCGACACGCTGCGCCAGCCCGCTGGGCAGCGTCGGCGGTTCGCTGGCGCACCCGGCCAACAGGGCCGTCGTCACGCACACGGCCAATAGACGACGAGCGAAGGCAGACAATGGTGGAGAGATCGATGGCATGGGCGCTCACTTGCAAGGGTCAGGACGGTTGAAAGGCAGGGCGCCCCGATCATAGGCTCAGGTGCGTCAGGCGTACAGGCACGCCGACCCCGTCACCCCAGAAACGCCTGAAGCCCCCGAAGGGGCTTCAGCACGTTGCAACCGGTCAGGCGACGCTCAACCCTGACCCGTTTCCTTCTTCATCCTGGCCCGGCGCGCCATGATGTTGAGCACCTCGATCGCAGTGGAGAAGGCCATCGCCGCATACACGTAGCCTTTGGGCACATGGGCGCCGAAACCTTCGGCGATCAGCGTCATGCCGATCATGATCAGGAAGCCCAGGGCCAGCATGACCACGGTCGGGTTGTCGTTGATGAACTTGGCCAGCGGGTCGGCGGCCAGCAGCATCACGATCACGGCACTGATCACGGCGATGATCATGATCGGCAGGTGCTCGGTCATGCCCACGGCGGTGATGATGCTGTCGATGGAAAACACGATGTCGAGGATCAGGATCTGCCCGATGGCCGAGGCGAACCCGATGGTCACGGTGTTGCCGACCTTGGCTTCTTCCTTGGCGCCATGGGGATCGACGCTTTCGTGGATTTCCTTGGTCGCCTTCCACAGCAGGAACAGGCCACCGGCGATCAGGATCATGTCCTTCCAGGAAAACGCATGGCCGAACACCTCGAACACCGGCTCGGTCAGCTGGACGATCCAGGCCACCGTGCTGAGCAAGGCCAGGCGCATGACCAGCGCCATGCTGATACCGATGCGCCGCGCCTTGGAGCGGTACGCTTCCGGCAGCTTGTTGGTCAGGATGGAAATGAAGATCAGGTTGTCGATGCCCAGGACGACTTCCATCGCCACCAGGGTGGCGAGCGCGACCCAGGCGGTGGGGCTCGAGGCGAGTTCCAGCAAGTATTCCATGAATCATTCCTGCGTCAGGTGGAAGGGTCAGATGTCCTGGGTATCACGGGTGTCTTCGACAGGCTGTCGCGGCGTATCGGCAGGCCCCATCGCCTCGTCCAAGGCCTGTTGCGCCACGTCGTGGGTCTGGTCGATGACCGACTTGGCCGATTCGGCGGCCTGGTCGAGCGCCTGGCGTGTCGATTGCCGGGCCTCGTCGCAACCACTCATGGCCAGCAAGGCAATGGACAACACCAGTGGCGTACCGATCGATTTGAAGTCAAGCATAGAAACCCCGTTGATTCCTGTTCAGGTCGCGCTCATGCGCGTGATGGAAGGATTCTAGAGGTGCACACGCTTCAGTAAAATTCGTATTTAAACGGGTTATACTTCGGGTTTTCCGAATCCGCCGGTCCTTTATGCTCAACTATCGCCAACTGCACTACTTCTGGGTCGTGGCCCGCACCGGCAGCGTCACGCGCGCTAGCGAGCACCTGAACCTCACGCCGCAGACCATCAGCGGCCAACTCACGCTGCTCGAGCAGACTTACGGCATCGAACTGTTCCAACGGGTCGGGCGCCAGCTCGAGCTGACCGAGCAGGGCCGTCGGACCCTGGAATACGCCGAACAGATGTTCCAGATCGGCAGCGAGCTGGAGGCCATGCTGCGGGCACGCCCGGACGAGCAGCAGATCCTGTTCCGGGTCGGGGTGGCCGACGTGGTCCCCAAGTCCATCGTCTACCGCCTGCTCGCGCCGACCATGGAGCTGGACAGCCCGCTGCGCATCAGTTGCCGTGAAGACAAGCTCGAACGCCTGCTGGCCGACCTGGCCATCCAGCGCCTGGACCTGGTGATCTCCGACAGTCCGATGCCGAGCCACCTGGACATCAAGGGCTACAGCCAGAAGCTCGGTGAGTGCGGATTGAGCTTCTTCGCCACCTCGGCGCTTGCCGCCCGGCTGACGGCGCCCTTCCCTGCCTGCCTGCAGGACGCGCCCCTGCTGGTCCCCGGGCAGGAAACCATGGTCCGCAACCGCCTGCTGCGCTGGTTCAGCGAACAACGGGTGCAGCCCCGGATCATCGGCGAGTTCGACGACAGTGCCTTGATGCAGGCTTTCGGCCAGTCCGGCAGCGGTCTGTTCATCGCGCCCAGCGTGATCGCCGAGGAAGTCTGTCGCCATGACGACGTGCAGTTGATCGGCCAGACCGAAGCGGTACGCGAGTCGTTCTATGCCATTTCGGTGGAGCGCAAAGTGAAGCACCCCGGGATCCTGGCCATCACCGAAGGCGCACGGCGCGAACTGTTCAATTGGTAGCCACAGGCCTTGCTCAGGTTTCGGCTTGTCTTCGGGCAGGGACGCCCCTAGGCTTGGGCACTTCCTCTTCATGAGATCGGGCCATGTCAGCTTCTGAAAATGCCAGCGCTGCACGCTTCAACGCCGTCGAGATCCGCGTCCTTGGGGCCTTGATCGAAAAACAGGCGAGCAGTCCCGAGACCTATCCGCTCACCCTCAACGCCCTGGTGCTGGCCTGCAACCAGAAGACCAGCCGCGAGCCGGTGATGAGCCTCACCACCGGCCAGGTCGGGCAAGCCCTGCGCGCGCTGGAAAGCCAGGGGCTGACCCGGTTGCAGATGGGCAATCGCGCCGATCGCTGGGAGCAGCGCGTCGACAAGGCGCTGGAGCTGGTGCCGGCGCAACTGGCGTTACTGGGCCTGATGTTCCTGCGCGGCCCCCAGACGCTCAGCGAACTGCTGACCCGCAGCAGCCGCCTGCACGCGTTCGAGGACCTGGCGCAAGTGCAGCATCAGGTCGAACGCCTGGTGTCACGTGAACTGGCGGTGCACCTGCCACGACAGGCAGGCCAGCGAGAAGACCGCTACACCCACGCGCTGGGCGACCCCGCCGAGATCGAGGCAATTCTGAGCGCCCGCCAGGCCGCAACCGCAGAGCGCGGCGCAGGCAGTACGGACGCGGCCACGGAACAGCGTTTCGAGGCCCTGGAGGGCCGTATCGCCGCGCTCGAGACACGTCTGGCCGAATGGGAAGGCTGATCTTGCGCGGCACTACACCGGATCCGGCTCGGGGAAATGCCGACAGCTCTTGCGCTCGGCCAGCTCACGGTCGCTGGGCCGCTGGTCGATGAACACGGCGCGTCCATCGGCATAGATTTCCAGGTAGCCCCAGTGCAGGTCGTGCTCCTGCTGACCGGGTCGTGGCGGCACGAGCCACCAGGGTTCACGGCTGATCAAACGCATGCAGGGCCCCTCCGGCCAGTGTCTAGTTTGACTATAGACACTGGCCGGAGGGGCCCTGCATGGACATGTCAGCGGATTTTACCGTCGAGGGCCGCGTCGCCTGACAAGCGACACGGCGCGACGGCTCAGGCAGGCGCCGAGGTGCGGATCAGATGGTCGAACGCCGCCAGGGAGGCCTTGGCACCCTCGCCCACGGCGATGACGATCTGCTTGTACGGCACCGTGGTCACGTCACCGGCGGCGAACACCCCCGGCACGCTGGTCTGGCCACGGGCATCGACGATGATCTCGCCACGCGGCGACAGCTCGACCGTGCCCTTGAGCCAGTCGGTGTTGGGCAGCAGGCCGATCTGCACGAAGATGCCTTCGAGCTCGAGCGCATGCACGACCTCGGTGGTGCGGTCCTTGTAGCTCAGGCCCGTGACCTTCTCGCCATTGCCCTGCACCTCGGTGGTCAGCGCGCTGGTGATCACCGTGACGTTCGGCAGGCTGTACAGCTTGCGCTGCAACACGGCGTCGGCGCGCAGCTGGCCGTCGAACTCGATCAGCGTCACCTGGGCGACGATCCCCGCCAGGTCGATGGCCGCTTCCACGCCGGAGTTGCCGCCCCCGATCACCGCCACGCGCTTGCCCTTGAACAGCGGACCATCGCAGTGCGGGCAGTAGGCCACGCCACGCCCCCGGTATTCCTGCTCGCCCGGCACGTTCATCTCGCGCCAGCGCGCACCGGTGGCCAGGATCACGGTCTTGGCCTTGAGCGAAGCACCGCTGTTCAGGCGCACCTCGTGCAGTCCGCCTTCGGCGGCAGGGATCAGCGCTTCACCGCGCTGCAGGTTCATGATGTCGACGTCGTACTGCTTGACGTGCTCTTCGAGCGCGACGGCCAGCTTCGGCCCTTCGGTCTCGTGCACCGACACGAAGTTCTCGATCGCCAGGGTATCGAGCACCTGGCCACCGAAACGCTCGGCGGCGACACCGGTACGAATACCCTTGCGTGCGGCATAGATCGCTGCCGAAGCACCGGCTGGACCACCGCCGACCACCAGCACGTCGAAGGCCTCCTTGGCGTTGATCTTCTCGGCCTGGCGGGTGCCGGCACTGGTGTCGATCTTGCCGAGGATTTCTTCCAGCCCCATGCGGCCTTGACCGAACGGCTCGCCGTTGAGGTAGAGGCTCGGGACGGCCATGATCTGGCGCGACTCGACCTCGGCCTGGAACAGCGCGCCGTCGATCGCCACGTGGCGAACGTTGGGGTTGAGTACCGCCATCAGGTTCAGCGCCTGGACCACGTCCGGGCAGTTCTGGCACGACAGCGAGAAGTAGGTCTCGAAGACGAATTCACCCTGCAGCCCGCGGATCTGCTCGACCACCTCGGCGCTGGCCTTGGACGGGTGGCCACCGACTTGCAGCAAGGCCAGGACCAAGGAAGTGAATTCATGCCCCATGGGGATACCGGCAAAACGCAGGCCGATGTCCGCCCCAGGGCGGTTGAGCGAGAACGACGGGCGACGGGCATCGTCACCGTCCACGCTCAGGGTAATGAGGCTCGACAGACCGGCGATTTCCACCAGCAGGTCGTGCAGTTCGCGGGACTTCGCGCCGTCATCGAGGGAAGCGACGATCTCGATCGGCTGGGTAACCCGCTCCAGGTAGGTCTTGAGTTGCGATTTAAGCGTGGCGTCCAACATGCGGGCGATTTCCTTCTTTCAAATGCTGTAAATGAAAACGCCCAGGCACAAGCGCCCGGGCGTTTTGCAGGGCGGTGAAGCATTACCGGTGACGGTCGTTCACCGTCCGCAGCAGGCGCATGGCCTTAGATCTTGCCGATCAGGTCGAGCGATGGGGCCAGGGTGGCCTCGCCTTCCTGCCACTTGGCCGGGCAGACTTCGCCTGGGTGAGCGGCGACGTACTGGGCCGCCTTGACCTTGCGCAGCAGTTCGCTGGCGTCACGGCCGACGCCGCCGTCGTTGATCTCGACGATCTTGATCTGGCCTTGTGGGTTGATCACGAAGGTACCGCGATCGGCCAGGCCGGCCTCTTCGATCAGCACGTCGAAGTTGCGAGCGATCTGGTGGGTCGGGTCACCGATCAGCGGGTACTGGATCTTGCCGATGGTGTCGGAGGTGTCGTGCCAGGCTTTGTGGGTGAAGTGGGTGTCGGTCGACACACCGTAGATCTCCACGCCCAGTTTCTGGAATTCAGCGTAGTTGTCGGCCAGGTCGCCCAGTTCGGTCGGGCACACGAAGGTGAAGTCGGCCGGGTAGAAGAACACCACGGACCACTTGCCCTGAAGATCGGCTTCGCTCAGTTGAACGAAATCGCCATTGTGGTAGGCGGTAGCGTTGAACGGTTTTACCTGGCTGTTGATGAGTGGCATCAGAAAGCGCTCCTTCATGGGTTTAAATGCGTTGACGGGGAGTATCCTAGCCAATCGACCGGCCGATGGCTCATTGGCAAAGCTGATGCTGCCGATTGGTTTTGGCTATGGCAGGTCTTATAAAGAGCAGCGAAAGACTATGGATATCGTAGCCATGGTCTCATCAGCGACCTGGATCGCACCACCCCTGGAGGCTGCGCAAAATAGTTGACCCAGGCATTCAATCTTGGCCGTTCTCTGCCGATACGCGGGAAACGGGTCGTTCTCGCCACGGTGTCGAGTCGCGCCCCCTTTCTCAACGGATGCAAGGTCAACGCGCATGAACCTGAAGTTCCGCCACAAGATCCTCCTGAGTGCCAGCGGCATCGTCATCCTGGCGTTCGCCCTGTTCACGCTCTACAACGATTACTTGCAGCGCCATACCATCGCCCAGAACCTCGACTCGTCCATGCGTCAGTCGGGCGCCCTGGCAGCCAGCAGCGTGCAGAACTGGATGAGCGGCCGGATCCTGATCGTGGAGAACCTGGCCGAGGACATTGCCGAACAAGCCGCTGCCGGCAATGGCAACGTGGCCAGCCTGATCGATCAGCCGTCCTACCTGCGCAACTTCCAGTTCACCTACCTGGGGCAGAACAACGGCGTGTTCACCCAGCGCCCGGACGTGCAGATGCCGGCCGACTACGACCCGCGCAAGCGTCCGTGGTACGGCGAGGCCGCAACCGCCGGCAAGACCGTGCTGACCGCGCCCTACCAGGCCTCCGTCGGCGGTCTGGTGGTGACCATCACCGTCCCGGTCAAGCCCAAGAACGGTGGTCCGTTGCTGGGCGTGGTCGGCGGCGACCTGTCGCTCGACAGCCTGGTGCAGATCATCGAGAAGGTCGACTTCGGCGGCATCGGCCATGCTTACCTGGTGGACAAGAACGGCCAGGTCATCGTCAGCCAGAACAAGGACCACCTGACCAAGTTCCTCAAGGATCTCTACCCCGACAGCGGCCTGCGGGTCGAGCCGGGCATGCAGGACGTGGTGCTCGACGGGCATGAACGGATCGTCTCGTTCGCCCCGATCGACGGCCTGCCGTCGGCGCAGTGGTACGTCGGCCTGGTGGTGGACAAGGACCAGGCCTATGCGGCGCTCGGCCAGTTCCGCGTCTCGGCGATCATCGCCATGATCGTCGCGGTCATCGCCATCGCCGGCCTGCTGGGCCTGCTGATCCCGGTGCTGATGCGCCCGCTGACCACCATGGGCCGTGCCATGCACGACATCGCCGAGGGCGAAGGTGACCTGACCCGCCGTCTGGCCGTGCAGAACAAGGACGAGTTCGGCGAGCTGGCCGGGTCGTTCAACCGCTTCGTCGAACGCATCCATGCCTCGATCACCGAAGTCTCGTCGGCCACGCGCCTGGTGCATGATCTGTCGGAAAAGGTCATGAGCGCCTCGAACGCCTCGATCATCGGTTCGGAGGAGCAGAGCCTGCGCACCAACAGCGTGGCGGCGGCGATCAATCAGTTGGGTGCCGCCACCCAGGAAATCGCGCGCAATGCCGCCGATGCCTCGCAACATGCCAGTGGCGCCAGCGAGCAAGCCCACGATGGCCGTCGCGTGGTCGAGGAAAGCATCCAGGCGATGACCGCGCTGTCGCAGAAGATCAGCGAGTCGTGCGAACAGATCGAAGTGCTCAACGCCAGCACCGATGACATCGGCAAGATCCTCGACGTGATCAAGGGCATCTCCCAGCAGACCAACCTGCTGGCGCTCAACGCCGCCATCGAAGCCGCCCGTGCCGGGGAAGCCGGTCGCGGCTTCGCGGTGGTCGCCGACGAGGTGCGCAACCTGGCCCACCGGACCCAGGAATCGGCCGAGGAGATCCACCGCATGATCACCACGCTGCAGGTGGGGTCGCGCGAAGCGGTGCACACCATGAACGCCAGCCAGGTCTCGAGCGAGCAGAGCGTGCAGGTGGCCAACCAGGCCGGTGAACGCCTGAACAGCGTGACCCGGCAGATCGGCGAGATCGACGGCATGAACCAGTCCGTGGCCACGGCCACCGAGGAACAGACTGCCGTGGTCGAAAGCCTCAACCTGGACATCACCCAGATCAACACCCTCAACCAACAGGGCGTGGAAAACCTCAACCAGACCCTGCGTCATTGCGATGCGCTGGGCCAGCAGGCCGGTCGCCTCAAGCAGCTGGTCGGGAGTTTCCGGATCTAAGCTGCGAGCTACGAGCTGCAAGCCAAGAGCGATACCGTATCGCTGGGCTTGCAGCACCTCGTGGCGAGAGCCCCTTCGCTATGCCAAAGCGACATCGATCCGCTTGTAACTTGCGGCTTGCAACTTACGACACCCCCTCCCCTATGGCCGGTTATAACCTAATAACCAACAAGTCTATTTCGCTATAAAAAATTCTATATGCTGGCTCCATCCGATCACGGGCACAGTTGGGCAGTCGAGAGCGTTATGGATGTAGGTTCGTTCGGTTTCACCCTTGCAGGGCTTGTCGTAGGCTTCATCGTGGGCATGACGGGGGTCGGCGGCGGTTCGCTGATGACGCCGATCCTGCTCTGGTTCGGCATCAACCCGGCCACGGCCGTCGGCACCGACCTGCTGTACGCGGCCATCACCAAGGCCAGCGGCGTCTGGGTCCACAGCCGCAACCAAAACATCGACTGGAAGATCACCGGGCTGCTGAGCCTGGGCAGCGTGCCGGCCGCGGCGTTGACTTTGTGGTTCCTGGGCACCCTGCACGCCGACACCTCGGCGCTCAATGCCATCATCAAGCAGGGCCTGGCCGTGGTGCTGATCATCACGGCCCTGGCGATCCTGTTCCGTTCCAGGTTGCAGGCCTTCGCCAACCGCCATGCCGGCGATCACTACCACCTCAGCGACCGTACGCTGAACGTGCTGACGGTATTCACGGGTGTGGTGCTGGGCGTGATGGTCACGCTGACTTCGATCGGCGCCGGGGCGTTGGGGACGGTGGCGCTGTTCCTGCTGTACCCGTTCCTGGTCACGCGACGCCTGGTCGGCACGGAGATCGCCCACGCCGTGCCACTGACCCTGGTGGCAGGCCTGGGCCATGCCAGCATGGGCAACATGGACTGGTCGCTGCTGGGTTACCTGCTGCTGGGCTCGCTGCCAGGCATCTACCTGGGCAGCCATCTGGCCGGCCGGGTATCCGATCGCATCCTGCGCCCCTGCCTGGCGACCATGCTGCTGCTGATCGGCTACAAGCTGGCGTTCTGAATCAGGCGCAGGCGCCATTGGCCGGTATGGACCAGATGAACGCTGGCACAGGGCAGCACGTCCATGCGGTGCAGGCTGGCCGGTGAACTGCCCAGTACGTGCATCAGGGCGGCGCGAATGACGAAGGGGTGGGTCACCGCCAGACAATTGCCGGGTATCGTGCTGCGCGTCTGCAGCCAATACGCCACTCGCTGACACAAGCCGCCGATGGACTCTCCGCCATGGACCACGCTGTCGGGGTCGCTTGTCCACCGAGCCAAGGCTTGAGGCTCGTCGTGCTGCACCTGCTTGAGCGACAGGCCCTGCCAGCGGCCCAGGTTCACGTCCCGCAGCAGCGGATCGATCTCGGGGACATCGCTCACCCATGCAGCGGTCTGCCGAGTACGTAATTCAGGTGCGCACAGCACCGGCTGGCACGTCCTGGGCAGCCTTTCCAGACCAGGGAGAAGGTCATCCTCATCGTGGCCGAAATGGCCGGTTCGCTGGGCGTTCGTCCGGGCGTGGCACAACAGGGTCAGATGCACGGTCTGCACAGGAATGCTCGACAGGGTGGGAGGGAGG
>NZ_JAAMQJ010000034.1 GCF_013523125.1 Pseudomonas entomophila | reverse complement strand
CCGCACCAGACAACATCTACGCCACCAATCCACCCGTGACCAACAGCATCACGGCCACCAACGGTGGTAACTACGAGAACCTGGTCACTGCCGGTACGCCAAGCACCACCGTCACTGACGGCCCAGGTACCAGCACCACGACGACCGTAGCGTTGACTGCTACGCCGACCGTGGCCGAGGGCGGTCAGATCATTTACACCGCGACCCTGACCAATGCCGCGCAAACACCGGTTACTGTCACCTTGAGCAATGGCTCGGCGATCACCATTGCAGCCGGCCAGACCGCCGGCAGCATTACGGTCGCAGCACCTGGCGATGACCCGTACATCGATGCGGGTTCGGTCAATGCGACCATCACCGGTGCTACTGGTGGCAACTTCGAGAACCTAGCAGTCAACGGCACCCCTGCGGTGACATCGGTTACCGACACCATCGATACCAGCACCGTAACGCTGACGGCGACCCCATCGGTCACCGAAGGTGGTGTGATTACCTACACCGCGAGCGTGACTGCACCCGTTACCGAAGCGCCGCTGGTCGTGACCCTGGCCAACGGCCAGACCATCACCATTCCGGTCGGCCAGTCGTCCGGCACCGTCGATGCGACTGCACCGGATAACATCTACGCCACCAACCCGCCTGTGACCAACAGCATCATGGCCACTAGCGGTGGCAACTACGAGAACCTGGTCACTGCCGGTACGCCAAGCACCACCGTGACCGATGGTCCAGGCACCAGCACCACGACGACTGTAGCGTTGACTGCCACGCCGACCGTGGCCGAGGGCGGCCAGATCGTCTACACCGCGACGTTGACCAACGCTGCCCAGACCCCGGTCACCGTGACGCTGAGCAACGGCTCGGTGATCACCATCGCCGCTGGCCAGACTGCCGGCAGCATCACGGTTGCGGCGCCTGGCGACGATCCGTACATCGATGCCGGTTCGGTCAATGCCACTATCATGGCCACGACCGGTGGCAACTTCGAGAACCTGGCCGTCGATGGTACGCCTGCGGTCACCACGGTCACTGACACCATCGATACCTCGACGGTGACGCTGACTGCCACGCCTTCGGTTGCCGAAGGTGGTGTGATCACCTATACCGCTAGCGTCACTGCGCCGGTGACTGAGTCTCCGTTGGTCGTAACTCTGGCCAATGGCCAAGCCATCACGATTCCGGTTGGCGCTAGTTCGGGCTCGGTGAACTTCACCGCGCCGGATAACGTGTACGCCACCAATCCGCCTGTGACCAATAGCATCACGGCTACCAACGGTGGCAATTACGAGAATCTGGTCACTGCCGGTACGCCGAGCACCACCGTGATTGATGGGCCTGGCACCAGCGCCACCACGACTGTTGCCCTGAGCGCGACGCCGACGGTTGCCGAAGGTGGTCAGATCGTCTACACCGCGACCCTGACCAATGCCGCGCAGACGCCGGTTAGCGTGACCTTGAGCAACGGCTCGGTGATCACCATCGCCGCAGGCCAGACCTCCGGTTCGGTGAACGTGGCTGCGCCTGGCGATGACCCCTACGTCGATGCCGGTTCGGTCAATGCGACCATTACCGGTGCTACTGGTGGCAACTTCGAAAACCTGGCAATCAATGGCACGCCAGCAGTGACTGCTGTCACTGACACTATCGACACTTCGACGGTGACTCTGACGGCGACGCCTTCGGTGACCGAAGGCGGGGTGATTACCTACACCGCCAGCGTGACTGCACCCGTTACCGAAGCGCCACTGGTCGTGACTTTGGCTAACGGCCAGACCATCACCATCCCAGTCGGCGCAAGTTCGGGTTCGGTGAACTTCACTGCCCCGGACAACGTGTACGCCACCAATCCGCCTGTGACCAACAGCATCACTGACGTCAGCGGCGGCAACTATGAGGAGCTGGTTGCTACCGGTACGCCAAGCACCACCGTCACTGACGGCCCGGGCACCAGTACGACAACGACCGTTGCCCTGAGCGCCACGCCAACCGTGGCCGAGGGTGGTCAGATCGTCTACACCGCGACGTTGACCAACGCTGCACAGACCCCGGTTAGCGTGACCCTGAGCAACGGCTCGGTGATCACCATCGCAGCCGGCCAGACTTTCGGTTCGGTGAACGTGGCTGCACCTGGCGATGACCCGTACATTGATGCAGGTTCGGTCAGCACGACCATCACCGGTGCTACCGGCGGCAACTTCGAGAACTTGGCAGTCAGCTCTATCCCGGCGGTGACCTCGGTTACCGATACCATCGATACCAGCACCGTAACGCTGACGGCCACGCCTTCGGTCACCGAAGGTGGTGTGATTACCTACACCGCGAGTGTGACTGCGCCGGTTACAGAAGCCCCGCTGGTTGTGACTCTGGCCAACGGCCAGACCATCACAATCCCAGTCGGCGCCAGCTCGGGCTCGGTGAACTTCACCGCGCCGGACAACGTATACGCCACCAATCCGCCTGTGACCAACAGCATCACTGACGTCAGCGGCGGCAACTATGAGGAGCTGGTTGCTACCGGTACGCCAAGCACTACCGTGACTGACGGTCCAGGTACCAGCACCACGACGACCGTGGCGTTGACTGCTATACCGACCGTGGCCGAAGGCGGCCAGATCGTCTACACCGCAACGCTGACCAATGCTGCGCAGACGCCAGTGAGCGTGACGCTGAGCAACGGCTCGGTGATCACCATCGCAGCCGGCCAGACTGCCGGCAGCATCACGGTTGCGGCACCTGGCGATGACCCGTACATCGACGCAGGTTCGATTAGCACGACCATCACCGGCGCCACCGGTGGCAACTTCGAAAACCTGGCCGTCAGCGGTACGCCAGCAGTCACTGCCGTCACTGACACCATCGACACCTCGACGGTCACTCTGACGGCCACTCCGTCGGTTACCGAAGGCGGCGTAATCACCTACACCGCTAGCGTCACTGCTCCGGTTACCGAGGCCCCGCTGGTTGTGACCCTGGCTAACGGCCAGATCATCACCCTCCCAGTCGGCGCCAGCTCGGGCTCGGTGAACTTCACCGCGCCGGACAATGTGTATGCCACCAATCCACCAGTGACCAACAGCATCACTGACGTCAGCGGCGGCAACTACGAGGAGCTGGTTGCTACCGGTACGCCAAGCACCACCGTGACTGACGGTCCAGGTACCAGCACCACGACGACCGTGGCGTTGACTGCTACACCGACCGTTGCCGAAGGTGGCCAGATCGTTTACACCGCGACGTTGACCAACGCTGCACAGACCCCGGTTAGCGTGACCTTGAGCAACGGCTCGGTGATCACCATCGCCGCAGGCCAGACCTCTGGTTCTGTGAACGTGGCTGCGCCTGGCGATGACCCGTACATCGACGCAGGTTCGGTCAGCACGACCATCACCGGTGCCACCGGTGGCAACTTCGAAAACCTGGCCGTCAGCGGCACGCCAGCAGTGACTAACGTTACCGATACCATCGACACTTCGACGGTGACGTTGACCGCGACGCCTTCGGTCACCGAAGGTGGTGTGATTACCTACACCGCGAGTGTGACTGCGCCGGTTACAGAAGCACCGCTGGTCGTGACCTTGGCCAACGGCCAGACCATCACGATCCCGGTCGGTGCCAGCTCGGCTTCGGTGGATTACACGGCTCCGAACAACGTCTACACCGATAATCCGGTCGTCACCACCAGCATCGTCGGTACTTCCGGCGGCAACTTCGAAAGCGTGGTGCCGGACAAAACGCCTGTCAGCACGACGGTCAACGACACCGTTGATACAGTCACTGTTTCCATTGTCAGCAACGGCAATGTCACTGAAGATCAGCAGCCGGCCTTTACCGTACGCGTGAACCAGGCGCTGGATCGTGACCTTACCGTCACCCTGAGCAATGGCGACAAGGTCGTCATCGCAGCAGGCAAGACTGAGGCGATCTATCGCATCGATGCCCAAGGCGACGACGTCTTCAAGGATGCTGGCTCGGTGACTGTCGGTGTCAAGGATGCGGCTGTCGACGGACGCACCTTCGAAGACCTGCAATTCAGCGGGCCTGCCACGGTGCAGATTGCCGATACCATCAGTGAAGTCGTGGCCACGCTCACCGCTGACAAGACCACCGTTACTGAAGGCGGCCAAGTCACCTATACCGTGACCTTGACCAATGCCCAAGGCCTGCCGGTCAGCGGCCACAACGGCCTGACCTTCACCTTGACCGACGGTACTGTGGTCAAGGTCCCGGCCGGTAGCACCTCTGGCACTGCGACCATCGTGGCGAATGACGACATGTACACCGGCGGCCAGGCCGACATCGTCAACAAGCTGGCCTCGGTCAGCGGCGGCGATAACTTCGAAAAACTGACCCTGGGCGATGAGACTCGTACCACGACCGTCACCGACGAGCCGGGCACGCCTGGCAACCCAGGTACTCCAGGCAGCAACAACGGTGGCGACCTGCTGACCGTCGGCATCACCGCCGACCAGACCAGCGTCAACGAGAACCAGCCGGCAACCTTCACCGTCACGATCAACCGTACGCTGGAGCGTGACCTGAACGTTACTCTCAGCAACGGCGATACCGTCACCGTGAAAGCAGGCGCAACTACGGCGACTTACACCCTGGCAGCGCAAGGTGATGACGTCTTCAAAGACGGCGAAACCGTGAAGCTGGGTGTGCAGGACGCAGTCGACGCTGGCGGCAAGGACTTCGAAAATCTGCAGCTGAGCAACACTCCGGCCACGCTGCAAATAACCGACACCACCAGCGAAGTTGTGGCGACGCTGACCGCCGACAAGACCACCGTCACCGAAGGCGGCCAGATCACCTACACCGTGACCCTGATCAGCAAGGACGGCCTGCCAGTCACTGGCCACAAGGGCATGACCTTCACCCTGGAAGGCGGCGGCGTCGTTACCATTGAGGCTGGCAAGGCAAGCGGTAGCTACGTGCTGACCACGGCCGACGACGTCTACGTCGGCGGGCAGGGCACCATCGTCAAGACCATCACCGGTATCACCGGTGGCAACGTCTTCGAAAAGCTGTCGACCTCCGGCTATGTCACTACCGATGTAACTGACGAGTCGGGTACCCCTGGCAACCCAGGTACTCCAGGCGGCAACAACGGTGGCGATTTGCTGACCGTCGGCATTACCGCCGACCAGACCAGCGTCAACGAGAACCAGCCGGCAACCTTTACCGTCACCCTCAACCGTACGCTGGAGCGTGACCTGAACGTCACCCTCAGCAACGGCGATACCGTCACCGTGAAAGCGGGCGCAACCACGGCGACCTACACCCTGGCAGCCCAAGGCGACGACGTCTTCAAAGACGGCGAGACTGTGAAGCTGGGCGTGCAGAGCGCGGTCGATGCTGGTGGTAAGGGCTTCGAGAACCTACAACTGAGCACCACCCCGGCCACGCTGCAGATCACCGATACGGTCAACGAAGTCGTCGCAACCCTGACCGCTGACAAGACCACCGTTACCGAAGGCGGTCAGATCACCTACACCGTGACCCTGATCAGCAAGGACGGCCTGCCAGTCACCGGCCACAAAGGCATGACCTTCACCCTGGAAGGCGGCGGTGTCGTCACCCTCGAAGCGGGCAAGGCGAGCGGCACTTATGTGCTGACTACGGCCGACGACGTGTACGCTGGCGGGCAGGGCACCATCGTCAAGTCCATCACCGGCATTACGGGCGGCAACGTCTTCGAGAAGCTGTCGACCTCGGGCAGTACATGCACCGTAGTCACCGATGAGGCCGGTACGCCAGGCAATCCAGGTGGCACCAGTACGCCAAATGGTGGCGACCTTGTCACTGTGGGAGTCACGGCAGACCAGACCAGCGTCAACGAGAATCAGCCGGCGACCTTCACCGTCAGCATCAACCGTACGCTGGAGCGTGACCTGAACGTCACCCTCAGCAATGGCGATACCGTTACCGTGAAAGCAGGCGCAACCACGGCGACCTATACTCTGGCAGCGCAAGGTGATGACGTCTTCAAAGACGGCGAAACCGTCAAACTGGGTGTACAGAGCGCTGTCGACGCTGGCGGCAAGGACTTCGAAAATCTGCAGCTGAGCAACACTCCGGCCACGCTGCAAATCACCGACACCACCAGCGAAGTCGTGGCGACACTGACGGCCGACAAGACCACCGTCACCGAAGGCGGCCAGGTCACTTACACCGTGACCCTGACCAATGCCCAAGGTCTACCGGTCGGCGGCCACAACGGCCTGACCTTCACCCTGACCGATGGCACCGTGGTCAAGGTCCCGGCCGGCAGCACCTCCGGCACCGCGACTATCGTGGTGAAAGACGACGCTTACGTTGGCGGCCAAGCCGACATCGTCAACAAGCTGGCCTCGGTCAGCGGCGGCGACAACTTCGAAAAACTCACGCTCGGCGATGAAACTCGCACCACGACCGTGAACGATGAGCCGGGCACACCTGGTAACCCAGGTACTCCGGGCAGCAACAACGGTGGCGACCTGCTGACCGTCGGCATCACCGCCGACCAGACCAGCGTCAACGAGAACCAGCCTGCAACCTTCACCGTCACCCTCAACCGTACGCTGGAGCGTGACCTGAACGTCACCCTCAGCAACGGCGATACCGTCACCGTGAAAGCGGGCGCAACCACGGCGACCTACACCCTGGCAGCCCAAGGCGACGACGTCTTCAAAGACGGCGAGACTGTGAAGCTGGGCGTGCAGAGCGCGGTCGATGCTGGTGGTAAGGGCTTCGAGAACCTACAACTGAGCACCACCCCGGCCACGCTGCAGATCACCGATACGGTCAACGAAGTCGTCGCAACCCTGACCGCTGACAAGACCACCGTTACCGAAGGCGGTCAGATCACCTACACCGTGACCCTGATCAGCAAGGACGGCCTGCCAGTCACCGGCCACAAGGGCATGACCTTCACCCTGGAAGGCGGCGGTGTCGTCACCCTCGAAGCGGGCAAGGCGAGCGGCACTTATGTGCTGACTACGGCCGACGACGTGTACGCTGGCGGGCAGGGAACCATCGTCAAGTCCATCACCGGCATTACGGGCGGCAACGTCTTCGAGAAGCTGTCGACCTCGGGCAGTACATGCACCATAGTCACCGATGAGGCCGGCACGCCAGGCAATCCTGGCAGTACCGGCACGCCAAACGGTGGCGATCTCGTTGCCGTGGGCATCACGGCCGATCAGCCATCGGTTACCGAAGACAAGGCCGCTACCTTCACGGTCACGATCAACCGCGCACTCGAACGCGACCTGAACGTTACCTTGACCAACGGCGGTGTCGTCACCGTCAAGGCAGGCGCGACGACAGCCACCTACACCCTGGCGGCCCAAGGCGACGACGTCTTCAAAGACGGTCAAACCGTTCAGCTAGGCGTGAAGTCTGCTGTCGATGCCGGTGGCAAAGACTTCGAGAACCTGCAGCTCAGCACCACCCCGGCATCGCTGCAGGTGCTCGATACCACCAACGAGGTCGTAGCGACCTTGACCGCTGACAAGACCACCGTCACCGAAGGCGGTCAGGTCACCTACACCGTGACCCTCAGCAATGCCCAAGGGCTGCCGGTGACAGGCCATGGTGGATTGACCTTCACCCTCAGCGACGGCAGCAAAGTCGTGATCGCCAGCGGTAACGCCAGCGGTAGCGTCGTTGTGGCTGCCAAGGACGACGTCTACACCGGTGGCCAAGCCGGCATCGTCAACAAGCTGGTCTCGGTCAGCGGTGGCGACACCTTCGAGAAGCTGACCCTGGGCGGCGAAACCCGCACAACGACCGTCACCGACGAGCCGGGCACCCCTGGCAACCCAGGCGGTACTGGCACCTCGAACGGTGGCGACCTGGTGACCGTCGGCATCACTGCCGACCAGACCAGCGTCAACGAGAACCAGCCGGCGACCTTCACCGTCACGGTCAACCGTGCGCTGGAGCGTGACCTGAGCGTCACCCTGACCAATGGCGCGGTGGTTACTGTGAAAGCAGGCGCGACGACCGCGACCTATACCCTGGCAGCGCAAGGCGACGACGTCTTCAAAGACGGCGAGATCGTGAAGCTGGGTGTACAGACCGCAGTCGACGCTGGTGGTAAAGGCTTCGAGAACCTGCAACTGAGCACCACACCGGCAACGTTGCAGGTCACCGACACCACCAGCGAAGTCGTGGCGACGCTGACGGCCGACAAGACGACCGTCACCGAAGGCGGTCAGGTCACCTACACGGTGACCCTGACCAATGCCCAAGGCCTGCCAGTGTCTGGTCACAACGGCCTGACCTTCACCCTTACCGACGGCACCGTGGTCAAGGTGCCAGCAGGCAGCACCACCGGCACCGCGACCCTCGTGGCCAAGGACGACGTCTACACCGGCGGCCAGGCCGACATCGTCAACAAGCTGGTCTCGGTCAGCGGTGGCGATACCTTCGAGAAGCTGACCCTGGGCGGCGAAACCCGCACAACGACCGTCACCGACGAGCCAGGCTCGGGCACGACAGGCGCCACCAACCAGGGCGACAAGGTATTGGTCACCATCACCAGCAATGGCGATGTGGACGAATCGCAGCCGCCGGCCTTCACCGTCAAGGTCAACCAGGTGCTGGATCGCGACCTCACCGTGACCCTGACCAATGGCGCCAGCGTCGTCATCGCTGCCGGCCAGACCCAGGTCCAGTACAAGGCGCCTATCCAGGGCGACGACGTCTTCAAGGACGCCGGTTCCCTGACCGTTGGCATCAAGGACGCCACGGTCACGGGCAAGGCCTTCGAGAATCTGCAACTGGGCGACGCGGCTACCGTGCAGATCAGCGATACGGTCAACGAAGTGATCGCGACCCTGACGGTCGACAAGACGTCGGTCATCGAAGGCAACACGTTCAATTACACCGTGACCCTGACCAACGCTCAGGGGCTGCCGGTCAGCGGCCACAATGGCTTGACCTTCACCCTGTCCGACGGCACCAAGGTGTCCCTGGCAGCAGGCAGCGCCACGGGTACCACTCAAGTCACCGCGCCAGACGACGTCTTCATCGGCGGCCATGCCACCATCGTCAACAAGCTGGTGACCGTGGCCGGTGGCGACATCTTCGAAAAATTGACGATGAGCCAGGACGAAGTCTTCACCTCGGTGAAGGACGAGACAGGCAGCGGCGCGACCGGCTCCACCAACCAGGGCGACAAGGTCGCGGTGACCATCGTCAGCAATGGCGACGTCACCGAAGCCGAACAGCCTTCGTTCACCGTCAAGGTCAGCCAGAAACTCGACCAGCCGCTTACCGTGACGCTGAGCAACGGTGCGCAGGTCGTGATCGACGCGGGCCAGACCCAGGCGATCTACAAGGCACCTATCCAGGGCGAGGACGTGTTCAAGGATGCCGGTGCGTTGACCCTGAGCGTCAAGGACGCGGCCGTGGTCGGCAAGTCGTTCGAGAACCTCGACATCAGCAGCAGCGCCACCGTGCAGATCGGCGACACGATCAACGAGGTCGTGGCGACCCTGACCGCCGACAAGACCACCGTCACCGAAGGTGGCCAAGTCACCTACACCGTGACGCTGACCAATGTCCAGGGCCTGCCTGTCGGCGGCCACAGTGGTCTGACCTTCACCCTCACCGACGGCACGCTGCTCAAGGTCGCTGCCGGCAGCACCACGGGCACCGTGACCATCGTCGCGAAGGACGATGCCTACGTGGGTGGCCAGGCGGACATCGTCAACAAGCTGGCCTCGGTCAGCGGCGGCGAGGTCTTCGAGAAACTCACCCTGGGCGGCGAAGTCCGCACCACTACCGTCACCGACGAGCCGGCCGGGCAGGGCGACCTGACCAGCCTGACCCTCAGCGGCGATACCTCGGTGGTCGAGGGTGGGACGGCGCACTACACGCTGAACCTGACCAACCCCTCGAAGAGCGAGGTCACGGTCACGCTGACGTACAGCGGCACGGCCACCAACGGCCAGGACTATACCGGTGTCACCACCGTGAAGATCCCGGCCAACGCCAGCAGTGTCGGTTTCGACATCAAGACCATCGACGACCAGCTGGTCGAAGGGGCGGAGAACTTCGTCGTCAAGGTCGCCAGTGCGACCGGGGGTGGCTTCGAGAACCTGGCGATCGACGCCAGCAAGTCCAGCATCACCACGACGATCATCGACAACGACAACGCACCGGTGTCCACCGGCGGCGCAGTCACCGGTGTCGAGGACACCGACTACGTCTTCACCTGGGACAACTTCAAGGTCACGGACGCCGATGGCAACACCGGCCTGAGCGTGAGCATCACCAAGCTGCCGGACCTGGGCGCGTTGAAGTTCTTCAACGGCACGGCCTGGGTGGACGTCACGCTGAACCAGACGGTCAGCCAGGCGGACATCGGCAAGGGCTACCTGAAGTTCGTGCCGCTGGCCAACCAGTCGGGCGTCGACGGCTATGGCGGTTCGGGTGTCGGCAACAAGCAGGCCGACTACGCGCAGGTCAAGTTCAAGCCGTTCGACGGGACCAACGTCGGCACCGAAGCGACGATGAAGATCGACATCGCCCCGGTGGCGGACAAGCCGACGCTGAGCATTGCCAGCAACAACGTCGCCTCGCTGGGCCTGACCAAGGAAACCTGGACCACCCTCAAGGGCCTTGGCAGCGACGGCAACGGCATCACTGGCGAAGCGCTCAAGACCGTGTTCGCCAACTCTGGCAGTGCCAGCCGCAGCGAAACCACGGCGAACGTGCAGTCCGACAGCAGCGTGACGGCCCAGACCGGTTCCAAAACGTCGGGCCTGATCTACCTGGAAGCCGGCAAGGTGTACGCCTTCAGCGGCGTGGCGGACGACAGCCTGTACATCACCATCGGTGGCAAGGGCGTGGTCAACGCGACCTGGGGTGGCGGTGGCAGCATCTCGGGTAGCTTCACGCCGACCACCAGCGGCTACTACCCGATCGAGGTGTACCACGCCAACCAGTCGGGTCCGGGCAGCTACGACGTGAACATCAAGGTCGGCAGCGGCGCGGTCACTGACCTGAGCCGTGCCAACATCCCGATGTACCAGAGCCTCAGCGACATGGCCGGTGCCGGGTTGACGCCGTCGGACGTGCACACCAACGCCAGCGGCCAGACGTACTACGACGGTTACAAGCTCAACGAAGGGCCGGAGAACGGCAGCGTCAAGCTGGTGGGCATCGGCAGTGCGCTGACCGATACCGATGGCTCCGAGAGCCTGAGCGTCAAGCTCAGCGGGATTCCGTCGGGCGCCGTGGTCAGCGACAACGCCGGGCACAGCGTCACGGTCGGTTCGGCTGCCGTGGACGTCACTGGCTGGAACCTGGCGAACCTGACCATCAAGCCACCGGCGTACTACTTCGGTCAGTTCGATGTGAAGGTGACGTCGATGTCCTCGGAGAGCGTTGGCGGCAGTACGGCCATCAACGAAGGCACCTTGAAGGTGACGGTCTATGCCGACACCTACACGGCAGCCAACCTGACCACCGGCAATGACAGCTACAAGGCCGGCAACGCTAACGACATCGTCGTCGCCGACCTGGCAGGCCTGCGTGTGGTGCCTGGCAAGAGCTACAACCTGGCGTTCGTCGTCGATACGTCGGGCAGCATGGCGCAATCGGGCGTGGACGCGGCGAAGACTTCGCTGGCGTCGGTGTTCAAGACCCTGGCCGACAGTGTGAAAGGTTCGATGTCCGGCACCGTGAATATCCTGCTCACCGACTTCGGCTCCCAGGTCAAGAGCAGCATCTCGGTACCGCTCAACGACGCTGGCCTGAAAACGCTGAACGATGCGCTGGCGGCCATGACATCGGGCGGTGGTACCAACTATGAGGATGCGTTCAAGACCACGGCCAACTGGTTCCAGAACCTGAAGAACGCTGGCAACACAGGCAATAATCAGACGTACTTCATCACCGATGGCAAGCCTACGTTCTACCAAGCCTATGAGCAGACCAACCCCGGTCTGAGCAATGGGGTCACCCTGGATGGCTTCCTCAGCTCGCACAACTACAAGCCGGGGGTTTCCATCGGCTGGACGGCGGTGGACTCGGACACGAGCGTTGCTGTGAGCAACGACATCCTGTACGTCTACCGGTACGGTAATACCTATACCTACGAGATCCACGCCGAAGGCAATGGTGGTTACGAGTTGTCAGGCCGGGCGGGTACGGGTTACTCCACTGACGACGCAACCTTGACCAACTCGCAGGACAGCTTCAAATTGCTCTCGGCACTGTCCAATGTCGAAGCCATCGGCCTGAACAGCAATATCAATGCCAATGACCTGAAGCCGTACGATTCGGACCAGACACCGCAGACCGACATCGACCCGAGCAAGTTGGCCGATGCCATCCTCAGCCACACCGAGCCGACGACCCCGGGCAACGACACGGTCAGCGGAGGTGACGGCAACGACATCCTGTTCGGTGACCTGGTGACCTTCAACGGCGTGAACGGCACGGGTGTCGAAGCGCTGCAGGGGTACGTCGCCGGCAAGCTGGGCGTCGACGCCAGCGGCGTGGATGCGCGGCTGATGCACAAGTACGTGTCCGAGCACTACAACGAGTTCGACGTTTCGCGCACCAACGATGGGGGTGACCTCCTCAACGGTGGCACCGGCAACGACATCCTGTTCGGCCAGGGCGGTGACGACAAGTTGTATGGCGGCAAGGGCAACGACATCCTGCTCGGCGGCAACGGCAACGACCTGCTGGACGGCGGCGAAGGCGACGACATCCTCATCGGCGGCAAGGGCAACGACACCCTGACCGGCGGCGCGGGCGCCGACACCTTCATCTGGAGAGCCGGTGACACGGGCAACGACGTGATCAAGGACTTCAAGGCCAGTGAAGGCGACCGTATCGACCTGCGTGATCTGTTGCAGGGCGAGAAGGCCAGCACCATCGACAACTTCCTGAAGATCACCACGGTCGATGGCAGTTCGACCTTGCAGGTCAGCAGCGAGGGCAAGCTCAACGCAGCGGGTGGCCTGGCCAATGCCGATGTGTCGATCAAGCTCGAAGGCGTCAACTGGTCGACCTCCAGCATCAACTCGCTGATCAGTGGTGCCGACCCGACCATCAAGATCGATAACAACTGATCCACGCCTTCGCGGCAGCCTCGACCGGCTGCCGCGAAGCGGAGGGTTTGCCTCTGGCCGTGCGCAGCGCATACTCGCGCCTCCAGCCGGCGCAGTGGGTGAACTTTGCCTATGCTGCGATCTACCAAGAAGCATCATCGTGATGAGGGAACGCCCATGTTCTACGTGCAACGCGACGCCGAAGGCCGGCTGCTGCGTGTGGAAGCCGCGCCATATGCCGAATCCACCGAGACGCTGCCGCCGGACCATGCCGAGATTCAGGACTGGTTCGCCGACGACGTCGTGGAGAACAGCCTCAAGCAGCTCAAGCAGAGCGATCTGGACATGATCCGCGTGCTGGAAGACCTGATCGAGGTACTGACCGCCAAGGGCGTCTTCAGCATCACCGACCTGCCACCGGGTGCGCAGGCCAAGCTGCTTAGCCGTTCGCACGCGCGCAGGGCCCTGGGGAGCCTGACCACCTTGATCAAGGAAGACGAAGAGGAAGGGCTGATCTGAGCAGTCGCTGGGCTCAGGACCCCTCACGCGCTTCGAACAGTGCAGCCTCGGCGCCACTGAGCCTCATCTTGTCCATGGTTTGAAGCAGGCTCTACCCTTGAGCCATACTGCTGCACCTCCCCTTCCTCAGGATGAATTCACGCCCATGCGCATCTGGATCGACGCCGACGCCTGCCCGAAAGCCGCCAAGGAACTGATCGTCAAGTTCGCGCTCAAGCGCAAGTTGGAGGTGGTGATGGTGGCCGGACAGCCTCAGGTCAAGCCGGCCTTGAGTTGCGTGCGCCTGATCGTCGTGCCCAGTGGCATGGACGCTGCCGACGACTACCTGGTCGACCATGCCCTGCCTGGTGAGCTGGTGATCTGCAGCGACGTGCCGCTGGCCGATCGACTGATCAAGAAAGGCGTCGCTGCCCTGGACCCGCGTGGACGTGAGTTCGACGAGCGCAACATGGGCGATCGCCTGGCCGTGCGCAACCTGTTCACCGAGTTGCGCGAGCAGGGCCAGGTCGGGGGAGGGCAAGCGCCCTATGGCGAACGGGAGAAGCAGGCGTTCGCCAATGCGCTGGACCGGATACTGACGCGTCTGCTACGCCAGGATTGATCACGGCCAGACGCGCTTCCGCGCCCGGCCTGTGTCAGCCGTCCTGCGTGCAGTGCTACCAGTCTTGCGCGTGAGTCAGTTCCAGCACCCGATCGACCAGCTTGTAGATGCCACTGGCCGCCTCACTGATCGACTCAGCCAGCATGTAGGCCGGGGTAGTGACCAGTTTGCGCTCCGTGTCCTCGACGATGTCGTGCACATCGCAGTCCTGGTGCCTGGCGCCCATCTGCTGGACGGCAGCGCTGGTCTGGGCATCGTTGCCGATCGTGCAGAGCACGCCCTCGCCATAGATCTTCGCCGCAAAGGCCGGCGAAATGCACATCAAGCCCACGGGTTTGCCCTGTTCGGCGAAGGCTTTGATGAAGGCCAGCACGTCGGCTTGCACGCTGCAGTCGGCGCCGTGTTCGGCGAAATCGGACAGGTTCTTGGCGGCCCCGAACCCGCCTGGCACGATCAACCCGTCGAAGTCCTCGGCCCTGGCCTGGCGCACGTCCTTGACCTGCCCACGCGCAATGCGTGCCGACTCTACCAGCACGTTGCGGGTGTCAGGCGCTTCCTCGCCCGTCAGGTGGTTGATCACGTGCTTCTGGTCGATGTCGGGCGCGAAGCATTGCACCTGCGCGCCACGCTGATCGAGGCGCAGCAGGGTGATCACGCTTTCATGAATCTCGGCACCGTCGTAGACGCCACAACCTGACAGGACTACCGCAATCTTCTTGTGCATGCTCGTTTCTCCAAGGTCGAGGCATCGATGACGGTAGTGTGGCAGATACGCGCGGTGAAAACAGCGCGCTGTGCGTCGGCCGGCGCAGCCTGGAAGGGCGCGCCGCGCCAATGCCAGAGCTACGCGCAGGCAATGACGCGATGGGGCGACGCAGGCTCAGGGTTGCCGGTCGGAAGACGTCTTCTCAGGGGCTGCCTGTGCGGCCGCCTTGGCATCGGCCGTGGCCTTGCGTTCGGCGCGCACGGTACGGAAACGTCGGCGTATCCAGAGCAGGATGCCCACCAGCAGCAAGCCGCCCAAGACCCACAGCTCGTACTTCTTCACACTGCCCAGCAGGCCTTCGAGCACGGCGCCGAAGTGGTAGGCCGCAGCACCGAGGGCGATGGCCCAGACGGCCGCGCCGATTCCGTTGAGCAGCAGGTAGCGACGGGGAGGGTAGCCCGACAGGCCGATGGCCACGGGCATGACGGTGCGCAGGCCGTAGACGAAGCGGAAGCTCAACACCCAGATGTCCGGGTGGCGCCGGATGTGTTCCAGCGCTCGATCGCCGGCAGCCTGCCAGCTCGGCTTGCGCGCCAGCAGGCTACGGCCACGGCTACGCCCGAGGAAATACCACAGCTGGTCGCCGGCATAGCTGCCGAAGAAGGCCGTCAGCACCACCAGGTTGATGTCCATGTAGCCGCGGAACGCAAGGAAGCCTGCGAGGACCAAGATGGTCTCGCCTTCGAAGAACGTGCCGAGGAACAAGGCAAAATAGCCAAAATCCTGTAGGAATTGTTGAAGCATGGCATCGGTGCTGGCGAAATGAACGCGCAGCCTACCCCTTCGCAGGCATTCATGAAAGTGTCCAAATGTGTCTCGACGTGAACGACTTCCGTGGGACAATCCCTGCGTCCATGGGTCGCAAGGTTGATCAGATCTGTAACGCAGGCGTCATAATGGACGCCTATAACTGTCGCGCTAGCCCGCCTGCGCGGGCTCAGGAGTTTGCCGTGAGCTTTACCCCCGCCAACCGTCTGTTCCCTGCCACTCGCCTGCGTCGCAATCGCCGGGACGACTTTTCCCGTCGTTTGATGCGCGAGAACGTACTGACGGTCGATGACCTGATCCTGCCGGTATTCGTGCTGGATGGCGAAGGCCGCCGTGAAGACATCGCCTCCATGCCGGGCGTCGAGCGCCTGTCGATCGACCTGCTGCTCGAAGCGGCCGAAGAATGGGTCGCGTTGGGTATCCCCGCGCTGGCGCTGTTCCCGGTCACCCCACTGGAGAAGAAGACGCTCGACGGCGCCGAAGCCTGGAACCCTGACGGTATCGCCCAGCGCGCCACTCGTGCCCTGCGCGCCCGGTTCCCGGAGCTGGGCGTGATCACTGACGTCGCGCTCGACCCCTTCACCACGCACGGCCAGGACGGCATCCTCGACGACGAGGGCTATGTGCAGAACGACATCACCGTCGATGCGCTGGTACGCCAGGCCTTGTCCCATGCCGATGCTGGCGCGCAAATGGTCGCGCCCTCGGACATGATGGACGGTCGCCTGCAGGCCATTCGCGAAGCGCTGGAGCTGGCCGGGCACGTGAACGTGCGCATCATGGCCTATTCGGCCAAATACGCCAGCGCCTACTATGGCCCCTTCCGCGATGCGGTGGGTTCGGCCGCCAACCTGGGCAAGGCCAACAAGGCGTCGTACCAGATGGACCCGGCCAACAGCGACGAAGCCCTGCACGAGGTCGCGACCGACCTGGCCGAAGGTGCCGACATGGTCATGGTCAAGCCGGGCATGCCGTACCTGGACATCGTCCATCGGGTCAAGACCGAGTTCCGCGTGCCCGTGTTCGCCTACCAGGTCAGCGGTGAATACGCCATGCACATGGCCGCCATCCAGAATGGCTGGCTGAGCGAGGCGGTCATTCTCGAGTCCCTGACCGCTTTCAAGCGGGCCGGTGCCGATGGCATCCTCACCTACTTCGCCGTGCGTGCCGCTCAACTGTTGAAAGGGCAGTAACGCCCTCCAGGAACGACTGATGAATAACGAAGTGCCGACACCGTTCGACCCCAAGGAAGCCCGCGCAGTGCCCACCGAGCTGGTGGAGACACCTCCGGACCTGCCCGCTTCCGAAGCCTTCCAGGAAGTTGCGGCGCCGGCCCCGGCTCCTGCGCCGGCCATCGCCATTCCGGGGCTGGACGACAGCAGTCTGTACATTCATCGTGAGCTGTCGCAGCTGCAGTTCAACATCCGCGTGCTCGAGCAGGCGCTGGATGAGTCGTACCCGCTGCTGGAGCGCCTGAAGTTTCTGCTGATCTTTTCCAGCAACCTGGACGAGTTCTTCGAGATCCGCGTCGCCGGCCTGAAGAAACAGATCGCCTTCGCCCGCGAGCAGGCCGGCGCCGACGGTCTGCAACCCCATCAGGCCATGGCGCGGATTAGCGAACTGGTGCATTTGGAGGTCGATCGACAGTACGCGATCCTCAACGACGTGCTGTTGCCCGAGCTGGAAAAGCATCAGATCCGCTTCATTCGCCGACGCTACTGGACACCCAAGCTCAAGACCTGGGTGCGCCGCTATTTCCGCGACGAGATTGCGCCGATCATTACCCCGATCGGTCTCGACCCGACGCACCCTTTCCCGTTGCTGGTCAACAAGAGCCTGAACTTCATCGTCGAGCTCGAGGGCGTCGACGCCTTCGGCCGCGACTCGGGCCTGGCCATCATCCCGGCGCCTCGGCTGCTGCCGCGCGTCATCCGTGTGCCGGAAGAGGTCGGTGGACCGGGTGCCAACCATGTGTTCCTGTCGTCGATGATCCATGCGCACGCCGACGACCTGTTCCAGGGCATGAAGGTCAAGGGCTGCTACCAGTTCCGGCTGACCCGCAACGCCGACCTGGCATTGGACTCCGAGGACGTCGAGGACCTGGCGCGTGCCTTGCGCGGCGAGCTGTTCTCGCGTCGTTACGGCGATGCGGTACGGCTCGAGGTCGCCGACACCTGTCCCAAGCACTTGTCCGACTACCTGCTCAAGCAATTCAACTTGAGCGAGAGCGAGCTGTATCAGGTCAACGGCCCGGTCAACCTCACGCGGTTGTTCAGCATCACGGGCCTGGACAGTCACCCGGAGCTGCAGTACACCCCCTTCACGCCGGCCATTCCGAAGCTGTTGCAGAACGCCGACAACATCTTCAGCGTCATCGGCAAGCAAGACGTGCTGTTGATGCACCCCTTCGAGTCCTTCACGCCTGTGGTCGACCTGTTGCGCCAGGCCGCCAAGGACCCCCACGTGCTGGCGGTGCGCCAGACCCTGTACCGCAGCGGCGCCAACTCGGAAATCGTCGATGCGCTGGTCGACGCGGCGCGTAATGGCAAGGAGGTGACCGCGGTCATCGAACTGCGCGCGCGTTTCGACGAGGAGTCCAACCTGCAGATGGCCAGCCGTCTGCAGGCGGCGGGTGCGGTGGTGATCTATGGCGTGGTCGGATTCAAGACGCACGCCAAGATGATGCTGATCCTGCGCCGCGAGGCGGGCGACATCGTGCGCTACGCCCACTTGGGCACCGGCAACTACCACGCTGGCAACGCACGGCTCTACACCGACTACAGCCTGCTGACGTCCGACGATGCACTGTGCGAGGACGTGGGCAAGCTGTTCAGCCAGCTGATCGGCATGGGCAAGACCTTGCGCATGAAGAAACTGATGCATGCGCCGTTCACCCTGAAGAAGGGCATGCTCGACATGATCGCCCGCGAGACCCAGTTCGCGGTGGACGGCAAGCCGGCGCACATCATCGCCAAATTCAACTCGCTGACCGATGCCAAGATCATCCGTGCCTTGTACAAGGCCAGCCAGGCGGGTGTGCGCATCGACCTGGTGGTGCGCGGCATGTGCTGCCTGCGACCGGGCATCCCAGGGGTGTCGCACAACATCCAGGTGCGCTCGATCGTCGGTCGCTTCCTGGAGCACACGCGGGTGTTCTATTTCCTCAATGGCGGCGAGGAGCAGATGTTCCTCTCCAGCGCCGACTGGATGGAACGTAACCTCGACAAGCGCGTGGAGACCTGCTTCCCGGTCGAAGGCAAGAAGCTGATCATGCGCGTCAAGAAGGAGCTGGACAGCTACCTGACCGACAACACCCACGCCTGGATCCTGCAGCCCGATGGGCGCTACGTGCGCAGCACGCCCACCGGCAACCAGAACCCGCGCAATGCCCAGGCCACCCTGCTCGAGCGCCTGAGCAACCCGGTGCTCAGCGTACGCTGAGGACGAAACCGACCCGGGCCAGCCACTGCGCCTCGTTGGCGAAGTCGGCCTGGGTCAGCTGGTTCTGCTCCAGCCAGCCCTCCGGGAACACCACCTCCAGCCGGTCATGCCCTGGATGCAGTTCGACCTTGGGCATCTGCTGGGTGCCACGGATGTGGTGGAAGAGGATGGCGAAGCGCAGCAGCACGCACAGGCGGATCAAGGTCTCGCCTTCCTCGCCGAACTCCGCGAAGCGGTCCTTGGGGATGTTGCGCCGATGGCCGCGCACCAGCAGCGCCAGCATCTGCTGGTCCTCGCGCGAGAAACCGGCCAGGTCGGAGTGCTCGATCAGGTAGGCGCCGTGTTTGTGGTAGTGGTAGTGCGCGATGTCCAGCCCGATCTCGTGCACCTTGGCCGCCCAGCTCAGCAGGTCGCGCCAGTTGCCTTCCTCCAGGCCCCAGGCGGCAGCCACCTGGTCGAAGGCATGCAAGGCCTTGCGCTCGACGCGCTCGGCTTGCTGTCGATCGGCGTGGTAGCGCTCCATCAGCGAGCTGAGGGTACGCTCGCGCACGTCCTCGTGGTGATGGCGGCCCAGCAGGTCGTACAGCACGCCTTCACGCAGCGCACCGTCGCAGTGGGTCATCTGCTGCAGCTCCAGCGCATCGAAGATGGCTTCGAGGATCGCCAGCCCGGCCGGGAAGATGGCGCGACGGTCCGGCTTGACCCCGTCGAAGTCGATCTTGTCGGTTTCGCCGAGCTTGAACAGCTTGCGCTTGAGCCAGGCCAGGCCCGCTGCGTTGACCTCGCCAGACCCTTGACCGCCGGCCTTGATGGCCGCGCCGATGGCACGGATGGTGCCGGACGACCCGATGGCTTCGTCCCAGCCCAGCCGGTGCAGGCCATGCTCGATGCTCATCAGTTCCAGGCGCGCGGCCGTGTAGGCTTGGGCGTAACGCGCCGGGGTGATCTTGCCATCGCGGAAGTAACGCTGCGTGAAGCTCACACAGCCCATCTGCAGGCTTTCGCGCAGCAAGGGTTCGAACCGCTGGCCGATGATGAACTCGGTGCTGCCGCCGCCGATGTCGGCGACCAGGCGCTTGCCGGGGGTATCGGCGAGGGTATGCGACACGCCCAGGTAGATCAGCCGCGCTTCTTCGCGGCCGGAGATCACTTCCACGGGATGGCCGAGGATGGCCTCGGCGCGGTGGATGAACTCGGCCCGGTTGCGGGCCTCGCGCAAGGCGTTGGTGCCGACGATCCTGACGGCGCCGTCGGGCAGGCCGTTGATCAGTTGGGCGAACCGCTTGAGGCAGTCCAGGCCGCGCTGCATGGCTTCTTCGCTGAGCAGGCGATCCTCGCCGATGCCGGCGGCCAGCTGAACCTTCTCGCCCTGTCGCTCGAGAATGCGGATCTCGGTGAGGTGGGCCTTGGCCACGACCATGTGGAAGCTGTTGGAGCCAAGGTCGATGGCGGCGATCAGGGACAGGTTCTTCGCTTTGGTATGCGGCATGATCTCGAGGTTCTCGGTCGATTACCTGGCAATCGTGCCACGATCCACGGCGCGCGCCAACGCGCGGCGTGATCTGCGTTGAGGGGAGGCAGCGACATGGCACCCGATGAGCCTGCACGAGGAGGCCGATTGAAACGCTCAAGCGTTGCCATAGTGACAGCCAATCGCCCGCAGCTTCCTGTAGCGCGCCGGTGCGGCTATGATGGGTCATGTTTTCTTGCCTATGATATGGAGCTATCCATGAGCGATCTGATCAAACACGTCACCGATGCCACCTTCGAAGCTGAAGTGCTGAAGGCCGAAGGTCCGGTACTGGTCGACTACTGGGCCGAATGGTGCGGCCCCTGCAAGATGATCGCTCCCGTGCTGGACGACATCGCCTCCACCTACGAAGGCAAGCTGACCGTCGCCAAGCTGAACATCGACGAAAACCAGGAAACCCCGGCCAAGCACGGCGTGCGTGGCATCCCGACCCTGATGCTGTTCAAGAACGGCAACGTCGAGGCCACCAAGGTGGGTGCACTGTCCAAGTCGCAGCTGGCAGCGTTCCTCGACGCCAACCTGTAAGGCTGGCACGAGCGACGAAAAAGCCCCGGATTTCCGGGGCTTTTCTTTTGCAAATCACTAGACGTCGAAAAAAGCAAGTGATACATTCGGCCTCGCACTGTTTCTCCAGTGCCCTCTGCACGCCGTCGCCGATGCACCCCCAATTCGAATCAGTACGCGATCCTGTCGCCTTCTTGCGGCGCGGCTTCATTAAGCCAGAAGCTTAATCCTCCCTTCTTACATGATTACGTCACTCCCCTTATGAACCTGACTGAACTCAAGCAAAAGCCGATTACCGACCTGCTGGAAATGGCCGAACAGATGGGCATCGAAAACATGGCCCGTTCGCGCAAGCAGGACGTGATTTTTTCCCTGCTGAAAAAACACGCGAAGAGCGGCGAAGAGATCTCGGGTGACGGCGTGCTGGAGATTCTCCAGGATGGTTTCGGTTTCCTGCGTTCCGCCGATGCGTCGTACCTGGCCGGCCCGGACGACATCTATGTCTCGCCCAGCCAGATCCGCCGTTTCAACCTGCGCACCGGCGACACCATCGTGGGCAAGATCCGCCCACCGAAAGAAGGCGAGCGCTACTTCGCGCTGCTGAAGGTCGACACCATCAACTTCGACCGCCCGGAAAACGCCAAGAACAAGATCCTGTTCGAGAACCTGACCCCACTGTTCCCGAACCAGCGCCTGAAGATGGAAGCCGGCAACGGCTCCACCGAAGACCTCACCGGCCGCGTGATCGACCTGTGCGCGCCGATCGGCAAGGGCCAGCGTGGCCTGATCGTCGCCCCGCCGAAGGCGGGCAAGACCATCATGCTGCAGAACATCGCTGCCAACATCACGCGCAACAACCCCGAGTGCCACCTGATCGTTCTGCTGATCGACGAGCGCCCGGAAGAAGTGACCGAGATGCAGCGTACCGTTCGTGGCGAAGTGGTCGCCTCCACCTTCGATGAGCCGCCGACCCGTCACGTGCAGGTCGCCGAGATGGTGATCGAGAAGGCCAAGCGCCTGGTCGAGCACAAGAAGGACGTGGTCATCCTGCTCGACTCCATCACCCGTCTGGCCCGTGCCTACAACACCGTCATCCCGAGCTCGGGCAAGGTGCTGACCGGTGGTGTGGACGCCCATGCCCTGGAGAAGCCCAAGCGTTTCTTCGGCGCCGCGCGTAACATCGAGGAAGGCGGCTCGCTGACCATCATCGCCACCGCGCTGGTCGAGACCGGCTCGAAGATGGACGAAGTGATCTACGAGGAATTCAAGGGCACCGGCAACATGGAGCTGCCGCTGGATCGCCGCATCGCCGAGAAGCGTGTGTTCCCGGCCATCAACATCAATCGCTCCGGTACCCGTCGCGAAGAGCTGTTGACTGCAGACGACGAACTGCAGCGCATGTGGATCCTGCGCAAGCTGCTGCACCCGATGGACGAGATCGCTGCCGTCGAGTTCCTGGTCGACAAGCTCAAGCAGACCAAGACCAACGACGAGTTCTTCTTGTCGATGAAGCGCAAGTAACAAGCGCTTCGCACAGAAACGGCGCCTTCGGGCGCCGTTTCTGTTTGCCGCTCCAGCCAGGGTCGTCTCGAGACTAGATGTCGATGGCATACCCGAAGTCGATCTCGCAGGCGGGTATGCCGCCGCGCATGCCCCAGTTCTCACCCTCACGCTCGTCGAGCAGGATCAGCACCGCCTCCATCGGCAGGTGAAGCTGCTCCGACAACGCCTGGCTGAGGGCCTGGTACAACCGACGCTTGGTTTCCAGGGTGCGCCCTTTGAAGACGGTGATCTCGACCTGAATGAAGGCCTCGCAGTCCCCTGGGCTGCGAAAGTCCTGAGGGGCGTAGGTGTGATAACGCGCTTGCAGCTCCTCGTCGCTCACCTTGAAGACGTGTCGCAGGCAACGGTAAACCGTCTCGATGACCGCCTGACGTGTTTCAGGCGTTCGCTGTACGGGGTCTTCTATACGCACGATGGGCATGGTCAGGCCTCAATGGGATGCAAGGGGGCAGGGGTCAGCAGGTCGGCCAGCAAGTCATGGTGCCTGTCGAGGCCTTGGGACAGCAGATGGTTCAGCGCAGCCAAAGCGTCGGGCGCGGTCTTGTCCTGGGACAGCTTGAAGCGCCCCTCCACGCAAAGCGGGTGAATGCTCAGGCCGAGGATATGGGGCAGGTTCTTCAGCACCCTGGGATCGGCAGGATCGACGTGGTAGCTCCGCTCGCTGGTTGCCAGTCGCTGCGCTGTCTGTTTCAGGATCTCGAGGTTCTGGTGGGCGTTCTCGGACACGCGGACGGTGGCCTGCATGTGCACGGCGAGGTAATTCCAGGTCGGTAGCTGCGAGGAGACATACGCCTCAGGCGGGATGTAGGCAGACGGCCCCATGAAGATGATCTGGCAATGGACTTCGTCCTGTCCACGAAACTGGGGGTTGCCCCCGTCCACATGACCGAACAGCGAACCGTCCGCCTGGCGCAGCAGGGGAATGTGGCTGGAACAGAAACGTCCCTCTGCGTGCGAGGTGAGAATCGCCAAGGGGAAAGCGTCGATGAAGCGATCGATCAGTTCAGGTGAGGTGGCGCGGTACTGCGAATAATGAAAGGGACAGGCGCTCATGGTGGACTCTCAGGCAGAAAAGGGGACTCAGGACGCCAGCAGGGCGCGGCGTTGTCGGTAACGGTCTCGAGCGATGACGGCCTGCGCCAGCCAGGCCAGCACGTTGCCTGGTTGCCAGCCCGGCCCGGCCAGGGGAAGGCGTGGCCCGGACAGCCCGCACAGCTGGTCCATCAGGGTTCGGCCCATCATCAGCGACAGGGCGATACCGCGGCCGTTGCAGCCACTCCAGCTGAGGATCCGTCCCCTGTCGTCGTGGACCTTGGGCAGGCCATCAGGCGTCAACCCCACCCAACCGGCCCACTGTTGGCGCGGTGCCGCGGGGCGGTGGCCATACAGACCCTCCAGGCGCGCCTGCAACAGATCGCTGCAGGCTTTCGGCGAGCGCTGCAGCGGAAGGGCGAAACACCCGGTCAGGACCGTACGGGCGTCCAGCCAGCGTGCAAACCACATGTCCTTGTGCGTGTCGGAAAAAGGCAGCGGGCTGGATGCGGCAGGGCGTGGCAGGGTGAAGGTGGCCAAGGTGAGCGAAAGCGGCCCTACGGTGCGACGGGTCATCCGGCTGGCGCCGGTGCCGTAGGCATTGCCGGCGATGAAGACACGACGTGCATTCAAGCAGCCTGCTGGCGTCTCCAAGGTGAACCCAGGGCCCTTGGGGGTGATCCGTTCGACCGGGCAGTGCTCGATGATCGAGCCACCCTGGTGATAGATCCCATGGGTCAGCTGTTGCAGCAGGGCCATGGGGTCGATGGCGCCGCCGCCTGGAAAGTGCAGGGCCGTCGTGTAGCGAGAGGTGCCGATCGCGTGCGCCAAGGCCTCGCCTTCGAGCACGGCGACCTCCACGCCCAGGGCGCGCCAACCGGTGGCCAGCGTCCGTGCCTGGGTGGACGCCGCCGACGTGAACGGTTGCAGCCAACCCCGCCGAGGCGTGCTCGGCACCTGCTCGAACACGTCATGAACGGCCTCTTGAAGCGCCGCCATCAATGCGCCGGTGCCACTGCCTGCGCATCGACTCAATGAGTCTGGCGTGTGACGAGCAGGGACGGGGACCACGAAACCTGAATTTCGCCCGCTGCCGCCGCTGCCGACCTGGTTCGCCTCCAGTACCGTGACGGACAGCCCGGCCTCGAGCGCCCGCTGCGCGGCGGCCAGGCCGCCAAGGCCGGCACCGATGACGGCGACATCGGTTTCCAGCGGCAAGGGCGCGGTGTGGATCTGGCGGCAGGTCAGCTGGGCCTGCCAGCAGGAGGGCGCCATCAGCAGGTCGCGCAAACCGGGGCTATGCATGATCGACGGGCTCTGAAGCTGCCAGGCCTGCGGTCAGCGACTCGACGATGGACTGGGCGCGCAGCGCCAGCAAACTGAAGGAGCCGGCATCGCCCATCCCATGCGTGGACTCGCACAGGCCATTCAGGTAGATCGGCAAGGCGTGCCCCAGCTCGATACGGTAGTCGCGCTGGACCGACAGCCCCTCGCGCGCATGCTCGCCGACCAACGCCGCCAGTAGCGGTGGCACAGGCTCCTGCCGTTCGCCTTGCCCAAGGTCGAGAAAACCCGTGGCCAGGATGACCAGGTCGAACCCTTGACGATGATGACGGCCTTCGAGGGCGTGCCGGCTTTCTATTTCCACCTGGGCGGCCGACGGTCGACAGGCCTGGATCTCCTCGCACGTGCGCAACTGCAGCCGGCTTTCTCCGCGCAAGGACTGCTCATAACGCCGCACGTACAACTGGTTGAGGACGTCGATATCGGCCGCCGAATAGTTGGTGTGCACCAGCTCGCGGCGCAACCGCGCCTTCTGGTCGGGGTCCGCGCGATAGAACGTGTCGACGAAGGCGGGAAAGTAGACCTCATCGGAGAACGGACTGGTGTCTTTTTGCCGGTAGCCGAAGTTGCGTGTGAAGCCCACCACGTCCCGGACGCCCGACTGGTCGCTGGCATGGAGCAGGATTTCCACAGCGCTCTGGCTGCCACCGATCACCGCCACCCGGGACTGGCCGCCCGTCGCCGCGATGCTTTCGGCCAGTGCCGGCAGGTAGTCGTTCAGGTGGCGAATACGGGCGTCGCTGATCCCGGCAAACGGCGCCGGTACATGCGGCGTGCGTCCAGGTGCAAGGACCAGGGCACGTGCGCGCAGGACACGGCCGTCGGTGCAGGTGACCTGGTAGTGGCGCCCATCCCCGGCGTCGTCGACCAACGCCACGCTCTGCGCCTCGCAGCCATACTGCACGCGGTCGGCGAAGAAGCCGGCGACCCAGGTGACGTACTGGGCATACTCCTCGCGCAGCGGATAATGAAGCGGCAGGTTCAGGTGCTCGTAGAGACGGCCTTGCTCGAAGAGAAAGTTGGTGAAGCCATAGCGGCTGCGTGGATTGCGCGGCGTCACCAGGTCACGCAACGGATGGTTCTGGATGTCCGAGCCGGGCAGTAGCATGTTGGGTTGCCAGAGTGGTCCCAGGCGGCGTTCCAGAAATGCCACGTCCAGATGAGGCGCCAGTTCTTCGAGCGCGATGGCCAGCGCCAGGTTGGCTGGACCGAAACCGATGCCCAGTACGTCGACGATAGACGAGGTCCGGTTCATGCCTGCGCCTCCAGTGTCGGGACCACCTGCGGCGCATGAGCCCGCGTGCGCTGCAGGGCGCGGCCGAGGCGCTGCAGGATCTGCTCCACCTGTGCGCAGGTGATCACCAGCGGCGGCAGGAACCGCAGCACCGCACCGTGCCGCCCGCCTGTCTCGATGAGCAGGCCCTCGTCCAGGCAGGCCCGCTTCACCTGTGTGGCCAGTTCGCCGGCAGCCAGGCGATGACCTTGGGCATCCAGCGCACCTTCCGGGTCGACCAGTTCCATGCCCAGCATCAGGCCGCGCCCCCGGACATCGCCGATGCAGGCATGCTGCTGCTGGAGCCGAAGCAGGCCTTCGCGCAGTTGAGCGCCTACCTGACGCACATGCTCGAGCAGACCCTCCTGGCGAATGTACTCCAGGGTAGCGGCGCCGCTGACCAGCGCGATCTGGTTACCCCGGAAGGTGCCGGCATGCGCGCCGGGTTTCCACAGGTCGTACTGCTCCAGATAGACCAGTACCGACAGGGGATAGCCACCGCCGATGGCCTTGGAGAGCAGGATGGCATCCGGGGTGATGCCGGCGTGTTCGAAGGCGAACATGTCGCCACTGCGGCCAATCCCGCTCTGGATCTCGTCGATCACCAGCGGGACCTGATGGCGCGTGGTGATTTCGCGTACCTGACGCAGCCACTGGGCACTGGCGGGAATGCAGCCCCCCTCGCCCTGAATGGCTTCGAGCAACACCATGGCCGGCTTGCCCACGCCGCTTTCAGGGTCGCTGAGCAGGTTGTCCAGGCACGCCAGGCTCAACGTATCGGTGTCCGCCGCGTCCATGCCCGTGCCGAACGAACTGCGGAAGGCATACGGATAGGGCACAAACTGCACTTCGCCGGGCAACCCACTGATCGCCTGCTTGGGCGCCAGGTTGCCCATCATGCCCAGCGTCCCGTGGGTCATCCCATGGTAGGCACCCTGGAACACGATGACCGGACGCCGTCCGGTGGCGGTCTTGAACAGCTTGAGGGCCGCCTCGGCGGCATCCGCGCCCGTAGGGCCGCAGAGCTGGAAGCGGGCGCTGGCGGCGAATTCGGCGGGAAGCGCGCGGTACAGTTCCTCGATGAAATCGACTTTGGCGGGGGTGGCGATGTCCAGCGCCTGCTGCAACTGCCCCGATTGAAGAAAGGCGATCACCCGGTCGCGAACGAACGGGTGGTTATGGCCCAGGGGCAGCGCGCCTGCGCAGGCCAGGCAGTCCAGGTAATGCCGACCTTCGCTGTCGATGACTTCGGCACCCTGGCCGTGGCTCAGGATTCTTGGAATGTTCCTGGCGTACGTACGGGCATTGGATTCTCGCGTGGCCAGCATGTGCAAAGCGTTCGGGGTCATGAGGACACTCCTTGTCAAAGGGAAACCGTTGCGATGGTGGAGTCCTGCTTCTGATGGATCGCACGCTGGCCCAGGGTCTGGATCCAGCGGCGGTATTCAAGGCCCATGCGGTCGCTGACCACGTGCATTTCCGCACGGGGGTCCAGTGGCAGGCGGGCGGGACGCTGGGACTCGACGATGCGCCGGTCCTGTTCGAACACGGTGTTCTGACGGGCGAGGATCTGCTCGAGGGTCAGCTCGGGGCCGAAGTTGATGGCCACGATCAGCCAGATGATGCACTCGGCCTCATCCACCGGTGTGGCGTTGAAGAACGTGCAGAAACGTTCGGTTTCGCCGGTCTTCTTCATGAAGTAGGCGGTGGTGGGGTTGAGCACCGAGTAGGTGTAGCGAGCGTTGACCGGTATGCCACGGTGATCGCCGAAGGGCTGGAACACGGTGATCTCCGACGAATGCAGGCCACGCTCGTCCTCGTGCACGCTGTACTTCTTCAGCGGTTCCGGTGCGTCCGGCAGGCCGTTGAGGTGAGCATGGACGAAGGGGAAGTGCGAAGCGTCGATGAAGTTCTCCAGCGACCGCAGCGCGTTGGCCTTGTAGTGGTAAGGACCGGCGTAGACCTTCCGATAACTGTCGTCCTCCCACTGCGGCAGCTCGGGCAAGGGCCGCTGAGGTGCTTCCAGGCTGACCCACACGTAGCCGTAGCGCTCCTGCGCATGATGCCGGTACACCAGGCGGTGCGAGGCCGGCCCGCTGCGCTCCGGGTGGGCGGGTACCCGTGTGCACTGCCCCTGGGCGTTGTAGCGCCAGCCATGGTAGGGGCACTCGATTTCGCCTTGCTTGACGCAGCCCAGTGACAGGCGTGCGCCGCGATGGCCGCAGTAGTCTTTCCAGGCATGGACCTGGCCTGCTTCGTCTCGCCACAGCACCAGGTCTTCGCCCAGCAGCTTGGCGGCCAGCGGTTGCTGCGCACCGACATCCTCGCTGCGGCACAGCACATGCCATTGCCCCGCCAGCGCCTTGTAGTCGACTTCGTCACGATTCCATTCACCGGTGTAGACCATCGGTATCTCCTGTTTTTCAGGCAAAGAAAGGCCGTCGATGCCCGAGGGCATCGTTTTCACGGATCAACGATCAGCGGATTTCGGGGTGGCGCGGTTCGAACCGCCAGCCTGGCGCTGCCCAGCCAGTCTCGTCGTAGTCACCCAGGCACTGGTCGACCAGGGACGTGCACTGGTCCATCACACCAGCGGTTTCGCAATGGCGCAGCATGTCCAGACGAACCTGCTCGTTGTTGCCGGCGTAATTGTTCTCGTAGAGTTCATGGCGGCCGGCGAACTCACTGCCCAGTGCGTCCCACAGCAGCTTGATCAGCTTCATGCGCTCGGAAGCCGTCTGGTTCGTGCCCTGGTAGTAGTCATCGATCAGCGGACGGGTCTGGGGGTCGGCCATGTCCAGCCAGCTGGACACCTGCATGATCGGCGAGCCACCAAGGATCGTGTTGAAGACCGGCTTGAGCTGACTCATCATCTGGGTGCCGAAGTAGCGCACGGTGGCGGCCGCCTCGAGCCGTGGCACGACCGAGCCGTCCTGCCGGACCTCGGGCGATTGGCACAGGTTTTCGGTCAACGTCCACAGCATGTTGCGCAGGGCCACGATGTCCGCCAGCCGCGTGCGCACGCCTCGGAACTCCGAGGAGCCGTTGGACGCCAGGACCTTGGCCAGCAGCCCGCAGATGAAATCCATCTTGACGGCCAGGCGGGTACCGGATTGCAACGGGTAGCGGTTCAGGAAGCCTGACGCGGCGTAGAAACTGCGTGCCCGCTCGACGTCTCGGTAGATCAGGACGTTTTCCCACGGCACCAGCACGCCGTCGAAGATCAGCACCGAATCGTTCTCGTCGAAGCGGCTGGACAGCGGGTTGTCGAACGGGCTCAAGGCCGCGGCTTCATAGGAGCGGCGGCACATGATCTTCAGGTTGGGCGCATTCATCGGCAGAATGAAGCACAGGGCGAAGTCTTCTTCGGCGCCTGCCCGGTACTGCGTGGCGCTGTTCTGCGCCACGAAGGTGGCGTTGGACAAGGCCGCGCTGGTGGCCACCATCTTCACGCCGCGCACGATGATGCCGGCGTCCGTTTCCTTTTCCACGTGCAGGTAGATGTCGCGCATTTCCGCCACGCTGCGTGCCCGCCCGATGGGTGGGTTGACCAGGACATGGTTGAGGAACATCACCTGCCGGGCGCTTTTTCGGTACCACGCCAGGGCGTTGTCGTGAAACGGTGCATAGAGGTGTGGGTCGGAACGCAGGGTGGCCGTGAAGCCGGCCTTGTAATCCGGCGTACGGCCCATGAACCCATAGGACAGGCGCGACCAGTGAGCGATGGCGTCGCGTGCCTTGAGCAGGTCGGCGGAAGAACGCGACGGCATGAAGTAGCGGTGCGTTCGATAGCCGTCCGGGTCGATGTCCGTCATCAGGGTCTGCGTGGCGGGATCATGCAGCGCGTCGTACAAGCGCGACAGCGAGTAGGCGCTGTTGCGGAAGGCCGGGTGCTCGCAGACGTTCTTCACCCGCTCGCCATAGATATGCACCTCGCGTCCATCGTCGAGGCTGTCCAGAAACTGAGCCCCTGTCATCATTTCGTTATGCGCACCAGCGTCCATCAGAACTTCCTTGTTGTTGTTGTGGGAAAGTCGTGGTCTGAAGCGGCCCCTGAAGGGGCCACCCGTCAAGCGTAATAACGTGCGATCAAGGCGATGCCGGAGACGAGCACCACGACGTTGATCACCTTGAGGAACTGTTCTCGCGACATGTTCAGCGTGATGCGACGTCCGACGGTGACGCCGATCAGCATGCCGGGCGCAAGGAAGAGCGCCAGCCACAGCAGACTGGTGTCGAGGTAGACCCCGGCGAGTGCGAACAGCACCACGCGGGTCAGCGTACTCAGGCCGATGAGCGTGGTCTGGGTGATGCGCATGGCATCCTTGGTCGGAATCCGGCCGCTGAGGTAGATCGCGTAGATGAACCCGCCGCTGCCGAACAAGGCACTGAACACACCGCCGATCGAGCCGAAGGGGTAGGCCGCCGCTGCACTGAAGTGGCGCTGTGGCTTGAGTCCGCTGAGCGAATACAGCGCGTAGCAGACGACGAAGACGCCCAGGGCCGGCAGCAGGTATTCCGGACGCGTGGCCAGAAGAATGGCCGCACCGACCAGACTGCCCAGGATCATCATGGGGACCAACCGTCGCAGTTCGCCCCAGTCGGCGTTGCGGCCGTCACGGCTCACATTCACCAGCGCCGCGAACAGGTCCATCAGCGCCAGCAGCGGGACGATCTTGGCGACGGGTAGAAACAGTGCCAGTACCGGGCTCGCTACCAGCGCCGTGCCGAACCCGGCGATGCCGAAAATCACGTAGGCGCACAGCAGGGTAGCGAAGATCAGGGCATAGGGAGCCCATCCAATGGTCAGCCCATCGTTCATCACACGAATCCTTTCTTGTTATGTGGATAATTCGTTTTTGGATCCTAAAGAAGGGTGTGCCCGGACGCAACAGGGATTGGATCCACCTTTAGTCGCACACCGCTGCCGCTCCGCCCGCGGTTTGCGAATGAGTCTGGCAGGTATCTCGCAGCTGGCTCACGCGGCTGCGCGTACGCGCCAGGTCGCCGGCTTCACAGGCATCCATCATCTGGTCGAAAGGCAGCTCGCTGATCAGAAACAACGTGGCCCGCCTGTCGTACAGCACGTCGATCACGTTCAGGAAACGCTGTTGCCCGGCTGCACTGGCCGTCGATAACCTGGGCACGGCATCGAGCACCCAGCGCGCGTACCGATCGACCAAGGCCAAATAATCGATGGTCGCCGAATCCGCTTCGCACAGGTCCGCGAACCGGAAGTACACCGTGTCCTCATCCAGGACCAGGCCCTCGAGCACACGGTGGTTGACGGTCAGTGGCCCGGTCGTCGACCGCTCGGCAGGCAGACCGAGTTGCTGCCTTTGTCGTGCGGTGCCGGGGTACACGAAGGCGCCCTGGTTGAAGGCATCCGCCGAGGCGTCGCTGGAGGCCCGATAGTCCAGCTCGCCTGCGACGGACTGGACGTCCATGTGCTGTTCGATCAGCTGGATGGTCGGCAGGAAGCGCTCGTGGTACAGCGGATTCGGCAACAACCCTTGAGGTGGATAGTTGGACGTCACGACCATCACGCACCGGCGGTTGAGCAGGGCCTTGAACAGGCGACTGACGAGCATGGCGTCGCCAATGTCATGCAGGTGGAATTCGTCGAAGCACAGCAGGCGACAGTCGCCGAGCAGGCTGTCCAGCGCCGTTTCGATGGCATTCTGGGTGGCGGCGTGCTCGAACATCCGCTGGTGGAACTCGCGAAAGAACGCATGGAAGTGGATGCGACGCTTCTGCGCCAAGGGTATGGCCGCGAAGAACGTGTCCAGCACGAAGCTCTTGCCGCGGCCCACCGGGCCCCACAGGTAGAGGCCGCGTGGCATCTGATGCCCCAGCCGCATCAGCAGCGAGGGGTTGAGCAGCTTCTGGGCCAGGACGCCCAGGCGCTCTGCGGCGGCCATCTGGTAGGCATCGAGGGTATACCCCTTGGCATGGGCGGCCTGTTCGATGGCGGCGACCACCTCGTTTCCCGCGTTAGCGTGTTTCATCTCAAACCCTACCAAGGAGCGATGCCGGATAGTAGCCATAGTCACTGCACAACGATAGACATTGGATCCGAAATTGCAGGCGTCGTTTCAGCCTTTTTCCAGGGCCAGGTAGCGCTGGGTGCGCACGATCGCTTCGCGCTCGTCGAAGCTGGTGAGCTGGTCGGCCATCGCGGCGCTGTCGCCATTGCGCATGATCTGCGTCAAGGTGTGCTGCATGGCATGAATCGCCGCGCGTTGCAGGTCCGATGGGATGATCACCAGCTGATACCCCAATGCTGCCAGCGTCTCGACCGGCACCATCGGGGTCTTGCCGCCGTGAAACATGTTCATCAGTTTCGGGCCGGGTAGGCGCCGCGCGATCGTCTCGATCTGCGCCAGGGTTTCCGGAGCCTCCACGAAGATCATGTCGGCGCCCGCTTCGATGTAGGCCTCTGCACGATCCAGTGCAGCGTCGAAGCCTTCGACGGCAATCGCATCGGTACGGGCGATCAGGACGAAGTCCGGATCCCGCAGCGCATGGCGCGCGATCCGGATCTTGGTGCACATTTCCGACGCGGCGATCAGTGTCTTGTCGTTGAGGTGCCCGCAGCGCTTGGGAAAGACCTGGTCTTCCAGGTGCAAGGCGGCCACGCCGATGCGCTCGAAGGCACGCACGGTGCGCTCGACGTTGGGACCTCCCCCAAAGCCGGTATCGGCGTCCGCGATCACTGGCAGTGTAGTGGCGTCGACGATCTTCTCGATGCGCTCGAGCACTTCGCTGAAGCTCAGCAGGCCGATGTCCGGCAACGCCGTGGAACGCGCGATGGCACCGCCGCTGGCGTAGACGGCCTGGAACCCGGCCAGCTCGACCAGGCGGGAGGAGAGCCCGTCGTAGGCGCCCGGTGCGACCAGGCTGGTACCGCTAGCGAGGTGTTTGCGCAGCTGTGCGGTGACGGTCATGACGGCCTCTGCCTCTTGCTCTTGGGAAGGAGGGAAAAGCTTGGCGGGCCTCATCGAGGATGTCTAATATTTAAAAAATTCTTGATTAGGATGTAAAAGGTTCCATGGAGCTTCGCCATCTGCGTTATTTCGTCGCCACGGCCCAGGCCCAGAGCTTCACCAAGGCTGCGCAGGCGTTACACATCGCCCAGCCTCCGCTGGGGCAGCAGATACGTGCGCTGGAGCAAGAGGTCGGCACGCCCTTGTTCTTGCGCCAGGGGCGTGGCGTGGTGCTCAGTGACGCAGGTGCCGTGTTCCTCACGTCGGCGCTGGACATTCTGGCGCGCGTCGAGCAGGCGAAACAGAAAGCGGTAAGGGCGGCCAATGGCGAGCTTGGCACGTTGGTCCTGGGGTTCACCGAGTCGGCGTCGTTCAACGAAGCGGTCACTCAGCTGATCAGCCGTTATCAGCAGGCCTGCCCCGACGTCGGCCTCACGCTGCTCGAAGATGACAGCGAAACGCTGCTCCGACGATTGAGCCAAGGGGAGCTGGATGCCGCCATCGTCCGGCCTCCTTTTGCCGACACGGATGACTTGGCCTTTCACATTCTCAGCGAAGAACCGCTCATGGTGGTGCTGCCCAGCAGTCATGCCCTGGCGCGACGTGACGGCGTGTCCCTGGAGGATCTCCGTCACGAGCGCTTCGTGCTCTACGCACGTCAGTCAGGCCATGGGCTGAGCGCCGACATCGTGGCCGAGTGCCGTGCCCGCGGATTCAACCCCCTGATCCATCAGCAGGCCCCGCAGGTGTCGTCGGCCGTCAACCTGGTGTCCGCCGGCATGGGGGTAGCGATCGTCCCGGCGTCCATGCAGCGCATGCAGCGGCCAGGGCTGGCTTTCCGTGCCCTTGCATTGGAGCGCCCACGGGCCGTGCTCGGGCTGGCCACGCGGGCGCACCCGCCGCGTACCGTGGTGCAGCGGTTGCTGGCATGCGCCGAGGGGTTGCGCACAGGCGAGCGATAGCAGGTAAGCTAGGCGCCTCTTTTGTAGTGTGACCTGGGCGATGGAATTCAAGGATCTGCGAGACTTCGTGCGGCAGCTAGAGCAGCGCGGCGAGCTGAAGCGCATTACGGTGCCGGTATCGCCGGTGCTGGAAATGACCGAAATCTGCGACCGGACCTTGCGCAAGCAGGGCCCGGCGCTGTTGTTCGAGAACCCCGTCGGTTTCGACATGCCGGTGCTCGGCAACCTATTCGGCACGCCCGGGCGCGTGGCCCTGGGCATGGGTGCCGAGTCGGTGAGCGAACTGCGGGAAATCGGCAAGCTGCTGGCCTTCCTCAAGGAGCCCGAACCGCCCAAGGGTCTCAAGGACGCCTGGTCCAAGCTGCCGATCTTCAAGAAGATCATCTCCATGGCACCCAAGGTGCTCAAGGACGCGGCCTGCCAGGAAATCGTGATCGAAGGCGACGACGTCGACCTGAGCACGCTGCCCGTCCAGCACTGCTGGCCTGGCGACGTCGCGCCGCTCATCACCTGGGGCCTGACCGTGACCCGCGGCCCGAACAAGGAGCGGCAGAACCTGGGCATCTATCGCCAGCAGGTGATCGCGCGCAACAAGGTCATCATGCGCTGGCTGAGCCACCGCGGCGGTGCGCTGGACTACCGCGAGTGGTGCGAAAAGCATCCTGGGGAACCTTTCCCGGTGGCCGTGGCCCTGGGCGCCGACCCGGCGACCATCCTGGGGGCGGTCACGCCCGTACCCGACAGCCTGTCGGAGTACGCCTTCGCCGGCTTGCTGCGTGGTCATCGTACCGAGCTGGTGAAGTGCCGCGGCAGCAACCTGCAGGTGCCGGCCAGTGCCGAAATCGTGCTCGAAGGGGTGATCCACCCCGGCGAAATGGCCGACGAGGGCCCGTACGGCGACCACACTGGTTACTACAACGAAGTGGACCGTTTCCCGGTGTTCACGGTCGAGCGCATCACCCATCGCACTCGCCCGATCTACCACAGCACCTACACCGGTCGGCCGCCTGACGAGCCGGCCATCCTCGGCGTGGCCCTGAACGAAGTGTTCGTGCCGATCCTGCAAAAGCAGTTCCCGGAAATCGTCGACTTCTACCTGCCGCCCGAAGGCTGCTCGTATCGCATGGCGGTGGTGACCATCAAGAAGCAGTACCCCGGTCATGCCAAGCGGGTCATGCTGGGCGTCTGGTCGTTCCTGCGGCAGTTCATGTACACCAAGTTCGTCATCGTGACCGACGACGACATCAATGCCCGCGACTGGAACGACGTGATCTGGGCGGTCACCACCCGGATGGATCCCAAGCGTGATACCGTGCTGATCGACAACACCCCGATCGATTACCTGGACTTCGCGTCGCCGGTGTCGGGCCTGGGGTCGAAGATGGGCCTGGACGCGACTCACAAGTGGCCGGGCGAAACCACGCGCGAGTGGGGCAGGGTCATCGTCAAGGATGATGCCGTCACTCGCCGTATCGACGAGCTGTGGGATCAGTTGGGAATCGATTGAATGCAGGTAACCTTGCAGCCGTCCGGCGCCGTGTTGGCGGTGGAACCGGGAGAACGGATTCTGGAGGCCGCGCGGCGCCTGGGCTATGACTGCCCACAGAGCTGCCGCAACGGTAATTGTCACGTCTGCGCGGCCTTGTTGGTCGAGGGCCGCGTCCGACAGGAGGGCGAGGTGCGTGATCATGGCGAGCTGTATACCTGCATCGCCGAGCCCCTGGAGGACTGCGTGCTGCTGTGGGACGGCGTGCTGGCGCTGGGCGAATTGCCCGTACGCGCGCTGGCCTGCACCTTGAGCGAGTGCCGCGACATCGGTGGCGATGTCTGGCGCATTCGCCTGCTCGCCCCGGCCGGCAAGCCACCGCGGTATCACGCTGGCCAGTACCTGATGATCGAGCGTGACGGTGCGGGCAAGACGGCCTTCTCGCTGGCCTCGGCGCCGCATCGCGGTCGTGAGCTGGAGCTTCACGTGCTGGCACGCGAAGACAGCACGCGCCAGTTGATCGATCAGCTGCAGCGCGACCAGATGGCACGTATCGAAATGCCTTTCGGCGATACCCATCTGGCCGAATTGCCCGACGGTCCGCTCGTGCTGATCGCCGCCGGTACCGGCATGGCCCAGATGCACAGCCTGATCGAGCACTGCCGTGCCAAAGGGTTCGAACATCCCGTGCACCTGTACTGGGGCGTGCGCCGCCCGGAAGACTTCTACGCCCTCGAGCACTGGGCCGAATGGGAGGCGCTGCCCAACCTGCACCTGCACAAGGTCGTCAGCGACCTGTGCGGTTGGGAAGGGCGCTGCGGCCTGCTGCACGAAGCCGTGCGCGAAGACATTGCCGACCTCAACCAGGTCCACGTATACGCCAGCGGGTCGCCCAACATGGTCTACGCCACCCTCGATGCGCTGGTCGAGGCCGGGATGGATGCACACCGGATGCGGGCAGACGTATTCGCCTATGCGCCACGGGCCTGAACGCGGTCGTCAGCGCTCTGCCGGGCGATAGACCTTGTCCGGCTCCCAGGGCGGAGCCTGCTGAACCTTGAACAGGCGGCAGGTGGCGTACCAGCAGAGCGCTGCGTACATATTCCACGGGAAGAAAACCAACCACAGTAATAGTAGCCGGTTGGATTTACCCTGCTCTTCCCAAGGTTCTCCCGTTCGCCAGGGGACATAGTGTCGCCACGCTTCTTTAGGTGTCAGGTAAAGACGCTGATGGGGCACTTGCCACCAGTTGCCACAGACAGGAAGCGGCAAGCCCTCGGGGCCATGCGCCATGAAGTGTTCGATATAGGCTTTCACAGAAAGGACCTGAAGGGGGTCTGGAAAGCTGGCTGGGTTGCCGTCTATGCAAAAGGCAAGGCCGTGAGGATGACGCGTCGGATTGCACCGATCCCTGACGGCCAGCGACTGTTGTGTGAAGAGGCCTGACCCGTTGAATCCGTTGCGGATGAACAGAAACAACTCGGCACGATGCCAGGGACACGTGAACTGCTTTTTGCCACAGTGTGCTGAGATGCGTTGAGTGTTACGGTTGAATGAATAGTGCGATAAATGCTTCAAGAGAGAGATGCGATAACATAGAAAGAGTATCACGAATAATGGTGCGGCCAGCCCTATCAGATACAAGTAAAGCACTATTGGCTCGAAGGGGAAATGATCCAGAAACTGGAGCGTGATGGCCACTACGAAAGCGCTGCTTAATGAGACATAGAGCTTTCCCATGAATGCGCATTCTGCGATGTCTGGATTACGTAAACGCAGACACTCTTCATCCATGCAGATCAACTGGTCGAAGAGGTGTGGCTTGGGGTCGTCATCGCCACAAGGTTTTCTAGATGGCGTGCGCACGGTCAAGGCTCTAGGTAGAAAGTGGCGTCAATCGGGTCGCTCTCGGCGAACGCGCTATAAGGAAGGTAGGTAATGGACAAGGAGATCTTATGGAATTTTCTGACTGGGCATTTGAAATTCAGAACTAACGCTGTCGGTAGTTCGAAACATGTGACGGAGTAGGTAGCCATCGTTTCTAGTTCAGCCTTGACCGAGTGCCCGGTGAGGTGGGCAGTCCACGTACTCCTACCGACCACGAAATGTTTGAGTAATACGGTAAACTCTGCAAGGCTCGGCTCGCCATAAAGGGCCAGCTCCCTGGCAAGGGGCGATACGGGAGGCGCGTGATGCCAGGTGCTACGTAGCTCCTGATGCGATGCACCTTTGAGCGTTATCCTTTCTAACAGCAGAGGTTCATGATAGGCCGCATGCCAGGCTTTGAGTTCTTCCGACAGGCCATGGTAAGCCGGTAATTTACGCTCATGGTCGAGCTTCAGGTGGTTTCTAACCTCTCCATCGTTCAAACGGTTTCCAAACGTTGAGCGTGCGATCCAGAGTTCTAAAGGTGTGTGCTTCCGTGCGGCAGCCTGCGAAAAAAGATAAAGGCCGCCGGCTCCAACAGCTATACCCGCGAGAACGATGGCTGCTGCTATCCATCCTGCGACGGGTATGAAAAAAGTCGGCCCCAGGATTGCAAGCCCACCCTCAAGCACAAGACTGCTGCCGATGAACATTGCGAGGCCGCCACTTGCAGTGTACAGAGCGGAAACGTGATCGCCTTGTTCGGATTGCCTGTAAGCCTTGCTCAGGTCAGAAAACAAACCGAAGAAAATGGCCGGGTAGCCCAGCCATCTTGAAAATCCATTGGTCGATAAGAGTCCCAACATTTTCTTCCCAGGCACGGCCTGTGGGAGGCCCGACGTGTACCTGGACTGGATGATCCTAGCAATCGCATGGCTACTTGAGAGGGTAGCGCCTACCGAGGCAGACACTGCAAAGAGGGATGACACAAAACCTGATGAATACTCGATGGCACCGTCAGCTTTCAAGGCTTCATAGGCGGTTCTCAGACTGATGATGTTGAACCACAACATCCCGATATTCAAAGCGCCCGCACTGCTCGCTTTCACGAGGGCTGAAATTTTCGGTACGACTCGCAGCGTAGTGGTTTCTTCCAGCGTGACAGTGCGACTCCCATGTACACGCAGCGACGTGGTTCTCTGTACCTCGGCCATGCCCGTTTTGAGAAACGCCTCAACCTCACGGCTGAAAGCATCGGCCACGACACGTTCATGAGTTATCTGATAGCGTGCAGATAACAAGCCCAAGGCTTTTACCGCATTGGCCTCCTGTGCAGCGGCCAACACGTGTTGCTGCAGGGTATGACTGGCATTCCAGCGCGCTTTGCCGCGCAAGCGTTTGAGCACCACGGTACTGACAGTTTGGGCCGTCAAGTCTGTGGCTCCGGCAAGCGCCGGAAAACGTCCACCCACGTCATTGAGGATGCTTGCATGAGCACCAAGCAGAGTAGCAATCGCATCCGCTCGCTCTTTGAAGGGATTGAAAGGCGCCAAGGCGACAAACAATGGACTGTCTTCATGGTCTAGCCAGAGCTCGAGTCGCCTGAGGCGTGGGTCCTCATCTTCCATGTTTGGCAAGGACTGGCTCATGGGGTGAAGCAGCAAGGCAAGCGTGGTCTCCAAGTTTGTAGCCGAGGCTAGATGCTCTCGGTCGTAAGTAGCCAATGCTGCAGCCAGGCTGCGGCTATCTTCCGACGAAGCGCTTTCTGCTGAGGCCAGCCATAGGTCATGATCACACGCGGCTTCTGACGCGAGGGTTTGTAGCTGCATTACCTTGGCCTGCATCTGATCGCGCTGGCCCAGAAACTCCATGTACCTATCGACATCCAGCCGCTTTGCCAATCGTGCACCCTGTGGTGATGAGCGAGGGTCAGTCAACCTGATATACCGTTGTTGACTAGGCGAATAGTCGTGTCGTTGTCTGGGCTCGCGGCGCTTCACTGCCCGATGTCGCTCACTTTGGATCAGGCCCGTTGTAGTACTCCTATGGCGGGACACACTTTCCAATGTTTGCTCGATCAAGAGCGCGACTGCATTCTTTCGGTGATACGCCTGACTGTCCGCGCTCAACATTCCAGACGTCTTGTAAAAACACGAAGGCACGGCATCGTGAGTCCTCTGGCTGGGGTCATCAAAACGCATGTGCACCGGTGTGGGCATGAGATCGCGCACCTGGTGCTGATACGCCGAGACCGACAGGCCAAGGTCCAGGCCGATGCCTTCGGCGTCGTTGAGTGCGACGACGGCAGGCACACGTGGCGTCAGGCAAGGGTAATGGACGCGCAGGTTCATGAAGGCATAGGGCGTCAGATTGGGGCCGCTTTCGTGACAGCTCCAGAACAGCGGCATCCGTTGGCCGGCGGGCTTGTAGTCTTCCACCCACTGGACGAGCGCCCCGGCTGGCAGAACATGGGGCTGGGTCGACGGTGACGGCTCGCCGCTGAGCAGATCGGCAAGATCGAGCCGTCGCATATGACGGGTACGCATCGCCTGGCTGCTGCACAGCCTGGCCGTCATGGCGTTGGTCCACAGGTGCGAGCTGTACCCGATCCAGACCTCTGCGGCCGTGGCCTCGTCTTGCTCGACCCATACCCAGCCCAAGGATCGGTTGGACACGAAGCAGTCGCGACGGTGATAGCACTCCAGCCCTTGATACCTCAGTTCCTTGAAGTGACCTTCGCCATCGTGTTCATGGATGACGAGCCGTTCACCCTCCGGGCCTTTCATGAAGACATACACATAACCAGGCCGCAGCGCCCGCAAGGTGTAGACCGATCGCTTCAAGGCGGGAAATTCCGTCTCCAAGGCATAGCCAGAGCCGGCATAGCGCGTACTGCCCGACTCGGTGTCGCGTGGTACGACAGCATAGCGAATGGGCAGAATCGGAATCCGACTCCAGCCACAATTGGGCGGGGACAGGGCGTGCAGGCGTGCACCGGTCGTCATGAAAAGATCCTTCGTTGCGGACGCTCAACGCCTGGCGAAGGGCGATGATCAGCGTCCCTGCATGGATGTGCACGAAGGATGGAGAGCTGACCAAAGTGCTGCTATCGGAGCCTACTTAAAATTCCGTGGGAAATTTCTCCAGAGCCTAATGCATGCCGGTCTTTGAAGTTAATCAATGGACGTGTCGAATGCTTAAACAGGTTCAGGCATAGAAGTTAAAGCGGTCTGGGATATCAAGGCCTTTTATATTTTGGCTCTATCGATATAAGTAATTGGATTACCCAATACAGCCCTTTTTCCTACCTGCCGTCGGAATTTCTGTTGTAACTTGAAACCGCGACGACCCCTTCAGGTAGATTACGACCTACCACGGTCCCGGAGAAAGGACGAGCGCCCCGATGTCATCGACTCACGCCTCCAGCGGGCAATTGACGTATCCCCCTTCGCTCGATTTCGGCCTGCAACACACCCCTGAACAACTCGCTGCCTCGATGAAGAGCACCATGGCCCGGCACCGGGGTGGTCCGGTCTGGCTCTTTGCCTATGGCTCGCTCATCTGGCGGCCGGAGTGCACGTCCCTCGAACGTCAGCGCGCCCGTGTGCATGGTTATCACCGAGGGCTGTACCTGTGGTCCCACGCGCACCGCGGCACACCCGAGCAACCGGGGCTGGTGTTCGGTTTGGACCGGGGCGGTTCGTGCAGCGGCGTCGCCTATCGACTGGACGAAGCCGATCTCGAGGCCGCTCTGCTAGCCTTGTGGCAGCGTGAAATGCCTTACCCTGCCTATCGCCCGCACTGGCTCAACTGCAAACTGGCCGATGGCACGCGTATCCAGGCGTTGGGGTTCGTGCTGGAGCGGCATTTACCCTGCTACGCTGGAAACCTGCCCGACACCTTGCTGAGCCAGATCCTGGCCACCGCCAGAGGCCACTACGGCACGACCCGTGAGTACGTGGAGCAGACGCTCGCTGCCTTGCGCGTGCACCAGATGCCCGACCGCGGCCTCGAAGCGCGTTTTCGCCGCTGTCACGGTTTGCGTCAAGCCTGATCGGGTCGTCGATCTCCTGCTTTGCCGGTTGCCGCCGATAACAGGCAGGTCGGCATGTCTCGGGTATGCTGACGTCATTTGCATGAGGAGCGAACGTGAACGCGCGGATCTTGTTGGTATTGGCCCTGTTGCTGCCAGGCGTGGCCTTGGCGGCCGAGGAAGAAGAGAAGGAAGGCGCGCCCAAGGTCGCCTATATCACCCTGACCCCACCGCTGGTGGGCAACTACGCCCTTGATGGCGGCCCGCGCCTGCGTGTGTACAAGGCCGATGTGGCCCTGCGCGTGACCGGGGATGCGGCTGCGGCGGCGGTCAAGCACCACGAGCCGTTGATTCGCAACCAGTTGGTCGGCCTGTTCGCCCAGCAGGGCGTGGATGACATGAGTTCGGTCGAGGCGAAGGAAAAGCTTCGTCAGGAAGCGCTCAAGCAGGTCCAGCAGGTGCTGGAAACCGAAGAAGGCAAGCCGATCGTCGAAGACGTGCTGTTCAACAACCTGATCGTCCAGTGATCACCGTGCGAGCGCCAGGATCGCCTGCCACTGCTCGGCGGTGACGGGCATCACTGAAAGACGGCTGCCTTTCTGCACCAGCGGCAGTTCGGCCAGCGCCGCCTGCTGCTTCAGCGAGCTCAAGGGCAGTGTGCGTGCGAAGGTGCGCACATGGCAGACGTCCACGGCGCTCCAGGGGTTCTTCTCCAGGCTGGCCTTGGGATCGAAGTAAGGGCTGTCAGGCGTCAATGCGCTTGGGTCGGGATAGGCCGCAGTGGTCACCTTGGCGATGCCGGCGATGCCCGGTTGTGGGCAGCTGGCGTGATAGAAGAAGCACTCATCGCCCGCCGCCATTGCACGCAGGAAATTGCGTGCCTGGTAATTGCGCACCCCGTCCCAGCATGCGTCGTTCAGATGGGCCAACGCCTGGATGGAGAGCTCATCGGGCTCGGATTTCATCAACCAGTAATTCATGGCACGGTCCTGACATTATTTGAAATAACTCGTTGCATCAAACCGACAGTCGGTTGACGCCAGCATTTGATTGTCGACTCGGGTTGGCGGAGAATGCGCCGGTTTTCAGGGCGACGCACCTGCGACCATCGTGGTCGTGGGGCGAATCAGTTTGCCCGAGGGGGGCAATCGATGAACCGACGCAAGACGGATCCGCTGTGGATCCTGGTGCTGATCTTTGGTCTGGGTGTGGTTACCACGGGCTATGCGCAAAACCTGCTGGAGCGCAAAGTAGACGCCTCTTATCAGGCCGTCGCCGTTCAAGATCAGTCCGTGCGTTGAGTCGCCTCGCCGGTGCCGGTCATGCCGGCACCAGGTACCATTCACGGTCCGAGACCGTTCCCTCGAGTGGTACATCCCAACTGGCCTGAGTCAGCTGCTCCACCTTCTGGCATTCATGGGCCAGCCCCAGCAGCAGGGGTTTCTTCCACGTCGTTCGACGTTGCTGGTAAGCGAGGCTGCGATCGTAGAAGCCTCCGCCCATTCCCAGGCGCCCACCGTGTTCATCGAAGCCCACCAGAGGCAGCAGGATCAGATCGAGCGCCCAGATCGGACGTTGACGCCTGCGATTGACCACGGGCTCCGGAATGCGGAACCGATTGAGGCGCAGCGGCTCGCCCCGCTCGAAGCGCTGGAACACCATGCGGGTGCGTGGCCAGGCATGCAGGATCGGCAGATAGACCTGCTTGCCACGGCGGTGGGCTTCGCGCAGCAGTGGGCCTGGATCGATCTCGCCGTCATTGGGCAGGTACAAGGCGATGTGCCGGGCGCGTCTGAACAAGGGATGCTGGGCCAGCTGGCGGTACAGACCCTTCGACGCCTGGCGCTGTTCGGTGGGTGTCAGGGCGCGGCGCGCAGTGCGCAGCAGGCGGCGAAGCTGGGGACGGGTGAGCGGCGCGGTGTCGGTCATGGCACGGGCGTCTCGGGGACAGTGCTGGCGCAGTCTGCGCCAGATGACAAGATGCCCGCCACAAGGGCGGGCATCGGCGTATTCAGGCTCCCCGGTAAGACCGCTGTCGGTGTAGCCCTTGAACCCGAAAGTTCAAGGTGGAGGTTGCCGGACGCTTTAAGGCTTTCCGTCGAGCGGACATGCACACCAGCACCACGTGCAACCCCCGTGGTTGTGCGTATCGGCTCAGGGACATAACCGACTGGCGCATCCACCAGGGAGTGCGGCCAGTATACGCGGATTCAAACGCTTTTTGCATCCGGGTCGTCGGTCAGCGCCTGGTCGACGCGCTCCAGCAAATCACGAACCTGCTCGCGGGACGTGCCCGTGGCAACGGCATCCGGACGGTCCTGCTTGTGCAGCAGGTCATGGGTAATGTTCAGCGCAGCCATCACCGCGATACGGTCGGCCCCGATCACCTTGCCGCTGCTGCGGATCTCGCGCATCTTGGCGTCCAGGTAACGGGCGGCGCTGACCAGGTTATTGCGCTCCTCGGGCGGACAGATGATCGAGTAGTCCTTGTCGAGAATCTGCACGGTGACGTTGTTGCTTGAACTCATGAGTCTTGCTCCAGGGCCCTGAGGCGCACGATCATCGATTCGACCTTGCGCCGGGCAGTCTCGTTCTTTTCGATGAGATGGGCGCGCTCTTCGCGCCAGGATCGTTCCTGCGCTACTAGGAGTGCATTACGCCGTTTTAGTTGCTCCACACGCTCGATCAGCAGCTCGAATCGGCTCATCAGCGCTTGCAGCTCGTTCTCTTGCATGGATGGCACTCGCTTCGCTCCGTCGTCACGTCCCCGGCGATGATGCCCCGGATCGCGCGCTCACGGCCAGTGCCGATAGTGTGCCGCGCGTGCCGGTGCTAGGATACGAGACCTTCATTCTAGTCATTGCGCCGCCTGGCGCCTAGTTGCCCATGCCCAATACCCAATCGCCGTACACCGCCTTCACCGCCCTGCTCAGCAGCAATGGCCATCCCGTTTCCCCTGCCGAACTGCACGGTCTGCTGCTGGGTCGCAGCTGCGCTGGCGCCGGTTTCGACGCCGAGGCCTGGCTGGCCGATGCCGCCGCACTGCTTGAGGTCGAGCCTCAGGACACCGTGCGCAATGCGCTGGTCGGCCTGCAGGAGATGGTCAAGGCCGAACTGACCGGCGACGACATCGCCATCGTGCTGCTGCTGCCAGGCGACGACGCGCCGCTGAGCGAGCGTGCCACGGCCCTGGGCCAGTGGTGCCAAGGCTTCGCCGCCGGCTTCGGCCTCAATGCCGGGGGCAAGGAACTCAGCGAAGAGGCCCGCGAAGTCCTCCAGGACCTGGTAGCCATTTCCCAGGTCCAGGATGCGCTGGAAGAGTCCGAAGACGGCGAAAGCGACTACATGGAAGTCATGGAGTACCTGCGCGTCGCGCCGCTGCTGCTGTTCTCGGAGTTCGCCAAGCCTGATGCGGCTGCCGAGCCTGCCGCCAAGCCGTCGTTGCACTGACACCCGAAGGGGGCGTTCCAGCCATGAGCCGAATTCCGAAGGCCGAGTATGTCCGTCGTCGCAAGGCGCTGATGGCGCAGATGGTCCCTAACAGCATCGCCATCCTGCCTGCGGCCGCCGTCGCCATCCGCAATCGCGATGTCGAGCACGTCTACCGGCAGGACAGTGACTTCCAGTACCTCAGCGGTTTCCCTGAGCCCGAGGCGGTGATCGCGCTGATCCCCGGCCGTGAGCACGGCGAGTACGTGCTCTTCTGCCGGGAGCGCAACGCCGAGCGCGAGCAGTGGGACGGTCTGCGTGCCGGTCAGGAAGGCGCCATGCGCGATCATGGCGCGGACGATGCGTTTCCGATCGCCGACATCGACGAGATCCTGCCAGGCCTGATCGAAGGCCGTGAGCGCGTCTACAGCGCGATGGGCAGCAATCCGGAGTTCGACCGGCGGCTGATGGACTGGATCAACCTGATCCGCTCCAAGGCCCGCCTGGGGGCCCAGCCGCCGAACGAGTTCGTCGCCCTGGATCACCTGCTGCACGACATGCGGCTGTACAAGTCGGCGGCCGAAGTGAAGGTGATGCGCGAGGCGGCTGCCGTGTCGGCGCGCGCTCATGTCCGTGCCATGCAGGCCTGCCGCGCCGGGTTGCACGAATACAGCCTCGAGGCCGAGCTGGACTACGAATTCCGCAAGGGCGGAGCGAAGATGCCGGCCTACGGTTCGATCGTCGCGGCCGGGCGCAATGCCTGCATCCTGCATTACCAGCAGAACGACGCCGTGCTCAAGGACGGCGACCTGGTGCTGATCGATGCCGGGTGCGAACTCGACTGCTACGCCAGTGACATCACCCGCACCTTCCCGGTCAGCGGGCGCTTCTCGCCGGAGCAGAAGGCGATCTATGAGCTGGTGCTCGAGGCGCAGGCTGCCGCCTTCGAACAGATCGCGCCGGGCCGGCACTGGAATCAGGCTCACGAGGCCACCGTGCGCGTGATCACCGAAGGGCTGGTGCGCCTCGGCATTCTCAAGGGCGACGTGCAGACGTTGATCGACAACGAGGCACACCGCGCCTTCTACATGCACCGTGCTGGCCACTGGCTGGGCATGGACGTGCATGACGTAGGCGACTACAAGATCGGCGGCCAGTGGCGGGTACTCGAGCCCGGCATGGCGCTCACGGTCGAGCCGGGGATCTACATCGCCCCGGACAACCAGGCCGTGGCCAAGAAGTGGCGCGGCATTGGCATCCGCATCGAGGACGACGTGGTGGTGACCCGGCAAGGCTGCGAGATCCTGACCACGGGCGTGCCGAAGACGGTGGCCGAGATCGAAGCCCTGATGAGCGCCGCGCGGGGAGACGCCGCATGAGCCGGTTCAGCCTGGCGATCATTGGAGGGGGCCTGGTCGGCGCCAGCCTGGCCGTGGCCTTGCAGGCCGGCGCCAAGGCGCGGGGCTGGTCGATCGTGCTGATCGAGCCGTTCGCGCCGGGCGACAGCTACCAGCCCAGTTATGATGCGCGGTCCTCGGCCCTGTCGTTCGGCACCCGGCAGATCTACGAGCGGCTTGGCCTGTGGCAGACCATCCGCCATCGCGCCGAACCGATCCGGCAGATTCAGGTCTCCGACCGTGGCCGCTTCGGCTCCACCCGGCTCGACGCCCTCGAAGAAGGCGTACCAGCCCTGGGCTACGTGGTCGAGAACGCCTGGCTCGGGCAATCGTTGTGGAAGGCCCTGGACCCTGACGTGGTCAGCTGGCGTTGTCCGGCCGAAGTCACCCGGATGAGCACCATCGACGGCGGTTATCGCCTGCAGCTGAACGACGACACGCACCTGGATTGCGACCTGGCCGTGCTGGCCGACGGTGGCCGCTCGACGTTGCGCGAGCAGTTGGGCATCCACGTCCACCAGCGGCCTTACGACCAGAGCGCCCTGATCGCCAACATCACCCCAGGCGAAGCCCACGGCGGACAGGCCTTCGAACGGTTCACCGAACAAGGGCCGATGGCCTTGCTGCCCCTGCCCGACAACCGTTGCGCCCTGGTCTGGACCCGTGCTGGCAATGACACGGCGCGCCTGCTGGAGGTGGACGATCGCGCGTTCCTGGACGAACTGCAGGGCGTTTTCGGCTACCGGTTGGGCAAGCTGCAACAGGTCGGCGCACGCCATGTCTACCCGCTGGCCCTGATCGAGTCGGATGAGCAGGTCCGCCCGCACCTGGTCGTGCTGGGCAACGCGGCGCATAGCCTGCATCCGATCGCCGGGCAAGGGTTCAACCTGTCCCTGCGCGATGTGCAGGCGCTGGCCGAGGCGTTGTTGGCCGGGCCTGACGTGCCGGGTGATCTGGCGACCTTGCAAGGTTACCGTCAGCGTCAGACCCAGGACCAGGCGTTGACCATCGGTTTCTCGGACCAGGTCACGCGCCTGTTCGGCACCCGTCAGCCCCTGCTCGCCACCGGGCGCAACCTGGGGTTGCTGGCGCTCGACCTGTTGCCACCGGCCAAGCGCTGGTTCGCACGGCAGGCGATGGGGCTGGGCACGCGGCCCGACCCACGGGGCGGACGATGACCGAGCCGCGCCAGCGCGTCTGGCGGGCGCGCCTGATGCGCTGGCTGATCAATCTCTATCCACCGTACCTGGGCGCCGGTATTCGCGTGCAGTCCATCGGGCCTGACCTGCGCAGTGCCAGGGTGCGGATGAAACTGACGTTCTGGAACCGCAATTACGTCGGCACCCAGTTCGGTGGCAGCCTGTACTCGATGGTCGATCCGTTCTACATGCTGCTGTTGATCGAGCAGCTCGGGCGCGACTACATCGTCTGGGACAAGGCGGCCAGCATCGACTTCATCGCGCCGGGCAAGGGACCAGTGTTCGCCGAATTCCACCTCGACGACGCCTTGCTCGATGAGATCCGCCAGCAGACCGCGGGCGGCAAGAAACACCTGCCGCGGTTGCAGGTCGATATTCGCGACGATTCCGGCGAACTGGTCGCCCGCGTCGACAAAACCCTCTACGTGCGGCTCAAGCCGCGAGCAAGGCAGGCATAAGGCATGGAAATGCGCGCGGATCTGGTAATCGTCGGGGCAGGCATGGTCGGCAGTGCGCTGGCCCTGGCCCTGCACCGCAGTGGGCTCGAGGTGCTGCTGATCGATGGCGGCCCTCTATCGGTCGCGCCGTTCGACGCGTCGAGGCCGTTCGAGCCACGCGTCAGCGCGTTGTCGGTGGCCAGTCAGCGCATTCTCCAGCGCCTGGGCGCCTGGGAAGGCATCGAGCGTCGGCGCAGCTGCCCTTACACCGACATGCAGGTGTGGGACGGCAGCGGCACCGGGCAGATCCATTTTTCCGCAGCCAGCGTGCATGCCGAGGTGCTCGGCCATATCGTCGAGAACCGGGTGGTCCAGGACGCCCTGCTCGAGCGCCTGCTGGACAGCGACGTCAGCCTGGTGCCGGGCGCGCGCCTGGAGCAGTTGCGCCACTCGGGGGATGACTGGCTGCTGACGCTGGCCGGCGGGCGGCAGGTGCGCACGCCCCTGGTGGTGGCCGCCGACGGCGCGCGTTCGGCGGTACGCTTGCTGGCCGGGTGCGAGACCCGCGAGTGGGACTACCTGCACGAGGCCATCGTGACCAGCGTACGGTGCAGCCAGTCCCACCAGGCCACGGCCTGGCAGCGCTTCACCGACGACGGCCCGCTGGCGTTCCTGCCCCTGTCGCGCGAGGCGAGCGAGGGCTGGTGCTCGATCGTCTGGTCGACCACGCCCGAGCAGGCCCGTGCGGCCATGGCCCTGGACGATGCCAGCTTCTGCCGGGCGCTGGAACAGGCTTTCGAAGGGCGGCTGGGCCAGGTGCTGCAGGCCGAGGCCCGGCTTTGCGTGCCGCTGCGTCAACGGCATGCCAAGCGTTACGTGGAGGACGGCCTGGTGTTGATCGGGGACGCTGCACATACCATCCACCCGCTGGCAGGCCAGGGCGTCAACCTGGGGCTGCTGGATGCCGCCGTGCTGGCCGAGGAACTGCAACGCGCGCAGGCCCGCGGCGAGCGTCTGGCGGACGAGCGTGTGCTCAGTCGCTACGAACGCCGACGCATGCCGCACAACCTGGCGTTGATGGCGGCGATGGAGGGGTTCGAGCGTCTGTTCCAGGCCGACCCGTTGCCCCTGCGCTGGTTGCGCAACACCGGGCTCAAGTGGGTGGACCGGCGTCCCGAAGCCAAGGCCCTGTTCGTGCGTCAGGCCCTGGGCCTGAGCGGGGACTTGCCTGACCTGGCACGCCGCTAGCCGGCGCATCGCAACATCCCGTAACGGCTTGCCAAGACGGGACGCTTTGTCCGGCAAATGGGATTGACTACGATTTGCGCCTCTGTGAATCGATGAGGAATCGCCATGCTGTCGCGCAAGTCCCTCCTGGCCGCTCTGGCCATGACGCTTTGGGGCAGTCCTGTCCAGGCCGCCGATGAAATCGTGGTGTACTCCTCGCGTATCGACGAGCTGATCAAGCCGGTGTTCGACGCCTACACCGCCAAGACCGGCGTACCGATCACCTTCATCACCGACAAGGAAGCCCCCCTGATGCAGCGCATCAAGGCCGAGGGGCAGAACGGTGTCGCCGACCTGTTGCTGACCGTCGATGCCGGCAACCTCTGGCAGGCCGAGCAGATGGGCATCCTGCAGCCCATCGAGTCGCCGGTGATCGAGCAGAACATCCCGGCCCAGTACCGGGCTGCCTCCCATGCGTGGACGGGCCTGAGCCTGCGCGCGCGCACCATCGCCTACTCCACCGATCGCGTCGATCCGGCTTCCCTGAGCACCTACGAAGCCCTGGCCGACAAGGAATGGGAAGGGCGGCTATGCCTGCGCACCGCCAAGAAAGTCTACAACCAGTCCCTGACCGCCACGCTGATCGAGAACCATGGCGAGCAGCAGGCCGAACAGATCGTCCAGGGCTGGGTGAACAACCTGTCCACCGACGTGTTCTCCGACGACACCGCCGTCCTGCAGGCCATCGAGGCCGGGCAGTGCGACGTGGGCGTGGTCAACACCTACTACTACGGACGCCTGCACAAGCAGCAGCCGGACTTGCCGATCAAGCTGTTCTGGCCCAACCAGGACGACCGTGGCGTGCATGTGAACCTGTCCGGCATCGGCCTGACCCGGCATGCACCGCACCCCGAGGCCGCCATCCGGCTGGTCGAGTGGATGACGGGCGCCCAGGCGCAGAAGCTGTTCGCCGATATCAACCAGGAGTTCCCCGCCAACCCCAAGGTCGAGCCGTCGGCCGAGGTGGCGGCCTGGGGCACGTTCAAGGCCGACGACATCCCGGTCGAGGTGGCCGGCAAGCGCCAGGCCGAGGCGATCAAGCTGATGGACCGGGCAGGCTGGCGCTGAGTCATGCCTGTGTGCCGCGACGCGCGTGCTGCTACGGGTGTGGGAGCAACTGTCTTTTTTCTACTCGGTACATGCCCGACCCTATGGGCTGATGTGTGGGCTTACCTGCGATGCAGGCGGCGCCTGACCGGACGCTATCGCTGGCAAGCCAGCTCCCACCCAGACCTCTGCAGCCGTCGGTGTAGCCATGGCTGCGCAAGCAGCTTGTGGGGCTTGCCCGCGATTGCCGCAATGAGGTGCGTGTGCCCACCGCTACCAGGACAGCCCCCGCTCTGCGCCACTCTGCCTTTCTATCACTGAGGTTCACCCTTGCCATCCTCGCCTCATCGCCGCTGGTACCTCCCCGTCGCCCTCATCGCCAGCCTGGTGCTGCTGCCGCTGAGCGTCCTGCTGCTGTCCTGGCAGACCCTCGACCTGGACATCTGGTCGCACCTGCTCGAGACGCAGATGACTCGCCTGCTGGGCAATACCTTGATCCTGGTGCTGGGCGTGAGCATCGGCGTCACGCTGCTGGGCGTCAGCCTGGCCTGGCTCACCAGCCTCTGCGAATTCCCCGGGCGGCGCTGGCTGGACTGGGCGCTGATGCTGCCGTTCGCCATTCCTGCCTACGTGCTGGCGTTCGTCTTCGTCGGTCTGCTGGACTTCGCCGGACCCGTGCAGAGCGCGCTGCGCGAGCTGTTCGGCCCCCTGCGTCTGCCGCGTGTGCGCTCGACAGGCGGCGTGATCACCGTACTGGTGCTGGTGTTCTATCCCTACGTGTACCTGCTGGCCCGCAGTGCCTTCCTGGCGCAAGGCCGGGGGCTGATGGAAGCGGCGAGGGTGCTGGGGCTTTCGCCCTGGCAGGCGTTCTGGCGGGTGGCACTGCCCATGGCGCGGCCGGCGATCGCTGCAGGAGTCGCCTTGGCGCTGATGGAAACGCTGGCCGATTTCGGCGCCGTGGCCGTGTTCAATTTCGACACCTTCACCACGGCCATCTACAAGACCTGGTACGGCTTCTTCAGCCTTTCCAGCGCCACACAACTGGCCAGCCTGCTGCTGTTGCTGGTCGCCGTGCTGCTCTACGGCGAGCGCCGGGCGCGAGGGCCGGTGCATGCCGCTCACGAGCGTGCGCGCACCCAGGCCTTGTACCACCTGCGTGGCCCCAAGGCCTTCGCGGCCAGCGCCTGGTGCTTGCTGGTGTTCGCCTGCGCCTTCGTCATCCCGGTGCTGCAACTGCTGGCCTGGCTGTACACCCGCGGGCGGCACGACCTCGACGAGCGCTACCTGGGTCTGGTGCTGCATACCCTCTACTTGGGCGCACTGGCCGCGCTGATCACCGTGTCCGTGGCGCTGCTGCTGGCCTTCGCCAAGCGCCAGGCACCGACGCGTGGCATCCGCGCAGGCGTCGGCCTGGCCAACCTGGGCTATGCCTTGCCGGGGTCGGTCCTGGCCGTGGCGATCATGCTTGCCTTCAGCTACCTGGACAACCAGCTGATGATCCCGCTGTCCGGCTGGTTGGGCGGCGCCGCGCAGCCGGTTCTGCTCGGCAGCCTGACGGCCTTGTTGCTGGCCTACCTGATCCGCTTCATCGCCGTGGCGCATGCGCCGCTCGAGAGCAGCCTGGCGCGCATCCGCCCCTCGTTGCCACAGGCCGCCCGCAGCCTGGGCGTCGCGGGACCTCGCCTGTTCTTCAAGGTCTACCTGCCCTTGCTGCTGCCCGGTGCGTTCAGCGCTGCCTTGCTGGTCTTCGTCGACGTGCTCAAGGAGATGCCCGCCACCTTGCTGATGCGGCCCTTCGGCTGGGACACCCTGGCGGTACGGGTGTTCGAGATGACCAGCGAAGGCGAGTGGGCCCGGGCCTCCTTGCCAGCGTTGACCCTGGTGCTGGTCGGGCTGCTGCCGGTCATTGGCTTGATACGGCGGTCGGCCCAAGGCCATGGCACGGCTCGCTGAGGGTGTCAGCCCGCGACCATGCCGCTACAATGCGCGGCATTTGTGACGGCAGGTCTTACAACGAATGATGACAAGGTTCTGTCATCCACTGCCTTCACCCTGCTTGGAAGGAGAAACCCATGGGACAGCGCACGCTCCTGCATGACTGGCATCTGGCGCTTGGCGCCAAGATGGTCGATTTCAGCGGGTGGGATATGCCGCTTCATTATGGTTCGCAGGTCGAAGAGCATCACCAGGTCCGCGATGATTGCGGCGTGTTCGACGTTTCCCACATGACCATCCTCGATGTCAGCGGCCCCGAGGCCACGGCGTGGCTGCGCTACGTCCTGGCCAACGACGTCGCCCGCCTGGACCACCTCGGCAAGGCGCTCTACAGCCCCATGCTCGATGAACGCGGTGGGGTGATCGATGACCTGATCGTCTATCGCACCGAAGGGGGCTACCGCCTGGTGACCAACGCCGCGACCCGCGACAAGGTCGTGGCCTGGCTGCAACGGCAGGCCGAGGGCTTCGAGGTGAGTCTCGTGCCGCGGCCCGAACTGGCGATCCTGGCGGTACAGGGCCCCCACGCTCGCGCCAAGGTCGTCGGCCTGGTCAGCGCGGCACGGGCCAAGCTGATCCAGGCGCTGCACCCGTTCGAAGGGCAGGCCGACGGCGACTGGTTCATCTCGCGCACCGGCTACACCGGGGAAGACGGGCTGGAAATCATCCTGCCCGGCGAGCAGGCTCCCCAGCTGTTCAACGACATGATCGGTGCCGGTATCGCCCCCAGTGGTTTGGGCGCCCGTGACACGCTGCGCCTGGAAGCCGGCATGAACCTGTACGGCCAGGACATCGATCAGGCCCATACCCCTCTGACGTCCAACCTCGGCTGGAGTGTCGCTTGGGAGCCGAGCGATCGCGACTTCATCGGCCGCGCCGGTCTGCTGGCCGAAATCGAGCAGGGCGTGCAGGACAAGCTGGTCGGTCTGGTGCTCGAAGAGCGCGGTGTTTTGCGCGCTCACCAGGTGGTCCGCGTCGCCGGGGTTGGCGAAGGGGAGATCACCAGTGGTAGTTTCTCGCCTACGCTGAACAAGTCGATCGCCCTGGCCCGGCTGCCCATGGCCAGCCGTGACCGCGCCGAGGTCGAGATCCGTGGCAAGTGGTACCCGGTGCGCGTGGTCAAGCCGACGTTCGTGCGCCATGGCAAGATCCTGATCTGAACCCATTCCGGCGGACCGCCGCTGATTCAAACGAGGAAGTAGACACATGAGCAATATTCCCGACGAACTGCGTTTCGCCGAAAGCCACGAGTGGGCGCGTCTGGAAAGCGACGGCACCGTCACCGTCGGCATCAGCGACCACGCCCAGGAAGCCCTGGGTGACGTGGTGTTCGTCGAACTGGCCGAAGTCGGCAAGACTTTCGCTGCCGGCGATCAGGCTGGCGTGGTCGAATCGGTGAAGGCCGCTTCGGACATCTACGCCCCGATTGGCGGTGAGGTCATTGCGGTCAACGACGCTTTGGCCGATTCGCCCGAGCAGCTCAATGAGAAGCCCTATGGCGCCTGGATCTTCAAGCTCAAGCCCAACGATACCGCCGAGCTGGACAAGCTGCTGGATGCGGCGGGGTACAAGAGTGCAATTGGTGAATGAGCAGCATTTAAAAGACATTTGGGTTGAAGCCGTGCTCCATGGTTTGCGTCTGCGGATGTGATACTGATAATGACGCGGTCAGGCAATACCTAGAAGGCCCCTGCTAAGCAGGGGCTTTTTATGGGGCGCTAGTTCGTCATGGATATGGAACGGCCATTGTTGAAGGATGGCGGCCTCAGGTTCCAAGTGCAACAGTCAGTTGATAATGTTGAGCCGATTGGTTGCCAGCAGTTGCAGATGATCCGTCAACACTTCAACAGGGAATTTCCAGCCCAATGTCTGACGAGGTCGGG
>NZ_JAAMQJ010000033.1 GCF_013523125.1 Pseudomonas entomophila | reverse complement strand
GGAAGACAGGGAATTGTGTTTGGCTTTATGCTTGCTCATGGACTGGCCCTCGCTGCCGTTGGCTGTTCAAGAAACGCCACCGTGGCACTGTGATGCCTCGGCGGGGGCGAGTCCATTCAATTACACCTACCGCTGTGGTACAGGCAACCGCGGTCCCCTGTGGGAGCGGCCCCCGCGCCGCGATTGGGCCCGCAGGGCCCATGAAGCCATTCAACCCGCTGCCGCAGTAAGCAGCCAATCGCCTGGACAACGATGGCGCGCCTACATCCTCCATTCATGCCAACTACCTCTTTCCCTGCCGCATTCCCACCGCCACACTCCTTGCCGCTTGCCGCTTGCCGCTTGCCGCTTGCCGCTTGCCGCTTGCCGCTTGCCGCTTGCCGCTTGCCCCCAAAATCGGTTTTATCCGACACCCCTCCGAACGAAAAATTTGCTTTGATGTCCTTACCACCTGCACGATCATGTCGCCGAACGCCGCAGGGTGTGATCTTGTTACGTGATGTACGTCGAGCACGACGCGGCGGTAGATGTATACTCACGCACCCGAATTCACGCCGGCATGCTTTGCAGCCCTCTGTGGTGCTGCCATCGGCACATGAATGCCCTTTATCGTACTAACGGAGTTGGTTAATTCGCATGAAAGCAATCGTCACTGGGATTACTGGTCAGGATGGCGCCTACCTGGCGGAACTGCTGCTGGAGAAGGGCTACACCGTCTATGGCACCTACCGCCGTACCAGCTCCGTCAACTTCTGGCGTATTGAAGAACTGGGCATCCAGAACAATCCCAACCTGCACCTGGTCGAGTACGACCTGACCGACCTGTCCGCCAGCATCCGCCTGCTGCAGACCACCGAAGCCACCGAGGTCTACAACCTCGCTGCCCAGAGCTTCGTCGGCGTGTCCTTCGAGCAGCCGCTGACCACCGCCGAAATCACCGGTCTGGGCGCGGTCAACCTGCTGGAAGCCATCCGTATCGTCAACCCGAAGGTCCGCTTCTACCAGGCGTCGACCTCCGAGATGTTCGGCAAGGTCCAGGCCATCCCGCAGGTCGAGAGCACCCCGTTCTACCCGCGCAGCCCGTATGGCGTCGCCAAGCTGTACGCGCACTGGATGACCATCAACTACCGCGAGTCCTACGGCATCTTCGCCACCAGCGGCATCCTGTTCAACCACGAGTCGCCCCTGCGTGGCCGTGAGTTCGTGACCCGCAAGATCACCGACACCGTCGCCAAGATCAAGCTGGGCCTGCAGGAGACCCTGGAGCTGGGCAACCTGGACGCCAAGCGCGACTGGGGCTTTGCCAAGGAATACGTCGAAGGCATGTGGCGCATGCTGCAAGCCGACGAGCCGGACACCTTCGTCCTGGCCACCAACCGTACCGAAACCGTGCGTGACTTCGTCAGCATGGCCTTCAAGGCCGTCGACATCACCCTGAACTGGAAGGGCGAAGCCGAAGCCGAGCAGGGCATCTGCGCTGCCACCGGCAAGGTGCTGGTCTCGATCAATCCGAAGTTCTACCGCCCGACCGAAGTCGACCTGCTGATCGGCAACCCGGCCAAGGCCAAGGAAGTCCTGGGCTGGGAGCCGAAGACGTCGCTCGAAGCGCTGTGCCGCATGATGGTCGAAGCCGACCTGCGTCGTAACGAGCAAGGGTTCTCGTTCTGATGACCCAGGCCAGCAAACGCGCACTGATCACCGGTTTGCACGGGTTCACCGGCCGCTACATGGCCGCCGAACTCAAGGCCCAGGGCTACGAGGTGTTCGGCACCGGCAGCCAGGCGTCCGACGAGCCGGGTTACCTTCAGGCAGACCTGACCGATGCGGTGGGTCTGCGCGCCGTGCTGGCCGACCTGCAGCCGGATGTCGTCGTGCATCTGGCTGCACTCGCCTTCGTGGGCCATGGTGTGGCCGACGCGTTCTATCAGGTCAACCTGATCGGCACGCGCAACCTGCTCGAGGCCATCGCCGCCTGTGGCAAGACTCCGGACTGTGTGCTGCTCGCCAGCAGCGCCAACGTCTATGGCAACGCCTCCGACGGGATGCTGAGCGAGGCCACGCCACCGGCCCCGGCGAACGATTATGCAGTCAGCAAGCTGGGCATGGAGTACATGGCCCGCTTGTGGCAAGACCGTCTACCCCTGGTCATCACACGCCCGTTCAACTATTCGGGCGTGGGGCAGGGCGAGAATTTCCTGTTGTCCAAGATCGTGTCGCACTTCCGCCGTCGCGCGCCTGTGATCGAACTGGGCAACCTCGATGTCTGGCGCGACTTCAGCGACGTGCGCGCGGTCGTGGCCGCCTACCGGGGGCTGCTCGAAGCGGCCCCGGTCGGCCAGACGGTGAACGTCAGCTCCGGCGTTGCCCATTCGTTGCGCGACGTCATCGCCCTGTGCGAACAGATCACCGGCCACCGGATCGAGGTGACCGTGAACCCGGCCTTCGTGCGGGCCAACGAGGTCAAGACCCTGACTGGCGACAACACGCGCCTGCGCGGTCTGGTGCCGGGTTGGACCACGCCCCCCTTGGGGGACACCTTGGCCTGGATGCTGGATGCGCACTAATGAAAGTCGTGCTTTCCGTCGAGCCCGTTCGCTTCCCGCTGACGGGCATCGGCCGTTATACCTACGAACTGGCGCAGCGCCTGGCGCAATGCCCTGACATCACCGAGCTGCGCTACATGGCGGGTCGGCGTTTCCTGCCCGCGCTGCCCAGCCCCCAGGATCAATCCGGTGGCGGGCATGGCCTCAAGCGCCTGGTGCAGAAGATGCCGGTCGCCATCGAGGCCTACCGCGTGCTCATGCCCTGGCTCAAGAGCCGGGCCCTGAACGGGCACGCCGATTGCCTCTACCACAGCCCCAACTACTACCTGCCTCCGTTCAAGGGGCCGCGGGTGGCGACGTTCCATGACCTGTCGCCCTTCACCTGGCCGCAGTGCCATGCACCGCAGATGGCGCGCTTCCTGCGCAAGGAGCTGACGCAGACCATCAAGCGCGCCGATCGCCTGATCACCGACTCGGAGTTTACCCGTCAGGAGCTGGCGGCGTTCTTCGACTGGCCGCTGGACCGCATCGACACCGTCCCCCTGGCCAGTGCACCGGAGTTCCACCCGCGCAACGAGGCAGCGCTTCGCCCCGTGCTCGACCAGCATGGTCTACAGCCTGGGGGCTACAGCCTGTTCGTCGGTACCATCGAGCCGCGCAAGAACATCCAGACCCTGCTCGATGCCTATCAGCGCCTGCCGCTGGCCGTGCGCACCCGCTGGCCGTTAGTGCTGACCGGTTACCAGGGATGGTGCAGCGAGGCCATTCACCAGCGGCTCGAGAGCGCCCGTCGTGAAGGCTGGGCGTACTACCTGGGCTTCGTGCCCAGTCAGGACCTGCCTTCGCTGTTCGCTGGCGCACGGCTGTTCACCTTCCCCTCGCTGTACGAAGGCTTCGGCCTGCCCGTGCTCGAAGCCATGGCTTCGGGTGTGCCGGTGGTGTGCTCCACCACGTCCTCGTTGCCCGAAGTGGCAGGCGATGCGGCACTGATGTGCGAGGCGATGGACGTCGACGCCCTGACGGCACTGATCGCCAAGGGGCTGGAAGACGACGCCTGGCGCGCCTGTGCCGTGCCTGCCGGGTTGGCCCATGCTGCCCGGTTCTCCTGGGAGCGCTGCGCGCTCGACACCCTCAACGTCTATCGCCGCACGGTGGCCTCGCGATGATCAAGGTCCTGCACTTCTTCAAGACGTACTACCCCGAAACCATGGGCGGCATCGAGCAGGTGATCTTCCAGCTGGCCGAAGGTGGGCGTGCCCAGGGCGTCGAGGCCGAGGTGTTATCGCTGAGCACCCGCGGTGCCGGGCGTGACGAGGAGGTCGGGCATCACCGGGCGCACCGTTCCAGGCTGGACCTGCAAGTCGCCTCGACCGGGTTCTCGCTGTCGGCGTTCAAGGATTTCGCCGAGCTGGCCCGGCAGGCGGACATCATCCATTACCACTTCCCCTGGCCGTTCATGGACCTGGTGCACTTCGCCAGCCGCCTGAACAAGCCGACCGTGGTCACGTACCACTCCGACATCGTCAAGCAGAAGACCCTGCTCAAGCTGTACCAGCCCGTGATGCACCGGTTCCTCGGCAGCGTCGATCGCATCGTCGCCTCGTCGCCCAACTACGTGGCGCACAGTGAGACGCTGCAGCGCTTCAAAAACAAGGTCGAGGTGATTCCGTTCGGCCTGGACGAGTCGACCTACCCGACGGTGGACGCACAGCGCCTGGATCGTTGGCGCGATCAGGTCGGCCCACGGTTCTTCCTTTTCGTCGGCGCGCTGCGTTACTACAAGGGCCTGAACTACCTGATCGAGGCGGCCAGCAAGACCGGGCTGCCGGTGGTCATCGTCGGTCACGGCCACCTTGAGCAGACGCTGCGTGCCCAGGCCGTGAGCCTCGGCGCCGATTCGGTGCGTTTCGTCGGCGGCGTCGACGATCACGACAAAGTGGCGCTGCTCACACTGTGCGAAGGCTTCGTCTTCCCCTCGCACCTGCGTTCGGAAGCGTTCGGTATCTCGCTGCTCGAGGCCGCGATGTATGGCAAGCCGATGATCTCCTGCGAGATCGGCAGCGGCACCACCTACATCAACCTGGACGGTGAAACCGGTCTGGTGGCCGCGCCACGCGATGTCGACAGCCTGGCCCAGGCCATGCTCACGTTGTGGAACGATCCCGAGCGCGCGGCCGAGATGGGGCGAAACGCCCGTCGTCGCTTCGAGACGATGTTCTCGTCCACCACCATGATCGACCATTACGTCCAGCTTTACCGTCAACTGCTCGATCGTCCGGCATGAGCGATGCACTGAACGGCGGCACGGTACTGGTGACCGGGGCCAATGGCTTCGTCGGGCGCGCCCTGGTCGCTCATCTGCTGAAACTTCATGATCGTACCGTGGTAGCAGGCGTACGGCGCGCCGACGCCTCGGTGCCGGCAGGGGCCGAGACACGGATCGTGCCAGCCCTGGGGCCGGAGGCGGACTGGACGGCTGCCTTGGCAGGTGTCGATCAGGTCGTCCATACCGCTGCCCGCGTGCACGTCATGGACGAGACCGAGGCCGACCCGCTCACCGCGTTCCGTCGGGTCAATACCGAGGGCACCCTGGCCCTGGCCGAGCAGGCCGCGCGTGCTGGTGTCCGTCGCTTCGTGTTTATCAGTTCGATCAAGGTCAACGGCGAGCAGACGCGCATCGGCCAGCCCTTCGAGGCCGATCAGCCACCGCAACCGACGGATCCCTATGGGATCTCCAAATACGAGGCCGAGCAAGGGCTTCTGCGCCTGGCACACACGACGGGCATGGATGTGGTCATCGTGCGGCCGGTCCTGGTGTACGGCCCTGGGGTTGGAGCCAACATGGCGAGCCTGATGCGTTGGCTCGCGCGCGGTGTGCCCTTGCCGCTGGGCGCCATCGACAATCGACGCAGCCTGGTCAGCCTGGCCAATCTGGTGGATTTCATCAGCGTGTGCCTGGACCACCCCGAAGCTGCCAACCAGGTCTTTCTGGTCAGCGATGGGGAAGACCTGTCCACGTCCGGCTTGCTGCGACGGATGTCGCATGCCCTGGGCCGTCGTCCAAGATTGCTTCCGGTGTCTGCCACCTGGCTGGCGCTCGCGGCTCGCCTGACGGGCAGGGCAGGCATCGCGCAGCGGTTGCTGGGCTCGTTGCAGGTCGATATCGAAAAGAACAGACAGCGTCTGGGCTGGCAGCCTGCCGTCCCCGTCGATGAGGCCTTGCAGGCCACCGCCCACCCTTTCCTGGAGTCCCGCCGTCGATGACGTTCGCCTGGCTGTTGATCGCAGTGGCGATCCTCTCTTGCATCCTGACCTGGGTCCTGCGGCGTTATGCGCTGGCCCGTAGCCTGATGGACATCCCCAATGCCCGCAGCTCCCATACCGTGCCGACGCCACGCGGCGGTGGCGTGGCGATCGTGTTGACGTTCCTGCCGGCTCTTGGAGTGCTCTGGCAGCTCGGCTGGATGAGTGAGGCACATGCATTGGCCCTGGGCGCGGCCGGGCTGCTGGTCGCCATCGTCGGTTTCATCGATGACCACCGTCATATCCCGGCCCGTTGGCGCCTGCTGGGCCATTTTGCGGCGGCCTTAGGCCTCCTGGTGGGCACAGGCGGTGCCCCGGTACTCCATGTGGCCGGTATTCCAGTACACTCGGCAGGGATATTATTACCGTTGCTGGCCGTGTACCTGGTCTGGCTGCTGAACCTGTACAACTTCATGGATGGCATCGACGGGATTGCGGGTGCCGAGGCGCTGGCGGTCTGTGGGGGCATCAGCCTCGTCTACGCCTTGGGCGGGCATACCGAGGCACTGGTGGCCCCTTTGGTGCTGGCGGCTGCGGTGCTGGGCTTTCTCGTCTGGAACGCGCCTCCGGCCAAGATCTTCATGGGCGATGCCGGCAGTGGCTTTCTCGGTTTGACGCTGGGGGGGCTGTCGTTGCAAGGTGCCTGGCTGGACGCCCACTACTTCTGGGCCTGGTTGATCCTGCTCGGGGTCTTCGTCGTCGATGCCACGGTAACGCTGCTGCGCCGTCTGCTTGCGGGCGAAAAGGTCTACCAGGCGCACCGCAGCCATGCCTACCAGCACGCTGCACGCCGCGCCGGGCGTCATCTGCCGGTGACACTGGCAACGGCTGCCATCACGTTGGGCTGGCTGCTGCCCATGGCCTTGTGTGTGACGTGGCTGGGGCTCGACGGAATGCTGGGCACCGTGATCGCCTACCTGCCACTGGGCGTAGTGGCGCTGCGTTACCAGGCCGGCAAGCATGAGCTGACCTGAGTGACACACGCATGACAGGGCTGCGCTGTACAGGACACTGACATTCACGCGCGGATCGGTTGTCACCGAACGCGTGCTATTCAAGAGGGCGTGCCTGCGGGCCGGTATCTATGGACAAGTTGCGCACCTACCTGGTCAACCTGCCGCGGCGCACGAAGCGCCTGATTCAGGTGACCACCGACGTCTTTCTGGTCTGGCTGGCGCTCTGGCTGGCCTTCATCGTGCGTCTGGGCATCGATGAGATGTACAACCCGCTTCTTGCGCATCCGTGGTTGTTCGTCGCCGCACCGATCGTCTCGATCCCGCTGTTCATTCGCTTCGGCATGTACCGGGCGGTCATGCGCTATTTTGGCAACGACGCCCTGCTGGCCATCATCAAGGCCGTCAGCCTGGCGTCCCTGATGCTGACCCTGGTGGTGTTCTGGTACAGCGCGCCGCCCCAGGTGGTGCCCAGGTCGATCATCTTCAACTACTGGTGGCTGAGCCTGGTGATCGTCGGCGGTTTGCGGCTGGCCATGCGTCAGTATTTTCTCGGTGACTGGTTTGCCGCGGCGCAATACGTCCCGTTCGCCACGCGCGACGATGGGTTGCCCAAGGTGGCGGTGTACGGTGCGGGTACTGCCGGTAACCAACTGGTCGCGGCACTGCGCATGGGCAGGGCCATGCGTCCTGTGGCCTTCATCGATGACGACCCTGGCATCGCCGACCGGATGATCGCCGGCCTGCAGGTCTACAAGCCCGATCGCATCCAGCGCATGATCGACGCCACGGGGGCCGAAGAGATCCTTCTGGCGTTGCCCTCCACATCCCGGGGCCGCCGTCGTGAAATCCTGAGTTACCTCGAGGGCTTCGGGCTGCACGTGCGCAGCGTGCCCGGCATCATGGACCTGGCCAGTGGCCGCGTGAAAGTCGATGACATTCAGGAAGTCGACATCGCCGACCTGCTGGGCCGCGATGCGGTGCCTGCGCAGCATGACCTGCTCGAGCGCTGCATCGTCAACCAGGCGGTGCTGGTCACCGGTGCCGGCGGGTCGATCGGCTCGGAATTGTGCCGACAGATCCTCGAGCTGCGGCCTCGTCTGCTCATTCTGCTCGATCATGCCGAATTCAACCTGTACAGCATCGCCACCGAGCTGGAGGAGCGCATCGCCCACGAATCGCTGCGCGTGCGCGTAGTGCCGATCCTGGGGTCAGTGCGCAACCAGGCACACACGTTGGAAGTGCTCAAGACGTGGCGGGTCGACACCGTCTACCACGCCGCCGCCTACAAGCACGTGCCGATCGTCGAGCACAACGTCGCCGAAGGCGTGTTGAACAATGTGATCGGCACGCTCAGCACGGCCCAGGCCGCCTTGCAGGCCGGCGTGTCGAGCTTCGTGCTGATCTCCACCGACAAGGCCGTGCGCCCGACCAACGTCATGGGCAGCACCAAGCGCCTGGCCGAGATGACCCTGCAGGCGCTGAGCGGCGAGACGGCACCGGTGCTGCTGGGGGATCCGCACAACGTGGCGCAGGTCAACAAGACCCGCTTCACCATGGTGCGCTTCGGCAACGTGCTGGGCTCGTCGGGGTCGGTGATCCCGCTGTTCCACAAGCAGATCAAGGCGGGCGGGCCCCTGTCGGTCACCCACCCGAAGATCACGCGGTACTTCATGACCATCCCCGAGGCGGCGCAACTGGTGATCCAGGCCGGGTCCATGGGGCAGGGCGGCGATGTGTTCGTGCTGGACATGGGCAAGCCGGTGAAGATCGTCGAGTTGGCCGAGAAGATGATCCACCTGTCCGGTTTCAGCGTGCGCTCCGAGCGCAACCCCACGGGCGACATCGCCATCGAGTTCACCGGGCTGCGGCCGGGGGAGAAGCTGTACGAAGAGTTGCTGATCGGCGACAACGTCGAGCCCACCCGGCACCCGATGATCATGTCGGCGAACGAGGATTGCCTGCCGTGGAGCGTGCTCAAGGGCAGGCTGGAAGCGTTGCTGGCGTCGGTCGAGGCGAACGATTACCCGCAGGTGCGCAAGCTGTTGCGCGAGCTGGTGTGCGGGTATGCGCCGGAAGGGGAGATCGTGGACTGGATCTACCAGCAGCGGCGGCAGGATTCCTGAGTCGAGGTGATGAGGCGCTTCAGGTGCGCCTTGGCCTGCAGAGACGGTGGGGCGGGTTTGTGGGCCCTACGGGCCCAATCGCGGCACAGGGGCCGCTCCTACAGGGGGTAGTGTCAATCTGCCAGATCAGCAGCGTGGTCCAACCCCCAGAGGAACGGCACACCTCTACCAGATCAGCAACGCGGTCCACCTGTAGGAGCGGCCCCTGTGCCGCGATTGGGCCCGCAGGGCCCACAATCCAGCCCTGCCGCCCCCTGATCACGGGCCATGCCAAACCAGCACCGTCCTTTACTTGGTCTCCCCATCCTCAATCGAAAATCTCGACCACCCCCACCACCGCACCCGCCTCATCCGTCACCGCCAGCACCCGAATCTTGTGCTCCAGCATGAACGCCTCGGCCTCGGCCAATTGCGCATCGCTGCGAATGGTCCGTGGCGTGGTGGTCATGAAGTCGGCGACCGTTGCGTTGACCACCCCTTGATCCTCCAGCAGCGCGCGCCGCAGGTCGCCATCGGTGACGATCCCGGCCAGGGTCTCGCCCTCCATCACCACCGCCATGCCCAACCGGCTCTGGGTCATCACCAGCAGGCAGTCATGGAACGCGGTCTGCGGCGTCACGATCGGCGCAGGGGAGTGCATCACGTCCCGCACGCGGGTCAGTAGCTTGCGCCCCAGGCTGCCACCGGGGTGGTAGCGGGCAAAATCCATGGGTTTGAACTGCAACGCGTCGATCAACGCCACGGCCAGGGCATCGCCCATGGCCATGGTCGCCAGGGTCGAGGTGGTCGGCGCCAGGTTGTTCGGGCAGACCTCGCGCTCGACCGACACGTCCAGCCAGACGTCGGCATGCCGCGCCAGGGTCGAACGGCCGTTGCCGGTCATGGCGATGATCGGGTTGCCGAATGACTTCAGGCTCGGGATCAGCTTGATCAGCTCGTCGGTCTCGCCGCTGTAGCTGATCAGGATCAGCACGTCGATCGGCTTGAGCATCCCCAGGTCGCCGTGGAAGGCTTCGGCCGGGTGCAGGAAGAAGCTCGGTGTGCCGGTGGAGGCGAAGGTGGCGACCATCTTCTTGCCGATCAGGCCGGACTTGCCGATGCCGCAGACCACCGTACGGCCCTGGCAACTCAGTATCAGGTCCACCGCCTGCTGAAAGGCGCCATCGAGGCGGTCTGCCATCTGGGTCAGGGCCTGGGCCTGGGCGGCGAGGGCTTGTTGGGCGATCGGTAGATGTTTCATGTGCAGGATTCGTCTTCGCAAATAACGGGAAACACGTCGGCCAACGGCAGGGCCAATGGGCACGACGACCGTGCGCAGAGGTGGCACGGGACGGGACATCAGCCTGGCTGGCACTGCGCGCAATGGACCGGTCGCCGCCCAGGCATGAGCGGGCGCATTGTAAACCAAGTTGTCCCGGGCAGCGTGCTCAGGCCTGCGCCAGCAGGTGGGTGATCCACTCGGCCTGGCGGGTCATCTCGCGCACCTTCTCTTCCGGCACCGCCTGCCGCGCCCGTGCCAGGTTCTTCAGCGTCTGCTGTTTCTGGCGCAGCATGCGCTGCCACTTGTTCAGGAACGCTGGGCTGCGCAGCTGCATCTGCACCGGGCCGAAGTACAGCTCCTGCTCGGTGTAGTGCACCGGGCCCGTGGGTTCGGCGACGATGATCTCGTAATCGAAGCGGTGCTCGCGCAAGGCCTCCTCGTGCACGATGCGGTAACCCTGCGCCATCAGCCACACCCGCAGAGGTTGCTCACCGCCATTGGGCTGCAGCACCAGGCGTTCCTGCCCACTCAGGCGCGCCTTGCCCCGGGCCAGGATGTCGCGGATGGTCTCGCCCCCCATGCCACACAGGCTGACCACGGTGATGCCGTCCTCCGGTCGCAGCGCCTCCAGGCCATCGGCCAGGCGCACCGTGACCCGATCGGCCAGGTCGTTCTCACGCACGGTACGTTCGGCGGCGTGGAAGGGCGTCAGCGCCACTTCGCCGGCCACGGCCGCCGCGATGGCGCCACGGCGCACCAGGGCCACGGGCAGGTAGCCATGGTCCGAACCGATGTCGGCCAGATGGGCGCCGGCAGGCACGTGCGCCGCGACGCGTTCCAGGCGGTGGGACAGGGTGTGTTCGTTCAACGGTGATCCTCTTTTCGACGTGCATCCGGCAGCGATGGCCGCAGCGGGAGGCGAGTCTGGCAAGCAATGCGGGTCAATTCAAATGGTCGTGCCCAATGGCGCTTTCCAATGCCAGTTGTAGGACGTGTAGCCAGCAGGTGAAGGATGCTTTTAAAGCCCTGTTCGCGCTGTCTGATTCAGTAACCATTGGCCTGCGCGGGAGGCTGGGCGAAGGCCGAGGCAGCGGCTAGTGTGACGGGGCAGCCACTGGAACCGCTGCACCATGACCCTCGTTCACAGGAGTGATCCCCATGCGCAAGACCTTCTGCAAATCCCTGCTGCTGCCCCTGTTCGCCAGCCTGTCGTTCGCCGTCAGCGCGGCACCGGCCACCCCGCCCGCGACGCCCTCGGCCGCCATGCAAGAGGCGGCCAAGCCGCAGGTGGACGTGAACAAGGCCGATGCCGCCACGTTACAAAGCGAACTGACCGGTATCGGCAAGTCAAAGGCCGAGGCCATCGTGGCCTACCGAGAGGCGCACGGCCCGTTCACGAGCGTGGACGAGCTGCTGGAGGTGAAAGGCATCGGCAGTGCGCTGCTGGAGCGCAACCGGGACAAGCTCACCGTGGAGTGAGCAGGCCGCCTGCCCAGGCGGTGAAACGCCCGTGTCTGCACGCAACGCCACTGCGTCGGTAGGCAAGGCCGGTCGGCCAGTCTGACTTCTACCAGGCTGGCCGGCCGCTCACGGGGCCAGGATCACTGGGCCATCTTGCCCATGACCCGCGAATAGCCCGCCGCCGTTTCGAACACCTCGGCCTTGCCGTGGGCGATCAGGATGGCATCGGCCAGCTCGCGGAACGCACCGGTGCCGCCAGCTGCGTTCAGCACGCCCGAGGCGGCCGCCTTGACGTATACCGGCGCATCGGCCACCGCGAACGACAGACCGCACGTGGCGAAGGCTGGCAGGTCGATGCTGTCGTCGCCCAGGCACGCCGTCTGCTCGGCGCTGACCTCGGCCTCGGCCATCAGCTGCTGGCAGGCCGTCTGCTTGTCCTTGACCCCGAACTGGCACAGGGTGATGCCCAGGTCGGCCACGCGTTTGCGCAGCGTCGCCGAGTCGCGCCCCGACAGCACCGCCACGCGCACGCCGTTCTCTTCCAACAGGCGCATGCCCATGCCGTCGCGCACGTGGAAGCGCTTGATGCATTCGCCGTTGCCGTCGTAGAACAGACCGCCATCGGTCAGCACGCCGTCGACGTCGGTGATCACCAGGCGCACGTCGGCGAGCGTCGGCATGACCGGCGCTGGCTGGCCGCTCATGAGCGCACGTACCTGTTCCAGCCCTTCGGGCGTATCGACGCCCGGGCCGGCCGGCTCGACCTGGTACGCACGGATGCTGTAACCCGCGGCCAGCAGGCGCAGTTGCTCGAGCTTTTCGGCGTGCTCGAGCATCGGTTGCGGCAGGGCGCTGTACTCGGCCAGGACCTGACGACGATAACCGTACACCCCCACGTGCTTGAGGTAGGAGGCCGCCGCCTCGTCACGTGGATAGGGAATCGGCGAGCGGCTGAAGTACAGCGCGTTGCCGTTGTGGCCCAGCACCACCTTGACCGCCTCGGGGCGCTTGGCCTCGTGGTGATCGATGGCGTGGCACAGGGTGCCGATGGCGACCGAAGGGTCGGCCAGCATGCCGGCGATCAGCGCCTCGATGTCGGTCGGCCGCACCAGCGGCTCGTCGCCTTGCAGGTTGATGTACACATCGGCCTGCACCTGGCCCATCACCTCGGCCAGGCGGTCGGTGCCCGAGGGGTGCTCGGGCGAGGTCATCACGCAGACTCCGCCGAAAGCCTCCACCGCTTGCGCCACGCGGGCGTCGTCCGTGGCGATCACCACCTGATCGGCATTGCCGACCTGAAGGGCGCGCTCGTAGACGTGCTGCACCATCGGCTTGCCGAGGATGTCCGCCAGCGGCTTGCCCGGCAGGCGGGTCGAGCCGTAGCGTGCGGGGATCACGATCGCGACCCGTTGTTCGGTACCTGTCATGTCAGTCCCTCGCCTCGAACGGCGTGCTTAGCGGATGTTCAGGGCCGGGAAGGACTTGACCAGGTCGTCTAGTGCCTTGATCTGCGCCAGGAACGGCTCGAGCTGGTCCAGCGGCAGGGCGCTGGGGCCGTCGCACTTGGCCTGGTCAGGGTTGGGGTGCGCTTCGAGGAACAGGCCGGCCAGGCCGACGCCCATGCCGGCGCGCGCCAGCTCCACCACCTGCTCGCGACGGCCACCGGAGGCGGCGCCCGACGGGTCGCGCTGCTGCAGGGCGTGGGTCACGTCGAAGATGATCGGCAGGTCGTCGCAGGTGCGCTTCATCACGCCGAAGCCGAGCATGTCCACCACCAGGTTGTCGTAGCCCAGGCAGGTGCCGCGGTCACAGAGGATCAGCTGCTCGTTACCGGCTTCGCGGAATTTCTGCACGATGTTCTGCATCTGCGACGGGCTGAGGAACTGCGGCTTCTTGATGTTGACCGGTTTGTTGGTCTTGGCCAGCGCCATTACCAGGTCGGTCTGGCGCGCCAGGAAGGCAGGCAGCTGCAGCACGTCGACCACTTCGGCCACGGGCGCGGCCTGGTGGATCTCGTGCACGTCGGTGATCACCGGCACGCCGAATTCGGCCTTCACCTTCTCGAAGATGCGCAGGCCTTCTTCCAGGCCGGGGCCACGGTAGGAGTGGATCGAGGAACGGTTGGCCTTGTCGAAGCTGGCCTTGAACACGTAGGGGATGCCGAGCTTTTCAGTGACCCGGACGTACTCGGCGCAGGCGGTCAGGGCCAGGTCGAGGGATTCGAGCACGTTGACGCCGCCGAACAGGACGAAGGGTTTGTCATTGGCGCAGTCGATAGTGGAGGTGATCTTAACCATGGGGAAGTGACGGCCCTCGTCGGTGGAGAATGAAAGGGCTTCAGTATACCCCTTCCACCTGGGGGCCGTGTTCCTCCCGTCTCGTGTCGCCCGAGCCGTGCCATCCGCCCAGGCGTGACACAGGCGTCAGCGGTCCCGCGCCTCCTTGGCATCCATCTCGGCATTGCGTTGCTTGATCTTCTGCTTCTGCTCGTCGGTCAACGGCAGTTTGCTCGCCGTATCGCGCAGCATCAGCAACCCGCCCACGACGGACCCAATCGCCACCAGCAGTATCAACCAGGCATACCACGGCATGATGTTCTCCCACTCTCATGAAGGCCGAGGCCCATTGTAACCTTCGAACCTGGGGCAGGGCGGGGGTTCCCACGAGCCGCGATGCCCTGACGTCGATCCGCGCCCCATCGGCGAGGCACTTCGTTTACAATGCGCGCCGTTCACGCCTTGCCTAGAGACCATTGCCATGCCCGCCTGCCAGACGCCCCTGATCGTTGCCCTGGATTTCCCGACCCGCGAAGCCGCCCTGCGCCTGGCCGACCAGCTCGACCCCGCCCTGTGCCGGGTCAAGGTCGGCAAGGAGCTGTTCACCAGCAGCGCGTCGGGCATCGTCGAGGCATTGCGCGACAAGGGCTTCGAAGTGTTCCTCGACCTCAAGTTCCACGACATCCCCAACACCACCGCCATGGCCGTCAAGGCCGCTGCGGAGATGGGCGTGTGGATGGTCAACGTGCATTGCTCCGGCGGCCTGCGCATGATGTCGGCCTGCCGCGAAGTGCTCGCCCAGCGCAGCGGCCCGCAGCCCCTGCTGATCGGCGTGACCGTGCTCACCAGCATGGAGCGCGAGGACCTGGCCGGCATCGGCCTGGACATCGAGCCGCAGGAGCAGGTGCTGCGTCTGGCAGGCCTGGCGCAGCAGGCCGGCATGGACGGCCTGGTCTGCTCGGCGCTCGAAGCACCTGCCCTGAAAGGCACCTACCCAGGCTTGCAATTGGTGACGCCGGGGATTCGTCCGGCCGGCAGCGCGCAGGACGATCAGCGTCGCATCCTGACCCCGCGTCAGGCCCTGGACGCAGGCTCCGACTACCTGGTCATCGGTCGCCCGATCACCCAGGCGGCTGATCCGGCGGCAGCCTTGGCGGCGGCAGTCGCCGAAGTGCAAGGCGTGCGCGCCTGATCCGTCTGGGCTGGCACCTACGCGGTGTCGCCTGGCCGCCATCGTGTACGTTCGAGAAGATGCAAAATCTTGGAACTTCCGCCTGGGCTCACCCCTCCATCTAGTAACGACACAGTCCCGTGTCCTTTGAAGGAGAGTCCCCATGAGCGGCACCACAGACAAAGTAAAAGGGATGGCTAACGAAGCGGTCGGCAACATCAAGCAAGGCGTCGGCAACATGACCGACAACGACAAGCTGAAAGCCGAAGGCAAGGCCCAAGAGGTCAAAGGCGAAGGCCAGCAGGTCAAGGGCGATGTGAAGAACACAGTCGACGACGTGACCAAGCCATAAGGTCCCGTTTCGCACAGAACGGCCACCCTCGAGTGGCCGTTTTTTATGCAGGATCGTTTTTATTGGCCCGCAAGGGAGCGGTGGCCAGTCCGCGCGGTCTACTAGACTAGTTGCAGCCACGTAGGCCCCGAACCGTTGTCGGGCCTGTACCGATGACCGTCGAAGCGGCGAGGGAGACGCTAACCATGTTCAAAGCCATGCAGGGCCTGCCTGTACACAAGGTATTGATCCGCACCGTCAACGAGTTTCTCGATGACGAGATGTCCACCTACGCCTCGGCCCTGGCGTACCAGATGCTGTTCTCACTGTTCCCCTTTCTGCTGTTTCTCATCGCGCTGATCGGTTTCCTGCACCTGCCGGACTTCTTCTCCTGGCTGCGCTTGCAGGCCGAGCTGGTGTTGCCGGGCCAGGCGCTGGAACAGGTCAACCCGGTGATCGACCAGCTGCAGCAGTCCCAGGGCGGACTGCTGTCGGTGGGTATCGTCATCGCACTCTGGACGGCCTCGGCCGGTGTGCGCCTGATGATGAGCGCGATGAACGCGGCCTACGATGTGCCAGAAGGCCGTCCGGTGTGGAAGCGCATTCCCCTGTCGGTGCTCTACACCATAGGCTTCGCCGGCATGCTGTTGTCGGTCGCGGCGCTCATGGTGCTGGGGCCACAGGTGATGGAGTGGATCGCTTCGCAGGTCGGTCTGGGCGACTTCATCGTCACCGTGTGGACCGTGCTGCGTTGGCCGGTGATCATCATCCTGATGATGATCGCGGTGGCCTTGATGTACTACCTGATGCCTGATGTGAAACAGCAGTTTCGCTTCATCACCCCAGGTTCGGTGCTGGCCGTGGTGGTGTGGATCGGCGCGTCGCTGGGCTTTGGCTTCTACGTGAAGAACTTTGCCGACTACAACGCCATGTACGGCAGCATCGGGACCATCATCGTGCTGCTGCTGTACTTCTACATCTCCTCGGCCGTGCTGCTGCTGGGCGCGGAGATGAACGCGGTGATCGAGCACATGTCGGCCGAGGGCAAGGACAAGGGCGAGAAGGACTTCGACGGCACCACGGCGCCGGAGCCCAAGTCGAACCTGGGCAAGGAAGAACCGGCACCGGCTACCGCTCAGCCGGGTAACGCCAACAGCCAGTGAGGCCAAACGCGCCCTGGCCTGGAAAGGGCGGGGCGCTGCGGTTCAGTCAGGGGAGATGATCCTCATACTTGTCAGCATGAGCGCGGGATGGACTGCAAAGCGATCAGGGGCTTGTGCTGCTGATAGCGTTGCAGGCGCCCTGCCAACGCTTCGGGCAGATCGACGCTAGGTTCGAACGACAGCCGTTGGTAGAACGGCAGCAGGTCAGGGTGGCAGAACAGCCATACCGTCTCCTCCAGCTTGGCCATGGCTGTCGTCATCAGACACGACGCGACGCCCCGTTGCCGCCACTGCGGATCGACCAGCAGCCCGGTCAGCCAGTGACCGCCCGCCACCGGCGTCAGGTTCAACCCCGCCACGATCGATCCCGACCGCGCGACCCACGGTTGCCCCTCGGCCGGTGTGCGCATGCGCGAGCCTTGCTGGCGGTAGAAATGATCCAGCAGGCGGCGTTCGAGCCCGGTCAACGGCGTGCAGTGCGGGGTAGATGAGGCGTGCATGAAAAGGCCATGGGTTGAAGAGCGCATAGCATACCTGCTCGTCTTTCCTGCTCCCAACGCGGCGCCTTCATCGCGAAACGCCCAGACCGAGCGCTGCCCAGGCCACTGCTGGACGGACATGAAGACTCCCGACTTACTGCTCCACCTGCCCGATACCACCTCCCCGCCGTATACTGCCCCCGCTTCCACACCCCTCCAGCCCTCGCTTGCCCGGACCCCATCGCCCCATGCCTTTCTCGAACGGATTCCTGCTCAGCCTCTCCCTCTGCCTGGACATCGGCATCGCCAACATCGCCATGATCACCCTCGCCATGCAGCGCGGGTTCCTGCAAGGCTTCTGGCTCGGGTTGGGCACTTGCGTGGGGGACCTGATCTACGCCATGGCGGCGTTGGCCGGGATGACCGTGCTGTTGCAGTTCGAGACCGTCCGCTGGGTGCTGTGGCTCGGGGGCTCGGCCTTGCTGGTGCTGTTCGCGGTCAAGATGCTGCTGGCCGCCTGGCGCGGTGGGCACCTGCAGGCGCAGGAGGCGGCCGTGGCGGAGCCAGCCTGGCGTGAGTTCCTGCGCGGCCTGTTCCTGGCCATGTCCTCGCCCAGTGCCATCCTCTGGTTCGCGGCGGTCGGTGGGGTGCTGATCTCGCGCTCGACCGAAGGCGGGCTGGTCGATGCCGGGCTGTTCCTTGGCGGCTTCTTTCTGGCGGGGCTGGTCTGGAGCGCCGGGCTGTGCGGCGTGGCCAGCCATGGCGGGCGGCTGCTGGGCGATCGTCTGCTGACCTGGTCCTACCTGGCCTCGGCCGCCATCTTCTGCTACTTCGCGGTGTACGTGATCGTCTCCGGCTACCGCGAATTCATCCTCGCGCCCACAGGGCTGTAGGCGCGGTGCGCAGGTGGCGCCGGTCGGTCACCACCTGCCGCGCGCTTCAGCTGGCGACGAAGTTCGGCGGGCTGACCAGCTCGACCGTCTGCTGCTTGCGCGGCGCCAGGATCTCGGCCTCGCCCTGCACCACCACCTCGTCGTGCTGGTTGTAGACGTTGGTGGCGATGCGCACCTTGAACTTGGGCAGCTTCTCGAGGATTTCCAGGCGCACGGTCAGGGTGTCGCCGATCTTGACCGGCTTCTGGAAGCTCATGGTCTGCCCCAGGTAGATGGTGCCCGGGCCTGGCAGCGTGCAGGCGACGGCGGCGCTGATCAGCGCACCGCTGAACATGCCATGGGCGATACGCTCGCGGAACAGGCTCTTGGCCGCGAACTCGGCGTCCAGGTGCACCGGGTTGTGGTCACCGGACATCGCGGCGAACAGCTGGATGTCGCGCTCCTCCACGGACTTGCTGTAGGTCGCGGTCTGGCCGACTTCGAGGGTTTCGTAAGGGGTGTTGGTGACTTGGGTCATCTGGGCTTCCTTGAGCGAGAAAGACGATACGTGGCGGCGCGTCCCGTGGGATGGCGGCGAAAGGGTGCGATGATATCGGTTGGTGGGGTTTGTTGCTTGGCTGATTGCAGCACGTGCGGGGACAGGCCATGCCTGAGCGAGCAGGCCAGAGATCCCGTCGGAACCCGCCCGAATGTCGAAAGGTTACAGCTGAAACAAAATGTGACTAATACGTTTTATTCAGTCACAAACGCAACTCCATGGCCACCGCTGGCCCTAGGCGCCCCCCGGCAAAGCTGCTAATCTCGCCCCCGCTTGCCGATGAAACGGTTCCCGCGACCGTCATCCCATATCAATAATAATCGCATCGATGCGATCAAGATTCTGCTGTGTTCAAGGAGTGGGGTTCCATGATCGAAACCTTTTGGAAGGACAAGTACCCAGCCGGAGTCGCGGCCGAAATCGATGCCGACGAGTTCCCCAACCTCCAGGCCGTACTCAAGCAGTCCTGCCAACGCTTCGCCGACAAGCCGGCCTTCAGCAACCTCGGCAAGACCCTGACCTACGGCGAGCTCTACAGCCTCTCGGGCGCCTTCGCCGCCTGGCTGCAGCAGCACACCGACCTGCAGCCGGGCGACCGCATCGCCGTGCAACTGCCCAATGTCCTGCAATACCCGGTGGTGGTCTTCGGGGCCATGCGCGCCGGCCTGATCGTGGTCAACACCAACCCCCTGTACACCGCTCGCGAACTCGAGCACCAGTTCAAGGACTCCGGCGCCAAGGCGCTGGTCTGCCTGGCCAACATGGCCCACCTGGCGGAAAAGGTCGTGCCCAAGACCGACGTGCGCCACGTCATCATCACCGAAGTCGCCGACCTGCTGCCGCCGCTCAAGCGCCTGCTGGTCAACAGCGTGGTCAAGTACGTCAAGAAGATGGTCCCGGCCTACCACCTGCCCAAGGCCGTGCGCTTCAACGACGCCCTGGCCAAGGGCAAGGGCCAGCCGGTGGCCGAGGTCAACCCCGGCGCCCACGACGTGGCCGTGCTGCAGTACACCGGCGGTACCACAGGCGTAGCCAAGGGCGCCATGCTCACCCACCGCAACCTGGTGGCGAACATGCTGCAGTGCCGCGCGCTGATGGGGGCCAACCTGCGCGAGGGGTGCGAGATCCTCATCACGCCGCTGCCGCTGTACCACATCTATGCGTTCACCTTCCATTGCATGGCGATGATGCTGATCGGCAACCACAACGTGCTGATCACCAACCCGCGCGACCTGCCGGCGATGGTCAAGGAGCTGTCGAAGTGGAAGTTCAGCGGCTTCGTTGGCCTCAATACCCTGTTCGTCGCGCTGTGCAACAACGATGCGTTCCGCGCCCTGGACTTCTCTTCGCTGAAGATCACCCTGTCCGGTGGCATGGCCCTGCAGCTGAGCGTCGCCGAGCGCTGGAAGTCGGTGACCGGCTGCGCCATCTGCGAAGGTTACGGCATGACCGAAACCAGCCCGGTGGCCACGGTCAACCCGGCCGAAGCCAACCGCGTCGGCACCATCGGCATCCCGGTGCCGTCGACCCTGTGCAAGATCGTCGATGACGCAGGCCGCGAGATGCCCCAGGGCGAGCCAGGCGAGCTGTGCGTCAAGGGCCCGCAGGTGATGAAGGGCTACTGGCAGCGCCAGGAAGCCACCGACGAGGTGCTCGACCACGAGGGCTGGCTCAAGACCGGCGACATCGCGCTGATCGAACCCGACGGCTACCTGCGCATCGTCGACCGTAAGAAGGACATGATCCTGGTGTCCGGCTTCAACGTGTACCCCAACGAGATCGAGGACGTGCTGGCCAGCCTGCCCGGCGTGCTGCAGTGCGCGGCCATCGGCGTGCCGAACGAGAAGTCCGGCGAGCTGATCAAGGTGTTCCTGGTGGTCAAGCCGGGCATGACCCTGACCAAGGAGCAGGTGCTCGAGCACACACGCGCCAACCTCACCGGCTACAAGGTGCCGCGTCAGGTCGAGTTCCGCGATTCGCTGCCGACCACCAACGTCGGCAAGATCCTGCGTCGCGAGCTGCGCGACGAAGAGCTGAAGAAACAGGGCCTGGCCAAGACCGCCTGACCCGGAGCCGTCGCCATGGGGGCTGTGCAGCCCCGTCGGTGACACCTGGGCCTGTACGCTGCCGGTCGTCCTGACCAGTGGCCGCCTGACTCCTGTAGAAAAGGAAATGATCTCGGGATCTTGCGGGCCCTGCGGGCCCGATCGCGGCACAGGGGCCCCACAGGGACCGCGATGGCCTGTCCCACCGTGGTGTGGCTACGGGTGTAGGAGCGGCCCCTGTGCCGCGATTGGGCCCGCAGGGCCCACATTCGCGCTTGGCAGAAACCATAGAATCTCACATGGGCCGCGATCACCTGTACCACTGTGGGGCGCCGGACCAGCCGCAAAGCGGCCCTGAAATCGATCAGTCGTAAAGCCCCGGGTCTGCCGGTCATCGCCCTGTGCTCTGCGCGGCAGCGCGGCTCCGGGGTGGCGGGCAGACGCCCAACGGCAAATCTGCGACAATCACCGCCTTACATCGCTGCTCATCCACTGCGCCTGCGTCACCCACGCGGCCCCTGGGCGCGGGCGGGCGTTGCCGATCCGGCACCCTGCACGCCATGCCCCGAGGGCTGGATGACCTCTCATCAAGCAGGGCTTCCTGCGCCACGCGAGCCTCATGACAGACCACGCCACCGCCAAGCTGCTGAACACCCTCGACCACGCCATGATCGCCGACCGCCATCGTCTGCGTCGGCAACTGCACGAGCTGAACAAGCGCCCCGACGACGCCAAGCTGGCGCAATGGGCCGAGCGCCTGCAGGCCTCCTGTGCGCAGGTCAGCGCCCGCCAGGCCAGCGTGCCGACCGTGCGCTACGACGACAGCCTGCCGATCGCCGCCAAGCGCGACGACATCAAGAAGGCCCTGTCCGAACACCAGGTGCTGGTGATCGCCGGTGAAACCGGTTCGGGCAAAACCACCCAGCTGCCGAAGATCTGCCTCGAACTGGGCCGCGGCAGCCACGGGCTGATCGCCCACACCCAGCCGCGCCGGATCGCTGCGCGCAGTGTGGCCTCGCGGGTGGCCGATGAGCTGGGTACGCCTCTGGGTGGCCTGGTCGGCTACCAGGTGCGTTTCGAAGACCAGAGTGACGCCAACACCTTGGTCAAGCTGATGACCGACGGCATCCTGCTGGCCGAAACCCAGCACGACCGCTTCCTCGAGCGCTACGACACGATCATCGTCGACGAAGCCCACGAACGCAGCCTGAACATCGACTTCCTGCTGGGCTACCTCAAGACCCTGCTGCCGCGTCGTCCGGACCTCAAGCTGATCATCACCTCGGCGACCATCGACCTGGAGCGTTTCTCCAAGCACTTCGACGACGCGCCGATCATCGAGGTGTCGGGCCGTACCTACCCGGTCGAGACCTGGTACCGTCCGTTGACCAGCGAACAGGACGAGGAGGGCAACGCGGTCGAGGACGACCTCACCGTCGACCAGGCGATCCTGGCCACCCTCGACGAGATCGCCGACCACGAGCGCCGCGAACGCAAGAGCCCGGGCGACGTGCTGGTGTTCCTGCCGGGCGAGCGCGAGATTCGCGACGCTGCCGAGATGCTGCGCAAGGCCCAGCTGCGCCACACCGAGATCCTGCCCCTGTACGCGCGCCTGTCGCCCGCCGAGCAGCAGCGCATCTTCCAGTCCCATGCCGGACGCCGTGTGGTGCTGGCCACCAACGTGGCAGAAACCTCGTTGACCGTGCCGGGCATCCGCTACGTGATCGACAGCGGCACGGCGCGCATCAGCCGCTACAGCTACCGCGCCAAGGTCCAGCGGCTGCCCATCGAGGCGGTCTCCCAGGCCAGCGCCAACCAGCGCAAGGGCCGTTGTGGCCGGGTCGAGCCGGGCATCTGCATCCGGCTGTACAGCGAGGAAGACTTCAACGCACGGCCGGCCTTCACCGACCCGGAGATCCTGCGCACCAACCTGGCGGCGGTGATCCTGCAGATGCTGCACCTGCGCCTGGGCGCCATCGATGCCTTCCCGTTCATCGAGCCGCCGGACGGCAAGGCCATCAGCGACGGCTTCAACCTGTTGCAGGAGCTGTCGGCGGTCAACCGCGAGAACCAGCTGACCCCGCTCGGGCGCCAACTGGCGCGCCTGCCCATCGACCCGCGCCTGGGCCGCATGCTGCTCGAAGGCGCCCGCCAGGGCAGCCTGCAGGAAGTGCTGATCGTCGCCAGTGCGCTGTCGGTGCAGGATCCGCGCGAACGTCCGCCGGAGCGTCAACAGGCGGCCGACCAGGCCCATGCCCAGTGGAAGGACGTCGACTCGGACTTCGCGGCCTTGATCAACCTCTGGCGCGGCTTCGAGGAACAGCGCCAGGCGCTCACCGCCAACCCGCTGCGCAACTGGTGCCGCAAGCAGTTCCTCAATTACCTGCGCCTGCGCGAGTGGCGCGACGCCCATCGCCAGTTGGCGCTGATCTGCCGCGACCTGCAGCTGGTGGTGAACAAGGAACCGGCCGATTACCTGCCGGTGCACAAGGCCATCCTCAGCGGCCTGCTCAGCCAGATCGGCCACAAGGCCGAAGAGGGCGACTACCAGGGCGCGCGTCAGCGGCGCTTCTGGGTCCACCCTTCGTCCGGCCTGGGCCGCAAGCGTCCGCAGTGGCTGATGGCGGCCGAGCTGGTGGAAACCACCAAGCTGTACGCGCGCATGGTGGCGCGGATCGAGCCGGACTGGATCGAGCCGCTGGCCGGGCACCTGATCAAGAAGAACCACTTCGAGCCGCACTGGGAGAAGAAGCGCGGGCAGGTGGTGGCCTTCGAGCAGATCACCCTGTACGGGCTGATCCTGGTGGGGCGGCGTCCCGTGCATTTCGGGCCGATCGACCCGGTGGTCTCGCGCGAGCTGTTCATCCGCGAAGGCCTGGTCGGTGGGCAGATCCAGTCACGGGCCAAGTGCCTGGCGGCCAACCGGCGCCTGCTCGAACAGCTCGACGAACTGGAAGCCAAGGCCCGCCGACGCGACATCCTGGCCGATGAAGAGACCCTGTACGCCTTCTACGAGGCGCGCCTGCCGGAGGAGATCCACCAGACCGCCACCTTCGACAGCTGGTACCGCACCCAGAGCCAGAAGGACCCGAACCTGCTGATCATGCGCGAGGAGGACGTGCTGGCCCGCGAAGCCAGCGAGGTGACCGCGGCGCAGTACCCCGATACCTTGCAGTTCGGCGACCTGCGCCTGGCGCTGAGCTACCACTTCGAGCCGAACCACCCCCGTGACGGCGTCACCGTGCGCGTGCCGGCGCCCCTGCTGCCCAGCCTGCCGGCCGAGCGCCTGGAGTGGCTGGTGCCGGGTCTGCTGGAGGCCAAGTGCATCGCCCTGGTGCGTAACCTGCCCAAGGCCCTGCGCAAGAACTTCGTGCCGGTGCCGGACTTCGTCAAGGCAGCCATGGCCCGCCTGGTCTTCGGCCAGGGCGCCTTGCCCCAGGCCCTGGGCCACGAGCTGTTGCGCATGACCGGCGCCCGGGTCAGCGATGAGGCCTGGGCGGAGGCGGCCAGCCAGGTCGACAGCCACCTGCGGATGAACATCGAGGTGGTCGACGGGCAGGGCAAGTTCCTGGGCGAAGGCCGCGATCTGGCCGAGCTGACCGCACGCTTTGCCGCCGCCAGCCAGGCCGCATTGGCCATGCCGCGCCACGAAAAGGCCGATCAGCCCGTCCAGGCCAAGGCCTTCGGCCAGGTGGCCCAGACCGCCCAGCAGAAGATCGCCGGGCTGTCGCTGACGGTCTATCCGGCCTTGGTGGAAGACAATGGCGCCGTGCGCGAGGGGCGCTTCTCGACGCAGGCCGAAGCCGAGTTCCAGCACCGCCGGGCCTTGCAGCGCCTGCTCCTGCAACAGCTGGCCGAGCCGGCCAAGTTCCTGCGTGGCAAGCTGCCGGGGCTGACCGAGCTGGGGCTGCTCTACCGCGAGCTGGGCCGGGTCGAGGCCCTGGTCGAGGACATCCTGCTGGCCAGCCTGGACAGCTGCATCCTCGAAGGCGAAGACCCCTTGCCTCGGGATGGCGCCGCCCTGGCCTCGCTGGCCGAGCGCAAGCGCGGGGCCTGGGCCGAGCACGCCGAACGCCTGGCCCGCCAGACCCTGGAAGTGCTCAAGCTGTGGCATGGCCTGCAAAAGCGCTTCAAGGGCAAGATCGACCTGAGCCAGGCGGTGGCGCTCAACGACATCAAGCAGCAACTGGGGCACCTGGTATACCCCGGCTTCGTGCGCCAGACGCCCCATGCCTGGTTCAAGGAGCTGCCGCGCTACCTCAAGGCCATCGAGCTGCGGCTGGAGAAGCTGGGCGCGCAGGTGCAGAAGGACCGGGTCTGGAGCAGCGAGCTGAGCACGCTGTGGGCCCAATACCAGGCCCGCGCCGACAAGCATGCCCAGGAAGGCAAGCGCGACGAGCAGTTGGCGCTGTACCGCTGGTGGCTGGAGGAGTACCGCGTGTCGTTGTTCGCGCAGCAGCTGGGCACCAAGGTGCCGGTGTCGGACAAGCGCCTGAACAAGCAGTGGACGCTGGTGGAAGGGTAGCAGGTAGGTGGGGGCTACAGGGCGGCCCCGTTCGCCAACCCCGTCACGAATGTGACTTATTGGTCACTCGATTGTGGCGTAAAAACTTGCCGCCAGGGCCCTGTGGCGGCTTAGAATCCAGGCCACTGCCCCATTGGCACACCGTGCCATTCTCTCCACCCGATCCAGGCCGACGCCACCGCGCGGGGCCATAGAACAAGAGGAACGCGCGTGCACAACGTCGTGATCAGCGGCACCGGGCTCTACACCCCGGCCCAGCGCATCAGCAACGAAGAGCTGGTGGCGTCTTTCAACACCTGGGCGCACCAGTACAACCATGAGCATGCCGAGGCCATCGCCCGCGGCGAGCTGCAGGCCAAGGAAGAGTCCAACGCCGCCTTCATCGAAAAGGCCTCGGGCATCAAGAGCCGCTACGTCATGGACAAGGCCGGCATCCTCGATCCCCAGCGCATGAAGCCGCATTTGCGGGCTCGTAGCGACGACGAGCCGTCGATCCTCTGCGAGATGGCCGTGGCCGCCGCCCACCAAGCGCTCGAGCGCGCCGGTCGCAGCGCGGCCGACATCGACGGGGTGATCGTCGCCTGCTCCAACCTGCAGCGTCCTTATCCGGCCATCGCCATCGAAGTGCAGCAGGCGCTGGGCGTCCAGGGCTTCGCCTTCGACATGAACGTGGCCTGCTCCTCGGCCACCTTCGGCATCCAGACCGCCGCCAACAGCGTGCAGCTGGGCCAGGCGCGGGCGATCCTGGTGGTGAACCCGGAGATCTGCACCGGCCACCTGAACTTCCGTGACCGTGACAGCCATTTCATCTTTGGCGATGCGGCCACGGCCCTGGTGATCGAGCGGGCCGACCAGGCCGTCTCGCATCAGGTCTTCGAGATCCTCGGGACCAAGCTGCTGACCCAGTTCTCCAACAACATCCGCAACAACTTCGGTTTCCTCAACCGTGCCGAAGCGGATGACGGCCTGGCCCAGGAGAAGCTGTTCGTGCAGGAAGGCCGCAAGGTGTTCCGCGAAGTCTGCCCGATGGTCGCCGAACTGATCGGCCAGCACCTGGCCGAACACGATTTGCAGCCCCAGGACGTGCAGCGTTTCTGGCTGCACCAGGCCAACCTGAGCATGAACCAGCTGATCGTCAAGAAACTGCTGGGGCGCGAGGCGACCGAGGCCGAGGCGCCGGTGATCCTCGACCGTTATGCCAACACCAGTTCGGCCGGCTCGGTGATCGCCTTCCACCTGTACCAGGACGACCTGGCGCCGGGGGCGTTGGGGGTGTTGAGTTCGTTCGGGGCGGGGTACTCGATCGGCAGCGTGGTGCTGCGCAAGCGGTGAAGGCAGGCCATGGGCTGGCCTCGTTTCTCGAAAGCGGGGCCGCCGCAAGTGCCGTTCATAGCCACACCGCGTCCCAGTGAGGATAAGCGCCCACCCGGTCCACCAGGCCTGTCCGTAGCGGGTTGGCTACGATATAGCGCGCTGCGGTTCTTACATCGTCCCAGCGACGCAGCGCCCGGTCGTGATAACCCGCCTGCCATACCTGCCCGCAAGCCAACCCTGCCTTGATCAGCGCCGCACTGCTGCAGGACTTGAAGCCATGCACCACGTGCGCGAGCCCGGCCGATTCCAGCTGGAGCAGCCAGTGCAAGTGATCGGGCATCAGGACCCAGGCCAGGGTGTCGAATTCGCCAGGGCGCGTTTGTACGTGGCGGATGACGGTTCGGGCGGCCTTGAGCTGCTGAAACAGCGGCGCCCGCCGATGGGTGACGGTGGTGACGAGGTAGAGGCGGCCAGGCTCTGAAAACCGGCCGCGGCGCAGTCGATGGGATGCGGGGTAGGGCATGGGGGCCTCCTTGGCGGGATAGAGACCAGGAAGCTTAGAGGGTGAGAAGACCAAGGCTAAGGCAACTGTTTTACCAACCATTTTTCAAAGAGGCGATGTCTGGTTTCTGACCCTGAGCAGTTCAGCTGATAGCCGCCAATGGCTGACTTTATGGGCCTTGCAGGCCCAATCGCGGCACAGGGGCCGCTCCTACACCCGTAGTGACACCACCGTAGTAACGGCTATCGCGAGGGTTCCATGGAGCCGCCCCTGCCGTGGCGCCGGACCGGCCGCGATTGGGCCCGCAGGACCCACAAACCAGCCACCCCGACCCGCGCCCAGGCACCGTCAGCAATAGCCGATACAACGCCGGTCTCACTACGGGTGTAGAGCGGCCCCAGTGCCGCGATTGGGCCCGCAGGGCCCACAAACCAGCCACCCCGACCCGCGCCCAGGCACCGTCAGCAATAGCCGATACAACGCCGGTCTCACTACGGGTGTAGGAGCGGCCCCAGTGCCGCGATTGGGCCCGCAGGGCCCATAAATCAGCCACCCCGATTCATCCTCAATGCACCGTCCGCACAGCCCAAAAAGGCAGACGCCCCCTAGGACGTCCGCCTCTACCCCACGCCTGTTTCCAGGTCGCGCTTAGAACTTCGCCTCCAGATCCACCTGCACCGTATCCACGTTCGCATCGTTACGCGGCAGGTTCGAGCGGTCCGACTTGGCCGCCAGGTACGCCGCCGCCACCGAGAAGTTCTTGTCGATCTCGTAACCGACCTTGATCTTGTGCCCGCGCGAACCGGTGAAGCCGTTGGCGAAGTCCGAGTCGGTGAAGGCGCTGACCACCGCGTTGCGTTGCACGTCGCGGTAGTTGTAGTCGATGCCGAAGGCGCCGAGCTTGGTCTTCACGCCCGCCAGCCAGGCGGTGTCCTCGCTGTCGTCGGCCTCGGTGTTGACCACGTACTGGCCATACGCCGAAAGCGGGATGGCCAGACCGGTGAAGTCCAGTTGGCCGAAGCCTTCCACCAGGTTGAACTGGTTGGTGGTGTTGCCGTTGACCAGCAGCGGTGCCGACGCATCGTCGTTGTCGTACCCATACACGCTGCCACCCAGGGTCAGCTTGAGGGTATCGGCCGGCGCGAAGCGAGCGCCCAGCTGGCCTGCGTACAGCTGCAAGTCATGCTTGAATTGCACGCCGTCGCCGTCGACGTTGTCCTTGAGCATGTAGTGCCCGGCACTGCCGAACAGCTCGACCCCGCCTAGGTCGGTCTTGTAGGTAGCGGCCACGCCTTCGGGGTTGACGTCGCTGTCCCAGATCACGTCGCCCATGCTCACCCACGGCTGGGGCATCTTGCCGCCGATCAGGTGCAGGTTCGGCACGCCGGTTGGGTGCCAGTCGAGGTAGGCCAAGTCGACCCACAGCGATTTCTTCTCGAAGTAATTGTCCAGGCTCTGGTTGGTCGAGCGCGCATCGGCCCCACTGCCGGTGGCCACACGGATGCCGGCATCGACCTGGGGGTTGATCTCGCTGTAGACACCCAGGCGGGCACGGACGCGCTCACGGTCCTGGTTGTTGCTGCGCGAGGTCGGGTTCTCGACGTTGACGTCTTCGTAGCGCAGGCGCACGTCGCCCTTGATCTGGGTCTTGGCCGCCCAGGCCACTTTCTGCTCGAACGCATTCAGGCGTTCCGACTGGGCCTTCTGGGTGGCCTTCTCCTGGGTTTCCTTGGCCAGGTCGCCTTGCAGTTCGTTGTATTGCGCCTGGTTGATCGAGCCGTTGGCGCGCAGCATCTCGAGCAGCTTGGCGTCGACGGCCGCACTGGCCGGAGTACTCAGCGCCAGCAGCACGCTGGTGCACAGGCTCGCTCCGGTGAGTGTAGAAACAAGACGCATACGGTTCTCCCTGTTGAAAAAAGGGGGAAGGCTGGCGCCCGCCCCGAATTGGCATGTCACCGGAAAGTGCCTGGCTAGACAGGTTCTGGGCTTCCGGAAAACAGGCGCAAGTATTGCGGGGGCAAATGACAGGTTGATGTCTCTTTGATGGCTATGCGATGAAGCGATGCACCGGTGATTTGAGTCCGAGGGAGGTCTTCCGCGATACTGTCAGCTCACTCGCCACGAGTCCTGCCCTGTGACCAGCCTCTACAGCCTTGCCCGATCGAGCGACTTGCCACCGGCCGTGTGGGATGCACAGGTCCCCGCCGACCAGCCTTTCCTGCGGCATGCCTTCCTGTCGTCGCTGGAGGACAGCGGCAGCCTCGGCGAGGGGACCGGATGGGCCGCCGAACACCTGGTGCTGGAGCGCGATGGCCAGGTGCGTGCCTTGCTGCCGGCCTATCGCAAATGGCACTCCTATGGGGAGTACGTGTTCGATCATGGCTGGGCGGATGCCTGTGAGCGGGCCGGCATTGCCTACTACCCCAAACTGCTCGGTGCGGTGCCCTTCAGCCCGGTGGGTGGGCCACGGCTGCTGGCCGCCGACCCGGACGATGCCCGGCTATTGCTGCAGGCCTTGCCGCAGTACCTGACCCAGGCCGGCCTCTCCGGCGCCCATGTCAACTTCACCGACGCCGCCACCGATGCGCCGTTGCGCGAGTTGCCGGGCTGGATGGAACGGCTGGGCTGCCAGTTTCACTGGCGCAACCAGGGCTACCGGGATTTCCAGGACTTTCTCGACGCACTCAGCTCACGCAAGCGCAAGCAGATGCGCAAGGAGCGCGAGCAGGTCGTCGGGCAGGGCATGACCTTCGATTGGTACCGAGGCGACCAGCTCAGCGAGGTGCAGTGGGATTTCGTCTACACCTGTTACGCCAACACCTACCGGGTGCGCGGGCGCCCGCCGTACCTGACGCGTGCGTTCTTCAGCCTGCTGGCCGAACGCATGCCCGAGGCGATCCGCGTGGTGATCGCACGCCAGGGGCAGCAGGAGGTGGCGATGGCCCTGAGCCTGGTGGGCAGCGACAGTTTCTATGGGCGCTACTGGGGCTGCCTGGACGAATTCGACCGGCTGCACTTCGAGACCTGTTTCTACCAGGGCATGGAGTTCGCCATTCGTGAAGGTTTCCAGCGATTCGACGCCGGCGCCCAGGGCGAGCACAAGCTGATCCGCGGGTTCGAGCCGGTGATCACGCGGTCGTGGCATTACCTGCTGCATCCAGGCCTGCGCCAGGCGGTGGAAGAGTTCCTGGTCCAGGAGCGCGAGGGTGTGCTGGGCTATGCCGAGGCGGCACGCCAGGCGTTGCCGTATCGGCAGGGTTGAGGCCACTTCAGGCTCGGGAACGGCTGGCGCGCGATGAGGGCGGTGCATGACCTGACGCCATCGCGGGCAAGCCCCCCACAAGGGGCCAATGCAGCCTGACAGTCGCTTGCTGAGATGAACCAAGCCAGACCCGGGCAGGGGACCTTGTGGGCATTGCTCTCACACAAGAGCCGCAGCCTGACAGTCGTTTGGTGAGATGAATCAAGCCAGACCCGGTGCAGGGGACCTTGTGGGCATTGCTCTCACACAAGAGCCGCAGCCTGACAGTCGCTTGCTGAGATGAACCAAGCCAGACCAGGCACAGGAGACCCTGTGGGAGCTGGCTTGCCAGCGATGAAGGCAACACGGTATCCGCCAGGACACCCCGTCACCTTACCCGCCCAATTCACTTCTTCAACAGATCCGCCAACCCCGCAAACGGGTTATGGGTCGCGGTCGCGGTCTTCGGGCTGCTCAGCGAACCCTCACCGAAGTACTGCTGGTCGGTGTAGCGCGAATGTTCGTTGTCATGGCAATACAGGCACAGCAGCTCCCAGTTGGAGCCATCCTGCGGGTTGTTGTCATGGTTGTGGTCGCGGTGGTGCACGGTCAGTTCCGACAGGCGCTTGCCGGAAAACTCGCGGGTGCAACGACCGCACACATGCGGATACATTTTCAGTGCCTTGTCCCGGTAGCCCATTTCCTTGTCGCGCTTGGCGTCGGCGAGGATGCGGTCGAGGCGGGCAGTGGCGGCAGCGGAGGAGGCCGTGCTCATGGTAGGTCCTTTTATGCTAATCAGGCGAATGACGGTGATGCCTTGGATTCTAGCGGGCGACCGCCACGACGGACAGGCAAAAACGCACGGTTGGGCGTAGGCTGTGGCCACCTTACCGACAGGAGGTGAACGATGCGTCTTCTGCTTCTCGTCATGCTGGCGTTCATCAGCGCCGCGACCGCCCAGGCGGCCGCCGAACCCCCGCGTCTGAGCGTGCCCGTACCGGGCTCACCCGGCACCGCCACGCCGACGCCCTATCCGCAGATCACCCCGGCCACGCCGGTCAGGGCCGGTGACGGTCGGCCTGGCGCACCGCTGCTGCTGCCCATGCCCGTACCAGGGCCGCCCAAGGATCAACCCTTGCCTGGCCTGCGACCCGACCCGGTGCAACCGTCGCCCACGGGGCTGGAAGCACCAGGCTGGACCGACCCTGCACCCTAGACCACACCCAGCTCGTCGAAGACGAACGCGTATTCCAGCGCCACATCGCGCAGCCCCTGGTAACGCCCGCTCATGCCGCCATGGCCGGCGCCCATCTCGGTCTTGAGCAACAGGCGGTTGTCGTCGGTCTTGTGCGTGCGCAGGCGCGCCACCCACTTGGCCGCTTCCCAGTACTGCACACGGCTGTCGTTGTAACCGGCGATCACCAGCATGGCCGGGTAGGCCTGGGCCTTGACGTTCTCGTAGGGGGCGTAGGCCTTGATGCGCGCGAACACCTCCGGTTCCTGCGGGTTACCCCACTCGTCGTACTCGGTGACGGTCAGCGGCAGCTCGGGGTCGAGCATGGTGTTGAGCACGTCGACGAACGGCACCTCGGCGATGGCGCAGCGGAACAGCTCGGGACGCAGGTTGAGCACCGCGCCGATCAACAGCCCGCCCGCACTGCCACCGCTGATCGCCAGCCGCGCCGAGGACGTCACGCCACAGGCCACCAGATGCTCGGCGCAGGCGATGAAGTCATCGAAGGTGTTCTGCTTGTGCGCCTGCTTGCCGGCCCGGTACCAGGCCTCGCCCAGTTCGCCGCCACCCCGCACGTGGGCGATGGCGAACCCCATGCCCCGGTCCAGCAGGCTCAGGCGCGCGTGGGAGAACCACGGGTCGAGGCTGCTGCCGTAGGCGCCATAGCCGTAGAGGTACAGCGGCACTTCACGGCCCACGTCCTCGCGGCGGCGCACCAGGCTGATCGGGACCTGCGTGCCGTCGGGTGCGATGGCCCACAGGCGCTCGCTGACATAGGCGTCGGCGTCGAAGTCGCCCAGCACCGGCGTCTGCTTGAGCACCTGCTGGACGCCGTCGGCCAGGTTCAGCTGGCGCACCTGGGCCGGTCGGTTCAAGGCCTCGTAGCGCAGGCGCACGCTCGGGCTGTCGAACTCCAGGCTGTCCTGCACGTACAGGCTGTAGGCCGCATCGGGCAACTGCACGCGGTAGCTCGGCAGACCCTGGGGGTGGACTTCGATGATCGGCAGGCCGCCTTCGCGCAGGCTCAGGCTCACGGCCTCGGCGTTCAGGCTCACGTCGTCGAGCATGACCGTGTCGCGGTGCGCGACCAGCGGCTGCCACTGCGCGCGGCTCGGCACCGGCTCGGTAGGCGCCTGGTAGAGCGCGAAATTGATGCCGTCCTGGTTGGTGCGGATGAACCAGCGCCATTGGCCGTCGAGGCGCCCGTGATCGGGGTAGTACTCATGGCCTTCACGGCGCGGCGCCAGGCAGGTGAAGTCCGCCTGTGGCGTGTCGGCGTCCAGCACCCAGGCCTCGCTGGTGGTCTTGCTGTTGAGCAGCAGCACCAGCTGGCGTTCGGAACTGGTCCGGTAGCAGTGCAGGAAGAAGCGTCCATCGGGCTCTTCGAACACCGTCTGCGCGCCGTCTTCGCCCAGGCGATGACGCATCAGCCTGAACGGCCGATGGGTGTCGTCCAGCTGGGTGAAGAACAGGGTCCGGTTGTCATTGGCCCAGGTCATGCTGCCGTCGCAGTCCTCGAACGGCAGGGCGGTGACCTGACCGCTCGCCAGGTCCTTGACCTGCAGCTGGTAGATCTCGTCGCCCGAGGTGTCCAGGCTGTAGGCCAACAGGCGGTGATCCGGGCTGATGCTGAAGGCGCCCAGCGACAGGAATCCGCCTTCGGCCAGAGCATTGGGGTCGAGCAGCAATTGCTCGTGCGCCGGGTCGACCGTCAGCGTGTCGTCCGCGGGGCGAGGGCAGCGGTAGTGCCGCGCGTATTCGTCGCCTGCCGTGGTGCGGGTGTAGTACAGCCAGGGGCCCCAAGGGGAGGGCAGCGACAGGTCGGTCTCCAGGATGCGGCCCTTGATCTCTTCGAACAGTTGCTCGCGCAGCGGGGCCTGGTCTGCCAGGCAGGCCTCGGTGTAGGCGTTTTCCGCGTTCAGGTAGTCCAGCACTTCGGGGGTGTCACGCGCCTGCAGCCAGGCGTACGGATCCGCGCCTTCGTCCTGACGGGCGATCGGGGCGCGGGGGGCGGTCTCGGTGACGGGCATGGGGCGATCTCTTGGCGTGGGGGCGCCTGCGCGCCGAAAAGGGTTTATCATAGGCCTCTCTTTGCCTGGCATGCACCCATACACCATGACCGAACATGATTATCAGCTGGCCTGGGGCCTTTACGTCGTCGCGGCCCTGGGCTGCCTGCTGGTGGGCTTCGTGTTCACGGGCTGGATGTGGCGCTGGCTGCGCGAACCCCTGCGGGTCGTGCTGGCGGTCCTGCTGCTGACCCCGACCATCGTCGACCCGGCCAAGGACAGCTTCGCGCCAGCCATCGCCATCGTCGTGCTGGACCTGGCCTTCAAGGTCGGCAACAACGCCTTGCGTGCGGCCTCCGACCTGGCCATGTACGGCATGATCGCCTTCGTGCTGTACGGGCTGTTCGCGCTGATCCGCTGGCCATGGCTCAAGCGTCGCCAGGCACGCGCCGAGGCGGACGCCAAGCGTGCCGCGCAGACGGCCGCCGACGAGTCCCATGCCGCCACGGTCGCCGAGCCCTCGCTGGTCGCCGATCGCCAGGATCGCTACCGCGACACGTCGCCGGCCCCCGCCGGCGGGCGCGTCGAACCCCGTCTCTGAGCGAGCGCCCCGACCATGTGCGAACTGCTGGGCATGAGCGCCAACGTCCCGACCGACATCGTCTTCAGCTTCACCGGCCTGATGCAGCGCGGCGGGCGTACCGGCCCGCACCGCGACGGCTGGGGCATCGCCTTCTACGAAGGCCGTGGCCTGCGCCTGTTCCAGGACCCGACCGCCAGCAGCGAGTCGGAAGTCGCCAGCCTGGTGCAGCGCTACCCGATCAAGAGCGAAGTGGTCATCGGCCACATCCGTCAGGCCAACGTGGGCCGGGTCTGCCTGTCCAACACTCACCCCTTCGTGCGTGAGCTGTGGGGCCACAACTGGTGTTTCGCGCACAATGGCCAGTTGGCGGCGTTCCAGGGGGCGACCAGCTTCTACCGTCCGGTGGGCGATACCGACAGCGAAGCGGCGTTCTGCGACCTGCTCAACCGCGTGCGCACGGCCTTCCCTGACCCGGTGGAGGTGGAACAGCTGCTGCCGGTGCTGGTCGAAGCCTGTGCGGAGTATCGGGGCAAGGGCGTGTTCAACTGCCTGTTCAGCAACGGCGACTGGTTGTTCTGCTTCTGTTCGACCAAGCTGGTCCACATCACGCGCCGCGCGCCGTTCGGCCCGGCTCGGCTCAAGGACGTCGACGTGATCGTCGATTTCCAGTCAGAGACCACGCCCAACGACGTGGTCACCGTGATCGCCACCGAACCGCTGACCGAGAACGAGATCTGGCAGCGCTACGCGCCAGGTCAATGGGCCCTGTGGCGGCATGGCGAGTGCGTCGCCCACGGGCAGAGCTGAACCCAGGGAAGCCGTTTGATGTTCAGAAGCTATCTTCGCTTGCTGTTGTTCACCGCCGGCCTGCTGGTCGGTGTCCAGGTGCCAGGCTTCATCGACAGCTACACGCAGCGGGTCGAGGCCCATTTGCTCGAGTCGCGCGAAGCGCTCAAAGGGTTTCAGCAGACTGCGCAACGCTTCTTCAATGGGGACCTGCAGGCGCTGGTCCGGCATTACCGCACCAGTGACGATCCAGTGTTCAACAGCGATGCCAACAGCATCGACAGCCTGTTGACGCGTAATCAGGTGCTGGAAGAAGAATGGCGACAGCTGCAGGGCCCCTGGGCCAGCCGCACGTGGCACGTGCTGGTGACGCCGGACCCTCAACTGCGCGACGAGACGCTCGAGGGCTACACTTACCAGGTGCTGCTCGTCCCCGAGGCGGTCGGTTGGGGCATCGGCCTGGGCTTCGTGCTGGCGCTGGCGGTGGAGAGTGTGCTGATGCTGCTGGGCCGGCTGATCCTGGGCTTCAGACGTGAGCCGGTGAAAGAAAGCTGGCGGTAGCGGAAGGGGCGATCGTGGCTGGCTGCCCCATCCCTTCGAGACCCCAGGCCAGCGTCGCCGCGGGCGCGGCACCTGGCCAGAGGGTCGGTAGGTTCACGCCTTGGGCGGGTGTACCAGCCGTTCGATCTTGTCCTTGATCAACAGCCGTTCCTTGCGCAGGCGGCTGACTTCGTCGTCAGACCTGCCGTTGTTCTCTGCCGTGATGACGGCTTTGTCACTGGCGTTGTACTCCTTGTGCAGCCGATGCAGGTCGGCATCCTTGTCGATGAGTGCCTGGAAGGCGTCTTCGGTCACGTGCAGGTCAGCGAGCAGATCGTGCGGGACTGGCATCTCTTCACCTCGTTCAGGGATTGGCAGGATCATGACGTTTGAGACCCGCTGCCTGGCGAGGTTCCCATCTTGCGCTAGCCTTGGCGGACGCCTTCATTGCCTGGGATGTCCTTGATGCCGCACTTGAACCTCGAATACAGCGCCAACCTGACCGATCTCAAGGTGGACCTGCTGTTGCTGCGCCTGAACCAAGCTCTGGTCGCCAGCGGGCAGTTCGCCGACGAACTGGACATCAAGAGCCGGGCGCAGGCCGTTTCTCACTTTCGAGTCGGCACCTCGCCACTGCCACGCGGGTTCGCCCATGTTCGCCTGGCGATCATGGCCGGGCGTCACCCCTTGGTGAAGAAACAGCTGTCCAGTGCCCTGCTGGAGGTGCTGCACGAGTCCATCGGCCCGATCGCCGAGGTGGACGTGCAGTTCAGCGTCGAGATCCACGAGCTGGACCCGCACACCTACGTCAAGCTGCACCTACCGCCGCACTAACGGTCCGGTCGGTGCGCCAGCGGTCGACGGGCAGGGCCTGCCTGTCGGGGTAGCCCCGGTTTCCCGTGCATGGCCCGCGCCGTATATACTGCGCGCCACTGTTTGTGGGAGAACCTTGTGGCCATCGAAATACACTGGATACGCGACGACCAGAGTCTGGCCGAGCATTGCCGGGCCTGGCGCCGACGCCCGTTCGTGGCACTGGACACCGAATTCATGCGGGTCGATACCTTCTACCCGAAGGCTGGCCTGATCCAGGTCGGTGACGAAGGCTGTGCCTTTCTCATCGACCCGCTGCTGATCGACGACTGGCAACCCCTGGCCGATCTGCTCGAAGACCCGGCCGTGGTCAAGGTGCTGCATGCCTGCAGTGAAGACCTCGAGGTGCTGTCGCGCCTGACCGGCAAGCTGCCGCAGCCGTTGTTCGACACGCAGTTGGCGGCCGGCTACCTGAACATCGGGTTCTCGATGGGCTACTCGCGCCTGGTGCAGGCAGTCCTGGGCCTGGAACTGCCCAAGGGCGAGACGCGTTCCGACTGGTTGCAGCGTCCCCTGTCCGACACCCAGGTCAGCTACGCCGCCGAGGATGCCGTGCACCTGGCCGAGCTGTTCAGCGCCTTGCGGCCTCGCCTGTCGGACGACAAGTTCGCCTGGGTGCTGGATGACGGCGCCGAACTGGTCGCGCAACTGCGCCGCGAGGTCGAGCCGGAGTCGCTGTACCGCGACGTCAAGCTGGGCTGGAAGCTCTCGCGCCAGCAACTGGCCGTGCTGCGTGCCCTGTGCGCCTGGCGTGAGCGCGAGGCGCGCAGCCGCGACGTGCCGCGCAACCGTATCCTGCGCGAGCACTCGCTGTGGCCGTTGGCCAAGAGCCAGCCGAGCCACCTGACCGCGCTGGCCAAGATCGAGGACATGCATCCGCGTACCCTGCGCCAGGACGGCGAGACCCTGCTCGAACTGATCCGCACGGCCGCCGCCACGCCGCCCGAGCACTGGCCGGAGCCCTTGCCCGAACCCTTGCCGATCGAAGCCTCGGGCGTGCTCAAGCGGTTGCGCGCCATCGGCCAGGCCGAAGGCGAGCGGCTGGGCATCGCACCGGAGCTGATGTTGCGCAAGAAGGCCCTCGAGGCCCTGCTCAAGAGCGGCTACCCCGACGGCCCCTATCACTTGCCCGACGCCTTGCGCGGCTGGCGTCGCGAGCGCATGGGCCAGGCCCTGCTCGACAGCCTGGCCAGCACTGGAGAATCCTGATGAAACGTATCTGCTCGATCTACAAGAGCCCACGCAAGCGCGAGATGTACCTATACGTGCTCAAGGCCGATGGCCTCGAAAAAGTGCCAGAAGGCCTGATCCCGTTCTTCGGCACGCCGGTGCACGCCTTCGACCTGGTGCTGTCGCCCGAGCGCAAGCTGGCCCGCGAAGACATCGCCAAGGTGCTGGAGAACCTGGATGGGCAGGGGTATCACCTGCAGATGCCACCGCCGGATGACGAGTACATCGAGCATCTGCCGGATGAGCTGTTGCGGCGTAACGATCCGGTCTGAATATCGGCGCCTGAAGGGTCTTGCGGGCCCTACGGGCCCGATCGCGGTCGGGCCGGCGTCCCGGCGGGGGGCGCTCTCATAGCACATAAAATATCTTTTTGATTTAAAGGGAATTTCAGAATTTTGTGGGCCCGCAGGGCCCGTAAAATCAGCCCCACCAACCGCTGGCCAATCCCCGCCTTATCCGCCACGATCAACCTCCCAGCCGCGGCACGACCTCCTCTCACCCCAATCCCTTCTGCCCGGCCCTCGTTTCCTGAAAAGGCAGCCCCCTCATGCGCCTCCTGATCGCCGAGCACGACCACGCCCGCTACAGCCAGCTGCTGTCCAGCGCCAACCCCACCTTGCGCATCACCGCCAGCGCAGACCCTGCCGAACTCGCCCAACACGCCGCCCACTGCGCGATCTGGCTGGGTCAGCCCGACCTGTTGGCCGACCTTCTGCACAAGGCGCCGCCCCCCGCCTGGATACAGTCCACCTGGGCTGGTATCACGCCGCTGCTGGCCGCCGACCTGCCGCGCACCTACCGCCTGAGCCGCGCCGTCGGTATTTTCGGTCAGGTCATGGCCGAGTACATGCTGGGTCATCTGCTGGCTCACGAACGCCGACTCCTGGCCTTGCCGCGCGCGCAGGCCGAACGACGGTGGGATACACGCCCTGGCGGTACCCTGCAAGGGCGTACCGTGCTGATCGTTGGCATCGGTGATATCGGCCAGCAGGTCGCTCGGCAGCTGCAGCCTTTCGGCGTCATCCTGCATGGCATCGCCAGCCAGGCACGTGAGCAGCCGCCGTTCGAGCAGGTCGCGCCCTTGAGCGCACTGGCCGACTGCATCCTCCAGGCCGACTACATCCTGAACCTGTTGCCCGACACGCCTGCGACCCGCGACCTCTACGACGCCACGTTGCTGCACCGCTGCAAACCCAGCGCCGTGCTGATCAACGCCGGTCGTGGGACCTCGGTGGTCGATGCCGACCTGTGCGCAGCCCTTGGCGAAGGCCAACTGGCCGCCGCCGTACTGGACGTCTGCCGCCAGGAACCACCGCCCGGCGATCATCCGTTCTGGCGCACGCCGAACCTGCTGCTGACCGGCCATACCGCTGCCCCGACCTCACCGCCGGCCATGGCGCAGCTGTTCCTGCACAACCTGCACGCCTTCCAGCATGGCCAGCCGCTGCAGGGCGAGGTCGACTTCAGCCGGGGTTACTGAGGGGGAAGGCGAGCGCTAGAAGCTTCAAGCTTCAAGCTTCAAGCTTCAAGCGGATGCTCAGGGCTGACGTTTATCGACAGCGGTCCAGACATCGAGCGCTGCACTAATGGGCCCTGCGGATCGCTTTTGCTTGCAGCTTGCAGCTTGCAGCTCGCCACTTCCCCCCACCTCACAACGAAAAGTCCCCTTCGGCCGCCAGCTCGCTCAGCGGGCGGCGTGGGCTCGGGGTTTCACGGGCCTGCAGGGCTTCGGCCAGGTTGACCTTGTCGCCCAGCTTGCCGATGGCGATCATCGCGTGGACTTCGTAGCCCTCCGGGATCTTCAGCTCACGACGGGCCAGGTCCTTGTCGAAGCCGGCCATGCCGTGGGTGTGCCAGCCGCTCAGGCTGGCTTGCAGTGACAGGTGCGCCCAGGCCGCGCCGGTGTCGAAGGTGTGCCACAGGGCCGGTTTCTCTTCGGTGGCGCCGGGCGCGGCGAAGGTGGTCTTGGACACGATCACCACCAGGGCCGAGGCGTGCTGCGCCCAGTCGCGGTTGAAAGGCACCAGCAGGTCCAGGTAGCGCGCCCAGTTCGGCGTGTCGCGACGTGCGTAGAGGAAGCGCCACGGTTGCGAGTTGTAGGCCGAGGGCGCCCAGCGCGCAGCTTCGAGGAAGGTGAGCACGGTCTGTTCGCTGATCGGTTCGGCGTTGAAGGCGCGCGGGGACCAGCGGGTGATGAACAGCTCGTCGATGGCATGGTCGGCGATACGGGTATTGGCGCTCATGAAGGCTCCTGGAACGGTGGGCAAACCCGCACGCTACTGGGTTGCCCCACCCCTGACAAGCGGTCTGGCAATGGTCGCGATCAGGCTCTAGACTGGCGCCGCCGCGCCTGGCGGCCTTCGAGCTCACTGCAGGAACCCCGTGTGATGAATGCTGACACCGCGCCCTTCTGGCGGCGCAAGACCCTCGATCAACTCGACGCGCAGGAGTGGGAATCGCTCTGCGACGGCTGTGGGCTGTGCTGCCTGCAAAAGCTCGAGGACGAGGACGACAACAGCATCTGGTACACGCGTGTGGCCTGCAAGCTGCTGGATCTGGGCACCTGCCAGTGCAGTGACTACCCCCAACGCTTCGCCCACGTCCCGGACTGCATCCAGCTCACGCCCGGCAAGGCCGACGCCTTCACCTGGCTGCCGGCCACCTGCGGCTACCGCCTGGTCAGCGAGGGCAAGGACCTGCCGAACTGGCATCACCTGGTCTGCGGCGACCGCAGCCAGGTCCACGTGCAACGCATTTCGCAGGCAGGCCGCATGCTCAGCGAAAAGAGCGTGGCCGAAGACGATTGGGAAGACTACCTGATCTTCCGCGCCAGCTGAGCACGCCTGACCTCCGCTTTTCGCCTCGACGGGAGCTTCGAATGCATCGTGTAGTGATGGTGTTGCTGTGCCTGTGCGTCAGCGCCCCCAGTTGGGCGCGCAAGGTCGACCTGGACTACCACGTCCGGCTGCTGCCCGGCAGCGGTCAGGCCGAGGTGCGGGTGACGCTGGCCGATGGCAGCGCCGTGCGCGGCCTGGACTTCAACCTGGGGCAGCGGGGTGCCTACAGCGACTTCGCAAGCGATGGACAGTGGACGCTCGGTCCTCAGGGCCAGCGAGGTCTGTGGGCGCCGGCGGCGGGCAAGAGCAGCCTGACATATCGCGTACGCCTGACCCAGCAAGCGGCCAATGGCGACTACGAAAGCCGTCTCACGTCCCATTGGGCGCTGTTTCGCGGTGAGCAACTGGTGCCCCCGGCGCGACTCGATCAGCAGGACGGCGTCGAACTGGTGGCGCGCCTGAGCGTGGAGCTGCCCAAGGGCTGGACAGGCATCGAGACAGCCTGGCCGCGCATCGGCAAGCAGCGCTTTCGCATCGATGACGTGTCGCGGCGTTTCGACCGGCCCACGGGCTGGATGCTGGCAGGCAGCCTGGGCAGCCGACGCGCACGCCTGGGCGAGACCGACGTGACGATCGCCGCGCCGCGCGGGCAAGGTCTGCGACGCCTCGACACCCTGACCTTGATGACCTTCGTCTGGCCCCAGTTGCAGGCCGTGTTCCCACGCCCCTTGCCCAAGCTGCTGGTGGTTGGCGCCCATGACCCGATGCGCCGCATGGCCGTGGCCGCGCCTCGCTCGTTGTACCTCGACAGTGGGCGTGCGCTGATCAACGAGAATGGCAGCAGCCCATTGCTGCGTGGCCTGGTCGAGGCTTTCGCCCAGATACGCGATCGCGAGCGCAGTGACTGGCTGGGGGAGAGCCTGGTGGACTACTACGCCACGGCCGTGCTGCAACGGGCCGGGGGTCTGAGCGATGACCGCTACCGCGTCTTGCAGCGTCGCCTCCATGCCGAGGCCGAGGGCGTCACGACGCTGCGCGGCGACCAGGCGACCCCGGCGCAGGTGGCGCGTGGTGTGCTGCTGTTGCAGGCGCTGGACAAGGAGATTCGGGTGTACAGCCATGACAAGCGTTCACTGGATGACGTGACCCGCGCATTGATGCGCCTGCCGAGTGTCAGTACGGAAGAGTTCGTGCAGTTGAGCGAGCAGGTGCTGGGGCGGGGTTCGAGCGTGCTGGAGGCGCCGGTGCTGCACTAGCGCGGCAGTGGGGATGAAGCGGGTGGCTTCGAACTCATCGCGGGCAAGCCCCACAGGTTGGCAGCAAGAACTGTAGGACTTCAGGTTGGCGGCGGCAGCTGTAGAAGGTTGTAGAGGTAACCAGGAAGCCGGCTCCCACAGCGGGCCAGTGCTTGCAATGCAAGGCAAGGCTTGAGCTGAACCTGTGGGAGCCGGCTTGCCGGCGATGGTCTGTCAGACGCCGCGATCGCTCAGGCGACCGCTTTTCGTCGTTTACAGCTTCGGATTCGACAGCGTCTCGTTACCGGTCACGGTCGTTTCGCTGACTGCATCGACGGCTTTGTCCTTCAGGCGGGACAGTTTGTCTGCACCTGTCTCGGCCTTCTCGGTCACCGTATCGACAGCCTTGTCTTTCAGGCGCACCAGTTTGTCCGCGCTGTCCTCGATGTCGGCACGCAGGCCATGCATCTCGTGGGTCTGACGGTGCAGCCAGCTCTTGGCTGCACAATGGCCGCTGAACCCGCGAGCCAGCGCCAGGCCACCTACTGCCAATTGCAGCAGGCCAAGCAAGCCGCCTTGGCGCAGGCCCTTGCTGACCATCAGTGCACCGCCCGCCAGGGAGCCGGCGCGTTCCAGGCCGTGGACGTTCTTGGAATCGGAATGAAGATCGAGCATGGCAAAGTCTCCTGTTCAAGTGTAAGCAGCAGACCCCTCGAGCCGCCGACGCGTTCAGTTCGGTTGTTCGGTTGCATGGACGGCGACGAAAACCACCAAGTCGATGGACGAGCCGCCGTCATCTGGCGTGATTGGCCATGAAAAAGACCTGTCAGTCGTCCCCAGGGCCTCCGATCAGATCGAACAACCTCCACAGGCGCTCGGTCCTATGCATGAACCCACGGAGACTTCGTCCATGACTGAATCGACAGAAAAAAAATACGATTGGGATCTGATCGAACACCTGCTTCAGAACATTCAAAAAGGCGCGAACCAGCGCATGACGCCCAACACCGACTCGCAGGCGCTGGTCGATGCCATGGCCGCCAAGGGGCGTTCCGCCCGTGACGTTACCCAGCTCGATGCCCAAGTCCGCGACTACACGGCACTGCTGCTCGAGCGTGGCTACCTGACGTCCACAGGCGATGCCCAGTCAGGCGGCCTGATGCTTACCGAACTGGGCTCTCGGCTGCTCAGCGCGATCGATAGCAGCATCCCGGGCGACGACCGTCCACGCCGCACCCTCGACAAACAAGGCGACGCCTTGGACGTGGAAGTGTTCAAGGAAGTGACCGCCGATCCTCAGCTGTCCAACGGCGCGATCTGACGGAAGTCGAGCACGTTGGCGTGACAGTGGCGGACGTGCTGTACATGTTGCAACAAGGTGAAACAGTTGGCCGACCGCCGGGGCTCGCACAAGCGGCGTGATACCCGGCACAATCTGCAAGAACAGGTCAGCGCGTTTATCCAGAGACGCCGCTACAGTCTGTAAAAAGCATCGCAGAGCCGTTAGACCGTGAGCCTGACCCGTCAAAGGGGGCATTATGAAGAACCGTATGAACAACTGGCTCCATGACCTGGCCGTCGCGTTGGGTCTCGTCCCGCCACCGCTGCAGCCAGTGCCGATTCCGACCGATGACAAGCGCCGTCGCCCTGGGCAGCGACGTTAGGTAGCGTCGCTGCACGTCGCAAGCTGCAAGCGTAAAGCAGCCTATCTGCCCAGGCTTGGCTCGCCATGAGTCTTGCAGCGCTTTAAGATGCAGCGCTTTGAGAGCTTGCAGCCAAGCGGCTGACAGCCAGCCGCATTCGTTCGCGGCGCTCAGCTTCCGCCTCGCGTCCAGAGACACCCATGCCAAGACCCCGCTGTGAGCGCTGCCTCAGGCCGCTCGATCACTGCCTGTGCCCGCTGATTCCTCGATTGCCAAGCCGTACGCGCGTGCTGCTGCTGCAACACCCCAGCGAAGCCGGGCATGCGTTGAACACGGCGCGTCTGGCCAGCCTGGGGTTGGTGAATGCAGCGCTTGAGGTGGGCGAAGTGTTCGACCGCTTGCCTCACTGGCTGGCCACGCCGGTCTATCGACCCGTCCTGCTGTTTCCGGGGGAAGGGGCAGAGGTGGTGAAGCCCTCGACCCCAGACGACCGGCCCTGGCTGCTGGTGGTACCGGACGGGACATGGCGCAAGGCACGCAAGCTGGTGTACCTGAACCCGGCGCTGGCAGCGTTGCCGCGGGTGACCCTGAAGGATGACGCCGCGCCTTCTCGCTACCGTCTGCGCAAGGCGCCCGGGGAGGGCGCCTTGTCGACCATCGAGGCCGTGACGCGGGCCCTGAACGTGCTGGACGCGCCGGCGTGCTTCGATGAGCTGCTCAGGCCGTTCGATGCCTTGATCGAAGGGCAGATCGCGGCCATGGGGGCGGAGGTGTTTGCGCGTAATCACGGGTGAGGCGGGCGGGGATAGGTAAAGCCTGAGTCATCGTTGTGTAGGGCTGGCGGCCCCTGCGGGGCCGATCGCGGCCGGTCCGGCGCCCCGGCAGGGGCCGCTCCTACGGGAACCGCGTTTGGCTATAAGGCCGGGCAACGTTACACAGACAGATCAGGTCAGCGCTGCGGACCCTGTAGGAGCGGCCCCTGCCGGGGCGCCGGACCGGCCGTGATCGGGCCCAACGGGCTCGTAACATCAGCGCCGCCCACCCAGCCAGTCAGCCCCTCACCCTCAGCACCCTCGCCTCACACCCCAGCAAACCGCCCATCAAGATACGCAATGATGTCCTTGGACTCATACATCCACGTCGTCTTGTCACCCTCGTCGATCCGCAGGCACGGCACTTTCACCCGCCCACCGCCTTCGAGCAGCGCCTGGCGGTGCACGGGATCCTGCTTGGCATCGCGCAGCGCCACCGGCACGTTCAGACGGTGCAGGGCACGCCGCGTCTTCACGCAGAACGGGCAGGCATGGAACTGGTACAACGACAGCTGACGGGCCGCCTGGTCGACCTGGGCCTGAGCGGCCGGGTCACGCTTGCGCTTGGCCGGGCGGCTGACCCAGTCGCCGAACACGATCAGTTGGCCGAGTCCGACCCGCAGGGCTTTAACGATCATCGATGACTCCTGGTGCAAGAACCAGGCCCTGCAGGCCTGGCGTCATGGGCCTGTCACTTGATCAGGCTGAGAAACTCGCTGCGGGTAGCCGCGTTGTGACGGAACTCGCCAAGCATGACCGAGGTGATCATCGCCGAGTTCTGCTTTTCGACACCGCGCATCATCATGCACATGTGCTTGGCTTCGATGACCACGGCCACGCCGGCGGCGTCGGTGACCTGCGAGATCGCATCGGCGATCTGCCGGCTGAGGTTTTCCTGGATCTGCAAGCGGCGGGCGTACATGTCGACGATGCGTGCGACCTTCGACAGGCCCAGTACCTTGCCTTTGGGCAGGTAGGCCACGTGGGCCTTGCCGATGAACGGCAGCATGTGATGCTCGCACATCGAATACAGCTCAATGTCCCGAACCAGCACCATCTCGCTGTTGTCCGAGGTGAACAACGCGCCGTTGGTGACTTCTTCCAGGGTTTGCTCATAACCGCGGCAAAGGTACTGCATGGCCTTCGCTGCCCGCTTGGGCGTGTCGCGCAGGCCCTCGCGAGAGATGTCCTCGCCGATCTGGCTGAGGATCTCGGTGTAGTTCTGTTCCAGGGACATGGATCTACCTGTGGGAATTTTTGCAAAGGCGAAGGGTACGGCGGCGCGCGCGACGCTGCAAGCGCGGCGTCATTCGTCGCGGCCTTCGAGCATGGTGCGCTTGAGCATCACGTAAACCGCACCCGTGCCCCCATGGCGCGCGCTGCACGAGGCGAACCCCAGCACCTGGGGATGCTGACGCAACCAGGTATTGACGTGGCTCTTGATCATCGGGCGCTTGCCATCGAGCCGCGCGGCCTTGCCGTGGGTGACGCGCACGCAGCGCACTTCGAGCTTGGTCGCTTCGGCGATGAAATCCCACAGCGTTTCACGCGCCTTCTCGACGCTCATGCCGTGCAGGTCCAGGCTGCCCTCGAAGGGGATCTGGCCCAGCTTGAGCTTGCGTATCTGGGTTTCCTGCACGCCATCGCGGCGCCACATCAGCTCATCCTCGGCGCCTACGTCGATCACGAACTGATCGGACAGCCCGTCGATCACCAGCGGTTGATCGCTGCGCACCGTCGCGGCCTGACGCAGGCCGGCCAATTGCCGGCGGTCGGCCTTGGGCTTGCCGACGTCCGCACGGTCGTGACGGAGCTGCTTCACGCCCTGCATCTGCCCACGGAAGAGGGAAAAATCATCGTCTTGCATGCCGGTCTCCACGCCTTGAGGCGGCGTATCTTACGCGACTGTCCGGCGCTCAACCGCGCTTTTTCGTCAGGTGAGGCGACAGGCCCAGTTCGTGACGACGGCGCAGGCGCAGGCGGCTGACGCGCCAGCCGCGCACGCCCAGCCAGAGCAGCAGCAGGCCAGCCACCACCAGCACGCTGGCCAGCGGGCGGTTGGCGTTGAGTTCGGCGAAGGCCTCATAGTTGCCCAGCAGGCCGGCGACGCCGGCCATGGCCATGAGGATGCCCAAGGTCGCGACCATGGCCGACAGGCCGGCCGCCAGGCGCGCACTGCGGCCGCCAGGGCCCGAGGTGCGCGAAGAAGGGGTGTCGAAGCGGTCAGCGCGTTTCATGCCGGTCTCCTCCGGGGTATCCGGTCATGGGACTCGCCGGCGCGAGCCGACGTTCCGCACGGCCGTCGAGCGGTCGTCACGCGTCAGATCAGGCTGTCGGTCGGCGCGACACAGGCGAAGTTGTCGGCCATCACCGCCATCTCGCAGCGGTGGATCTGCGCCGCCGGGATGACCTCGTCCTTGAACGCCAGGTCGCGGGTGGTCGACGCATCCTCGACCAAGGTGCAGCGGTAGCCGTAGTCCTTGGCGCGGCGCACGGTGGTGCTGACGCTCGAGTGGCTCATGAAGCCGCAGACGATGAGGTCCAGGTGACCCAGCGCCTGGAGCGTCTCGTGCAGGGCAGTGTTCTTGAACGCGTTGGGCATGCGTTTCTCGATGACGGTTTCGCCATCACGTGGCTCGAGCCCGGGGATGAATTCGCCACGGCTGCCTTGCGGGTCGAACGGGCCGCCCACGGTACCGAGGTGGCGCACGTGGACGATCGGGCGTCCGGCCTTGCGCGCGGCCTCCAGCAGCCGGGCGATGTTGGCGACCGCCGCGTCCATGCCCGACAACGCCAGCGGCCCGCTCAGGTATTCCTTCTGGGCGTCGATCACGATGAGGCTGGCCTGGTTCAGCCGGGCCGGCGGGTAGTCGCGGCCGCTCAGGCGGAACATGGTGGTTGGAACGGACATCGATGGCTCCTTGGCTAGGGCTTTTGTGGCCTATTGTCCTCTGCCGCGACGCCGTTGGGAATGCTTGACAGCGCAGGCAGCGCGTTTCCTGGCCTGGAGCCGGCTCACCGACAGTCCGGGGAACCATTTGCACCTGGCTGCTGTTAGACTTTCGGACTGTCTGATAAGGAGTTCTTCGTGATCACATCCCGCCTGCGCACGCTGCGCGACCACATCCGCTGGGCGGTCAGCCGCTTCCACGAACACGACCTGTTCTTCGGCCATGGTGCCGACAACGCCTGGGACGAGGCGCGCCTGCTGGTGCTCGGCGCCGTGCACCTGCCCTGGGAGATCGCCGACAGCTACCTGGACTGCCAGCTCGAGGACGACGAGCGCGTGCGCCTGCTGCACCTGATCAAGCGGCGCATCGACGAGCGCGTACCGACCGCCTACCTCCTGGGCGAGGCGTGGTTCTGCGGCATGTCGTTCCTGGTCGACGAGCGCGTGCTGGTGCCACGCTCGCCCATCGGCGAGCTGATCGAGAAGCGCTTCGAGCCCTGGCTGGCCCAGGAGCCGGCGCGCATCCTCGACCTGTGCACCGGCTCAGGCTGCATCGGCATCGTCGCCGCCGACGTGTTCCCCGAGGCCGAAGTGGCGCTGGCCGACCTGTCGTTCGACGCGCTGGAGGTGGCCAACCGCAACATCGAGCGTCACGGCCTGGAAGGCCGGGTCTACACCGTGCAGGGCGATGGCTTCGGCGGCCTGCCGGGCCAGCGCTTCGACCTGATCCTGTCCAACCCGCCGTACGTCGATGCCGAAGACTTCGCCGACATGCCCGCCGAGTACCACCACGAGCCCGAGCTGGGCCTGGCCTGCGGGCAGGATGGCCTGGACCTGGTACGGCGCATGCTGGCCGAGGCCGCCGATCACCTGACCGACAAGGGCTTGCTGATCGTCGAGGTCGGCAACAGCCAGGTGCACGTGGCCGAGCTGTATCCTGAGGTGGACTTCGCCTGGCTCGACTTCGAGCGCGGCGGGCACGGCGTGTTCATGCTGACCGCCCAGCAGTGCCGCGACCATCAGGCACTGTTCCAGTCGCGGGTCTGACCCGCGCCCTTCACGTCGAGGCCTGTTGCAGGCGGCCTCAGCGTGACGCCATCCAGATCAGCAGCGCCGCCTGGAACACCGCGAAGGCCACCAGGCAGGCGATGGTGAAACGCAGGCTGCCGTCTTCGCGCTGGTAGCGGGCGACCCGCTCGTCCCGCTCGCGCAGCGACGCTTCCTGGGCCTGGAGATCGGCGTCGGCCTGTTGCAGCAGACCGGCGGCTTCCAGGGTGTCCACGCGCTGGACCCGCTCGGTGTTGAACCCGCCCTTGAGCTGGGCGACGTCCAGCTCGGCGGTGTGGTCGGGCGTCTGGCCGTCGGCGTCGATCAAGGCGATGCCGAGCCGTTCCAGCACGTGGTCACGCCGCAGCTTGGCGTCAGGGCGCAGGGCGTCCCTGGGCGGCAGTACCCGGCTTTCCACCCGATAGTGCGACCAGCGCCGTTGCAGCCAAGCCACGCCCTGGGCCAGCAGAAAGCGGCCCAGGCCGCGATCGAGCGGTTGCAGGTCGAGGTCGGCGCCCAGGCGCACGGATTTGCTGGTGTGGTCGACCCAGATGTCCAGGCGGTTCTGGGTTTTGTGCACGCGCTGGCCAGGCAGGCGGACTTCCAGGCGCAACAGGCTGAAGGCCAGGTCATGGCGCTCGGCATGCCCGACTTCGACGAAGCGCAGGGGCCGGGTGCCGTCGTGGCGGGTGGGCAGCGGCGCCAGGCGCACCAGTTGGAAGTGCTCGGCGTGCACGTCGGCCCAGGGCAGGGCGGCAGGCTCCGGTGAAGGCGGTGTTTCGGTATCGGTCATCCGTTGATCCTCGGGGTCAGGCGGGGCGGCGTCCGGACGTCTTGGCCCGGCCCACCCATCCTCCTGCTATCGGCATCCGGCGCAAAACCTGAACGCCTACGGCGCCACGACCTGGCGAATGAACGCCACCACGCGCTCCCCCAACTCCCGCGCCAGCGGCAGTTCCGGGTTGTTGTAGCTCTCGCGCTGCTGGCTCATGTCCCGTGGGCTGATGCGCAACATGTGGTTCATGCCGTCGATCAGCACCAGCTCGGCCTCGGGCCGCGCGGCCTTCAGGCGCTCGGCGTCCTCCACGTCGACCTGCACGTCGTTGCGGCCCTGGATGATCAGCGCGGGCACCGTCAGCCGGGCGAAGGCCTGAGCCGGGTCCTGGCGGAACAGGCTGATCAAGTAGGGCTGCACGCTGGGACGAAACACCTGGCGCAGGGGCGCAGGCACGTCCAGGCTGGTCTGGCCGGCCTGCAGGCGATCGAGCAAGGCGTTGCCCTTGGCCAGCTGGCGAGGCGACAGCCGCTGGGCCAGTTGTTCGCGCAGCACGTCCGCCACCGGCCGGCCGCTGCCGGCCAGGGTGATCACGGCGCTGGCACCAGCCGGCTCGGCGGCCAGGCTGGCGATCAAGGCGCCTTCGCTGTGACCGATCAGGATCAGCGGGCCGAACCGTGAGTCGGCCTTGAGCGTCTGCCCCCAGGCCACCACGTCCTGCACGTAGCGCTCGACGCTCAGGTCGCGCTCGTCCGGCGTGGCCGGTTGGCTGGCCGCCACGCCGCGCTTGTCGTAGCGCACGCTGGCGATGTGCGCGTTGGCCAGCAGCAGGGCCAGGCGCTTGAGGTTGTCGACCCGGCCGCCGGCCGGGTTGTTGCCGTTGCGGTCGGTCGGTCCGGAACCGGCAATGATCAGGGCCACCGGGGGTGGCGAATCGCTTTCGGGCAACAGCAGGCTGCCGTGCAGCACACCTTGCCCGGTGTCCAGGCTGATCGGACGTTGCAGGACGGTGGGGGAGGCGGCCTGGGCCAGGCCAGCGAAGCACAACAGGAACACGGCGACCATGCGCGACTTCATCGAATACCAACGCGGCCAGGCCGCTTCCAGAGGTGGGATGGCGCTTGGACCGGGCGCCGCGGCACAAGGTTCGTTCGCCAGGCGGTGTACCGAGCGCAGCCTGAACGGCGCGCAGGGACGCTGCGGACGACGCCTGGGGATGATCTCACCGGTAGGCCTGCGTATACTGGCGGCCTTGTTCAAACCAGGCTGATTCGCGGAGCGTCCTGCATGTCCGGCAATACCTTTGGCAAGCTGTTCACTGTCACCACCGCTGGCGAAAGCCATGGTCCGGCGTTGGTCGCCATTGTCGACGGCTGCCCGCCGGGCCTGGAGATCACCCTGGCCGACCTGCAGCACGACCTGGACCGCCGCAAGCCAGGCACCAGCCGCCACACTACCCAACGCCAGGAGGCCGACGAGGTCGAGATCCTCTCCGGGGTGTTCGAAGGTCGCACCACCGGCTGCTCGATCGGCCTGCTGATCCGCAACACCGATCAGAAGTCCAAGGACTACTCGGCCATCAAGGACCTGTTCCGCCCGGCCCATGCCGACTACACCTACCACCACAAGTACGGCACCCGCGACTACCGCGGCGGTGGCCGCAGCTCGGCGCGCGAGACCGCCATGCGCGTGGCGGCCGGGGCGATCGCCAAGAAGTTCCTCGCCACCCAGGGTATCCAGGTGCGCGGCTACATGAGCCAGCTCGGGCCGATCGAGATTCCGTTCAAGACCTGGGACAGCGTCGAGCAGAACGCCTTCTTCTGCCCCGATCCGGACAAGGTCGCCGAACTCGAGACCTACATGGACCAACTGCGCCGTGACCAGGATTCGGTCGGCGCCAAGATCACCGTGGTCGCCGAGGGCGTGATGCCGGGCCTGGGCGAGCCGATCTTCGACCGCCTGGACGCCGAGCTGGCCCATGCGCTGATGAGCATCAACGCGGTCAAGGGCGTGGAGATCGGCGCCGGTTTCGCCAGCGTCGCCCAGCGCGGCACCGAGCACCGCGACGAACTGACCCCGGACGGCTTTTTGAGCAACAACGCCGGCGGCATCCTCGGTGGCATCTCTTCCGGTCAGCCGATCGTCGCGCACCTGGCGCTCAAGCCGACCTCGAGCATCACCGTGCCGGGCCGCTCGATCGACACCCAGGGCAACCCGGTGGACATGATCACCAAGGGCCGCCACGACCCGTGTGTGGGCATCCGCGCCACGCCGATCGCCGAGGCCATGATGGCCATCGTGCTGATGGATCACCTGCTGCGTCACCGCGGGCAGAACGCCGACGTGCAGGTGTCGACCCCGGTGCTACGCTGATGCGCGACCGGCGCGTGGTGCGCTGAGCCATGGCGCCGTTGCCTTACTGGCGCCTGTCCAGTTTCTACCTGTTCTATTTCGCCCTGCTCGGCGCCACGGCGCCGTTCCTGGCGCTGTACTTCGACCACCTGGGGTTCGCCCCGGCGCGTATCGGCGAACTGATGGCCATCCCCATGCTGATGCGCTGTGTCGCGCCGAACCTGTGGGGGTGGCTGGGGGACCGCAGTGGCCAACGCCTGCTGATCGTGCGCCTGGGCGCGCTGTCGACCCTGGCCAGTTTCGCACTGATCTTCTTCGGCGCCAGCTATGCCTGGCTGGCGCTGGTGATGGCCCTGCACGCGTTCTTCTGGCACGCGGTATTGCCGCAGTTCGAGGTCATCACCCTGGCGCACCTTCAGGGACAGACCGGCCGCTACAGCCAAGTGCGTCTGTGGGGCTCGATCGGGTTCATCCTGGCGGTGATCGGCCTGGGCGCGCTATTCGAGCGTTTCAGTCTCGACGTCTATCCGCTGGCGGTGGTGCTCATCATGGCCGGTATCGTCATCGCCAGCCTCTGGGTGCCCAACGCACAGCCGCCCGAGCCGACCGAGCGGCAGCCGGTCGGCGGCTTTCTCGCGCAACTGGCCGCGCCGGGCGTCCTGGCCTTCTACGGGTGCGTGGCGCTGATGCAGTTCAGCCACGGGCCGTACTACACCTTCCTCACCCTGCACCTGGAGCACCTGGGCTACACCCGGGGCGCCATCGGCCTGCTGTGGGCGCTGGGCGTGGTCGCCGAAGTGCTGATGTTCCTGCTCATGGCGCGGGTATTTCAGCGCTTTTCGGTGCAGCAGGTGCTGTGCGCCAGTTTTCTGCTGGCGGCCCTACGCTGGCTGTTGCTGGGCGAGCTGGCGCAGGTGCCGGCGGTGCTGCTGTTCGCCCAGCTGCTGCACGCAGCCACCTTCGGCTGCTTCCACGCGGCGGCGATCGCCTTCGTGCAAGGCAGCTTCGGCGCGCGTCAGCAAGGCCAGGGCCAGGCCCTGTACGCGGCACTGGCCGGGACCGGTGGTGCTCTGGGCGCGTTGTATTCCGGTTACAGCTGGGCCCGGCTCGGGCCTGGCATGACCTTCGGGCTGGCCAGCGGCGCGGCGCTGCTGGCTGCCTTCATCATGATCGTTCGACTGAAACGAAGCAGGAGCAATGCATGAGCATCCTCAGTGTGTTCCAGGTGTCCAGCCCGGCCATGCCGGACAAGGTCCTGACCCATCACGAAGACATCGCGGCGACCCTCGCCGAGCATGGACTGCGCTTTGAGCACTGGCCGAGCGACGCGGCGGTACGGCCGGGGACGGAAGAGGGCGAGGTCAGGGCGCGTCACGCAGACGTGTTCGAGCGTCTGGCGCACGAGCGGGGGTGCAGCGTGCTGCGGCTGCTCAACCAGGACGATGTCGACCAGGGTTCGCTGGGCTGGCGCGAAGAACACGTGCACACCGGCGAGGAGGTGTTCGTGATGCTGAGCGGACGCGCCGAGCTGAGCGTGCGTTTGGATGACCGCGTGCTGTCGGTGCTGTGCGAAAAGGGCGATGTGCTGACCGTACCGGCAGAGGCGCGGCGCTGGCTAGAGCTGGGGGAGCGACCGTTCTGCCTGGCGATTCGTGCGTTCGGTAGCGAAGGCGACGCCTTGGCGCGGTTCACGGGTGACGAGACGGCCAGGGAATTTCCTGGGATCGAGGCACTCTGAAAGAGGTGACGTGCCGTTCGCAAGGCAGGCCGATGTTCACGGGGAAAATTTGATGAACGTTGGCGTGCCTTACGAGGCCCGGGCCGTCATTAACGGTAGGTAGGCAGGGCGAAGCGTTGCTGGCTTTGCAGCATGTTGATCACCGGCAGTTCGCTGGCTTGTTCGGCCAGATCACGGCGAATGGCGCTGATGGCCCAGGACAGCTGCTCGGCGCTGTGCAGCTGACCGTAGGACAGGACGCGGCGGGTGACTTTGCCGTCGGCGCTGCGCAGGGTCAGCAGGATACCGCCATCGGGACGTGGCTGGGTAGCGACCTGGTAGGCAGCGAATACCGAAGCGAATTTCTCTTGAATGAGGTTCATGTCCAACTCCCGAAATGGATGTGTGCAGATTCTGGGTAGAGGATTGCAGCGAGCGTGCCAGCTTTTTGCTAAAAAAATATCCTTTAAAATCAATAGCTTAACTATGTGACAATTTCAGTGTGCCATGCAGAGTGCATGGTCATGCAAATTGCACAGTGCATTTTGCAACGCCTGGCAGGCGCGTCGGCTTGGAACCATCCTCCCAGGCGTGCTGCCTAAATCATTCGACCCGATTGCCCAGGAGCACACAAATGACCGATTCGTCGCAGACCCTAGCCGGTGCCGGCCGCGCCATGACCGAAGAAGAGGCGGTGCAATTCGCCGAGCAGGTCTTCGATCGGGCTCGTGTGGGGGATGCCGAGATGCTCGAACGGTTGATCACCAGCGGGCTGCCGGTCAACCTGCGCAATGGCAAGGGCGATACCTTGCTGATGCTGGCCAGCTACCACGGGCACCATGACGCGGTTCGCGTGCTGCTCACGCACGGTGCCGACCCGCTGATGGCCAACGACCGTGGGCAGCTGCCGATCGCTGGGGCGGCTTTCAAGGGCGACCTGCAGATGATCCAGTTGCTGCTCGAAGAAGGTGTACCGGTCGATGTCTGTGCTGCCGACGGTCGTACGGCGCTGATGCTGGCGGCCATGTTCGACCGCGTGGAAATGCTCGACTACTTGCTGGAGAAAGGCGCCGATCCCGCGCGTCGCGACGCCGGTGGTGCCAATGCACTGGCTGCGGCCATGACCATGGGTGCGAGCCAGGCCGCTGCGCGGTTGCAGGCCTTGGCCGACTAACCGGCAGCGGGCATTTGCGGCTATCCTTGGCGACTTTTTTCGTCGCTCGCAAGGGGCCACCATGAAACACGCACTGCTCGAACTCATCCGCCTGGTCGGCGCCGGCTGCATGCCCGACGAGGACATGGCGCGGATCGCCGACGAGGCGGCCCAGGCCTACGCCGACCCGGTCGCCTTCCTCGAGGCCAACCCGGACATCAACTACGACGACAGCTTCCCGATCCCGCTGGGCGAATGGGTGGTGGTCGGCAGCCTGCCGGACACCGTGCTGTTTCAGGCCGACACCTATCAGGACCTGTACGAGCAGATCGCGGCGTCGTTCGACAAAAGCGTGCCGCTGAACCTCAAGGCCAAGCAGTTGGCGCGTACCGAGCCACTGACCGCGCTGAACCGGATCCAGGTGCAGCTGGGCGCCTTGAACAAGGAAGCGGGCGGCTACGTGCTGGTCGACTTCAGCCAGCCGCTCGACGATGAACTGCAGATGGTCATGGTCGGCCAGCACGACCTGGCGCGCGTGCTGGCGCTAAGCGAAGAGGTCGGCATCGCTGCCGCACCGGCGCTCGAGGCCCTGCGCCAGGCCTGAGGCCGGTTCAGCCCAGCGCCGTGTCGAGGAACATCATCACCGCGAAGCCGCCCATCAGCCCGAGGGTGGCCGAGGTCTGGTGGCCATGGCGGTGGGTTTCCGGGATCACCTCGTGGGAGACCACGAACAGCATCGCGCCAGCAGCCAGGCCCATGCTGATCGGGTAGGCCAGGGCGAAGCCGGTGGAGATCCCCAGACCGATCACCGCGCCCAGCGGCTCCATCAGGCCCGAACCGATGGCCACCATCGCCGCCTTGAAGTTCGACAAGCCCGTGGCCCGCAGCGCCAGGGCGACCGCCAGGCCCTCCGGGATGTCCTGGATGGCGATGGCGCTGGTCAACGGCAGGCCGACCGCCATGTCGCCGTTGGTGAAGCTGACGCCGATGGCCATGCCTTCGGGCAGGTTGTGCAAGGTGATGGCCAGCACGAACAGCCAGACACGGTTGATGCGATCGGCATCTGGACCCAGCGGGCCGGTGCTTTCGTGTTCATGGGGGGTGAAACGCTCCAGGCCGAGCATCAGCAGCACGCCCAGGCCCAGGCCGACGACGACCGTGAAGGCGGCGCCGGTACCGCTGCCGGTGATTTCCCGGGCCGCTTCCAGCCCCGGCAGGATCAGCGAGAACGAACTGGCGGCCAGCATCATGCCGGCTGCGAAGCCCAGCATCACGTCCTGGCTGCGCGTGCTCACATCGCGCAGCACCACGGCCAGCACGGCGCCGAGCGCGGTAGCGGCGAACCCGGATAGACCGCCCAGCGCCGCCAGGTGCAGGTTGTGCGCATGGTCGCCGCTGAAGGCATTCCAGATACTCGCGCCCAATAGCGCCAGCACCACCAGCAGGCTCACACCCAGGCCGGCGCTCAGCCAGGGCGTGGTCTTGATCTGGTCGCGCCAGGCGCTGCGCAGGGTGGAGACGACGGCACTGTCGGTATTGGCTGGTGGCATGCAAACCTCGTGGCGGATGAAGGAACTGTCAAGGTAGGGCCGGATCCGAAGCACCAGGGTTCCCTGTCCGGGATGAATGACGGGGCATGGGTGGCGATCGAAGACAGGCGCAGGGGCATCGGTATGGGTGCGACGTTCAACGGGCTGGTCGGCCTGATCCTACTCGGGTTCGACCTCTGGGCACTCGTCAACGTTCTCGGCAGCGGGGTACAGGGGTGGAAGAAAGGCCTCTGGGGCCTATGGATCGTGGGGGCGCCGGTGATTGGCGTCATCGTCTGGGGCATTGCCGGGCCTCGCTGGCCGGGGAGGCCTGGGACGACGCGGTGATGGGTTTTGTGGGCCCGTTGGGCCCAATCGCGGCACAGGGCCGCTCACAGTTGGGCCGCGGCGCTGGAGGGTGCCAGAACGCCGCCGTCCCTCTGTAATTGAATGGACTCGCCCCCGCCGAGGCATCACAGTGCCACGGTGGCGTTTCTTGAACAGCCAACGGCAGCGAGGGCCAGTCCATGAGCAAGCATAAAGCCAAACACAATTCCCTGTCTTCCAC
>NZ_JAAMQJ010000032.1 GCF_013523125.1 Pseudomonas entomophila | reverse complement strand
CTGCAAGCTGCAAGCTGCAAGCTGCAAGCTGCAAGCTGCAAGCTGCAAGCTGCAAGCTGCAAGCTGCAAGCTGCAAGCTGCAAGCTGCAAGCTGCAAGCTGCAAGCTGCAAGCTGCAAGCTGCAAGCCAGAGCGTCAGCGCCGCATCAACATCCTGTCAACACCTAACGAACCGCACTACCGTCCGCTTGCAGCTTGTAGCTAATAACTTGCAGCTCATACCTTGTGGCTCACGCCCAAACGCAAAAGGCCACCCGAAGGTGGCCTCTCGACTGCGTGGGGGTGCTGCTTAGTGCTTGGCTTGCCAGCCAGTCAGCTCGGCCAGGGCCTTGCCGATGTCGGCCAGCGAACGGACGGTTTTCACACCGGCGTCCTGCAGGGCGGCGAACTTCTCGTCGGCCGTACCTTTGCCGCCGGAGATGATCGCGCCGGCGTGGCCCATGCGCTTGCCGGCAGGTGCAGTCACACCGGCAATGTAGGACACGACGGGCTTGGTCACGTGGGCCTTGATGTAGGCCGCCGCTTCTTCTTCGGCCGAACCGCCGATCTCACCGATCATGACGATCGCTTCGGTCTTCGGGTCTTCCTGGAACAGCTTCAGGATGTCGATGAAGTTCGAGCCTGGAATCGGGTCACCGCCGATGCCGACGCAGGTCGACTGGCCGAAGCCGGCGTCGGTGGTCTGCTTGACGGCTTCGTAGGTCAGGGTGCCGGAGCGCGACACGATACCGACCTTGCCCGGCAGGTGGATGTGACCTGGCATGATGCCGATCTTGCACTCGCCCGGGGTGATGACGCCTGGGCAGTTCGGACCGATCAGGGTCACGCCCAGTTCGTCGCACTTGACCTTGGCGTCCAGCATGTCCAGGGTCGGGATGCCTTCGGTGATGCAGACGATCAGTTTGATGCCGCCCAGGGCCGCTTCCAGGATCGAGTCCTTGCAGAACGGAGCCGGTACGTAGATGACCGAAGCGTCGGCGCCCGTGGCTTCGACGGCTTCTTTCACGGTGTTGAACACCGGCAGGCCCAGGTGAGTGGTGCCGCCCTTGCCCGGGGTCACGCCGCCGACCATCTGGGTGCCATAGGCGATGGCCTGTTCGGAGTGGAAGGTGCCCTGCGAGCCGGTGAAGCCCTGGCAGATGACCTTGGTGTCTTTATTGATCAGGACGCTCATTACTTGCCCTCCGCAGCTTTGACAACTTGTTGAGCAGCGTCGGTCAGGCTGGTTGCAGCAATGATGTTCAAACCGCTTTCTGCCAGTACTTTAGCGCCCAGTTCGGCGTTGTTGCCTTCCAGACGGACGACAACCGGTACCTTGACGCCGACTTCTTTCACGGCGCCGATGATGCCTTCGGCAATCATGTCGCAGCGAACGATGCCGCCGAAGATGTTGACCAGCACGGCCGCGACATTGCTGTCGGACAGGATGATCTTGAAGGCCTCGGTCACGCGTTCCTTGGTGGCGCCACCGCCGACGTCCAGGAAGTTGGCCGGCTTGCCGCCGTGCAGGTTGACGATGTCCATGGTCCCCATGGCCAGGCCAGCGCCGTTGACCATGCAGCCGATGTTGCCTTCGAGGGCGACGTAGTTCAGTTCGAACTTGGCGGCGTGGGCTTCGCGGGCGTCGTCCTGCGACGGGTCGTGGAAGGTCTTCAGCTTGGGCTGACGGTACATGGCGTTGGCGTCGATGTTGATCTTGGCATCGAGGCAGTGCAGGTCGCCATCGGCCTTGATCACCAGCGGGTTCACTTCCAGCAGGGCCAGGTCGTGATCCTTGAACAGCTTGGCCAGACCGACGAAGATCTTGGCGAACTGGGTGACTTGCTTGCCTTCCAGACCCAGCTGGAACGCCAGCTCACGGCCCTGGAACGGCTGAGCGCCGACCAGTGGATCGATGGTGGCCTTGAGGATCTTCTCGGGGGTGTCGTGGGCGACTTTCTCGATGTCCACGCCACCTTCGGTGGAGGCCATGAACACGATGCGACGGCTCGAACGGTCGACGACCGCGCCCAGGTACAGTTCCTTGGCGATGTCGGTGCAGGATTCGACCAGAATCTTGGATACCGGCTGGCCGTTGGCGTCGGTCTGGTAAGTCACCAGATTCTTGCCCAGCCACTGTGCAGCGAACGCCTTGGCGTCTTCCTTGCTACGGACCAGCTTGACGCCGCCCGCCTTGCCGCGACCACCGGCGTGGACCTGAGCCTTGACGACCCACTCGCTGCCACCGATCTTGTCGCAGGCTTCTGCGGCTTCTTCAGGGGTGTCGACCGCGAAACCCTTGGAAACTGGCAGGCCGTATTCAGCGAACAGCTGCTTACCCTGATACTCGTGAAGATTCATGCTTTTTACCGTCTTCGTTAGTACTGCGCTTCGGCGCTGCCCCATCGCTGGGGCCGCACCACCTGTGACCGTTAACCCTCGGCCAGTGCCTCGGGCCCGATCCGGCGGACATTCCGCGGTGAGTCATGCACGCAAGACTCACGACGGGCAGACCGCCGTGGTTTCTTATGATTAACGCTTCTTACGGTTGGCAACGTGAATGGCACCGCCATTCACCGCCAGCGCGGCTTCATGCAGCGCTTCGGACAGGGTCGGATGGGAGAAGACCATCATGCCCAGGTCCTCGGCACTGGTGCCGAATTCCATGGCGATCGCGCCCTGCTGCACCAGCTCTGCAGCCGATGGGCCGATCACGTGAACGCCCAGTACGCGGTCGGTCTTGGCATCGGCGATGACCTTGACGAAACCACCGGTGTCGTTGGCCGCCATCGCACGGCCGCTGGCCGCGAACGGGAAGGTACCCACGTTAACCTCAACGCCTTCGGCCTTCAAGGTCTGCTCGGTCTTGCCGACCCACGCAATTTCCGGGTGGGTGTAGATCACGGACGGGATCAGGTCATAGTTCATCTGAGCCTTGTGGCCCTTGATGCGCTCGACGACCATGATGCCCTCTTCCGAGGCCTTGTGCGCCAGCATCAGGCCACGCACCACGTCACCGATGGCGTAGACGCCCGGGACGCTGGTCGCGCACTGGTCGTCGACGTAGATGTAGCCACGCTCGTCGATGTCCACGCCGCTGTCGCTGGCCAAGAGGTCGGTGGTCACCGGACGACGGCCGACGGCCACGATCAGGCGGTCGAAGGTGATCTTCTGCTCGCCGTTGGCATCGGTGTAGGTCACTTCGACTTCGTCGCCGTTGACCTGGGAACCGGTCACGCGGGCGCCGAGCTTGATGTCCAGGCCCTGCTTGGTGAGGATCTTCTGGGCTTCCTTGGAGACGGCAGCGTCAGCGGCCATCAGGAAGGTGTCCAGGGCTTCGAGCACGGTGACCTGTGCGCCCAGGCGCGACCAGACCGAACCCAGCTCCAGGCCGATCACGCCGGCACCGATGACGCCCAGGCGCTGTGGCACCTGCTGGAATTCCAGGGCACCGGTGGAATCGACGATGACCTTCTGGTCGACCGGCGCCGGTGGAATGTCGATCGGACGCGAGCCGGAGGCCAGGATCACGTTTTCGGCTTCGATGATCTCGGTGGAACCGTCAGGCTTGGTGACTTCGACCTTCTTGCCGGCCAGCAGCTTGCCGTGGCCCTGGATCGAGGTGACGCCATTGGCCTTGAACAGCGTGGCGACGCCGCCGGTGAGGTTCTTGACGATGTTGGCCTTGCGGCCGACCATCGCCGGCACGTCCATCTTCACTTCACCGGTGGAGATGCCGTGCACGTTGAAGCTCTCTTTGGCTTCCTTGTACTTCCAGGAGCTGTCCAGCAGGGCCTTGGAAGGAATGCAACCCACGTTCAGGCACGTACCGCCCAGCGCTTGCTTGCCGTCGGCGTCGGTGTACTTCTCGATGCAGGCAGTGGTCAGGCCGAGTTGGGCGGCCTTGATGGCAGCCACGTAGCCGCCAGGACCTGCACCAATCACTACCACGTCGAATTTCTGGGTCATAAGGGATTCCTTTTCAGCTTCAAGCTATGAGCCGCAAGCGGCAAGCTGCAAACCGAGTGGCTTGCCATGCGCGGTAACGGCACAGGGCACCACTTGCAGCTTGCCGCTCGAAGCTTGCCGCTCTGAGATTAAATGTCCAGCAGCAGGCGGGACGGATCTTCCAGCAGGTTCTTGATGGTCACCAGGAAGGTCACGGCCTCTTTGCCGTCGATCAGGCGGTGGTCGTAGGACAGCGCCAGGTACATCATCGGACGGATGACCACCTGGCCATTGACCGCCATCGGACGCTGGATGATGTTGTGCATGCCCAGGATCGCCGCCTGAGGTGGGTTGACGATCGGCGTGGACATCATCGAGCCGAATGTACCACCGTTGGTGATGGTGAAGGTACCACCGGTCATTTCTTCGATGGCCAGCTTGCCGTCACGGGCCTTCTTGCCGAAGGTGGCGATGCCGTTCTCGATCTCGGCCAGGCTCATCTGCTCGGCATTGCGCAGCACCGGTACCACCAGGCCACGGTCGCTGGACACGGCCACACCGACGTCGGCATAACCGTGGTAGACGATGTCGTTGCCATCGATCGAGGCATTGACCGCCGGGAAGCGCTTGAGCGCCTCGGTGGCCGCCTTGACGAAGAACGACATGAAGCCCAGGCGTACGCCATTGTGGGTCTTCTCGAACAGGTCCTTGTACTTCGAACGCAGCGCCATGACTTCGGTCATGTCGACTTCGTTGAAGGTGGTCAGCATGGCCATGTTCGACTGGGCCTCGACCAGGCGCTCGGCGATCTTGGCGCGCAGACGGGTCATCGGCACGCGCTTCTCGGTCCGGTCGCCACCGCTGGTGACCACCGGTGCCGAGGCAGGTGCGGCAGGCTTGGCAGCCGGTGCCGGCGCCGACTTCTTGTTGGCGATGGCCGCGACCATGTCTTCCTTGGTCACGCGACCGCCCTTGCCGGTACCGCTCACGGTCGCCAGGTCGATGCCGTTCTCTTCGGCCAGCTTGCGCGCGGCCGGTGCCGCGATCGGGTCGTCTTCGCCCGCTTCGGCAGCGGCGCTCGGCGCAGCGGCAGGCGCGGCGGCCGGTGCAGCCGAAGGGGCGGCGGTAGCGCCGCCTTCCACGATCGAGCCCAGGACTTCGTCGGACAGGACGGTGTCGCCCTCGCCCTTGACGATGTCACCCAGCACGCCATCGGCGGTCGCCAGGACTTCCAGCACCACCTTGTCGGTCTCGATGTCGACGATCAGTTCGTCGCGCTTGACCGCTTCGCCCGGCTGCTTGTGCCAGGTGGCAACGGTGCCGTCGGCGACCGATTCCGGGAAGGTTGGGGCTTTGATCTCGATAGCCATTCTCAGGTTTCCTTAAATACGGTTTCTTGTGCGAAGCATCAGACAGTGAAGGCGGCTTGCAGCAGGCGTTCCTGCTGCTCGGCGTGCATCGAAGCGTAACCACAGGCAGGCGCGGCGGAGGCGTCGCGGCCGGCATATTCCAGAACCAGCGACGGATCGAGGCGGTTCAGGATGCGGCGCATGTGGTGCTGGCTGCTGTACCAGGCGCCCTGGTTCATCGGCTCTTCCTGGCACCACACCGCATGCTTGAGCTGCGTGTAGGGCGCGAGGATCTCGACCAGGTCGTCCTCGGGGAACGGGTACAGCTGTTCGATGCGCAGGATGACCGTGTCTTCACGACCTTCGGCACGACGTTTTTCCAGCAGGTCGTAGTAGACCTTGCCGCTGCACAGCACCAGGCGCTCGACCTTGGCCGGGTCGAGGGTGTCGACTTCCGGGATCACGGTCTGGAACGAACCTTCGGCCAGGTCTTCGAGGGTCGAGACCGCCAGCTTGTGACGCAGCAGCGACTTGGGCGTGAGCACCACCAGCGGCTTGCGCAGCGGACGGATGACCTGACGACGCAGCAGGTGATAGATCTGCGCGGGCGTGGTCGGGACGCAGACCTGGATGTTGTGCTCGGCGCACAGCTGCAGGTAGCGCTCCAGGCGCGCGGAGGAGTGCTCCGGCCCCTGCCCTTCGTAGCCGTGTGGCAGCAGCATGGTCAGGCCGCACAGACGACCCCACTTGTGCTCGCCGCTGGTGATGAACTGGTCGATCACCACCTGGGCGCCGTTGGCGAAGTCGCCGAACTGCGCTTCCCAGATCACCAACGCGTTCGGCGTGGTGGTCGAATAGCCGTACTCGAAGGCCAGCACCGCTTCTTCGGACAGGAACGAGTCGTACAGCTCGAAGCTCGGTTGGCCCGGGAAGAGGTTCTGCAGTGGCAGGTAGGTGCTGGCGTCCTTCTGGTTGTGCAGCGCGGCGTGGCGGTGCGAGAAGGTGCCGCGGCCGACGTCCTGGCCGGTGATGCGCACTTGGTGACCTTCGAACAGCAAGGTCGCGTAGGCCATGGTCTCGGCGTAGCCCCAGTTGATCGACAGGCCACCGGCCTGCATCTTCTGGCGGTCTTCGTAGATCTTCGAGACCTGGCGCTGGACGACGAAGCCGTCGGGCAGCGTCAGCAGCTTGCCGGACAGGTCCTGCAGGGTCTTGAGGTCGAAGCGGGTGTCGTGGCGAGCGGTCCAGGTGTGACCCAGGTACGGGCGCCAGTCGACGAACAGCTCGCGGTTCGGTTCCTTGACCAGGCTCTTGACCACGTGCAGGCCGTTGTCCAGCGCATTGCGGTAGTCGTCGATCTTGGCCTGGGCACGCTCGGCCTCGATGCGACCTGCAGTGATCAGCGCCTCGGCGTACAGCTCGCGCGTGGTGCGCTGCTTGCCGATCTGCTGGTACATCAAGGGCTGCGTACCGTTCGGCTCGTCGGCCTCGTTGTGGCCGCGGCGGCGGTAGCAGACCAGGTCGATGACCACGTCGCGCTTGAACTGCATGCGGTAGTCGATGGCCAGCTGGGTGACGAACAGCACCGCTTCCGGATCATCGCCGTTCACGTGCAGGATCGGCGCCTGGATCATCTTGGCGACGTCGGTGCAGTATTCGGTGGAACGCGAGTCCTGCGGGTTGCTGATGGTGAAACCGACCTGGTTGTTGATCACGATGCGCACGGTGCCGCCGGTCTTGAAACCGCGGGTCTGCGACATCTGGAAGGTTTCCATGACCACACCCTGCCCCGCCACCGCGGCGTCGCCGTGGATGGTGATCGGCAGGACCTTGTCGCCGACGCGGTCGTTGCGGCGATCCTGGCGGGCACGGACCGACCCTTCGACCACTGGCGAGACGATCTCCAGGTGCGAAGGGTTGAAGGCCATGGCCAGGTGGACTTCGCCACCGGTGGTCATCACGTTGGAGGAGAAGCCCTGGTGGTATTTCACGTCACCGGAGCCCAGCTCGTTCATCTTCTTGCCTTCGAACTCGTCGAACAGCTCGCGAGGGCTCTTGCCGAAGGTGTTGACCAGCACGTTGAGACGGCCACGGTGGGCCATGCCGATGACCACTTCCTTGGTGCCGTAGGACCCGGAGCGCTGGATCATCTCGTCGAGCATCGGGATCAGGCTTTCGCCGCCCTCGAGGCCGAAACGCTTGGTGCCCGGATACTTGGTGCCCAGGTACTTTTCCAGGCCCTCGGCGGCGGTCACGCGCTCGAGCAGGTGGCTCTGCACCTCGGCGGAGTAGTCAGGACGGCCACGCACGCTTTCCAGGCGCTGCTGGAACCAGCTGCGCTGCTCGGAATCGACGATGTGAGCGAACTCGGCGCCGATGGTGCGACAATATGTCTTCTCGAGAGCCTCGATGATTTCGCGTAGGCTCGCTTCCTCTTTGCCGATGTACAGGTCGCCGGCACGGAAGGTCGTATCAAGGTCGGCATTGGTCAAGCCGTAGTGATTGATCGACAGGTCAACAGGCGCAGGACGCTGCCACAACCCCAGCGGGTCGAGTTTTGCAGCCTGATGGCCGCGCATGCGGAAGGCCTGGATCAGTCGCAGCACCTCGACCTGCTTCTTCTCGTGCTCACTGCTCACGCTCCCGGCAGACACCGGCTGGGCGCGGCGCTGGTTCTTCGCCAGCAGCACGAAATGGTCACGGATCGCGGAGTGCGGAACATCGGTAGCGGTGCTGCCTTCGGCGGGCAACTTCTGGAAGTAAGTGCGCCACTCTTCTGGCACGGCGTTAGGGTCGTGCAGGTAAAGCTCATAGAGCTCTTCCACATATGCAGCGTTACCACCTGAAAGGTGGGCGCTTTCCCACATGCGCTGCATCACGCTTTCTTGCATGCTTGGTCACCCTCGGTTAGGGGACGATCGACAAGAGCCAGGGAACGCCTGAAAAAGCCCGAGTACAGCGGCTCAATCACGCCACCGAGGATCCTGCAGATTTCCGGGTACCAGCCCGGAAGCCCCTGCTGGTCTCATAGCTTCATGGGTAATGAGCGGGGCCTTATGGGCCCATGCCCGGGTTTCACCTCGGCGCGGGTTCATCCCCCGCGCGTCGGTGTCTTGCAGGTACTGCGGATCGATCAGGTACCGCTTTGCAGCAGCATGTTACGCACGTGGCCGATCGCCTTGGTCGGGTTCAGACCCTTGGGGCAGACGTTCACGCAGTTCATGATGCCGCGGCAACGGAACACGCTGAAGGGGTCGTCGAGCGACGCCAGACGCTCCTGGGTCTTGGTGTCACGGCTGTCGGCCAGGAAGCGGTAGGCTTGCAGCAGCGCGGCAGGGCCGAGGAACTTGTCGGGGTTCCACCAGAACGACGGGCACGAGGTCGAGCAGCAGGCGCACAGGATGCACTCGTACAGACCGTCCAGCTTCTCGCGCTCTTCGGGCGACTGGAGACGCTCGATGGCCGGGGCTGGCGTGTCGTTCTGCAGGAACGGCTTCACCTTCTCGTACTGCTTGTAGAAGATGCTCATGTCCACGACCAGGTCGCGGATCACCGGCAGGCCCGGCAGCGGACGCAGCACGAGCTTGTTGCCCTTGACCACGGCCGACAGCGGCGTGATGCAGGCCAGGCCGTTCTTGCCGTTGATGTTCATGCCGTCGGAGCCACAGACGCCTTCACGGCAGGAGCGACGGTAGGAGAACCCTTCGTCCTGCTCCTTGATCAGCGCCAGTACGTCCAACACCATCAGGTCCTTGCCGCCAGTGTCGACGTCGAACACCTGCGTCTTGGGCGCGGTGTCGGTATCCGGGTTGTAACGATAAACTTCGACTTTCAACATGGTAGCCACCCTTAGTAAGTCCGGACTTTAGGTTCGAAGGCCGGAACGGTCTTCGGCGCAAAGTTGACTGCACGCTTGGCAACCCGCTTCTCCCCGGGGAAGTACAGGGTATGGCACAGCCAGTTTTCGTCGTCACGGTCTTCGAAGTCTTCACGGGCATGGGCGCCGCGGGACTCCTTACGGGTTTCGGCCGCGATGGCGGTAGCTTCTGCGACTTCCAGAAGGTTCTGCAGTTCCAACGCTTCGATGCGGGCGGTGTTGAACGCCTGCGACTTGTCGTTGATCTTGACGTTCGAGATGCGCTCGCGCAGGCCTTGCAGCTGGGCGATGCCCTTCTGCATGTACTCGCCGGTGCGGAACACACCGAAGTAGTTCTGCATGCAGCTCTGCAGCTCGCGCTTGAGACTGGCGACGTCTTCGCCGGTGGTGCGCTCGTTCAGCTTGGCCAGACGGTTCAGCGCCACGTCGACGTCGGTGTCGCTGGCGTCACGGTACTGCACGCCCTCGCTCAGGGCTTTTTCCAGGTGCAGACCCGCGGCACGGCCGAAGACCACCAGGTCGAGCAGCGAGTTGCCGCCCAGGCGGTTGGCGCCGTGGACCGATACGCACGCCACTTCGCCGACGGCGAACAGGCCCGGGATGATCTGGTCGACGCCGTTGGCGTCCATGGTGATCGCCTGGCCATGGATGTTGGTGGCCACGCCACCCATCATGTAGTGGCAGGTCGGAACGACCGGGACCGGTGCGACGACAGGGTCGACGTGGGCGAAGGTCTTGGACAGCTCGCAGATGCCAGGCAGGCGACTGTGCAGCACTTCCTCGCCCAGGTGGTCGAGCTTGAGCATGACGTGGTCGCCATCCGGACCACAACCGTTGCCGGCAATGATTTCCTTGACCATCGAGCGGGCCACGACGTCGCGACCGGCGAGGTCCTTGGCGTTCGGCGCGTAACGCTCCATGAAGCGCTCGCCGTGCTTGTTGATCAGGTAACCGCCTTCACCACGGCAGCCTTCGGTGACCAGCACACCGGCGCCGGCGATGCCGGTCGGGTGGAACTGCCACATCTCGATGTCCTGCACCGGCACGCCGGCGCGCAGCGCCATGCCGACACCGTCGCCGGTGTTGATCAGGGCGTTGGTGGTCGAGGCGTAGATACGACCCGCACCGCCGGTAGCCAGTACCGTGGCCTTGGCCTTGATGTACATGGTTTCGCCGGTTTCGATGCAGATCGCGATCACACCGACGAACGCGCCGTCCTGGTTCTTCACCAGATCGACCGCGTAGTACTCGTTCAGGAAGGTAGTGCCGGCCTTCAGGTTGCCCTGGTACAGGGTGTGCAGCAGCGCGTGACCGGTACGGTCGGAGGCTGCGCAGGTCCGTGCGGCCTGGCCGCCCTTGCCGAAGTCCTTGGACTGGCCACCGAACGGACGCTGGTAGATGCGGCCGGTCTCGGTGCGCGAGAACGGCAGGCCCATGTGGTCCAGCTCGAAGACCGCGGCCGGGCCTTCCTGACACATGTATTCGATGGCGTCTTGGTCACCGATGTAGTCGGAGCCCTTGACGGTGTCGTACATGTGCCAGCGCCAGTCGTCGTTCGGGTCGGCCGAGGCGATCGCGCAGGTGATGCCGCCCTGGGCGGACACGGTGTGCGAACGGGTCGGGAAGACCTTGGTGACCACGGCGGTCTTGTGGCCGCCCTGGGCCAGTTGCAGCGCCGCGCGCATGCCGGCGCCGCCGCCACCGATGATGATGGCGTCGAAGGAAATGGTTGGAAGACTAGCCATGAATCAGATACCCCAGAGAATCTGTACGCCCCAGACGAAGTACGCGAACATCGCGATACCACAGATGGCCTGGGCCAGGAAACGCACCGCCGTCGCCGACTTGCCGATCGCCAGCGGCGTCAGGTAGTCGGTAGTGACGGTCCACATGCCGACCCAGGCGTGCGCGCCCAGGGCCACGAAGGCAAGCAGACTGAAGATGCGCATCAGGTTGCCCGAGAACAGCGCATGCCATTGGGCGTAGTCGAGCCCAGGGTGCGTGACCAGGTAGCCGAACAGAAAAATGAAGTACGCCGCGAGAACGACCGCCGAAACACGTTGCGCCATCCAGTCGTAGAGGCCCGAACGCGACAGGTTGGTGACGTTGGTTACCATATCCAGACTCCCGCCAATACGCACAATACCAGGGAAATGGCGACGATGAGCTTGGAGCCCAGTCGACCACCTTCGAGCGTTTCACCCACGCCCATGTCCATGATCAGGTGGCGAATGCCGGCCACCAGGTGATACAGCAAGGCGGACAGCAGACCCCAGGCGATGAACTTGGCCAGAGGGCTGCTCAGGTAACCCTTCACCTCGGCAAAGCCTTCTTCGGACTGCAGCGACGTGCTCAACGCGAAGAGCATGAAGCCGAGGCCCAGGAAGACGATGATGCCGGATACGCGGTGAAGAAATGAGGTTACAGCAGTGATCGGGACTGTGATGGTCCTTAGGTCTAGGTTTACAGGTCGTTGGCTTTTCACGGCTTTTTTCACACTGAAGAGCCCCTAGCGAACAGGGCAAGGTTGTTGGTAAGTGTACTGGTCAGGTACCCACCACCCAGGGAACGGCGACCCCCAGCGGAACGGGCTTGCTAGCCCCTGGCGGTCGGCTGTCGAGTATAGACAGTTAGGTTACTAATGACAACGTGGCGGCCTAGCCCGAAGAGCGCATTGCCTTTACTCGGCAAATGGCGTAAATGGCCGGCAATTTCGTGAAAAAACCTTGCCGCACAAGGGTTTCAACCTGTCTTTAGGCAAATTGACAATCGGATTTATCCCTCTATAGTGATGCGGGCCCTGCGTGGGGGGCTGTCTGATGATTTCAAGCATTGAATAGGAGGCCGCATGGCTGACAAAAAAGCGCAGTTGGTCATCGAGGGCGCAGCCCCCGTCGAACTGCCCATTTTAACCGGCACCGTTGGTCCCGATGTCATCGACGTCCGCGGGTTGGGGGCGACGGGTCACTTCACCTTCGACCCGGGCTTCATGGCGACGGCGTCGTGCGAATCGAAGATCACCTACATCGACGGTGACAAGGGCATCCTGCTGCACCGTGGCTACCCGATCGAGCAACTGGCAGAGAAGTCCGACTATCTCGAGACCTGCTACCTGCTGCTCAACGGCGAACTGCCCAACGCCGAGCAGAAGGCCCAGTTCGTCAGCACGGTGAAGAACCACACCATGGTGCACGAGCAGTTGAAGACCTTCTTCAACGGCTTCCGGCGCGACGCCCACCCCATGGCGGTGATGTGCGGTGTGGTCGGCGCGCTGTCGGCGTTCTACCACGACTCGCTGGACATCAATAACCCGCAGCATCGCGAGATCTCCGCGGTACGCCTGGTCGCCAAGATGCCGACCCTGGCGGCGATGGTCTACAAGTACTCCATGGGCCAGCCCATGATGTACCCGCGCAACGACCTGACCTACGCGGAAAACTTCCTGCACATGATGTTCAACACCCCGTGCGAGATCAAACCGATCAGCCCGGTGCTGGCCAAGGCGATGGACCGGATCTTCATCCTCCACGCCGACCATGAGCAGAACGCCTCCACCTCCACGGTCCGCCTGGCCGGCTCGTCCGGTGCCAACCCGTTCGCCTGTATCGCCGCCGGCATCGCCGCGCTGTGGGGCCCGGCGCACGGCGGTGCCAACGAAGCGGTGCTGACCATGCTCGATGAAATCGGCGATGTCTCGAACATCGACACCTTCATCGCCAAGGCCAAGGACAAGAACGATCCGTTCAAGCTGATGGGCTTCGGCCACCGGGTCTACAAGAACCGCGACCCGCGCGCCACCGTGATGAAGCAGACTTGCGACGAAGTCCTGGGCGAGCTGGGCATCAAGAACGACCCGCAGCTGGAACTGGCGATGCGCCTGGAAGAGATCGCCCTGACCGATCCGTACTTCATCGAGCGCTCGCTGTACCCGAACGTCGACTTCTACTCCGGCATCATCCTCAAGGCGATCGGCATTCCGACCAGCATGTTCACGGTGATCTTCGCCCTGGCACGTACCGTCGGCTGGATCTCGCACTGGAAGGAGATGCTCTCGAGCCCCTACAAGATCGGGCGTCCGCGCCAGCTCTACACGGGCGAAGCGCAGCGTGACATCCTGCCGCTGGAGCAGCGCAAAGGCTAAGCGTCACGTCGCAGCCAAAAAGGCCCGCACAGATGACTGTGCGGGCCTTTTGCTTTGCGTCTGCGGTCGACGGGACATGCCCGGTCAAGCGTAGGTCAGCGCCAGCCGCTTCTTGTCGATCTTGCCGACAGCCGTCAGCGGCATCTGTTCCAGCACCACGACGGCATCAGGGTACTTGAAATCGGCAAGTCCGAGCGAGTGCAGATAATCACACACCTCTCGGCGGGTAGGCGGCGCGCCCAGTGGGCGAATGAAATAGACGACCCGCTCGCCCAGCTGTCGATCCTCGAATCCGACCACGGCGCATTCGCCGATTCGCGCCCAATCGACCATCAGCTTTTCCATGTCGGACGGCGAGTACTTTTCCCCACCTCGGTTGATCTGCTCCTTGATCCGCCCCACCACCGTCACGTTGCCCGCCTCGTCCAGGCAGACCAAGTCGCCGGTACGATAAAAGCCCTGTTCATCGAAGGCTGCGGCATTCACTTCAGGCCGCGCATGGTACCCCCGGATGGTATAAGGCCCACGCACGTGAAGCTCGCCCACGGTACCGGGCGCTACCCTGTCGCCCTGCTCGTTCACGACTCGCAGTTCGTCGAAGGGCGACAACGGACGACCCTGGGTGTCGCGCTTGGCACGTTCGTCATCCTCGGGTCGGTTGAAACACAACAGGCCTTCAGCCATGCCATAGATGTGCTGCAGCTCGCAGTCGAGCAGCGTTTTCAGGCGTTGCGCCGACGTTTTCGAGAAACGTGCCGCACCGACCTGTACCAGCGTGAGCGCGTCGAAGCGCTGCCCCGTCATGTCCAGGTACTCGATGAGCAACTCGGCCAGCGAAGGCACCAACGACGTCACCGTGATGCGCTCATTGTGCAACACATCGCACAGTTGCAGGATATCGGGCTGTGCCTGCAGGTGGACTTGCCCACCCGCCGTCAGGACGCCCAGTACGCCAGGGCAGCCGAGCGCGAAATTGTGCGCCGCAGGCACCACGCACAGATACCGGCTATCGGCGTTCAAGCCACAGGCCTGCGCCATGGCCGTGATGTTGTAGGCATAGTCGGCATGCGTGCGCGGAATCAGCTTGGGCACCTGCGTGGTACCGCCTGACAACAGGAGGAACGCCACGTCGTCCGGTGCGGGCGTAACAGCCGTCAGCCGCTCGCCTGACTGTCGCCAGACAGTCTCGGGAATGTCGTCCAGGTACACCACGCCCGTTTCGGGCAGCCCGTTTTCGCACAATGCGTCGGCCAGCACCGAGTAGGCGAAATCACCGAGCTGGCGTTGGGCAATGTACATCCTGGCCTGTGCGACGTCCTGAAGCCCGATCAGTTCGTACTGACGGTGTCCCGGCAGCGCCAGGACCGCTACCGCACCCAGCTTTATGACGGCGAACAGCGTCACGAAGAAGCCCGTGCCATTGGGCAGTTGCACGATGACGGTGTCCTCGGCACGCAGGCCTCGTGCACGCAGGTCGATCGCCAGGGCATCGGAACGCTCCGCAAGCTGGGCATAGGTCAGGGTGCCGTGCTCGTCCTTCAGGGCGAGACGATCGCCATAGCGCGTTTTCCACTGCTCGAGACAGTCGACCAGGGTGGTCGCCGGCAGCGCGCCCAGGCCCAGGTAATGCGCGAAGGTCGCGGGATCGACATGGGATTTCATGACTGGAGTTCCTGGTTGAAACGGTCGCGGAAACGGTGCAGGTGGGATTCGGGGAGGTTGACCTTGACAGTCAGGGCGCCTGGGCGGGACAGGCAAGGGAAGAACTGTACGAAACGCAGCGGGTCGTGCATGGGCACATCGACGTGCACAGGCGCGCCCTGCCCCAGGTCGAACCGTTGCCAAGGCATGCCCGTCAGGTTGTTGAACAGCACCGAATGGCCATACAGGCTTTCGTAGAGGGGTTGCAGCAGGTAACGGCCCTGCCCGCCTGACTCCACTTGCGCGCAAATGGCCTGCAATTCCTCTTGCAGGGTGTCGCTGTCGAGCACACGAGCGGTCGCCGCGTCGCGGATGTGGCTCGCCAGTTCGGCCAGACCGGCTTCACGCACCTGGCCTGCGCGCAGTGCCACGGTGGGGTAGCACAGCAGATTGCCGACCTGCGCCGGACTCATGTCCATGAGCTGTCGCGCGTCATAGACCGGATAGAGCGCTGTACGCTCGCCTGCTTCGAGCGTGTCGGTCATGACGATCAGGCGCCACAGGTAACCGATCAGGTAGTCCTGGCGCATGAAGCCTGGACAGACGCAACCTTCCAGCAGACGATCGATATCCGCCTCGTGCAAGGTAAAGGCGCCCTCGGCGAAGACGGGCGATTGCTGCACGGCGTCGGGGTATTGCCAGCGGTCGACCAGGGCGCCTTCTGGCACCGCGCCGGGAGCCGCCTGGAACGGCTCGAACACCGGTAGACGCACCGGCGTGCCCCGCCCCTGGCAACACTCGGCCAGCCGCTCGAGGAACTCGAAGAAGGTCGTGCCATCGCTCAGACCGTGCCATACGCTGAAACCGATCACCGTCGCATCGTCGAAAACGCTCAGGCGAATCTGCAGCAACGGCTGCTTCAAGCTGGTCTTCGAGCGTCGATGCTGTTCACGGCGCGTCCGGTCACAGAAGGGATCGAACTGATCGTACCGCCCCATCAGCACACCGTCGGGCAGCATGCCCGAGACCCGGACCTGCTCCAGGCGCGCGCCCTCGTTCCCCCCGCTGACGACCATGCCCTGGTCCAGGGTCATCTTGCGCCCGGCGAAATAGGGATTGAGGTCCAAGGCCTTGGCCAGGTGTTCGGCGAAGACGCCACCTTCGATGCAATAGGGGTACACGAGCAGGTAGTCGGCCCAGGACTCGACCATCCTGTCCAGACCACTCAGGCGCCACGGTTCTCGCTGGCAGCGCCCACGCACCTCGAACACGTGCGTCGTCATGCGCCCACCCCAGCGTCGACGCTGGAAAACACCAACGACACGTTCTGCCCGCCGAAACCGAAGGAGTTGGACAACACATGGGTCAGCGCGACCCCGCTCTGCGCCTGACCGGCGACACGCACGCCCTGTGCGTCCAGGCTGCCGTCGTAATGCAGCGTCGGTGTCACGGCGTCATGCATCAGGCTCAGCACCGAGACGGCAGCCTCCACGACACCCGCAGCATGCACCGTATGCCCCACCATGGACTTGACCGACGTCACCCAGGGTCGATGCGCGAACAGCTCGGCGATCACCAGCGCCTCCATCCGATCGTTCTCCGGCGTGCTGGTGCCATGGGCGTTGATGCAGTCTATGTCACCCAGTTGCAACCCGGCGCGCTCCACGGCAAGGCGCATGCAGTCGCGCATGCCGCTGCCGGTCGGATCGCCCTTGGTACGGTGGACGTTGTCGGTCGTGCTGGCGCACCCCGAGAACCGCGCCAGGACCGGCGCCAAGCGTGCCGCTGCACTGGCTTCGCTTTCCAGGATCAGGCAGGCACCGCCTTCGCCGATCACGAAGCCATCGCGGTCCTCGCTGAACGGCCGGCAGGCCGTTTCGGGCGACTCGTTGCGGGTGGACAGCGCCGACAGGTTGTTGAACTTGGTCACGGTCTCGTCATAGATCGAGCTGTCCGACGCCGCCACGATGACTCGCTCGGCCAGCCCATGGGCGATGGCCTCATACCCCAGTTGCAGCGCCGAAGCGGAAGACGCGCAGGCTGTGGCGACGACGGCGGGGTATTCGCGCAACTGATAGGCGCGGGCGAACTCACTGCTGAGCGACTCTTCCGACGACAGCGCGAAGAAGGCGTTGTCGGTACGTGGGTGCGCCTGGTCACGCAAGCGCTGGGACCAGTAGTACATGCCGTTCGGCAGGCTGTAATACATCCGATCGAAGCCCGCTTGCCCACTGCTGGCGGTGGCTTCGGCCACGACTTCGCGCAGGTAGGTCTCGATGACCACGCGCGGGTTGGGTTCGTGCTCGAAACGCTCGTCGACTGCGGCGAAACGCGTACGAATCGACCCGGGCGCCAACCGCGCGCTGTACTGGATATGGCTGGCGCCGGCCATCAGGGCTTGCCAGTTGGTGTGCGTGCCGCGCCCGAGCGACGTGCTCAGGCCCAGCCCGGTGACAACCACGCGATGTGTGTTCATAAGGTCCTCGATGTCAGAGATAGGTGGCCACATGGGCGATGGTCGGCTGGCTGAGAAACGCGGTCATGTCCAGGCGTACGCCACACTCGCGCTCGACCAGTTGCACGAAGCGGATGGCGAGCAACGAGTTGCCGCCCTGGGCGAAGAAATCCATGTCGGCATCGGTCACGGTCACTTTCAACAACCGGGCGAACAATTGCGCCACTCGCGCCTGCTCGGCACTGAGGCTCGCCTGCACCGCACGCGGTGCCTGCGACAGCGCCAGGAGCGCGCGCTGGTCGACCTTGCCGTTGGTAGTCAGGGGCAGTCGATCGATCACCACGACCCGCTGCGGCCTCATGTACACCGGCAGCGCCTCGACCCAGGGCGCGATGCGCGCCAGGGGCGTGGCGTCCGGTTCGCCAGGGTGAGCGGATGCGTACAGCATGAACGCCACCAGCAACTGGCCGTCAGCGTGCCCCGTCAGCGAATCGGCCAGCACCACCGCCTCGCGCACCGTAGGGTCACGCTTGAGGTTGGCCTCGATTTCCGCCAGCTCGACACGCTGCCCGTTGATCTTGACTTGCGTGTCCATCCGCCCCAGGTACAACAGGTCGCCTGAGGCGTCGCGCATCACCCGATCGCCCGTCCGGTAGAGCCGCAGGGATTCGCCTTCGGGCGACCGCCAGGTGGGGAAGCGACGCGCGGTTTCTTCCGCACGCCCGGCGTAGCCGTTGGCCAGGCAGACGCCGGCCAGGCACAGCTCGCCCTCGGCGCCCTCGGGCATCACCTGCAACTGTGCATCGAGCACGAAGGCCTGCACGTTCGCGATGGGCTGACCGATCGGTACACGGCTCGGCCACTGATTCAAGGGACGCGTGCTGTGGTACTGGGTGACGACATGGGTTTCGGTGGGGCCGTAATGATTGATCAGTTCGCAACCACACCCCTGCAGCCAATCGATGATCTGCGGCGTCAATTGAAGCGCCTCGCCCGCCGAGATCACCTGACACACGCGCGCCTCGGCACCCACTCGACGCTCGTGGGCGATGGCCAGCGCCTGCAGCACCGAGTAGGGCAGGAAACAGCGCTGTACCTCGTTGGCCTGGATGAACGCGTAGAGCCGGGACAGGTCTTGCCGTACGTCGGGCGGCACGGTATGCAGGACACCTCCGCAGGCCACCGCGCTCAAGACTTCCTGAACCGAGACATCGAAGCCCGGCGAGGCGAACAGCAGGGTCTTCAGTGGCTGGGTGAAGGCGCCACCGCTTTCGAGCTGATGGTCGATCAAGTTGCACAGGGCGCGCCGCGTCATCTCGACACCCTTGGGTTGCCCCGTGGAGCCGGAGGTGTACAACAGATAGGCGGGTGCCGCCTCGTCGAACACCCGCTCCGCCAACGGGGTGCGCTGCGTGGAGTGCTCACCTTCGATCCGCCACACGGGTAACGAACGCTCGCCTCGAAACACGTCGTCGGCCTCGCTCTGGGCATCGACCAGGACACAGGCCATCGCACAATCGTCGATCATGTAGCCGCGACGCGCCGCTGGTAGCGTCGGGTCCAATGGGACGTAGACCATGCCGGCACGGAAGATGGCCAGCATGGCCAGCACACCCCAGCGCCGCTCGCCGACCTGGACACCGACCCGCCAGGGTCCTTCGCCCAGCCGGTCGACCAGCTCCGCAGCCAGCTGCTCGACGCGCCGATCCAGCGTTTCGTAGCGCCAGCACTCCCCTTCCCCGATCAGGGCCGGCGCCTTCGGCGTACGCTGAGCCTGAAGGCGCAGATAGGCAGCCAGGTCGCGGCCTGCTTGCAACGTGTTCATGATGACGGGCTCCTTGCCACGTAGGCGGTCAGGTGAAGGCCTGCTCGAGATGGCTGGACACCTGGGCGATCAAGGCTTCGTTGTCATGATCCCAGGGGTGGAAATCGGGTCGATAGAAATCTTCGACATGCACCATGAGCGCCGTGAGAAGCCCATGTTCGCCGTGCAGGAACGGGGTTTCGCGCAACCATTGGCGGATCTCGCGGGGCCGTCCACCTTCCATCCGGTACATCTGGCAGGCGGTGAATTCCAGGTTCTTGGCCAACTGCACGACCGTGCTGCGCATGACCTGGTCGAGGAACGCCTTGTCGGCGCAGGTGCACGCGTACACATCGAACGCCACCGCCTTGTGCTCGACCTCCTCGACCGAGTGCCACAGCCAGAAGTCGCGCACCACCGGGTCGGCCTGCGCCAACCAGCGTGGTTCGCTGATCAGCAGGTGCGAGACGATGGCGGTGAGGTGCTCCATGCACACGGTCGTGGCCAGTAGCAAACGCGGATCGGCGTGCTCGCACAGGTATTCGTTATGGTCCTTGTACGTCGCTTCGATCGGTTCGAGCTGATAGCCCCGGTGCTCGCAGACCCACCGGTTATACCTGACGTGCTCCTGCGTATGGGAGGACTCCTGCTTGAAGAACACCTTCACCGCGTCACGCAGCACCGGATCAGCAAGCTGATCGAGGTAGTGCCGCAGCGCCTTGATGAACAGGCGCTCCCCACTGGGCAACGGAATCGACAGCGCATTGGCGACGATGGTGCGGAAACGATCGTCGCCGTACCAGTTCCCGACCAGTGCCGCCTTCAGATCGAAGGGGTAACGGCGTACGACCATGGGGGCGTGGTGGCGATGGGCGCTCACCGTAGGGTCCATGTGCATCGAAGGTGTCCTCTTGACGCGGTCAGCGGGCGAATCATCATGCCGGCGTGGCACTGGGCGTGGGTTGCGGCTGCGACTGCAACGCCTTGAACATGCCGGACAGCTTCAGTTGGGTTTCCTGAAACTCTGCCTCAGGGACGGAGTCGGCCACCACGCCGCAGCCGGCGAACAGGTAGGTGGCGTGAGCGCGGACCAGCATCGAGCGCAAAGCGACGACGAAATCGCCCTGGGCGTGCTCATCCATCCAGCCCAACGGGCCTGCGTACCAGCCGCGGTCCAGCCCCTCGTGCTCGCGAATGAACGACAATGCGGGCGCCAGCGCCAGGCCGGCCACCGCAGGCGTCGGGTGCAACTGCTCGACCACGTCCAGCACGCCGACCTGCTCGTCTAGGCCTGCCTGTAATGGGGTGGTCAGGTGCTGCAACGTGGCCAGCCTGCGCAGTTGCGGAGGGTCGATGGCCATGGCGCGGCCGCCCAGTCGCTTCAGGCCCTCGACGATCGTGCGCACGACCAGGTCGTGCTCCTCGCGCTCCTTGGGCGAGTCCATCAAGGCTTGCCCGAGCTGCCGATCGGTCTGCGCATCGCTACCGCGCGGGGCCGTGCCTGCCAAAGCATGGGTGTGGACCACACCCCGCTCCAGGTGCGCCAGGCGCTCGGGGGTCGCACCGAGAAAGCAACTGCGTCCACGGCTCACGGCGAACACATGGGCATCGCTGTCGCGTGTCCGCAAGCGGCGCAACACGCTGGCCACGTCGATGGGCGCGGTATGCGTGCGCTGAACATGACGCGCCAGCACCACCTTGCGCAGATCACCCGCGCGAATGCGGCGCACCGCCTGGTCAGCCATGGCCTCCCACGCCCGACGCGGCATCGAATCACGGTCGGCCTCCAAGGCCAGATGGGCACTGAACGGCGGATCGAAGGCGGGTTCGCCCAAGCAGGCCAGCAGGCCGCGGCGCTCGTCGATCAGCGCTTCGATGTCGCTGTCCTGGGCGACCCGGGCCTGCAGCAGCAGCCAGGCGTTCTCGGCCTGGCAGGACCATTGCACGGCGTGCAGGGTCATGACGGCGGCGGGGAAATCTTCCCAGTGCGGCGCACGCTGCGACAGCGGATCGAAACGCGCGCCCCCCATCAGCAGGGGGCCGACGTCGCCCTCCTGCACGCGGTCTTCCAACCAGTGTCGCCACTGCCCGCCCATGGCGCCCAAGGCAGTCTCCGGCCGCTCGCGCAGTTCGGCGGCGCAGCCGACACCGAACAGCAAGCGATCGGGCGCCCGCGTGTCGAGCAAGGCATAGGTCAGCTTCGAGGCTTCGGCCCTGGCGACACAGGCGTATGCATCGGGGCGTGGAGTCGCCAGCGCCAGGCTCGCCAGGACGGGTTGCCCTCGCGAGGTCGCACGCTGGCGCGCCTGCTCGAGCAGGCCGCGCCAGGCGTCCCAGCCCTTCTCGTCGACCCCCATCATGAGGCCTGCTCCTGCCGTTGGCTCTGCCAATAGGCCATCTGCTGACGGATGTACCAGTCGATCAAGCCACTGAAGAGCTGCTCGACATACTCGGGATCCAGCCCGGCGTCGGCAGCCCACTCACGCCGCTGCGGCAGCATGCGGGCGACGCGATCCGGCGCCGGAATGCTCTCCAGATCGGGCTTGAAGCGCGACGCGGCCTTGACGTACTGCATGCGCAGCCCAAGGCGCTCGATGATCTGCCGATCGAGGGTATCGATGCCCACGCGAACATCCGCGAGCCCTTGGCACTCACTAGGGGTTTTCATTGCTCGTTTTCATCCTTGAACGACGATCCGCCCGTGGCGGTCGAGGGTTGAGAGGCCGGGCCTACGCGTAGAACTGGCGCGCCCAGGCCCGGAAGTGACGAATCGGACCATCGACCCGACTCAGCGGCGGGCGCTCGATGTAGACCTTGTGCTCCCAGATGTCGAAATCCTTGGCCAGCTCGCTGGTCAGCCGCGGCACCAGGTACTTGACGAGCATCCGATCCTTGCGCACATCCCCGGTCTGCTTCACCGAGACGGTCATGCGAATGTCGATCCGCCCGTCGGCCACCGGCGTCACGTACAGGAAGCTGCGAAACGCCAGCTTGCCGTCGTCGATCTGCACCTGCACGCGGTGCAGACCCAGCGCATCGAGCACCACCTGCGCGACGGCGATCGAAGGCTTGCCGCTCAGCTCGCTGGCGCTGATCGACGTCCACCGCGCCAGGGCACCTTCGAACCGGACATCGTTCAGCTCGCCAATGGCCTGGGCGCCATGCACCGTCGTGAAGTGGGCGACGTCGACGCCGTTTTCCGCGATGTCCTGCACATGCGCACGCAAATTCCAGGCGCAGTCCGGGCCGTGCATCGGCGGCGTCCACCCCTGGTGATCGGCCTCCAGCGGCGTCCATACCGGGGGGTTGCCCTGGGCATTGAACCAGGCTTGCAACATCCCGCCTCTCACCACCGTAGGCCATTCGCGCAGACCGACCTTCATCGGCCCGTCCACGAACGGAATCTTGCTGCAGCGCCCGCGCCCGTCGTATTCCCAGCCATGGAATGGACAGCGCACGTGCTCGCCCTCGACGACGCCACCGTAGCCCAGGTGTGCGCCCAGATGCGGGCAGTGCGCGTCATAGACCGCCAGCTTTCCCGAAGCCGTGCGAACGATGACGATATCGCGATCGCACAGCCGTGCCGGGGTGATGGAAGACGGTTCGAGATGATCGACCCACGCCACGGCATACCAGCCTTGCGGGGAAGCGCTGAACGGGAATCGCTCTGCCGGTACAGACCGTGCGGCAGGCACGACGGAGGGGATGATCGGTATGTTCATGGCGTCAGAAGACCTCGAGCACAAAGGTCTCGTAACGCTCAGCGCCGATCTGCGTGAGCAACAGCGCACGGCGCGGCCCCACTGCCGGCTCGGCGCGCAGCGCCACCGCGGCCAGGTAAGCCTGGACCGAAACGGTCGCTTCGTGCAGTTGACCCATCAGGTGCCCGACGTCCAGCACGGGCACGTCCACGGTCAGCGACTGCGTCCACCCTCGCCCAGCCGCAAAGCCATGACTGACCAGCAGACTTGCCTCGCAGCTGACCAGCCGATCGGCGAGCTGGTCGCGGGTGACCGGGCCCGTTCGGGTCAGGCTGGCGATCGCGCCTGTTGGCTCGCGCTCGAGCACCAGGCAGCAGGCGGCCGTGCCGAATACGCCCAGCGCTTGTGCATCGGGGCCTGCCAGGTATTCATCGTGCATCGACTGGTCGCCATTGAAGACGCCGCCGACCAGGATGCTGCACGTGCGCTCGGTGGCAAGTTTCTCCAGCGCATGGATCATGGCCTGCGCGGAAGCAGCCGCCTCGCCGACGAACGTCAGGCTCTCGCCCTTGAGCGCCAATAGCATGGCGATGTTGGCGGCATACAGGTTGGGCAGTTCCGCCAGGAAATGCGTCGGACGCAGGCGCGCCAGCTCCTGGTTGATGTCGAACGATGCGTGCTCGGCACCTTCGAGGATCGCCGCATCCACGGCATCGTTGCGCTCGCCGATCTTGGCGGCCATGTACAGGTCGCAGCCCTGACGCGCCTCGGCGCTTAGTCCGGCCTCTTCCAGGGCCAACCCAGCGGCGCAGACCAGCATCTTCTGCCCGTTGCCCATGGCATTGAGGTCGCGGACCTTGGTCACGAAGCGTTCCAGGGGAAACGCCGGCAGCGGGACCTTGCCTCGAACCACCGGCGCCTGGGGCGGCAGTGAATGCGCGTCGCCCAGCCTCATCGCGCCGCCGCTGTGGACGATACCCATGCCCTTCACGTAACAGGTGTTGATCATGCGTGCCTCTCGATACGCGCCAGCACGGTGCGCTGGAGCGACTGACGAAGGATGTCGTTGGGGAAGGGCATGAGCCGCAGCATCCACTGCGCTTTCGCCACCACCTGGTCGCGCGTGAGCACGCCCTCGCAGACCAGGTAACCCTCGGCGCGGTGGACGATGCGTACCTCGCAGCTCAGTCGTTCGCCCGGCGCGACGAAGCCGGTGAACTTGGCCTGCTTCACGCTGATCAGGAACGCCATGCCCGCAAAGTCCGACGACAACAGGTACAAGAACCCGCTGGCCTGGGCCATGAGTTCGACCATCAGCACGCCGGGCAGGATGGGATGGCCGGGAAAGTGCCCTTCGAAGACCGGCGCTGCAGCCGGGACGTGGCTGATACTGTGCAGCGACGTCCAGGGCTCCCACGTCACGACCTCGTCGATCAACAGGTTCTGTTCGATGTTCATGCGCCGACAGGTGCACCGACGACGATGCGATGGATGGCCGTCACGAAGTCGCTCAGGGTGTGTCGGTTCTTTTCACCGTTCGGCGCACTGGCCGACCATTGTTCCAAGGGAAACTGGATTTTGTAGGTGTCTTCGATTTCGAACACGATATCGAGAAAGTCGACGCTGTCGATACCCAGGTCCTGGGTCAGGCTCGTGTCATCTTGCAAACGCTCGATACCCAAGTCGGTCACATCGCAATATTGCAGGATGATCTTCTCAACGGTGTCACGTACGTGTTGGACGGTAGGCTGGCTCATTGAATTACTCCCTGTGATCTATCAGTCATGGAATCGGCGAGAAATGCCACAAGACATTCAAGCAGTGGTCTATTTCGGAAAACACCCGCATGACCAAGCCCTTGCGTTTGTAGATAACGCGACAGTGGCCAGGCGTCGTGCAGTACTTTGCCGCCCGCGTCCAGTTCGATCACCGGATCGTCTTCGTCATGGTGAATCAATACGGACTGCGTCAAGGTTTTGCACAGCTCGATCGGCGAGTACGCCTGACGCCATGTGCTGCCGAAGGCCTGGTCGATCTCCTCTGCCAGGTCATCGAAGGTCAACCCTTGGGCCTGCTGCAGTTCGAGGAAACGCTTGAAGACATAATCCTGCGTGGCCGCCGGGGACAGGCACACCAGTTGCCGCGCGGGCAAGCCTGCATTCAGCGCCTTCATCGCCCAGCCACAGGCCATGGAATGGGCGACCACCGCGGCAGGCGTGGCGTAACGCTGCATGCCCACCAAGGCCTCCCAGATGTAGCGCGACGGAATGAAACGTCCGTTCGGGTCGTGCGAAGGAATATCCACGGCCATGACGCCACGACCGGCGCCACGCAGGCACTCGATCAACGCGCCGAACTGCGTCGCGCTGCCATTGGCGCCGTGCACGCACAGGACCGGGGCCGGGCCCGTCCAGACATGCGTACGCACTTCCAGGTCGCCCACCACGAAACTGTCGGTCGTGGCCTGCTCGAACAACGACGCATAGGCACGCGGCACACGCATCGGCGCGGGCCGTGAGAGGGCCGGAACCGCCACCTCAGGCATGCGAAGCCTCCGCACGGGCCATCACGATGAAGCGTGCCTGCTGCTCGATGGTCTGCAAATCGGGGTAACGCGCCATGTCCAATCGCACGCCGAATGCGCCCGTACATTGCATGAACAGTCGCATCAGGGTCAGAGAATTTCCACCGGCCTGATGAAATGCCGTGGTGTCGTCGAAGGGCTCATCTGGCAACAGAGCGCTCCACAGCGCCCTGAGTTTCAGGCGCACTGAAGGTTCATCCATGACGCGTGGCTCCTGCAAGCAAGACGTGCCGGCACATCGAATGTCCAGGCATTCGAAACCGTGCGTGCGGCCCGCCCGGTAAATGGGCTGGAGCACTCGAGAAAACAGCGGCGTGCCACGTCAGACTGCCATGAACCGACATCCTGTCGACGGGGAGCGAGCGCTTCGTCCTGAAGTGCTGTGTACGATCTTTCTTTACTTCATCAGGATTTCCAAAGCGCTGTCAAGCGCCTCCAACGTCGAAAAAAGACGGCCCGCACACAAGACGAACTTCCATGAAAAGTGCGTTGCAACGCGTGAGCATATCCACTAGGCTGGCCCGCTCGAAAAAGCGCCCCGATGGAACGGGTTATCAAAAACGTTATTCAAGGATGCACGTGCCATGGACTTTGGCTGGAACAAGATTTCGCGTTTCTTTCATCCCGTCTGCGCCGAAGAGGCTGTACGCGACACGCCGATCAGTGTGGAAGTCGGTGGCTTCAAGATCGTCCTGTTCCGTGATCAGGCGCGTCGCCTCGTCGCCATGCCGGACCGCTGCCCTCACCGCTTCACGCCGCTGTCGATGGGCCGCGTGAACGAGCAAGGGCATCTCGAGTGCCCGTACCATGGCTGGAGTTTCGATGCCCAGGGCCAAGGGCATATCCCGGCCATGCCCGAGTCGCGCAAGTGCAAGATCGAGGTCCTTAAGACCTTCACCCGCCACGGCGTGATCTGGGTCGGCGGCCCCGATGCCGAGCCACTCGACGACTTCGCCGACCCGGCCTACACCTTCATGGGCCAATTCCCGGTGGTCTTCGACTGCCCGCTGCACGTGGCCCTGGACAACTTCTCCGAAGACGAGCACTTTCCCTACGTGCACCAGACCTTCGGCTGGGACCGCGAGGGTGCCAAGCACGTCGAATACGAGTTCGAACAGGATGAGCACAGCACCCTGAACTACTACCGGGGGCCCATTCGCAAGTTTCCGTTCATGTTTCTGACTGGCGTCAAGCCAGGGGACATCTCGCACAATCGCTTCCACACCTTGTTCAACCCGGTGCGCAGCACCTACGAGTCCTGGGTGACGTGCAAGACTCGCCAGACCGACATCGGAGGGCACGTCAAGACCACGATCTTCTTCGTGCCCAACGCGGCCAACCGGACCACGCTGTACAGTTTCGTTTATGCCCAGGCCAGCGACCGCAAATCAGCGTTTTTCCAAAAGCACTTCCGCTCGTTCATGCTGCGTTTCATCAAGAAGGAATTCGAGGCCGATGGTGCGTTTTCCAGCCAGCTCGCGCACCTGCCGTATGCTTTGAACGGTGCGCGGCTGGGCAAGTATGACAAGCCCTTGGTCGTGCACCGCAGAATGCTCGAGCAGATCTACCTCGGCGACGCTTGACGCCTCCGGTTCTTTCGCCACAAGCCCATGAGGAGCACAGGATGTGCGGAATTTTTGCGTCTGTCGGTCATGCACTCGAGCAGGTCGACCTTGAGGCCGCGCTGACGGCATTGACTCACCGTGGACCAGACGGACGCGCCGGATATCGCGACCCCGAACACGCGGTAGTACTGGGTCACACCCGGCTTTCGATCATCGACCTGGCCACCGGCGCGCAACCCCTGTTCAGTCAGGACGGCCAGAAGGTGCTGGTCTGCAACGGCGAAATCTATGACCACGCCCGCCTGCGCGCCGAACTCATGGCCGATGGGTTCACGTTCGCGACCGGGTCCGATTCGGAGCTCATCCTGTACCTGTATGAGCGTGACGGCCTGGATTTCACCCGTCACCTGCGCGGCGAGTTCGCGTTCGTGCTGCTGGATCGACGGCTGGGCCGCGTGGTCGCCTGCCGTGACCGCTTTGGCATCAAGCCACTGTTCGTGCATCAGGCGCCTGAGCGTCCCGGTGGACTGCTGTTCGCCAGCGAGGCCAAGGCGCTTTTCGCCAGCGGGCTGGCCGCAGCGTCCATCGATCCGGTCAAGCTGCGAGACATGCTCAGCTTCGTGCCCATGGACAGCCCGTTCGAACATGTCAGTGTCGTCGCGCCCGGCCACTGCCTGGTGGTGGACCTCGAGACCTTGAAGTGCGAGTCGATCCCCTATTGGCCGCTCGACCTGTTGCCCGAGCCCCTGCCGACGACCTGTAGCGAAGCCGATCTGCGCCAGACCCTGCGCACTCATCTGGAAGAAGCCGTGGCGCTACGGCTGCAGGCCGACGTGCCTGTCGGCGTCTACCTGAGCGGCGGCCTGGATTCCACGGCAGTGGCCGCCCTCGCCGCGCAGTTGCGTGACCAGCCCATCGACGCGTTTTGCATTTCCTTCAGCGATCACGCCGAGTTCGACGAGGCGCTGATCGCCGAACGCACCGCACGCCACCTGGGCGCACGCTTTCACAAGATCGAGTGCACGCGCGAGGACCTGCTGACCCACCTGGAAGACAGCCTCTGGTTCTCGGAAACCCCCGCCGTCAACTACAACGGGGTGGGCAAGTTCCTGCTCTCCAGACTCGCCCGCCAGCATGTCACCTGCGTGCTCACCGGCGAAGGCGCGGACGAGGCGCTGCTGGGGTACGGCTACTTCAAGGCCGAAGGACAAGGCTTGTCCAGCCATGCCTACGGGCGCCACGCCGAACGTGCACGCCCGAAACGTTCCAGCGGCGCCAGCGAATTGGACGATGCCTTCGGGTTCGTCCCGCAGCCGGAAATGGCCGAGCTGTTCGCCCCGGCCGCCCAGAATACGCTCAACCGCCTGTTCGCGCCTCGCCACCGCCGACACCTGAACCTCACCTCACCCCTGCATGCGCTGCGTCGACGCCTGGACCGGGCCGAGCTCGATCGCCTGCCCTTGTTGAACAAGTTGCAGACGTTCAGCATCCGCGGCCTGCTCAGCCCGTTCATCCTGGCGAACCTGGGCGACCGCCAGGAGATGGCGCATTCGATCGAGGGGCGTACGCCGTTTCTCGACCATCGGCTGTTCCAGTGGCTGGCCAAACTGCCGAACGAATGGAAGCTGCGCGGTAACGTGGAGAAGTACCTGCTGCGCGAAGCCGTGAAAGACATCATTCCCGAAGAGGTGTACAGCCGCCGGAAGTGGCCTTACATCACGCCGCCACTATGGGTGCGCAAGCGCTCGGGCCCTGCCATGGCACGCCTAATCGAAACGTACCTGAGCAAGGATGCCTTGGCAGCGGCCGGTCTGTTCGCGCCAGGTACGGTACGCATGATGCTGCTGGCCGTCAGGACCGGCCTGGTGCCAGGCAGGGTGCGTGAGAAGCTCAACAACCTCCTGTTGTTCATCTTGAGCGTACAGATCCTGGAAAAACAGTACGTGCAGCACTTTGGCCACCACCTGCAGACCAAGGGCCAGGCCGCCCGACCTGGCGCTGGGTCAGGCACGGCGGCTGTCGATGCAGCCGTCCGTGCATCGAACGTTTCTTAGCCTGCACGCCTTCAGGGGCGCTCGGCGCGCGCCCTGAGGTGCTTCAACGTATTGAAAGGCGCCTCGACCACGAACTTGTTCGCCAGCCACGACGGCACGCTACCGCCCGGCTCGGTGTGCACCTGGTAGGTGACTTCGGTCGCATTGCCCTTGGGCACCAGTTTCCAGAAGCCCTTGACCTCGGCCACACGGACGAACCCCTTCTCGTCCGGCACATAGGTCGGTTCGCCCGTCAGGGTACGCGTCAGGCTACCGTCGGCCCCCTGAGTGGTGACCACATGCACCACCGAGTCACGCGGCGTGACGGGCCATGGGGTATTGAAGCGGCTGTAGGTCCAGCTCTGGTCGCCTTCGTGCTTGAGCAGCTTCTGGGACTGGCATTCATGGATCCAGGCGCAGGCACCCACCACGTCTTCCTGCAGCGCACGCACCTTGGCCAAGGGCGCCTTGATCAGGGTCACGCCGCGGTAGGCCTTGTATTTGGACCCCGACACTTCGCTCAGCGACACCTGAATGCCCTCCTCGTCCTTGGCCACTTTCCAGTCTGCGGCCCAGGCGACGGGCACCATCGACAGCCCCAGGGCAACCACCAGCGCGACTCGCGTGAAAGATCTCATCGTGTTGTTCCTTTTATCGAAGATCTGAGGGTTCACGCCGCCGTCATGCGCTCCAGCCAGCTGATGATCCTGATCGCCTCGTTGCGGTCGCTGCCGCACACCTCGGCCTCGGCCTTGAACCCGCCGCACACCGCCGGCCGCTCGGGCAATCCGAACAGGCCACAGAGGTTCTCGGGCGACAGGTGCAGGCAGCGTTCGCCCGCCGGCTTGCCCTGCGGCATACCGGGAATGGGCGAACTGATGGAGGGTGCGATGCAACACGCACCACAGCCTTGACGGCAGATCATGGAACACGACTCCTGGAACAGGACGGGACGTCCTGGGATAGTAACCGGCGAAACGGGCGTTTGACATTGCCCGTACCGGGAAAAGGGGAATGACCGAGCAGTCAGTTTTGCCTCACTGACGGAACTGGAATTCGATGGCCGCGCCCTCGACGTCGCGCTGACTGTCGTTGCGCAATTGTAGCTGCATTTCGTTGCTGATCAGGCGCCCGTTGAGCTGGAACGCGCTGTCCTGGGAAGGGTTTTCCGGGAACATCGCCGGCAGCAGGGCCTTGCCCTTGGGGGTATTGTTGCCCACGGCAGGCTCGAGCTCTTTGACCATTTCCTTGGGGATGCTCAGGTCCAGAGGCGCCTTGGCTACCGGGGTAGCCACCGCCTTGCTCTGCACGGCCTTGCGCCTGGCCTTCTTGGTCCGCGCCTTCTTCGCCGCCGCGCTCGCCTTGCTCGGCTTGGCCGCTGGTTTGGCGGCCGACTTGGACGACTGCGCAGCCGGACGCGCCTGGGCCTGGCCCTGCTTGCCGTCGGCATCCGAGGCAGCACTGGCCTGCGCGGCCTGCGTCACGCTCACCGCACCCAACCCGCAGATCAGCCCCACCACCAGCGCGAACAACCGAATACGTTTCATGGGCACCACAACGTCTTTGCCTAAATCTGGATGCTGGCCGTTTGCCGTCCGGCTGGCAAGCCTAAACCGCCAGTGCCATGGACTCTGTACACAGTTGCCGGGCCAGCATCCCCAATGTCACGAGCGCGCGTTCGGCCTCGCGGTTCCAGGGAATACCGCAGTTCAGACGGATGCAGTGGTTGAATTGTTCAGTATTACTGAAGATCAATCCCGGCGCGATGCTGATGCCCTGCTCCAGCGCGCGTACGTGCAGCTCTTGGGTATTGACCCGGCCCGGCAGGCTTACCCACAGGATGAACCCGCCGGTGGGCCGGGTCATCTGCGTGCCGTCGGGGAAGTACTGCTGGACGGCGAGCTGGTAGGCGCTCAGGTTCTTGCGGTACTCCTGACGGATGTAGCGCAGGTGCCGGTCGTAACCGCCGTTCTCCAGATACGCCGCCACACCCATCTGCGTCACGCTGCACGCCGAATGGGTGGTGAAGGTCTGCAAGCGCTGGATGTCGTCCTGGTAGCGGCCCGGCACCATCCAGCCCACGCGCACGCCGGGCGACAGCGTCTTGGAGAAGCTCGAGCAGTAGATGACCCGGTCGAGCCGGTCGTAGGCCTTGAGCGCCTTGCTGCGCCCTTGCTCGAACATCAGCTCGCCATAGATATCGTCCTCGACGATCTGAATGTCGAAGTCCGAGGCCAGGCGCAGCAGCTGCTTCTGCCGCTCTTCGGGGATGGTCCCCCCGAGCGGATTGCTCAGCCGCGCGGTCAGCACCAGGGCCTTGATCGACCATTGGTTGGCCGCCAGCTGCAAGGCTTCGAGGCTGATGCCGGTGGACGGGTCGCTGGGGATCTCGATGACCTTCAGGCCCAGCAGGTCGGCCAGCTGCAACAGGCCATAGTAGGTCGGGGACTCGGCTGCGATCAGGTCGCCCGGCTTGGTCAGCACCCGCAGCGACATCTGCAGGGCATCGACGCAGCCATGGGTCACCACGATCTCCCGCGGGTCGACCAGGACCCCGGCGTCGCGCATGCGAATGGCGATCTGCCGACGCAGCGGCTCGTAGCCGGGGCTGAACATGTAGCTGAATGCACGGGGGCTGTGGAACCGGGTGACCTTGGCCAACTGCTGGTGCAGCGCGCGCACGGGCAGGTAATCCACATGGGGCACGGCGGCACCGAAGGCGAAGACACCGTCGCGTCGCGCTTCGGCCAGCACCTGCTGGATGATACTGGCGCGCGTCACCAGCCCAGGCCGCTCGACCCGGGCGATGTCCGGGGTCGGCGCGGTCAGCGCAGGCGTCTGGTGCACGTAGTAGCCTGATTGCGGCCGCGCCCGGATCAAGCCCTGGTCTTCGAGGTTGGCGTACGCCTGCAACACCGTGGCATGGCTGACGTTGAGCTGCGCGCTCATCTTGCGCACCGACGGCACCCGCTCGCCTGGACGATAGACACCACGGCGGATGTCGTCCGCCAGTTGCTGGGCGATGCGCTGGTAGAGCAACAGGTTGGTCATGGCAATGTCTCGATGCGCAGGCTTCATTGTTCTTATGCAGCTCAAGCACGCAGAATACCGTAACAGTCGTGAAGTGTACTGATACAGATCGTCGATTCGTCGACCGTACAGCACGCGTCAGCCGATATCATGCAAGGCCCGGCGGCGCCCAGGGCCTTGCATGGCGCGCTGGCGTCAGCGCAGGGGTGCCAGTCGGCCCTTGTCGTCCGAGAACACCACTTCCACGCGGCGGTTCTTGGCCCTGCCCCGCTCGGATGCATTGGCTTCCACCGGGTACTGGTCGCCATAGCCCATGACCTGCACACGTTTTTCCTCGACCCCCAGGTCGATCAGCATGTCGGCCACCGACTGCGCGCGATCGCGCGACAGCTGCAGGTTGTCCTCGGTCGAGCCGGTGCTGTCGGTGTAGCCTTCGATGCGGATCACCCGCCGGGGATTGAGCTGGAGGAACTGCACCAGCTTGAGCACGGTGCGGCTGGCCGAGTTCTTCAGTTCGGCTCGACCCGTGTCGAACAACACGTCACCCAGGGTCAGGACCAGGCCGCGGTCGCTGTCCTCGGAGGCCAGGGCGGCGATTTCCGCCTCCAGCCACTTGCCCTGCTGCTGAACGCTGGCCAGCTTGGCCTCGCGCAGGGCCAGTTGCAGCCGCTGGCGCTTGAGGTCGAGCTTGACCAATTGTTCTTCGCTCAGGGCCAGGCGCGTGTGCTCGCGCGCGATCTCGCTGTAGCGCTGGCTGAGGTAGGCGTACTGGCGCACGTCGCTGCCGCTGCCGACGTAGGTGGCCAGGCGCTCGGCCCGGCCAAGGGACTCGCCGGCGCGGATCACATCGCGTGGTGCGCTGCGCAGCACGTCGGCATCGTCCTTGACCTGCTGGAAGGCGGCCGAGGCCTGGTCGAGCGCCGCTTCGCTACGCTGACTGGCACAGCCGTGCAGGCCACCGATCGAGACCAGCAGAACGGCCACTGCCCAAGGGTTCGATACGCGCGTCATGGCCGGGCCTCCACTTGCTTGCGCAAGCGCTGGATGCGCGCCTGCAGCGCCTGCACCTGCTCGTCGCGCTTTTGCGTCAGCACCTGGGCCTCGGCCAGGCGTGCGTCCAGCTCGGCCTGCTCGGCACGCATCCGCGCTTCGCGATTCTGACCGGCTGCCAGGTCCGCACGGGCACGGGCCAGTTTTTCCTCGGCCAGTGCGAGCGTTTCCTGCTGGTCGGTCGCGCCGACCGACTTGGCCTGCTCGAGCGCCTGCTCGGCCAAACGCATCTGCTCATGGGGCGCGGGGTCCGTGGCGCAACCGGTCATGACGCCAAGCGCCAAGGCCAGGCCCAGCGCACGCGTCGGGCCCCGTCTCACGGCCCTAGCCAAGGTCAACTCCAATCTGTTCAAAACGGCTTCAGCTCCTGACAGGTAAGCGGTAGGTGGCACGCGACCGCAGGTGCGGCGCGGCGCTGGCCGGGCATAGTAACCCGCTTTGCGCATCGGCGAACACGTGCGGCCTGCGCCTCACTCGCCCGCGCTGCGCCCTCCATCCGGCGTCTCCTGCTGCGCCTGCCAGCGTTGCAGATTGTGCTGCAGGGCGCGCTGCCGGGCCGGCGCGAACGCGTCGTCGAGCAGGCGCCGGGACAGCTCTGCGCGCAGCCAGGCATCGTTGCAGGCCGAGTCGTGCGAGATCGCCAGGTAGCGTTCGACACGCTGTGCCGGCACGCCACTGGCGATCACATCGGCGCTCAGCCCCAGTCGCTGCACGATCGCCATGCCGACGAAGCGTCTGGCGATGACATAGTCCAGCTGCCCTAGCGCCAGACGCTGGAACGCTTCCACCGGCGCCTGGGCGCGCGCCAGGTCGAGCCCCGCGTCGACGAGCTGCTGCGCCGCGTCCGGTAGAGTGCCCGTGTCGACCAGGCTGCCGTGCAAGGATCGTAGTTGATCGAGCGACGCATAGGCGATGGCGGCGTCGTGACGCGTCCAGACGTGATAGCTGTCGACATGCAGGGCCGGGTGCAGGTAGTCGAACGCGGCCAGGTGCGAGGCCTGCAAGGGCACGTCCAGCAACAGATCCAGGCGCCCGCTGCGCGCCTCTTCCACGGCCTGCTCGCGCGTCCCGGACGCGAGCACCTGGACGGTCACGCCGAGGTCGCGGGCGATCTGCGCCAGCAGGTCGACGTCGGCGCCGATCAGCCGCTCGGGATGATGCGGATCCTGCCAGACGTAGGGCGGATTGTCGGGGCTGCCCGTGGCCACCAGACGTTCGCAGCGCCCCGCCGCCCCTGCCGCGGTCGACAGCGACAGGCCCCACAGGGCAGTCGCGATCATGATTCGGCCCAACCCCGCCATGCCTGGTCTCCTTCGCACGCACAAAAAAGCCCGGCGTTCGTGAGAACGCCGGGCCTCTTTATAAGTGACGCGGACGAATCAGACCAGCTTTTCCAGCGCCGGTACCGCTTCGAACAGGTCGGCGACCAGGCCGTAGTCGGCGACCTGGAAGATCGGCGCCTCTTCGTCCTTGTTGATCGCGACGATCACCTTGGAGTCCTTCATGCCTGCCAGGTGCTGGATCGCGCCGGAAATGCCGACGGCGATGTACAGCTGCGGCGCGACGATCTTGCCGGTCTGGCCGACCTGCATGTCGTTGGGCACGAACCCGGCATCGACCGCTGCGCGCGATGCACCGACAGCGGCGCCGAGCTTGTCCGCCAGGCTGTACAGGTGGCTGAAGTTGTCGCCGTTGCCCATGCCACGGCCACCGGAGATCACCACCTTGGCGGCGGTCAGCTCGGGACGGTCGGACTTGGCCAGCTCTTCGCCGACGAAGGACGACAGACCGGCGTCATGGGCGGCACCAACGGCTTCGATGGCGGCCGAACCGCCCTCGGCGGCCACGGCATCGAAGCCGGTGGCGCGCACGGTGATGACCTTCACCGCAGCGCTGGACTGCACGGTGGCGATGGCGTTGCCGGCGTAGATCGGGCGCTTGAAGGTGTCGGCGGACTCGACCGAGATGATCTCGGAGATCTGGTCGACGTCCAGCAACGCGGCGACGCGCGGGAGGATGTTCTTGCCATTGGTGGTGGCAGGCGCGAGCACATGGCTGTAGCCGGCGGCCAGCTCCTTGATCAGCGGCGCGACGTTTTCCGGCAGGGCATGGCCGTAGGCGGCGTTGTCGGCGACCAGCACCTTGGTGACACCGGCGACCTTGGCAGCGGCTTCGGCGACGGCGCCGACGTTCTGGCCAGCGACCAGCACGTGTGCCTCGCCCCCGATCTTGGCGGCGGCAGCCACGGTATTGAGCGTGGACGGCGCGAGCACGCCGTTTTCGTGTTCAGCGATGATCAGGACTGTCATTTCAGATTACCTTCGCCTCGTTCTTCAGTTTGTCGACCAGCTCGTCCACCGACTTGACCATGATGCCGGCGCCACGGGCGGCCGGGGCTTCGACCTTGAGGGTCTGGGTGGTCGAGGCGATGGACACGCCGAGCGCATCCGGAGTGACGGTTTCCAGCGGCTTCTTCTTGGCCTTCATGATGTTCGGCAGCGACGCGTAGCGTGGCTCGTTCAGGCGCAGGTCGGTGGTGACGACGGCCGGCAGCTTCAGCGCGACGGTCTGCAGGCCACCGTCGATCTCGCGGGTGACGTTCAGCGTGTCGCCCGCCAGCTCGACCTTGGAGGCGAAGGTGCCCTGGGCGAAGCCGGTCAGCGCGGCGAGCATCTGGCCGGTCTGGTTGTTGTCACTGTCGATGGCCTGCTTGCCGAGGATGACCAGTTGCGGCTGTTCCTTGTCGACCACGGCCTTGAGCAGCTTGGCCACGGCCAGCGAGCCCAGCTCGTCGGCGGCCTCGACCAGGATGGCACGGTCGGCGCCCAGCGCCAGCGCGGTGCGCAGTTGCTCCTGGGCGGCGGTCGGGCCGACGCTGACGGCGATGATCTCGGTGGCGACGCCTTTTTCCTTGAGGCGTACGGCTTCTTCCACGGCGATCTCGCAGAAGGGGTTCATGGACATCTTGACGTTGGCGAGGTCGACGCCGGAGTGATCCGCCTTGACGCGAACCTTGACGTTGTAGTCGACCACTCGTTTGACAGCTACAAGAACCTTCATGGATTCCTCGTTACTCTCCGGTGAATAGATAGTCGCCTGGGACTGGCCCGGCGATGCGCGTGGGTCTGAACACCTCTGGAAATGTCTGGCGGCGGGTGGATCGACCCTGGACCGACCGGCGCGGTCCGCACCAGGGCAAAACCTGCGGGTCATTTCCTGTCGTGGCGTGTAGACTGCACGACGGCCCGGGCCCTGGCGGGAATCCCCTGCTCTGCACCAGGTCTTCCAACGTGCTCATTGGCCCAACGGTCAGCCTACGGCGAGCGTAAAACCGCTCGTATCTTGACCGCATCACCCCATCGGGTCAATACGGCAAATCGGCCAGCGTCCAGCCGTGCCCCGGCGATTTTACTGGCTTCGAGCACATTCAAACAAACGTTTGTATTGGACCCTTCTCCTGGTGTAGATATAATGCTCGCCACGACAAAGCGGTGCAGTGCGGCGTTGGAGAAAGCCACGGCCCAGGCGCCGTGCACCCAGAGTTGCGCCCACCCGACAAGCAACCGCTGATGAGCCTTGAGTAGGAGAGAACCTGTGGAACGCGAATACATGGAATTCGACGTGGTCATCGTCGGCGCAGGCCCTGCCGGCCTGTCGGCTGCCTGCCGCCTGAAGCAGCGAGCCGCCGAGACGGGCGCCGAGATCAGCGTCTGCGTGGTCGAGAAAGGCTCCGAAGTCGGTGCCCACATTCTCTCCGGCGCCGTGTTCGAATCCCGCGCCCTCGACGAGCTGTTCCCTGACTGGAAGGCCATGGGCGCGCCGCTGAACACCGAGGTCAAGCGCGACGACATCTATGTGCTCAAGGACGCGGCCGGTTCGGTCAAGGTGCCGGACCTGTTCGTGCCCCGCACCATGCACAACCAGGGCAACTACATCATTTCCCTGGGCAACCTGTGCCGCTGGCTGGCCCAGCAGGCCGAGAACCTCGGCGTGGAGGTCTACCCCGGCTTCGCCGCCCAGGAAGCGCTGATCGACGAGGCCGGCGTGGTGCGCGGCATCGTCACCGGCGACCTGGGCGTGGACCGTGAAGGCCAGCCCAAGGACGGCCTCTACACCCCCGGCATGGAACTGCGTGCCAAGTACACGCTGTTCGCCGAAGGCTGCCGTGGCCACATCGGCAAGCAGCTGATTCGCCGCTTCGACCTCGACAGCGAGGCCGACCCGCAGCACTACGGCATCGGCCTGAAGGAAATCTGGGAAGTCGACCCGGCCCGCCATGAGCAAGGCCTGGTGGTGCACACCGCCGGCTGGCCGCTGGACGTGGTCAATGCCGACAACACCGGCGGCTCGTTCCTCTACCACCTGGAGAACAACCAGGTGGTGGTCGGCCTGATCGTCGACCTGGCCTACAGCAACCCGTACCTATCGCCGTTCGACGAGTTCCAGCGCCTCAAGCATCACCCGGTGATCAGCCAGTACCTCGAGGGCGGCAAGCGCATCAGCTACGGCGCGCGGGCCATCTGCAAGGGCGGCCTGAACTCGTTGCCCAAGATGGTCTTCGACGGCGGCGCGCTGATCGGTTGCGACCTGGGCACGCTCAACTTCGCCAAGATCAAGGGCAGCCACACCGCCATGAAGTCCGGCATGCTCGCTGCCGACGCCGTGGTCGAGGCCTTGGCCGCCGGCCGCGAGGGCGGTGACCGGCTGGACGGCTACACCCAGGCCTTCAAGGCCAGCTGGGTCTACGAAGAACTGCACGCCAGCCGCAACTTCGGCCCGGCCATGCACCAGTTCGGTCCGCTGTTCGGGGCGGCGTTCAACTACATTGACCAGAACTGGTTCAAGGGCAAACTGCCCTTCACCCTGCGCAACAAGAAGCCGGACTACGCCTGCCTCAAGCTGGCCGCCGACTCGAAGAAGATCGACTATCCCAAGCCCGACGGCAAGCTCAGCTTCGACAAGCTGAGCTCGGTGTTCCTCTCCAGCACCAACCATGAAGAAGAGCAACCGTGCCACCTGAAACTGATCGACCCGAACGTGCCGATCGCCAGCAACCTGCCGCTGTACGACGAGCCGGCCCAGCGCTACTGCCCTGCCGGCGTCTATGAAGTGGTCAGCCAGGAGGACGGCAGCAAGCGCTTCCAGATCAACGCGCAGAACTGCGTGCACTGCAAGACCTGCGACATCAAGGACCCTGCGCAGAACATCGTCTGGGTGACCCCGGAAGGCGCAGGCGGCCCGAATTACCCCAACATGTGATCGGCGACGCCGTAGACGAAAAAGCCCAAGTCCTGCGACTTGGGCTTTTTCATGCGGGCATGGCTCAGCGCACCCGCCCTATTCCTCGGCGCACCAGACAGCATGCGGTGAGCGGGTCTCGAGCGGCGCGCGGCGCCCGAAGTACAGGCCCGTCGCCGCCCCCACCAGCCCCATGACCACACAGAACACCACGCAGACCCAGGGGCTCCACGGCATCAGGGCGATCAGGGCCAGGGGCGTGACGCTGGCCCACAACGCATACGCCAGGTTGTAAGTGAACGAAATCCCCGAGACCCGCACCGGCGCCGGGAACAGGCCGACCATGATCGACGGCACCACGCCGACCACGCCGCAGCACAACCCGGCCAGTGCATAGGCCGACCCCGTCCAGCCCCAGGCACCGACCAGGTTCGCGTACAGCATGCCGGTCCCCAGCGGCAGCAGCAGGCTGTAGCCGATCAGCGCGCGCCAGGCGCCGAAGCGATCGACGATCATGCCGGCCACGACGCAGCCGATGTTCAGGAACACGATGCCCACCGCGCTCAGGGCGAACGTCTGTCCGGCATCCAGGGCGAAGCGCTGCTGCATCACGGTCGGCGTGATCACCACCAGTACCACCACCGCCGAGGTCAGCACACAGGTCAGCAGCGCGGCGGGGATCAACGCCCGGCGGTGCGTAGACAGCACCTGACGCAGGGGGAACGCCACCGGTTGCTCACGCCGCGCGCGCAAGGCCAGGAACACCGGCGTCTCGCTGAGCCAGCGGCGCAGCCACACCCCGACCAGGCCGAACACGCCACCCAGCAGGAACGGGTAGCGCCAGGCGTGATCGAGGATTTCCTGCGGGCTGTAGACCTTGGCCAGGGCGGTCGCGGTCAGCGCGCCGAGCAGGTAGCCGAAGGTCAGCCCGGCCTGCAGGAAGCCCAGGGCGTAGCCGCGCCGGCCCGGTGGCGTGTGTTCGGCGACGAAGGCCCAGGCGCTCGGCACCTCGCCGCCGACCGCCGCGCCTTGCAGGATGCGCAGGGCCAGCAGGATCAACGGGGCGGCATAGCCGATGTCGGCGTAGGTCGGCATCACGCCGATCAGCAGGCACGGCAGGGCCATCATCAGGATGCTCAGGCCGAACACCCGCTTGCGACCCAGGTGGTCGGCGAAATGCGCCATCACCAGGCCGCCCAAAGGACGCGCCAGGTAACCGGTGACGAAGATGCCGAAGCTTTGCAGCAGGCGCAGCCACTCGGGCATCTGCGGCGGGAAGAACAACTGGCTCAGGGTCAGCGCGAAGAACACGAAGATGATGAAGTCGTAGATCTCCAGCGCACCCCCCAATGCCGCCAGGCCCAGGGTCCGGTGGTCGGCGCGACCGAGCTGGCGCGTGTGGTCGAAAGCAGCCATGACAGCTCCGCTCTGAAAAAAGGAGCAGAGCATAACAAACCGGTGCGCAGGACGTGGACGCTATCGCTGGCAAGCCAGCTCCCACAGAGGATTGCGTCGGTCTGGCAGATCAGCAGCGCGAGCCAAAATGTGGGGGCTTGCCCGCGATGAGGTCAGGGCCGACACCCCTGTCCGCCGGGCCCGCTGGCAAAGCGCAAGCCTTCCCTTCCCACAGCGCACACTGCGTTTTCCAGCCCACGCTAAATTAACCGACCGCCCCCTCGTCTAACTGGAAGTTTCTTGGGCCACCCCCAAGCCCCCTCCCTGTCGGCCGGAATCTGCATGAGTCGTCCCCCGCACACACGTCGGCTGTTGATCGGCACCCTTGGCCTGCTGGTCATCGGCGCACTGACCGCCTGGAAGCTCCTGCCCGACCCTAACGCGTCGCTCGCCACCGTCGCGGTCAGCCGCGGCGACATCGAGAGCAGCGTCACCGCACTCGGCACTCTGCAGCCGCGTCGCTACGTGGACGTCGGCGCACAGGCCAGCGGCCAGATCCGCACGCTGCACGTCGAGGTCGGCGACCGCGTCGAGCAGGGCCAGCTGCTGGTGGAGATCGATCCGTCCACCCAGCGCGCCCGCCTGGACGCTGCCCGCTATTCGATCGAGAACCTCAAGGCCCAGCTGGACGAGCAGCGCGCCCAGCAACGCCTGGCCAAGACCCAGTATCAGCGCCAGCAGCACCTGGCCAAGGGCGGCGCCACCCGGGACGAGGACGTGCAGACGGCCTTGGCCCAGCTCGAAACCACCCAGGCGCGCATCGCCATGTACCAGGCGCAGATCCGCCAGGCCCAGGCCAGCCTGCGCAGCGACGAGGCCGAACTGGGCTATACGCGCATCTATGCGCCGCTGTCCGGCACCGTGGTCGCCGTGGACGCGCGCGAAGGCCAGACCCTCAACGCTCAGCAGCAGACGCCGCTGATCCTGCGCATCGCGCGGCTGTCGCCGATGACGGTGTGGGCCGAAGTGTCGGAAGCCGACATCGGCAAGGTGCGCCCAGGCATGCCGGCCTATTTCACCACCCTGGCCGGCGGCAAACGCCGCTGGAGCACCACCGTGCGGCAGATCCTGCCGATTCCGCCCAAGCCGCTGGACCAGTCCAGCCAGGGCGGCGGCGCGCCCAATGCCTCGGGCGACAGCAGTGGCAAGGTGGTGCTGTACACCGTGCTGCTGGACGTCGACAACGCCGATGACGCGCTGATGGCCGAGATGACCGCGCAGGTGTTCTTCGTCGCCGGCCAGGCGGACGGCGTGCTGACCGCGCCGGTCGCCGCACTGGAAGAGGACGACACGGCCGAGGACCGGCGCATCGCCCAGGTGCTCACGGCCAAGGGCAAGGTCGAACGCCGCGCGGTGCGTATCGGCCTGAGCGACCGCCTGCGCGTGCAGGTGCTCGACGGCCTGGCCGACGGCGATCGCCTGGTGATCGGCGGCTCGAGCGATGGAGGCTGAGATGAGCGTTCCGCTGATCGAACTGCGTGACATCCGCAAGCGCTACGGCGGTGTCGACACGCCCACGGTCGAGGTGGTGCGTGGCATCAGCCTGCGCATCCATCCTGGCGAGTTCGTCGCCATCGTCGGCGCCTCGGGGTCGGGCAAATCGACGATGATGAACATCCTCGGCTGCCTGGATCGGCCCACCAGCGGCCAGTACCTGTTCGCCGGGCGCGATGTCGCCGAGCTGGACAGCGACGCGCTGGCCTGGCTGCGCCGCGAGGCCTTCGGCTTCGTGTTCCAGGGCTATCACCTGATCCCCTCCGGCTCGGCCCAGGAGAACGTCGAGATGCCGGCAATCTACGCCGGCACCGCACCGGCGCAGCGCCATGCCCGAGCCCGCGCCCTGCTCGAACGCCTGGGCCTGGGCACACGCACCGCCAATCGCCCGCACCAGCTCTCCGGCGGCCAGCAACAGCGCGTGTCGATCGCCCGGGCCCTGATGAACGGCGGCCACATCATCCTCGCCGACGAGCCCACCGGCGCCCTGGACAGCCACAGCGGCGCCGAGGTGATGGCCCTGCTCGACGAGCTGGCCGCCCAGGGCCATGTGGTGATCCTGATCACCCATGACCGTGACGTCGCGGCGCGCGCCCAGCGGGTGATCGAGATTCGCGACGGCCTGGTGGTCAGCGACTCGGCCAACGCCCATGCACCCGCGCGCCCCGCCGTCCAGAGCCTGGACGCCACGACACTGCGCCAGCGCCTGGACGAAGGCGCCACCGCCCGCGGCGCCTGGCGCGGCGAGCTGGTCGAGTCCTTGCAGGCGGCCTGGCGGGTCCTGTGGATCAACCGCTTCCGCACCGCCCTCACCCTGCTCGGCATCGTCATCGGCGTCGCCTCGGTGGTGGTGATGCTGGCCGTGGGCGAAGGCAGCAAACGCCAGGTGGTGGCGCAGATGGCGGCGTTCGGCTCGAACATCCTGTACCTGGGCGGCGATGCCGCCACGCCGCATTCCAAGGTCGGCATCGTGAGCCTGGACGATGTCGCGGCCATCGCCCAGCTTCCGGAAGTGCAGCGCATCATGCCGGTCAATGGCAAGGACCTGACCGTGCGCTACGGCAATGCCGCCGAGCAGTTCTACGTCGGCGGCAACAACACCGCGTTCACCCACATCTTCAACTGGCCGGTGGTCGAAGGCAGCTACTTCACCGAGGCCGACGAGCGCAACGCCTCGGCGGTGGCGGTGATCGGGCACAAGGTGCGCACCAAGCTGATGGCCGGCGTCGCCCACCCGATCGGCCAGTACATCCTGATCGGCAACGTGCCGTTCCAGGTGATCGGCGTACTCCAGGAGAAAGGCTCCAGCTCCGGCGACACCGACAGCGACGGGCGCATCGCGGTGCCCTACTCCGCCGCGTCCATCCGCCTGTTCGGCAGCCGCGACCCCGAGTACATCGCCATCGCAGCCGCCGACTCGGCCCGCGTGAAGGAAACCGAGCATGCCATCGACCGGCTGATGCTGCGCCTGCACCATGGCACGCGCGATTATTCGCTGACCAACGCGGCGGCCATGATCCAGGCCGAGGCGCGGACACAGAACACGCTCTCGCTGATGCTCGGCGCCATCGCGGCCATCTCGCTGCTGGTCGGCGGCATCGGGGTGATGAACATCATGCTCATGACCGTGCGCGAGCGGACCCGAGAGATCGGCATCCGCATGGCCACCGGGGCGCGGCAGCGCGACATCCTGCGCCAGTTCCTGACCGAGGCGGTGCTGCTGTCGATGGTCGGCGGCGTCACCGGGCTGGTGCTGGCCCTGGCGACCGGCGCGTTGCTGACGCTGTTCGACATCGCCGTCGCCTTTTCGGCCGGTGCCCTGTGCGGCGCCTTCGCCTGCGCGGTGGCCACCGGCGTCCTCTTCGGCTTCATGCCGGCGCGCAAGGCGGCCAGCCTTGACCCGGTCACCGCCCTGACCAGTGAATAACCCATGACCCTGCCCAGCCGCCTCGGCCCCTTGACCCTGAGCCTGTGCCTGACCGCCTGCGCCACCGCCCCGGCGCTGCAGACCGACGTCACCGTACCGCGCGCTTGGCAAGGCCAGGTCGAGACCCGCGCCGAACGCCCCGACGCGGCCTGGTGGCGCGCCTTCGGCAGCCCTGAACTGGAGCGGCTGGTCACGCGCGCCCTGGCCAACAGCCAGGACCTGGCGGCGGCCGTGGCGCGGGTGCGTCAGGCCCAGGCACGCGCCACCATCGCCGGGGCGCCCTTGCTGCCCGAGGTGCAACTGGGCGTGGACGCCAGCCGCCAGCGCCTGCTCCGGGGCGAGGGCTACGATCAGCTCGACGTGGACCGCTTCGAGCGCACCAGCACGGCCTTCGCCACACGCCTGAGCGCCCGTTACGAAGTGGATTTCTGGGGCGGCCTGCGCGCGGCCCAGACCCGTGCGGTGCGTGACCTGGAGGCCACCCGGTTCGACCGCCAGACCGTCGAGCTGACCCTGCTCGCCGCCGTGGCCGACGGCTACCTGCAGTGCCTGGCCCTGAACGAGCAGGCGCGCCTCGCCCAGCTCAACCTGGACAACGCCCGCGAGGTGCTGGCCTGGGTGCAGACGCGCCAGCAGGCCGGCTCGGCCACCGCGCTGGAGGTGGCGCAGCAGCACAGCCTGGTCGCTGCCCAGGCGCGCCAGTTGCCGCGGCTCGACCAGCGTCTGCACGAGGCGCGGATCGTCCTGGCCACGCTGCTGGGCGAGCCGGTCCAGGCCCTGCCGCCGTTCGACGAGACCCTCGCCACGCTGCACTGGCCACGCATCGATGCCGGTCTGCCCAGCGACCTGCTCACCCGCCGTCCGGACATCGCCGCCGCCGAGGCGCGCCTGGCCGCGGCCAGCGCCAACGTTCAGGTCGCCCGGGCAGCCCTGCTGCCGCAGCTGGTGCTGGGCGCCGAGCTGGGCAGCGGCGCACGCACGTTCGCCGACGTGATGGACAGCCCCTACTACACGCTGACCGCAGGCCTGCTCGCCCCAGTCTTCGACCGTGGTCGCCTGCGCGCCGGGCACACCCTGGCCAAGGCCGAACAGGAAGAACTGCTGCACGCCTACGGCGTCAGCCTGCTCGCCGGTTTCGCCGATGTCGAGCAAGCGCTCAACGCCATCGATGGGGTCGAGCGCCAGCGTCGGTGGCAGGACGAGCAGGCACGTCAGGCGCAGATCGCCTCCGACCTGGCCCAGCAGCGCTATGCCGCGGGTGCCGAGACCCTGCTCACCGTGCTCGACACCCAGCGCACGCTCTACCAGGCCCAGGACGAACAGGTGCAGCTGCGCCTGGCCCGCCTGCAAGGGGCCGCCTCGCTGTACAAGGCCCTGGGCGGCGGCTGGTCGGTCGCTTCATCGCCCAGGCCCCACGCTCGACCCGCGGCGGTCGATGCCGCTGCGCACCCGCTCCCTTGAACGAGGCTTCGCCATGACCCCGCCGCTCCAGACCTTCACCCTCGCCGCCCTGCTCGCCGCCTGCAGCCTGCCGCTCCAGGCCGCCGAGCCTGCCCAACGACCTGGCACGGTGTTTCGCGACTGCGACACGCTCTGCCCGGAGATGGTGGTGCTGCCCGCTGGCACCTTCACCATGGGCACGCCGGACAACGAGATGGGCCGCCAGGAAGACGAAAGCCCGCAACACCCGGTGACCTTCGCCCAGCCCTTCGCCATCAGCCGCTTCCAGATCACGGCCGGTGAGTGGGCGGCGTACCAGAAAGAAGCGGGCGTGATCATCGCCGATGGCGACGATCGTCCAGGCCGGCGCTGCACCAACAGCCAGCCCAGCTACGCCCAGGGTCCGCGCCAGCCGGCCGTGTGCATGAGCCATGGCGATGTCGAGGCCTACGTCGCCTGGCTGTCGAAGAAGACCGGTCAGCCCTACCGCATGGTCAGCGAGGCCCAGCGCGAATACGCCGCCCGTGGCGGGAGCGAAGGGGCCTTCCCGTTCCAGCCCGACGCCCACTACGAGATCAGCCGGAACGCCAACGTCTACGGCCCCAAGGACGGCTTCAGCTACACCTCGCCGGTCGGCAGCTTCCCGCCCAACGCCTACGGTGTGTACGACATGCACGGCAACGTCTACGAGTGGGTCGCCGACTGCTATCACGACCATTACCGTGGCGCGCCCAGTGACGGCAGCGCCTGGAAGGACGGCGCGTGCAAGCTGGTCAGCATTCGCGGCAACGACTGGGGCGAGGCGCCGATCTTCTCGCGCTCGGGCAACCGCAACAACGCCTATGCCACCGACCGTGGCGACTGGATCGGCTTTCGCGTCATGCGCCCGCTCTGACCCGGCGCCGACGGTAAATTAGGCCGCCCCTGGCTCGTTCCTTCCGGTGTACGCGCCGCAGGACAAGGGGCCCTTCCTGCGCGTGCCCCTTCACTGCCCCAGGAACCGTCACCATGAGCCAGACCCTCGTGTCCACGCCGCGCCCTGCCCGCGTCGTTCATCCACGTCCGACCCCGGACCTCGCACGATGAGCGCCTCTACTCCAGGCGCCCTGCGTGAGCTGATGGGCCTGCTCAAGCCCTTCAGGCTGATCGTCGGCGTGTCCATCGTCCTGGGGATGCTCGGCGGCCTGAGCGTCACCGTCCTGCTGGCCACCATCAACACGGCCCTGCACGCCGACAGTGAGCTGAGCCGTGGGCTGGTGCTGGGCTTCGTCGGCCTCTGCGTGCTGGCGCTGGTCAGCACCATCCTGTCGGACATCGGCACCAACTACGTCGGTCAGCACATCATCGCCCGGCTGCGCAAGACGCTGGGCGAGAAGGTGCTGGCCGCGCCCATCGAGCAGATCGAGCGCTACCGCAGCCACCGGTTGATCCCGGTGCTGACCCACGACGTGGACACCATCAGCGATTTCGCCTTCGCCTTCGCGCCGCTGGCCATCTCGCTCACCGTCACCCTGGGCTGCCTGGGCTACCTGGCCCTGCTGTCATGGCCGATGTTCCTGCTGATGCTGGTGGCCATCGCCGTCGGCGTCACCGCCCAGTCCGTGGCGCAGTCGGTCGGCGTGCAGGGCTTCATGGCCGCGCGCGACGCCGAGGACGAGCTGCAGCGCCAGTACCACGCGGTGGCCGGCGGCGCCAAGGAGCTGCGCATCCACCGCCCGCGGCGCCACCGGATGTTCACCCAGGGCATCCAGGCGACCGCCGACTTCATCTGCAGGACACAGATCCGTGCGATCAACACCTTCGTCATCGCCAAGACCTTCGGCTCCATGCTGTTCTTCGTGGTCATCGGCATCGCGTTGTGGATGCACGGCACTGGGCCGGGCCAGGACACGGCGGTGATCAGCGGCTTCGTGCTGGTGCTGCTGTACATGAAAGGCCCGCTCGAGCACCTGATCGGCACCCTGCCCATCGTCAGCCGCGCCGGCATCGCCTTCCAGCGTATCGCCGAGCTGTCGCGCCAGTTCTCCTCGCCCGAGCCGCACCTGCTGCTGACCGATGCCCCGGCGGCACAGGCGTCGATCCGCACGCTGGAACTGAAGGACGTGAGCTACGCCTTCCCACCGGTGGGCGATGCGCCACCCTTCCGCCTGGGCCCGGTCAACCTGCGCATCGAGCAGGGCGAGATCGTCTTCATCGTCGGCGAGAACGGCTGCGGCAAGACCACCCTGATCAAGCTGTTGCTGGGCCTGTACGCCCCCCAGCAAGGCCAGGTGGTGCTCGATGGGAAGGTGGTGGAGGCCGCCGACCGCGACCGCTATCGCCAGCTGTTCACCACCGTCTTCGCCGACTACTACCTGTTCGACGAGGTCATCCAGGGCGACCAGGTCATCCCCGACGAGGCCAATCAGTATCTGGAGCGGTTGGAGATCGCGCACAAGGTCAGCATCCAGGACGGTAAGTTCACCACCACCGACCTGTCCACCGGCCAGCGCAAGCGCCTGGCGCTGGTCAACGCCTGGCTGGAGCAGCGGCCCGTGCTGGTGTTCGACGAGTGGGCGGCGGACCAGGACCCGACCTTCCGCCGCATCTTCTATACCGAGCTGCTGCCGGACCTCAAACGGATGGGCAAGACCCTCATCGTGATCTCCCATGACGACCGCTATTTCGACATCGCCGATCAATGCGTGCGCATGGAGGCCGGTCGCGTCGTCAGCGACTACGCCACGGTCTGACACAGGCAAGCGCAGCCCTCCTGTGGGAGCGGGCTTGCCCACGATGGCGTCCGGTCCATCACCGCCTGCATCGCGGGCAAGCCCGCTCCCACACAGGGGGTGAACCGCTCTGCCAGATCAGTAATGGGGCCCACACCCTGTTAGGTAAAGACGTTGAAAGGCCTGCCCTCCCTGCCTTGCAACCGGTGATCGGCGCCGCAGCGGTTTTTTCGGCGCAGGGCTAAAGATTGCCGCGCGCATTTCGTTGGTGAGGGGTCAAGACAGTCCGATCGGTCCCTAAAAGAATAACTGCCCGCTTCATTCAGGAGCCTTGCCCCATGCGCCATCCGACGCTTCGCCCCACCCCGCTGACCCATGCCGTGCGCGCCTCGCTCGCGCGCCGATCCGTACTGCCTGGCGCCCTGCTGGCACTGACGCTGCTGGGGAGCAGCGCCGTGCACGCCGATCAGGTGTCGGTCGACATCGCCGCGCAGCCCTTGGCCAGCGCCTTGCAGCAGCTGGGCCAGCAGACCGACATGCAGATCCTGTACAGCCCGGAGCTGGTCCAGGGGCTCAACGTCCGCGCCGTCTCCGGTTCGGTGTCGACCCAGGAGGCACTGCAGCGCCTGCTGAGCGGCAGTGGCCTGTCGTACCGCGTGGAAGGCAACACCGTGCTGCTGATGGCGCCGCCGTCGGCCGACAGTGGCGCGCTGGAACTGGGCATGACCTCGATCTCAGGGATGGCGCCGGGCTCGGTGACCGAAGGCAGTGGCTCGTACACCACCTACATGTCCAGTAGCTCGACGCGGCTGAACCTGACCCAGAAGGAAACCCCGCAGTCGGTCACCGTGGTCACCCGCCAGCGCCTGGACGACCAGAAGCTGACCAACCTCACCGAGGTGCTCGAGGCCACCCCCGGCATCACCGTCCTGCGCACCGGCATCGGCGCCGAGAACGACACGTACTGGTCGCGGGGCTTCCAGATCAACAACTTCGAGATCGACGGGGTGCCGACCTCGCCGCGCCTGGACAACACCACCCAGAACACCGCCATGTACGACCGCGTCGAAGTCGTGCGCGGCGCCACCGGCCTGATCAGCGGCACCGGCACTCCGTCGGCCACCATCAACCTGATCCGCAAGCGCCCGACCGCGACCTTCCAGGGCAGCGTGACCGCCGAAGCGGGCAACTGGGACCGCTACGGCACCGGTTTCGACGTGTCCGGTCCGCTGACCGACAGTGGCAACGTCCGTGGTCGCCTGGTGGTGGACTACAAGACTCAGCATTCCTACGTCGATCGCCTCAAGCAGGAGACCCAGCTGGTCTACGGCATCACCGAGTTCGACCTGAGCGAGGCGACCATGCTCACGGCCGGCTTCAGCTACATCAATGCCCAGGCCGACGACCCGCTGCGCACGGGCTTCCAGGTCCGCTTCGCCGACGGCAGCAAGACGGACTTCGGCCGCTCGAAGAACAGCGCCCCGACCTGGTCGTACAACGACCGCAAGACCACCAACGTCTTCGCCTCCCTGGAGCATCAGTTCGGCAGCGGCTGGAGCGGCAAGGTCGAAGTCAGCCACAGCGTCATGGAGTTCGACGAGCTGATCAACTACATGAACGGGGAAATCAGCGCGGTGGACGGCTCGGGGGCTTACCTGTACCCCAACCGCTGGTCGGGCAGCCCCCGCCAGAACAACCTCGACGCCTACGTGACCGGCCCCTTCAGCCTGTTCGGCCGCGAGCATGAGCTGATCGCAGGCGTGACCCTGTCGCGCTACACCGAGAACACGCCGAGCCACGGCGGCTGGTTCGGCTCCTGGACCGGCTACGACGGCACCGTCGACAACATCTTCGCCTGGGACGGTCAGGGCGCGCGTCCCGACACGACGCCGGTCGGCAAGACTTATATCCAAGAAAACCAGTACGCCGCCTACCTCACCGGGCGCTTCCACCTCACCGATGACCTGTCCGTCATCCTCGGCAGTCGGGTGACCGACTGGAAACGCACCAACGACTACCAGGACTGGGTCGACTCGGCCAACAGCAACAAGAGCGTGGAGGACCGTCACGGCGTGTTCCTGCCCTACGCCGGGGTGGTCTACGACCTGGACGACACCTGGTCGGTGTATGGCAGTTACACCAAGATCTTCAACCCCCAGCCCTATGGCGTGCGTGACGCCAACTACAAGCCGCTCGATCCCCAGGAAGGCACTGGCTACGAGCTGGGCGTAAAGGGCAGCTTCAACGACGACAGGCTCAACGCCAGCCTGGCGCTGTTCCGCATCGAGCAGGACAACCTGGCGGTCTACGTGCGCTCGCCGGACATCTACCGTGCCGAGCAGGGCACCACCACCAAGGGCGTGGAGCTGGAGCTCAACGGCGAGCTGGCCGAAGGCTGGCAGGCGTTCGCCGGCTACGCCTACAGCGTCAGCACCGACTCGGACGACAACCGCATCGTCACCAACACCCCGCGCCACAGCGCGAAGACCTTCACCACCTACCGGATACCCGGCTTCCTGGACGACAAGCTGACCGTCGGCGGCGGCGTGAACTGGCAGAGCAAGACCGGCCAGGACCTGCGCACCTACACCCAGGGCAGCTACGCCCTGACCAACCTGATGGCCCGCTACGACATCACCGACCACCTCAGCGCGTCGGTGAACGTCAACAACGTGTTCGACCGCAAGTACTTCTCCTACGTCGATGCCTGGGGCGTGTATGGCGCCCCGCGCAACCTCATGACCACCGTGAAGTACACGTTCTGATCTGACCGCACGTGTCGTGACACGCCCGCGCCCTCGTACGAGGGCGCGGGTGTTTGCGTTCAGGGGTCGGGCCAGGTGAAGAATGCATCCGCCCAAACACCCCCTGTGTGGGAGCGGGCTTGCCCACGATAGCGTCGACAGCCTCGCTGCATCGCCGACAGACAGAGCGCCGGCCTATCCACCTTGCAGTGGCTGCACAGGCCCTATCGCTGGCAAGCCAGCTCCCACCCAGCCCGCATGAAGCCTGCCGGCATGCATCCGCTCGCCCCCCCCCTGTGGGAGCGGGCTTGCCCGCGATGGCGTCGGCAGCCTTGCTGCATCGCTAACAGACAGAGCGCCGGCCTATTCACCTTGCAGGGGCTGAACAGGCCCAGTCTCTGGCAAGCCAGCTCCCACCCAGCCCGCATGAAGCCTGCCGGCATGCATCCGCTCGCCCCCCCCTGTGGGGCTTGCCCGCGATGGCGGCGGCAGCCTCGCTGCACATGTGCAGGCTTTGTAGGCCCTGCGTCGGCGCTCAGCGCAGCGCCTCTCGCAGCACCTGGGACAAGGTCGCGTAGACCCCGTCGATTTCGGCCGTCACCCACCGCATGCGCAGAAAATCGTGCACCAGCCCGTCGAAGGTCTCGCAGCGCACCTCGACCCCCGCTCCGGCCAACCGCGCAGCGTATGCCTGGCCTTCATCCAGCAACGGATCGAAGCCCGCCAGCGCCAGGTAGGCTGGCGCCACGCCGTCGAGCCGCTCGGCGAGCAACGGTGAGAAGCGCCAGTCCGCGCGGTCCTCGGCCTGCCGGGCATAGTGGTCGTAGAACCACTCCAGTGTCTGGCTCTCGAGCAGGTAGCCCTCGCTGAACAAGGTGCGCGACTCGGCAGCGCTCGAGGCGTCGGTCACCGGGTAGCACAGCAGTTGCAGCCGCGGCTGGATCGGGCCGTTGCCGCGCGCGGCGTCGATCGCCAGGACGGTCGCCAAGGTAGCGCCGACGCTGTCCCCGCCGAATGCCACGCGCTCCAGGTCCAGGCCCCAGTCCTGCGCGTTGGCCGCCAGCCAGGCCAGCGCATCGGCGCCGTCGTGCAGTGTCGTCGGGAAGCGATGCTCCGGGGCGCGGCGGTAGTCGACGGTCAGCACGGCGCAGGGGGTGCGGGCGCAGAACTCGCGACAGACCCCGTCATGGGAGGCGATGCTGCCGACCACGAATCCGCCCCCATGCAGGTAGACCAGCACCGGCAGCGACCGGTCGGCCTGTCCAGGCGGCAGGTAAAGGCGCAAGGCCAAGATCGCGCCGTCCCGTGCCAGGCACGTCACGTCCTCGCTGTGCACCTGCGGCCAGGGCCATTGCATGCGCTGCGAGGCCTGCTCGAACGCCTCTCGCGCAGCCGCTGGCGTCAGACGATGCAGGGCCTGGGCGCGGGCCTGCTCAGGAGTGCTGTCGATCACGTCGAGAAAGTCGGCGATCTCGGGGTTCAAAGGCATGATTCGGCTCCTAGGCCAAACTCGACCCCACATGGGGTTTCGGAAGAAACGGCGAGACGCTCGGCCTGCACCTGCACGCAGTGTTCGGTCAGGCACGTCAACTGTGCCTGGAACGCCGCCATGAGCGCGTCGATGGTGCCTCGGCGGAAACGCCGGTGGCTGTAGATGCAGCGGAACGACAGCTGGCCGCCGAACACCTGGCCGACCACCTCCAGCGTGTTGGCCAGGCGTGCCTGCGACGAGAAGCTGTCGCCGACGCTTTCCGGCGCCGGCAGGAACAGCGCGTCCTCGGCCTCGAAGCTCTGGTCCAGCTGCCCCAGGTAGTTGAAGGTCACCGGCGCCTGTGGCAGCGCCGCCAGGCGTGCCTGGGTGGCGGGGTCGGCCATGTGCCGCAGCACGCCGTAGCCGATGCCTTTGTCCGGCACCTCGCTCAATTGCTGACGAATGCGCTGGATCGACGCGCCCGGATCGGCCAGGGGCGTCAGGCGCACCGGGTACATACTGGTGAACCAGCCCAGGGTGCGGCTCAGGTGCAGGGTATCGAACAGGTCTTCACGGCCATGGCCTTCGAGCAGCACCACGGCCGAGTCCGTGTCGCCCCACTGGCACAAGGCCTGGCTCAGGGCGGTCAGCAACAGGTCGTTGATCTGCGTCTGGTAGGCAGCCGGTGCCTGCTTGAGCAGTCGCTCGGTCAGCTCGGCCGTCAGGCTGAAGGCAACTTCCTCACGGTGGCACATCAGGTTGGCGCCACGCGGGTTGTCGCAGCGCAGTGCCGTGCCCGGGCGATCGAGCTGGCCCCCCCAGTAGTCCAGTTCGCGCTCGCGCACGGCCGACGCATGGGCGGCCAGGCTCGCGGCCCATTCGCCGAAGCTGCTGGTGCGCTGTGACAAGACCGGTTCGCGCCCTTCCCGGTAGGCCTGGTACGCCACCGGCAAGTCCTGCAGCAGCACCCGCCAGGACACCCCATCGACCACCAGGTGATGGATCACCAGCAACAGGCGCTCCTGGCCATCGCCCAGGGTCGCCAGCAACCCGCGGATCAGCGGCCCCTGGGTCAGGTCGAGGCTGCGTTGCAGGTCGTTGGCCAGGTCTTCCAGCGCGCCCTCGTCGGCCACCTCGCCGACCCACAGCAAGGGGTCCTGCTCCAGGTGGTCCAGGCAGGTCGACAGCGCCTGATAACGCTGCACCCATTGGCCCTCCTCCTGGCTGAAGCGCAGCCGCAGCGCATCGTGCTGGCCGAGCATGCAGGTCAGGGTCCGGGTCAGCGCCTGGGCGTCGAGGGGCTCACGGGCGCGCAGGATCAAGGCCTGGTTGAAGTGCTCTGGCGTGTGCGTCTGGGTCTCGAGGAACCAGGCCTGGATCGGAATCAGCGGGAAGGCGCCGTCCAGGACCACGGCACGCGGCGCGGCGCTGACCTGCGAGACCGCCTGCTGGTCGAACAGGGTGGCGATGGTCTGGCAACGCATCAGGTCGCGCAGCTTCAGTTCCCGCGCGAGGTGCGGATGGTTGCGCACGTGCGAGACCACCTGCAGGCTCAGGATCGAGTCGCCGCCCAGCTCGAAGAAGTTGTCGGTGATGCCCACCCGCTCGCGCTGCAGCACGTCGGCCCAGATCTCGGCCATCCACTGCTCCTCGTCCGTGCGCGGCGGCACGTGGCGGGCCAGGTCGAAGGTCGGCTCGGGCAAGGCCTTGCGGTCGAGCTTGCCGTTGGCCGACACCGGCAGCTGCGCCAGGCAGATCACCTGCGTCGGCACCATGTAGGCGGGCAAGGTCTCGGCCAGACGGGCCTTGAGCTGCTCGCCGCTGACCGCCTGCGCAGCCACATAGCCGATCAGCTGCTTGCCGGACACGCCGTCCCGGGCGACCACCAGCGCTTCGCCGACCTCCGGCTGCTGGCGCAGGCAGGCCTCGATCTCGCCCAGCTCGATACGGAAACCACGGACCTTCACCTGGTGGTCCAGGCGCCCGACGTAGTCCAGCACGCCACTGTCGCGCAGCCGCACCAGGTCACCTGAGCGATACAGCCGCGCCCCCGGCGCCCCGAACGGATCGGGCACGAACCGTTCGGCGGTCAGGCCGGGGCGCTGGTGATAGCCGCGCGCCAGGCCCTGCCCCCCGATGAACAGCTGCCCGGCAAACCCGGCAGGCAGCGGGTTGAGGTCGTCGTCCAGCACGTGCAGCGAGCGCTGGCCCACGACCCGGCCGATGGGTGCGTAGGCCGCTCCACAGGGTTCTTCGGGCGCGGCTTTCCAGAGCATGGGCGTGACCACGGTTTCGGTCGGGCCATAGCCATTGACGATGTGCTGCGGGCGCAGCGCCTGGCGCACCTGGGCCAGGGTCTGCTCGGACACGGCATCGCCGCCCAGGCAGTAGATGCGCACCGCCGGGGCCTGAACGCCACTGCGCTGCACGTACTCGGCCACCTGCTTGAGGTAGGCCGGCGGGAAGCAGGCGACGTCGATGCGTGACCGCTCCAGGGCCTCGCAGGTCTGCTGCGGCGTCCACAGCTCGTCGTCGCGCACCACCAGGGTGCCGCCCATCGACAGCGTGGTCAGCCAGCGCTCATGGGCCCCGTCGAAGGCGAACGACATGAAGTGCAGCTCGCGGGTGCCGACCGTCATCTGGTACAGCTCGGCGATGGCTTGGCAGTGCATGCTCAAGGGGCCATGACTCACCGCGACGCCCTTGGGCACACCGGTCGAACCCGAGGTGTAGATCAGGTAGGCCAGGCTGTCGTCATGCAGCGCCGGCGTCACGGCGATCTGAACGTCCTCCGGGTAGGCACCAGCGGCCGGGTCGAGCAGGTCGAGCCCGTCCGGCAGTGCCAGGCGCTGTCCCAGGTCGGCGCGACCGATCAGCTGGCGCATGCCGGAGTCCTGGATCATGAAGGCCAGGCGTTCGGCCGGGTAGTCCAGGTCCAGCGGCACGTAGGCCGCGCCGCTCTTGAACACCGCCAGCAAGGCCACCACCAGGTCCACCGAACGCGCCAGCGCCACGCCCACCGTCACCTCGGCGCCGACGCCACGGGCCTGCAGGCGGTGCGCCAGCCGGTTGGCGCGCACCTCCAGTTCACCGTAGCTCAGCGTCTGCCCAGCGCATTCGACGGCGATGGCCTGCGGGCGCTGCACCGCGTGCCGGGCGATCAGCGCCGGCACGTGCAGGGGCTGATGGCGGGCGGGCGCCGGGGCGCTCCACCGGGCCAACGCCTGGCGTTGTGGCGCGCTCAGACGCTGCAGGTTGCCCAGCCGTGCGCCCGGGCTGTCGAGCATCGCTTGCAGCACGGTTTCCATCAGTTCGCGGATGCCTTCCACCGCCGCCGTGCTGAAGTGGCTGCGCAGGAACAGGTATTCGATCGCCAGGGTCTGGCCGAGGGTCACCGCCAGGTCCATGGGCATGTTCGTGACATCGTGGCTGTTCGACGCGCCGAAGCGCAGACCGCCCTGGGCCTGTTCCAGGCGTTGGTCGATCGGGTAGTTCTCGAACACGATGATGCTGTCGAACAACGCCTGTCCGCCCTGCCCCGACCACCGCTGGATATCGGCCAGCGGCGCGTGGGCATGCTCGCGCAGGTCCAGATTGTCGCTCTGCAATTGCTGCAGCCACTGATCCAGAGGCTGGGTCGGCTCGACGGTCTGGATGACCGGCAGGGTGTTGATGAACAGACCCAGCATCTGCTGAGCCTGGGGCAGGCTTTCGGGACGACCGGCCACGGTGGCGCCGAACGCCACGCAGCGCTGGCCCGTGTAACGCTGCAACACGAGCAGCCAAGCCCCCTGGATCAAGGTGTTGGCCGTGATGCCGTGCTGCCGACAGTATTGTTGCAGGGCCGCCGTGCGCGTGGCGTCCCAGCGGGTATACAGCGCCTGGTGCCCTGGCAGGTCACCGGTCTGCCGGGGGTGCACCGCCTGGCTCAGCAGGGTCGGCGCGTCGAGCGGTTGCAGGCGCGTCTGCCAGTAGGCCTGCAACCGCTGCGGATCCTGCGCCTGGAGCCAGCCGATGAAGTCGCGGTAACGGCCGCTGTCGCCGCTGATGCGACCGTGGGCATACTGCTCCAGCACCTCGCCGAACAGCTGCGAACTGCTCCAGCCATCCATGAGGATGTGGTGGCTGGTCCAGATCAGGTGATGGGCCTGGCCGGCCGTGCGCACCAGGGTGAGCCGCTGCAGGGGTAGCTGGTCGAGGGCGAAGCCTTGCTCACGGATCTCTTTGGTCAAGGCGTCCAGGTCGTCAGCAGCCACCGTACGGTCGCGCCAGTCGAGCACATGCATGGCCACCTCGACATGGCGATGAACCACTTGCAGCGGCGCGCCCTGCCGGCCTTCCCAGTGGAACGACGTGCGCAGGATCTCGTGACGGTCGATCACCTGCTGCCAGGCGGCGCGGAAACGCGCTTCGTCCAGCCCTTCGACGGGCAGGCTGAGCTGATTGACGTAGAGCGCATCACCCTCGTCGGACAGGGTATGGAACAGCATGCCCTGCTGCATCGGCGACAGTGGGTACAGATCCTCCACCTGCGCCGGGTCGAGCGGCAGCGCATCCAGTTGCGCCTGGCTCAGGCCGGCCAGCGGGACGTCCGAGGGCGTCAGCCCGCACGGCCTGTCGCAGTGGGCGATCAACGCCGTCAGCTCGGCCTCGTAGGCCCGCGCCAGGCGCTCGATGGTCGCCGGGGCGAACATCTGCGCGCTGAAGCTGAACGCCAGGCTCAGCTCGCCGCCGTAGACCTGGCCGTTGAGCATCAGCCAG